>CAYLXF010000005.1:0-259717 GCA_964387925.1 uncultured Phycisphaeraceae bacterium
CGTCCGGTATGTTGTTAACTTTATCAACCCCACCCCCCCCTCCCCCCCCCCCCCCCCCCCCCCCCCCTTCAGCCCGCCATTGCGATGTGGAAATATTTCAATCTGGTCTCGGATTGATAGTGATACGCACTTTGCAATGCGCACAAAGGTGCTCCATGAAGACACCCCGGCGGCCTCAAGCCACACACATGTCGCCTCGTTGAGATTCTCGATGACTCGGTTCTCGATGCCCTCCCGGGATTCCTCCGCGAACCACATCGCCGCTGAACCGATCTGTTCGAAAGCTTCTAGGTCTGCGATCCGGCCGCACGGGCCATCGTCGCGATAAGGACCTTGACGAACGGCTGAGACAGTGCGGATATAGATTGTTCCTTTTCTTAAGTACATTACACATCGTTTTATCATGGGATCCTCACGACTCGGAGGCGGATTCGACGCGAACGAGCATAGTCGCTGGCTCCTCGGATCGCGCGGAGCGGCTCTTCGGTCGCGTCCGCCGGAACTGCTACTGGGGTAGTCTTAACGCCATGTTGATGAGAATCCCATTATGTACAGCGATCGAACGCCTCCATGATCGCTCGACCGATCTCCTCGTGCGTCGCATCAAGCGGGAGATGGATATGATCCAACCCAAGATACCCCAGCCCTTTCCTATAATAAGGCGTGATGTTGTACCCACGCTCCATCCTGACATATGGCGTTACCACGGTCTCGTCATAAATCCCCATGGTTATGCTTATCGCGCTGCGAATGAAAGTTCTCCACGAGGACACGCCGGTCGCATCGAGCCACTCCCAAGTCCATTCACCGTTGAGATTCATGGGATCGATCATACGGTTCTCCCGGGACTGCTCCGCGAAGCGCAGGGCTGTTGAACCGATCAGCGCGAAGTCTCCCAGGTCGGCGATCTGACCCACCGGGCCTTCATCCTTCCAAATCCCCTGACGAGCGCGCGATGATGTACGAATATAGATCGTTCCTTTTCTCAAGTACATCTTACACCGTTTCATCATGGGATCCTCACGATTCGGATACGAATCCGGCGCGTGCGAGCATAGCCCCTTTGGCTTCGGATTGCACGCACATGATTTTCTGACGCATTCGCCGGGACCGCTATTTTGAGCGTCTTGCTTTTGATCATGTCCTCAGCGATATCTCCAGCATTCTTAAACCGATCCAGGTCTCGAATATACTTCCTGATCCTGCTCCGGATCGCGGAATCACGGCGGTAAGACGGCGCGTTCGTGTCGATGCTCTTGATGCTCGTCGCTTCTCCACTGTTGAAATCAAAGGCGTCAATCCCGGGGAAGTTCTGATGCAGGTTCATTCCCAGTTGCTGCTCGATCACTCGTCCCCGTTCGATGGGCGAGAGGTTCCAGACGCTGTTGGCCAGCCGGAATCCGCCGAATCCGCCTCTGCCCGCGATCCGGACCGTCGCGGTGTAGGTCGCCAGTGAAGCGGTGAACTCCGCCCCGTCCCCGCTGAACATTGTGTCCATCAGGTCCATCAGCATCGCTTGCTGAAGGTGGTAGATTCCAACCTGACCCATGAGCCTGTTGCGCGCCTGGTACCCATCGGCAACCATGCCCAGGCCGTCAAGGGCAGAAAGGCCGGAATCGAGACCTTGCGCTACTCCCAGGCCCACCAGGCCCCAGAACAGCCCGCTCGGATCCTGCCCCATCACCGGGTTGGCGCCGTAGCTGGTCCAGGTATCCCACCCGTCGCCGTAGTGGCTCTCCCAATCGAAGCTCCCGCTCGGCGGGCCGGTGGGCGTCGTCCCCAGCATCGCCAGCGAGTTCATCGTCGGCACGCCCGTCGCGTTGGGATCGCTGGTCATAAACCGCCCAAGCTCAGGCACATACCAGCGCGAGCGGCTCTGATACCAGATCTGTGCATTGGGATTGGGACTCAGCGTCGTCGCCGTCGTGCTCGCATCGACACGCTCGGCGAAGAGACCTTGATGCCCGATGCGGTTCCGGAAGTTCGCGAACAGCCCGCTCCCACTGGCCAGCGGGAAGGTGTCGAGGTTCAGCAGGTTCCCGAAGGCGTCGAAGCGGTACTGCCTGACCATCTCGCCGTTGGCGTCGGTGTAGGCGCGCACCGTCCCCGTCTGGTGGTCCTGCACGAACCAAGCCTCACGATCCCACCAGTCGATCTGCACATGGCAGGTGTCGAAGGGCTGACCGCTCGCCGCGCTCCAGATGTACTCGGCTTCCGTGCGCACAAGGTCGCCAACATAGCCGCCGAGCCCGCCGACGGGGACCTCCACCGGCCACGGCGGGATCGCCGCGATCGGGTCGGCGAAGACCTCCTGGATGCGACGCACGCCGTCGTAGAAGTAGGTCTCGATCCGCTGCTTGGTGAGCGTGGGGTTGTTGTCCGGCCACGGCGCGCGGCGCTGGGCCACGCGACCGAAGCCGTCGTAGTCCACCGCGAAGATCGGATCGCCGGTGTCGGCGTCAAGCGCCAGGATCGGGCGGCCCAGCCAGTCGTGGTAGATCGTGCGTCCATGCAACTCGGTGATTGCGCCGGCGATGTCCTGATCGACGGGCTCGACCGTCGTCCCGTCGTCGAGGCCCGTCAGGCCGCCGCGCGCGTCGAGGACATGCGTTTGCGCGAGCAGCTCGCCGGCATCGACCACCGCGTCCTTGTCCGCGTCCTCCCAGATGCTGATCCCCGGCGCCGAGCCGATCCCCACCCGTCGATTCAGCGAATCGAGGCCAGTCCCCCAACTGATAAGAATGGACAGGATCGCAAAGAACACGGAGAGCATGTGTCTGCAAAGCCCCTTATTTACTCATTCTTGGCGCGGGCCTAGACCAGTCCTGACGAGGATTGGGCTTGAAATCCGGGCAGATCTTTGCCCAGTCAGGGTCGCCGGGGAGACGAAAGCCGTCTAAAGGACAGTCACGGACAGGAATGGCTTCGAGTTCTATGTCGCGATGCTGGCTCCAGTTGTACCGATAAACAATTTCCTTTGACAATAAGACAAATGCCCTTCCGCTCAAAAATAAAATATCATAATCAGCAAAATCAGAAAACAAGTATTCATCCCCACACTCGTACATGCCCGTAGTGCAACTCCCACACAGCGAGCATATGCGATAAACCGATCGAAAATCTCCTCTCTCATGGATATTATACGAAGACGGCATGTACGCCGTAACATACCGAGACGATTCATAACTCTCCTTCCCAACAAGAACTTTTCCCCATACTATACGATTGTCCGTGTCATGTAATATCAGAAATTCCGCGAACTCAATGGGAAATATCGCCGCGCCGGGATGGCCTGGACCAAAGGTCCGTGGCTCCCTTTTGACCACAATATCAAAGGGCTTGCCAACATGATCAGCGGACACGCCGTTGCACTCCTCGCAAATCCGTCTCCGGTATTCATCCGACTCACGCCACTTGAAATTCTCAAAATTATCATCAAGGTCCGTGAACGGCAGATAATACATCATCGCCCCCTGCCTCGCCGCAATAGACGGAAACCTTGCCTCGCCAAGTCGACAGCCCCATCATGGTCCATGATGTTCCGGGCCTGCTTTGCGACCTGATATTCGCTGTTGCCCGGCATCGATTCCATATGAAACTCAACCGGAGTTTCTACTAATTCGTCGGTTCCTTGAATTTTATGCTTGTCCAGTTGAGGAGATAGAAAAATTGATAAATTATACAGAGCAGAAGAAAATCTTGGCAAAAAATCGAAGGCCACCTAAAACTCAGGCTTAAAGTCTGGGTCGCCCCAGCTAACCGCATCCGGATCGTTATATATATCGGGATCCTCCGTGTCGGCCTTGACTGAATCGAGAAACTGTTTTAGATTACTTGCGAGGGGATAGATTGCGCCGGTTTCATGATCAAAAAACACAATTTGACCCAATGGTCTAAGCTCGCAAAAATAGTTTCCGCACGGATCGCTACAAATTGGATAGCAAGAAAGCATCTGCATTTCCCATGTCAAATAGTGTAATTTAATTGAAATCGTAGGCGTGCATATCTCATGAATTGTATATTCTTCATATTTATCATGAGATACAGCATGAACAATATTTCTAGTTGCCGTGGACCCCCCATACTCTTGCATAAGTTCTGTGGCCTCTGAGGAACAAGCCTCCGCTACAAGACCGATGCTGGAATCGGTTTTTGCGCGATGCCTTGTATGGATTAACTCATCAAGACGCATCATCACCTCCTTCGGCCGCGTTTTACATAGCGACCTAGTTCAGCAAGCTTGGCTACTCCTCCGGTATGACGAACTGCATTATGAAGATCCTCGGGGATTAGCTGGAGGGTCTTCCCATCCTCCACATGATGCCATAAATATCCTTTAGGAGTTGAAGGAAACCCGCGTGCAGAGTTAGCCATCGCCGCATCTCTACGATAATTACCAGTCAATTTATTCGACACCACTACCTGCTTCGCGTAAGGAGTAAAATCAGGAAACCCCGTTGGTTTAAATCGCACACTATGTGGATACTTTGCCCTCAAGCCGTCTGGCAACAGATCAAGTGGAAAGAGTTGCCCTGCAAATCTTGCGTTTATTGGCATTCTTCCGTTGATTTTTGCCACGCCGGCGAGAGTAGTCAACCCAGCCAAAGCCTGATCACCAATTGCACTGGATACACCACCAGATATTGAATCAATCAGCTGGAGCATAAGGGCTTGCTGACCCTGAATTGTCGCCCCTAGAGGACCTTGGATATATCCAAAGGCATTTGCTCCAGTGTCAAGCGCTTCATCCGCGTAGTCGGTGTAGACCTCGTATGCCGGTCCGCCTCCTCCCAGCAGTCCCAGGATAAACTGCCCGTTCGGATCCCGGTTCATCACCGGGTTGCCGCCGTAGCTGGTCCAGGTATCCCACCCGTCAGCGTAATAATCGCCTGCGCTGAAGCTCCCGCTCGGCGGCCCGGTGGGCGTCGTCCCCAGCATCGCCAGACGGCTCATCGTCGGCACGCCCGTCGCGTTGGGATCGCTCGTCATGAACCGCCCCAGCTCCGGCACATACCAGCGCGAGCGGCTCTGATACCAGATCTGTGCATTGGGATTGGGACTCAGCGTCGTCGCCGTCGTGCTCGCATCGACACGCTCGGCGAAGAGACCTTGATGCCCGATGCGGTTCCGGAAGTTCGCGAACAGCCCGCTCCCACTGGCCAGCGGGAAGGTGTCGAGGTTCAGCAGGTTCCCGAAGGCGTCGAAGCGGTACTGCCGCACCATCTCGCCGTTGGCGTCGGTGTAGGCGCGCACCGTCGCCGTCTGATGGTCCTGCACGAACCACGCCTCACGATCCCACCAGTCAATCTGCACATGGCAGGTGTCGAACGGCTGGCCCGAAGCCGCGGACCACACGAACTCCGCCACGGTGCGGTGCGATGGAGAAGATCAACTTGTCAAAGAGGCATTCTGAGGTAGCTTAGCATAAAATGGCGACCCATAGTTCTCTCGGCTGGAGATCCGGGCCGTGAGTGGAGGCGGGCCGTGTGAGCAACCGGCCAGACCCCGACAAAGGAGGCCCACAAAGTCGCTGGACCGCTACTCAGGCGACTTCTATGGGTTATAAATACATGCCACATGCCTTGTCCATATACCGGCCAATTGGCCACAATCACCTGGCCGAGAAGAATACTGAATAATATATTTAGATAAATCAAAATTCTTAATCTTAGTTTTCAAAATATCTGCTAATAACACAATTCCAGAATAGCGATCCTCAAGATAGGCAACTCTTGAACACATGACTAAAGATGGCGGTTCATTACAACTGCGATTTTCTATTAACGCTGCTTCAATGCTATCAGGAATGTGTAAAATTTCACTGCTCAAAACTTCTGGAAGATGAATACTAAACAGTAGCTGGTGTCGCTCGCGGTCCCACCGAGTTGATTTAGCGACGATCTCCATACACTCGATAATTAAGCTAGGCGTGATATCATCCCGCCCAATACCTTCTAGGCCATCGAGATGGTATCCAATACCCGATGAGCCGTCATCCAATTGGGCGGCATACTTGGCAAGCACATTATTGATTTCATCATCCAGCAAGTTGAGCTCCATCATTGAGTACTCCATAGTCTCGCAACCATTGTTTCTCCTCCTCATTGAATCCGGGGTCTCCGCGCCGCTTATCGTGAATAGTACCATCCTGATTAAGCGCGGGCTGTTCTCCTTGGCCTTTTCTATGTGTGTGCGTTTGCGTTCCTGTATTAGGATTACCCTTATCAATCCTGCCAATCTTGCCTGGAGCCTGTCCTT
Organism: uncultured Phycisphaeraceae bacterium; assembly: GCA_964387925.1. Taxonomy (GTDB): domain Bacteria; phylum Planctomycetota; class Phycisphaerae; order Phycisphaerales; family UBA1924; genus UBA1924. Next base: position 6,259 of record CAYLXF010000005.1, read on the forward strand.
TTTCCGCCATTCGCTTCGCCTGATTTACAGTTCCCTTTGGCCCTCTGTCGGCATTGACATGGGTTCCGAAGATATCCGCAAACTCTGAGAAGATCAGCGCGTTCGCACCCGCTCCCATGACCAAGGAGTTGACGGTCACTCCTGAATAGATTGTACCCAGAAAGCCCCCCGCTCCGCCGGCAAATCCATTGAGGGCACCGAGAATTCCTCCTCGGATGCCGACATCGAATCCGAGTTCCAGCGCTAAGAAGAGCCCGCTGGGATCCTGCCCCATCACCGGGTTCGCCCCATACGCGGTCCAGGTATCCCACCCGTCGCCGTAGTGGCTCTCCCAATCGAAGCTCCCGCTCGGCGGGCCGGTGGGCGTGGTCCCCAGCATCGCCAGACGGCTCATCGTCGGCACGCCCGTCGCGTTGGGGTCGCTGGTCATGAATCGACCCAGCTCGGGCACATACCACCGGCTGCGGTTCTGATACCAAACCTGCGCATTGGGGTTCGGGCTCAGCGTCGTCGCCGTCGTGCTCGCATCGACACGCTCGGCGAACAACCCCTGATGCCCGATGCGGTTCCGGAAGTTCGCGAAGAGACCGCTCCCGCTGGCCAGCGGGAAGGTGTCGAGATTCAGCAGGTTCCCGAATGCATCGAACCGGTACTGCCGCACCATCTCGCCGTTGGCGTCGGTGTAGGCGCGCACCGTCGCCGTCTGATGGTCCTGCACGAACCACGCCTCGCGGTCCCACCAGTCGATCTGCACATGACAGGTATCAAAGGGCTGGCCGCTGGCCGCCGACCAGATGTACTCGGCCTCGGTGCGCACCAGATCGCCGGTGTAGCCGCCGCCCAAACCGCCCACCGGGACCTCCACCGGCCACGGCGGGATCGCCGCGATCGGGTCGGCGAAGACCTCCTGGATGCGACGCACGCCGTCGTAGAAGTAGGTCTCGATCCGCTGCTTGGTGAGCGTGGGGTTGTTGTCCGGCCACGGCGCGCGGCGCTGGGCCACGCGACCGAAGCCGTCGTAGTCCACCGCGAAGATCGGATCGCCGGTGTCGGCGTCAAGCGCCAGGATCGGGCGGCCCAGCCAGTCGTGGTAGATCGTGCGTCCATGCAACTCGGTGATTGCGCCGGCGATGTCCTGATCGACGGGCTCGACCGTCGTCCCGTCGTCGAGGCCCGTCAGGCCGCCGCGCGCGTCGAGGACATGCGTTTGCGCGAGCAGCTCGCCGGCATCGACCACCGCGTCCTTGTCCGCGTCCTCCCAGATGCTGATCCCCGGCGCCGAGCCGATCCCCACCCGTCGATTCAGGGAATCGAGGCCGTAGGTCAGCGCCAGCGGGTCGATCCCGCTCGAAGCGTGGTCGATGCCCTCGAAGCCATCCGCTTTGAGCGTGCCGTAGTGCTCGCCCGCCAGCCGCCCCAGCGCGTCGTAGTCGAAGAACGACGAGCGCGTGTTGTCGCGGCTCCCCAGCGTCGGGTGGTCCAGCTGCGTCAGCCGCTCGTAGAGGCGGTCGCCGCGCAGGTCGTAGCCGAACTGCGAGTGCATGATCTGCTGGTGCTGGCCCGAGCCCACATCGAAGCTCATGACCTGACGATCAACCACACGCCCGAAGAGGTCGAACTGACGATCGTCCGTGTGTACATAGGTCTGCGACGACTGACCCGGCACATCGCCGAGATCGACCCCGCCGAGGCGGCTGATGCCGTCGTAGCGGTAGGTCGCCACATGCCCAAGCTCGGCCCCCTGCGGCCCGCCCGTGCTCGTGAGCGATTCCACCCGGTCAAGCAGGTCCGAAACCCCGCCCGCCGCGCCGTAGCCGAGCGTCACAACGCGCGGCGAGTACGCTCCGTCGTCGTGGGTCCCAGCACGATCAGGGTAGGTGATGGACAGCAGCCGGTTCACATTGTTCGTGTGATCCACCGGGTCGTTGTCGTGGCGCAGCTTCGTGTCCCAGGTGTAATCGACGACGCCCGCCGTCTCCAGCAGCGGATCAGGATCCGCCGGATCGTCGTACTCGGCGTAGCGACGCTGCGTCTCCTGATCGAGGTTTCCCAGCGATGTGTACAGGAGGTCCGAGCGGCTGCGACGCCAGAATGTGCCGTCGGAGAAATCACGCCCCGTCGTCACCGACATCAGCCGGCTCAGCGCGTCGTAGGTGTACTCGATGGCGTTGGGCGGCCGCTGCGCATCGGCCATCGTCGGGTGCTCGGCCAGCAGCGGGATGTTGGCGTCATCGCTCGAGAGCCGGATAAGGTTGCCGTCGGCGTCGTAGACATACTTGATCCCCACCCCGCGCGAATCGACACGGATCGCCGGCAGGCCATCGGGGTAATAAAAGAAGAACATCGAGTAGCCGAGCCCGTCGCCCGTGCCGCCGCCGGTTGGATCGGGCAGGTGCACCGCCTTGATCAGATCCGGGCGGTTCGAGATACCCAGGTAACTCCAGTCATCCTCGCCGATGGGAAGCGGGGTCGGTCCGTCGGGATGCAATACAAAGGATGGCAAGTTGTAATCCGGCTGGATGATGGGAGCGCCGTATTCGAGAATGGTTGTGCGGCGCTGGTCGGCGTGGTCGAAGACGAGATCGCCCTGGTCGTCGTAGAGCGTCCACCGTGGCGCGAAGCGGGCGAGTTCGTCGTCCCATCGGATGACGGCGTGCTCGGGCAGAACGGGCGTGATGCTCCGGACCTGTGTGGTGGAGATCGTGGTGGACTCGGTGTGGCCATCGAGCAGGACATCCGCCTCGTAGGTGTACTCCGTGCCGCTCAGGAAGGTGAAGTCGGCGTGCGTGAACGAAGATCCGTCGCCGCTGTAGGCGTACTCGTGCTCCATCACCTTCTGGCCGTAGCGGTTGTATTCCGTGCGGTCGATCGTGCAGGCGAGTTCGATGTCGCCGGTCGCGGGATCCTTGTGGGCGGAAATGACATTCAACACGGCGTTCTGCTTGCCCAAGCGGTCGTACCAATAGCAGGTAACCCGAGCGAGGGCGTCGCCGGTGATGGGGTCAAAGAACGAGTCCGGGTAGTCGACGCCCACCAGGATGCGGCGGTGGCCTTGAGTCGCATGGCCGGTGTAGTTGTCCACCGTCACGACATGCTCGGGCGATGCTTCGGGGCGCGGGGGGATGGTCCGTTCGTAGCCCGTGCCGTCGAAATCAGCCCAACCCATGTCCGCGGTGGCGATCACCCGGCCCGAGCTGTCGTACCAGGTGTAGATCCTGCTCTGGCGGTGGGGGGCGCTATCGAGAAGACGGGGCGCCGAGGGGGAGGGCTCCCCAGTGCGCTCAAGGGAGCGGACTTCCAGGACATGCCCATCGGGGCCGTAGGTGTTGATCGAGCGGGACATCTCGATCCCGTCGGTCTGGTCGTCGCCCGCGTAGACCAAGGACCTCGCCACGCGGCCCTTGGCGTCGTAGATCGTTCGATTGACCTCGCCGCCCGAGGAACTCGACCAGATCGCGCGGCCCTCGTGGTCCGTGTACGAGTGGGTGGCCAGATAGCCCCCGCTGCCGCTGGGGTCGTAGCGGCGGCGTTCGACAACCTGGCCAGCATCGTTGTATACGGTTTCTTCCAGCGAAAGCAGGTTGTCGCCTGGACCGGCGCCCAGGAAATGCCCGGCTTCGGGGAACGGGCTGAAAGGGGCGATGTCGGGGTCGGGAGCCGCGGCAGTGGCTTGGGGGGCGTACACGGCGACGAAGCGCACGCGGTCGAGGTTATCGAGATATGTCCTCTCTTCGCGGTAGGGGCCGGGGTTGCCCGCGGCGAAGTCTTCGTAGCGGGTGATGACTCGGCGCATCCGCCAGTCGTAGCCGTAACGCTCCACGAGCCCCGGGCTGGATCGACCCGGTACAGAGTCCCCCTCTGGGAAAGCGATGGTCGGGTCGTGCTGGTCATCGGAGTATTCCCACCAGTCGGCGCCGTACTGCTCGGTCGAACGCTGGCGGTACATCCACTTGGTGATGGGCATGAACGCGTCGTTGGGCGAAGTGCCGTAGTAGAGCTTCTCCGTCAAGATCATGTCGTCGTCGGTATCCTCCTCGGTCGCGGTCCGCCAGCGGTAGTGGCGGTCGGTGGAGCCCACGAATGTCTTGTGCAGGCGTCCCAGCCCGTCATAGCGATACCGCTTGATCAGCCGGTCGGGGCTGATCTCCAGCAACGGGTTCCCCCACCCGTCGTAGGAGACGGTGGATTTCAGCGGCTCGACGCCGACGGAGGTGTCCGCGATGGTCAGGCCGGTCAGCCGGCCAGCGGTGTCGTAGTTGGGAGTGATATTGGCGATGATCTCCAGGCGGTTGTCCAGGAACACATCGCTTTGAAGGTCATAAGGGGAGCCGGACCATTGCCCACCTTCAAGCCCGTCGATGACGGACTGGATTCCCTCGACGAAGTTCTGGCCCTCAAACTCGCTGTTGAACAGGCCCTGCCCGGAGAAGTTCCACGCACCGTCCTCGAGGCTCGCGCCCATGGCGCGGAGTTCGCGGAGAAAGTTGCTTTCCACCCGGTAATGGGTGATGTCGCGGGCGCCGCTGGGATGGACAACCTTGAACTGACCAAAGTTATTGTAGTCCCTGAATGTGATCAGATTCAGCGGTTCAGCTTGCGCTTGACGGTACATGCCAGGCCCCAGGAGGGAGTTGCGGTCCTGGATGATCCGGGCCACCATCAAGCCAAGTTCTTCCGCGGTCACATCATCGCCGGGCACATCGTCGCCGATCAGGAGAACCCCGTGGGGGGCGTCCATCGTGGCCCACGCCGGCTCAGGAAGACCAAGATCGGCGTAGGTGTTGTCCGTGGGATGACCGGGAAAGACGAGTTCATCGGCGGTGAAGCCGTCCCCAGTGGGGTTGATGCTGATGTCCTCAACCGTCAGTGTCTGGCGGCCGTCCTCGTCGTATTGGTAGTAGTCGAGAAAGACCTCGTCCCCCTCGGAAACCGAGACATGCCCATCGGTATTCGGCTGGGGCTGGGCCACGGCCCCGTAGACGCGCCAGACGAGCTGACCCTTGTTGTTGTACCACTGGGCATCGATCGCATGGACCAGCGGCCCGCCGGGGCGACGGCGGTGGGCCGGTCCGGAGCGGATCTTCCATCGCATGGGCGGCTGAGCTTCGGATTCTTCGGGATTGGGGAGTTGCGTCGCATCCCAATGCCCGTAATAATGATTGATCCTTCCGATTTCATGGCTATCGAGGCCGTAGAAGGTTTCGTATTCGGGTAGGCGCGCCCGCCATTCATCAACCGGGGTCATTGAATCGGTATCTTCGTCAAGATACTTGGTCAGCGATACGGGCATATCAATGCCGGAGCAGCCCTTGCGGATAGAGCGGGCCAGGGGCGTGCGGGGCCAGAGTTCGACTTCGACCTCTTCCTCGCCATAGGCGGGTGCTCCGAGATTGAACACGCGTTTCTCACCATAGACAAATGACTCGACCAAGCCGGTGGTACTCTCATCCCCAACCACCGCCGCGGCCCCCCAGCCGCGCGAGAACTTGAGAATCGGACGCATGTGGCAGTCGTACGCCCATGCCTCAAGGAGCGCTGGAGGGTCCTGGGTCATGGGGTCGACGGCCTGGTCCTCGTCATTGGTCCAGGTCCGATCCGAGAGCACGGCTCCGGTGCTGCTCAGGCCTACCACGCGGCGGCTGTTCCATGACGCGGGCTGGCCGGAATAGGTATCGTACATGTAATTAGTAATATTTGTTTCCGAGTAAGTCATGGATGAGTTGATGCTGAGCGCCTCCTCGATCGAGTCGTATTCGTCGACCGCCACCCACCACATCGGCCTTGACTGTTCAATACGGACGGGCTGAGCATCCGTAATGTCATTACCCCACTCTTCGGCGACAAAGTTGAAGGGATAGTAATAGAGGGCGTGGGTGGCGTTTGCTTCAACAGGGATATCTCCCGGTTCGCCACTCTGACCGGTTTCCTCGTGATTGTCATCCCAGATGACCTCCGGACCGCTTGGAGCGGAAGAATCCCCGCTCTCCCGAAGAAACTCGTATGCGCTCCCCCGCCATGAGACGGGGCTCTCCGGGGCTGAGATGAACCGGTACACCCGGCACCACTTGGTGGAGCCGTCGTCGCCGACTGTCGAGAAAATGCCCGCCCCACCCGGCAGAAACCCCGTCGTGGCCACGGCCTGGGTGATGATCAGCCCCAGCTGTTCCTCGCATGCGTCCGATATCGAACCTCCGACATAGGTATGACGGAGATCCAGATTAAATGCGCTTGGCCCGTCCGTGCTCTCGATGCGACCGTCGTACTGCTCCCAGCTCGCGGGGCGGGCGATGAGTAGAGCGCTACCTGAGGATCCGCCCTGCCCGGGATCCGAGGGGAGCAGGCGGGGGTCAAGACGATAGGGCTGCGTCCACCGGTAATAAATCTTATCCGCGAGCAGCCCGATGGGAAGAAAGTTTGTTTCCTCCTCGTCGAGGCGGTGGATCGAGGATGTCACGATGCTTCCGCCGCTCCCGGTGCCGGGTGCATCCGAATACGGACCCGCCTCATCTCCGTAACCGAATATCCCTCCGAGCTGCGTATCAACTTCACCCGTGGGCGGCCCGGAGGGGGGCTCGGGTGGAATGGGCGGGCTGCACAGATCTCCGTCCACATAGCGATCCTCGTCGAGCCCGATCAGGGCGTTTACGAATGTGTTGTAGGAACACGAGAGTGAGTCATCTGGCCGATTTTTATAGATGCGGTCGATCGTCTCGGATCCATAGCGGTGGCTCATCCTGCGGGGCAAGGAGCTGGGTCCCGTGTCCCTCATCCAATAGTTTACACCAGCCGAGGATGGGTACGGCGCGGGCACATCAGCGCCGATTTCTTCTACATCCTGATACCGGTACAGCCAGTATCTTGCGGGAAGATCTTGCATTTCGCTCGTTTCGGATTCCGCTCGGCTGAGCCGGGCCGCCTTGAGCAGGTATGCCGCCCGTCTAAAACGGTTTTCGCCGGGGTTGTAGTTGTCGGTCAGGTTCACCGGCCCGCAGGAATAGATCGCGAAATCTTCGGCCGCCCGGTACTCACCCGATGCCCCATCCGCGTCTTCGTCATATTCGCCGTAGAACGCGGGATCCGCGTAGCTGTAGCGAAGCTGATGCAGCCACTGCGCTGGCAGCGGCGTCGCCACGCCCTCCCCCTCGCCGGTCGGCCCGATGGCCGCGTCCTGATAATCATACAGGTTGTTATATTCGCCTTTTCGTGGTCGGCCGATTACGCGCGCGATATTATATTTTCCATCGGCGTCGTCATCACGGTTGTTGCGGTTTACGAGCAGTTCTACGAATGTCGGGGGCGAAGCGCCAGGGTCGGCGTGCTCGGCGGGTTCGAGGGTGGCCTGGTCGCAGGCGAGGATGAGGTCGCGGTCGCTCGGCGGCGCGATATCCCCCTCGTACACGAGCACGGAGTGCAAAGCGGGCGGATGGGAGAGCGCATCCCAGTAGTCGATGAAGTACTCGATCTCATCGGGATTATCTTGCCCGCTGACAAGATTGATGGGGAAACCGTACACATCTTGATGGCGTTCTGAATAGAATGTTCTGTAGGTATAAAACAGTGACCATCTGGCGGCGTTCTGGCCCGACGGATAGAGCTTGATATGATCGATCATGCCCTTGTACCAGCCCTTCTGGCGCACCGGCATGACTCCTTTTTCCAATCCCTCCTCCCGCGAGATTGAACGCGTGTCCAGATATGGCCGATGCTTATTGGCATCGACATAAGTGATGCGCACCTCGTTGCCCGTCTTGTCGGTGATCGAAGTCACCAGTCCGTAGTATGGAACCCCGTCGTATTCCCCTATGTCGGCGTTGTTCGTCTCCAGGCCGGTGATTTCGGGCCGTCTGTGCTGACGGGGATCCACATCTTCGTAATACATCTTGATGGTGTAGATGACCGAGCGGTTGTGAAGGTAGACCTTCATCTCGGCTGGCGGTGTGATCCACCCTATCCGCTGGGAATCCGTGCCCTCGTCGATTAACCCCCATTCACATTCGCTCTTGTCGTACAGGAGCATCGCGTCGAACCATTCCGGCGCGGTGTAATCCGGCGCCTCGCCGTTATCCCGCTCCTGCCGCAGGAATGGGATCGAATGGTGGGCGTCAGGGACGAAGTAGCATACGGGTTTGGACTCCTCGGTGCCTGTCGAGATGGTCCCGGGTTGTGAAGCGTCGAAGTAGAATAGCGGCGCCTCGCTGGACATCCATCCGGCCCCGTGCCAGCCGCGTGCCCATGTCTCGATCCTTGTGGGGGCTTGGCGGAAACTATGCGCCTTCATCCCGTGGTCCGCGGGTTCGGAGTATGTCCTAATCCGGCGGAATGTGGCGCTGCCAAACTCAAGTTCCAAGTCGGTCTCGGTCAGCAGCGGTTCCCCGGTGATCATGTCCAATCCATCGCCAACCGAGGGTCGGGTGAGGTAATGGCCGTCAGGATCTCCGCCAGAAGCGGGCACAAGGGGGGAAGTCGATGACCAGATGTCCAGTGTTAGCGGGGGATAAGTCGGGGGGAGATCGACATGCTGCGGTGAGCCGATGCGCGGGAACCCGTAGTGACCAAAGTTCAGCGTCGTTCCGGCCCCATTTTCGTAGTCTCCGTACTCTTTAAAGAAGGCCCTGCTGAGATAGGGGGCATAGAGATCGACCCAGTCCGTGAATCCCCTGCTCTCGCCGGCCCACGCCGGGGGATAGGAAATTCCCTGAGGGTTGAGCGACCACTGGAACAAGTTGTGCCAGTTCATCGTGCCCGCTTGGGGGTATGTCGTCTCCAGCGTATAAAGTGTCCATGGGGGGGTAACTCCATCGCCCCTGTACACTCCTTTCCAGAAGAGTGGGTTGGTCGAGATCGCCGAGCCGATACTGTTGCCGCTTGTTCCGAGAGGGAGTGAATAGATATTTAGAGCGATCGGTAACGGCGGAAGTGGCGTGAGATAGCTCGCAGGGTCGAAGTCATGGATGGTGCCTTCCCGCCAGTAATCCGAGTACTGAGGAGCCAGCGGTACGAAATACAGATCTGATGTGATGTCGTCCGAATCCGGATGGGAGACGAAGTCCGCGGCGAGAAGGGGGTCCGGCTGCGCCACGGCGTGGCGCTGGGCTATGCCAAGCGCCACCATGGAGATCGTGGTGAGAAAAATGAAACGATATCCGGTATTACTGTTCATCCCTGCTCCATTGATCCCAGAGGGGGCGGAGAATCTGTCTCCGTCTTCTAGCCGGGTCCCTTCTCATGAGCCGAGAATATAACTTGGCGGTCCCCAGTCCGCAAGGCGCCCTATCCGAGCAGGTGCGTGGTGCTTCGTTCAGGCGTCATGGCCCCTCATAAGACCCCTAGGCCGCCGGGATCTCGTTCAGCAAAGGGTGCATAATTCCTAGCGGTCCGACATACCAAACGCTCCATCACATGCATGGCCTGCCGTATGAACGAAGCATAAGCCATTTATAATCAATGGATTGCATACGACCGGGCAGTTGGCGACCTTTCGCAACCATCCATAGCTTCGAAGACGGCTTCGGTCTGTGTGGCGGCCTGGGTTCTCGCGATGATCAGCCGAGAAGCCTCCAGATTATCCACAAAATCTCGCCGTCGTCCAAGGGGAAGGGATGAGGAGAGAACGGATGGAACACCGGCGGTTTGACCCGATGGCTTGACCAGTGGCTAGGCATGGAGTTGTGTCTCAGCGAGTGGGCATGATGATTTCCTCGCCCTATGCGCCCCCAACTCAAATATGAGTGAACATTCATCCCCGGTTCGTGCGGGATTCATCATGCCGGGGCATGGTGTGGTGTCGACCAGTTGCTCGCGAAGATACCCAGAAAGGGGTTCAGTCATGCTATTCACACAGAAGACACCACGGATCGCGGCCATGATGACGGGGGCGGCGGTGCTGGCTATGACTATAGTCGCCTGCAGCACGACGGGAGGCAAGCGGATCAGCGGCACGACCTCGTCGATGGCGGACATCCAAGAACTGACCGATCGGGGCGAGGAGCGTCTTGATGCGGTGATGGCCTCGCTCAACGGCCTGGACGAGGCGGAGGACCTGGGGCGTGCCAGCCGCGATTTGCGGGCGAACACGGAGGACCTCGAGGAGATTTCCAATCGGATCCGCGAGCGGCGGATCTCCATGGAGGCCCGCGCGGCCGAGCACGCCGCGCTGTGGCGGAACGAGACGGCCCATCTCTCTGGCGAGCGGGCTCAGGAGATCTCCGAGCAGCGGCGGGTGGATTTCGAGAAGGCGGTCGCGGATGTGGGGGATGAGCTCGATGATCTGCGGGCCGCGTACGAGCCGTTCATCGCTAAGCTGCACGATCTGCAGGTGATGCTGGGCAACGACCTGACCCGCCAGGGCGTGAAGCTGACCGACCCGGTCCGCCAGGATCTCGCCGAGATGGCCGACGCCTTGCGCCAGCAGGGAGCCGAGACACGCGACGCGCTGGACCGGGCGCAGACCGAGTTCAGCCAGTAACCGCCTCGATGGTGCTTGAGGCGCGATGGTTCAGGGCGTGGGACGCTCCCAGAAGCGTAAAGATTTCTGTACGCTCGCGCGGACCATGCTCCCCTCGGCGCTGACGCTCAGCGCCGTTCCCGGCGCGAAGACATCGGCCTTGAGCATGGCGAAGCAGATCGGGATGGCGCCGAGCATGGGCGAGATCGTGGAGCTGGTCACGACTCCCACGGGCGTCTGGCCCTCCTTGCCCACCAGGAAGACCTGCGAGCCGGTCGTGGGCTGCATGATCTCGGTGTTGGCGGTCGTGATGCGCTGGCCCTCGATCCGCAGAGCCGTCACCCGCTTGTTGCACGCCCCGCGCGCGTGCATCCTCGCCACCACCTCCTGCCCGAGATAGCACCCCTTGGCGAAGTGGACGCGCTGGTCGATGATGCCCGATTCGACCGGGAGGTTGGTGGGGCCGAAGTCGAGGTTGAACAGCGGGCGCCCGGCTTCGATGCGGGCGGTGTTGACCGCCAGCCATCCGCTTTCGCGGGCCTTGAGCTCGGGGTGGGCCTCGATGGTCTCGATGAGTCTGGCGTGGACCCGCTGGGCGGCTTCGATCGGGATGCACAGCTCCAGCCCGACCTCCCCTGTCAGGTCGTCGCGCTCGACGAGCACGCTTGCGTCGGCGATGGCGATGGTGGCGTTGCCCAGCTCGCCAAGCTCGTCCACTGGCGGGGACGGCTCATCGGCCGCCCGGGCCAGCAGCGCCGCGGCGGTGGGGCCGTGGAGGGCCAGGCGGTGGGCGTGCTCGCTTGCGTCGGTGAGCTGCGCATCCTCGCCGAAAACGAAGGTGTTGAGCGCTTCGGTGGTCGCGGGGCACAGGTGGCGATCGAGTGCGAAGACCATTTCCTGCTCCCGCTGGGCGATGCGGAGGTCCGCGTCGATGCGCCCCTTGCGGTTGAGCCAGAAGCTCCTTGTCCCCGTTCCCGGGGCGAGATCGTCGAGCTTGGCGGTGAGCATGTTGTTGAGGAACGCGCCCCGATCGGCCCCGGTCACACGGATCGTGCCGACATGCGGCTCGTCGAAAATCACGCAGCCCTTGCGGAGGGCGGCGTACTCCATGTCCAGGTCGCCGAAGGTCTCGACGACCTCGCTGGCGGCGTCGGCGTCGCCGTAGGGGAGGAAGTACGCCTCCCGGGAGACGAACCCAGAGTGCATGGGGCTGCGGTGGGGCTGGGGACTCATGCGGGATCATAGGGGGCGGGGCGGAGGCCACGCCCGTCCCCGCGCGGTCGGGACGCTACGATCTGTTCCAACCGACTCAGTTTCGTGAACCATTCAAGGAGCCAAATGTGAATATCGATCTGCTCAAGCGTCTGTGCGAAACGCCCGGCATCCCGGGGCGCGAGGAGCGTGTGCGGGAACTCATCGAGAGGGAGGCCGCCGACCTTTTCGACACGATCGAGACGGACGCGATGGGCTCGCTGATCTGCCGGCGAGGGGCGCGGGGCGCGGGTGGCAAGTCGCGCAAGGGCGACGCCAAGAAGCTCATGCTCCTGTGCCACATGGACGAGATCGGCTTCTATGTCTCGAGCATCGACGACTACGGTTTCCTGTGGCTCTCGCCGGCCGGTGGGTTCGACCCGCGGAACCTTTTCTCGCGCCGGGTGCTGGTGTGCGGCGACAACGGGGATTTCAAGGCCGTCATGAACCCCGGCGGCAGGCCCGTGCATATCTCCTCGCCCGAGGACCGCAAGAAGGTGCCCGAGGTCAAGGAGTTCTTCATCGACACGGGGATGACCCCGGCGCAGGTCAAGAAGAACATCCAGATCGGAGACTTCGTCGTGATGGACGAGCCGTTTCTGGAGCTGGGCAACAAGTGCGTCTCCAAGGCGCTCGACAACCGCGTCGCCTGCTGGCTGGGGATCGAGTCGGTCCGACAGCTTGTCAAGTCCCAGTCGGGACACGCGTGCGAGATTATCGTGGCGTTCACGACTCAGGAGGAGGTGGGGCTGCGGGGGGCGCGTACGGCCTCGTTCGCGGTGCTTCCTGACTACGGGTTCGGGATCGATGTCACTCTCGCCTGCGACACGCCCGGGGTTCCGGCCGCCGAGTCGGTCTCGACCCACGGCAAGGGCTTTGCGCTGCATGTCAAGGACAGCAGCTTCATCTCGGACTACGGGATGGTCCAAACGGTGGAAAAGATCGCCAAGAAGCACCGCATCCCCTACCAGCGCTCGATCCTGAGCGCGGGCGGCCAGGACGGCGCCGCGGCCCAGCAGGCGGCGGCGGGGGCCAAGGCAGTGGGGATCACGGTGGGGACGCGGTATATCCATACCGTGACGGAGATGATCGATAAGAAGGATCTGAAGGCGGCGTGCGATGTTTTGGCGGCGGCGATGGGGGAGATGAAATAGCATCGTGAATCCCTTGAGTTCGTGTGTCTCGCTATGCCCTTCGGGGCTTTTTTTATTGCTCGTCGCCACCTCTGTCTATATACCGGTTATCGCCAGCTGCTTCGCAAAGAGGAGTACATCACATGCGTAATCTCAATAAAGTCTATTGTGCCGCGATCGGGGCCTTGCTCGCGACGGGGTCTGGGCTCGCATCCGCACAGGAATGCGAGCGTCTCTTCTCCGCCAGTCACGCGGCTGAGGATTATTTCGGTTACTCAATGACGAACGACGATCGTTTCGTCATCGTGGGGGCGCCCTATGAGGATGACGAGGTGCTTGGCACGGACTCGGGTGCGGTGTATGTGTACCGCATCGAGCAAGGCGGTCTAACGCTCAGCCAGCGCATCCAACCCCCCGAGGTCTCGCGGAACGATTGGTTCGGGACCGCGTTCGCGGTCGAGGGCGACATCCTTGTCATCGGCGCCAGCGGTGACGATGACAACTATTCGCATTCTGGCTCCGTATTCGTCTATAGGCTGGTCGGCGGCCAGTGGATTTTCGAGCGCAAGATTCTCGCGCCGGGTGGGAGCAGCGGAGACAAGTTTGGGGCGGCCGTGGATCTCCTCGGCGGGCTCTTGGTGGTGGGGGCTCCTGGCAACGACAGCGTCGCGAGTCTCTCGGGAGCCGCCTATATGTTCGATGTCGGCTCCGGCGAGTTTCTTCGCAAGCTGGTGTCTCAAGATGCGTCCATTTATGATGCGTTTGGCTCCGTGGTTGATCTTTATGAGGACAAGGTATTCGTCGGTGTCGCCGGATGGGACTCGATCGAGGGAGGGCAGAGTGCTGGCGCGGTCTATGTGTTTCGGAGCCAGACGGGTGAACAACTCGGGCGTATCGAATCTCCGGGCTCTCGGTTCGGAGTCGGGGAGGCCTTCGGCGTGTCCATCGCGATTGAGGATGGGCTCATGTTGGTTGGGGCTCCCGAATACACCAGCTTTGAGGATGGCCTAAGTGGGCTTGGAGCGGTGTACGCCTATCGGATTTCCGGGGATTCGATCACGCCTGATGGGCAAGTTCTGCCCGAAGATGGACGGCGTGATGACCACTTTGGCGCGTCTATTAAGATGCATGGGGGGAGGGCCCTCATCGGCGCATCTCAGCATAGATCTGCTGGATCCGAAATAGGCAAGGCCTATCTGCTCAACCTCGAAACACGGTCATTCATGGGAACTCTCAACCCGAGGAACGCCCGACCCAACTCCCAGATGGGCTGGCAGGTTGTGCTCGCCGATGATTTCGCGTTGCTCGGTTCACCACACTTCATCCCAATACCGGAACCGCATGAAGCGTCTCTTATTGACACAGGGGCGATGGCCTTATTTGATCCCAGCTTGATCGGATGCCAAGCGAACCTGGACGGCGACTGCGTGATGGACGAGCAGGACGCCAACACATTTCTTGACGCGTATACACATCACGAGTCGATTGCCGATTTCAACAGCGACGGGCGTTATGATTTCTTTGATGTTTCGGCTTACCTGCGCTCGTATATGGCGGGGTGCCGCTGAGGCTTGATGCCGGTCACAGCAGGTGCGAGCGGAGCATCCAGAGCTGCTTCTCGAAGGGGGTGATGAGGCCGATCACCAGGTCCTCGGTGACTGCGTCGATGTCGGCCAGTTGCTCCTGGGCGTGGCGCATGATCGCGATGGTGGCGATCAGGGTGTCGCAGGCCAGCTCGATGACGCGATCGTCCTTGATGAACGCGTCGGGGGCCTGAGGCGCGGCTGGGGTCGGCAGGGAGGAGCGCTGGCCGATCGCGGGCGCGCCCATGGCCACCATGCGCTCGGCCAACTCGTCGGTGGCTTCGCGGGCGTGGTCGATCACGACATCAAGGAACTCGTGCACCGGGCGGAACTTGGGGCCGCGGATGTTCCAGTGGAGGTGCTTGAGGGTCAGGGCGACATCGATGGTCGCCACGACGCACGCCTGGAGGAGCTCGCCCTGCTTCTTTGCGTTCTTGAAACTCGGTTCGGTCATGGTCGGCCCTCTTTCTTGAAAGCCGTGCTCCTGCATACGGCTTCGGATGATTCTAAGGCGCTCATCGAGTCGGGACGAACCCGAGTTGCGGCGCGGGAGCCCGCGGTGATTTCAACACCGATGGCTCGTGGAGTTCTTCGACATCTCCATGTTCCTCGTCGCGTTCGGCTCCGGTTGCCCATGAACAAGGGGGTGAACATGAAAGAATCACCCTCGGTCGCGTCCTTGCGACCGAGGGTGAGCGGTGGGTCCGTGATCGTCCGATGTGCCGTGGCGGTGGAGGGGTTCAGGCGGCGAGGTTGGTGGCCTGCTCGATGGCGTCCACGACCATGCGGACCTGGAAGGGCTTCTTGAGGAAGGCGTCGAAGCCGGCGCCGCGGAGGCCCTGGGCCTGGCCGTCGGTGAGTTTGCCCGACATGGCGATGAGCTTGGTCATCTGCATGGCCTCGCTGGAGCGGACGAGCTGGGCGATCTCCCGCGGCTCGCACTCGGCGATGTGGACATCGATCAGGACGACATGCGGGCGGAATCGCTCGCACTCGAGCCCGGCCGAGAAGGCGGTGTTGGCCGAGGAGAGCTCGTAGTTGGTCTGCTCGACCAGCACCCGCTCGAGGACATCGCAGACCTCGCGATCGGCGTCGATGATCAGCACGCGGGTGTTGCCGCTGGCGATGCCGTCCATGGGGATGTGGTGGGCCTTCATGAACCGGTAGAGCTCGGTGACCGGGATCCGGCGGTCCTTGGAGCCGGGGATCCGGTAGCCCTTGAGCTGGCCGGAATCGAACCACTTGGACACCGTGCGGGGGGCCACATTGCAGATCTTGGCGACCTCGCCGGTTGTCAGCACATCTTTCTCGATCGGCATCATCTCACCTCGGGGGATACGCATGTGAAGTGGATCGGCACAGTCGTCATGCGCCGTATCACCGGTCTCATCGTCCCCGCCGTCCGTCGCCTTGACGCCCGGAGCGGATTCAGCATCGATTCTGCCAGATCGGCGATATCCGGACCCGTGGGCCACATCGCGGGATGTTCCAGGCCGGGGTTCCCGGTCGTGGCGAGGCCCGATTGACACGCGTGCCCGCGGTCCAATACAGTGTCCGATCTTTCCTGAGCGGGGCAACACCCCGCCCCGGCTATTCGTATATGATGACCCCTCCCGGCGAAGATGGGCCCCATCCGTCCCCTCGCCTATCCAGCAGATGCCTTCTCGCGTCAGACAGGCCCACAGGAGACGATTGTGCGCGTTGTGAACCGAAACTTTGCCGGAATGTCCCTCTCTCTCGCCATGGTGGCCGGTTCGGCCGGCCCGATCGGCTCGCTCATCGTCGGCCTCCCCGCCGGCGTCGCGCACGCGGCCTCGGGCCAGCCCGAGACCGAAGCCCAGCAGCAGCGTCTGGGGCTGCTCAAGGATTTCATCCACTTCGTCAAGATCGCCCGCTTCGATGTGGCCAGCGATCTGGGCAACCGCCTGCTCGATTCGGGGATCACCCCCGAGCAGTTCGTCGACCTGGTCGAGAACTCGCGCGAGCAGCAGCGTTTCGAGGAGGCCGTCGCCGCCGGGATGCGGGTGCCCGTGCTCGAGCCCATCGCCGCCCGCCTGGACTCCATGTTCCGCGACGGCAAACTCGCCCGGGCCCGCAACCCCGACGAGATCGCCCGCAACATCGCCCTGCTGACCGAGGGCCTGCGCGCCCGCTCGCTGGCGCGTGAGCGTCTTATGGTCGCCGGCGAGTACGCCATGCCCCAGCTGCTCGACGCCTATCTCCAGCAGAAGGACCTGGCGCTCAAGGCCCAGGTCCAGCGCCTCATGGTCGACATGGGGCGCCAGGCCATTGTCCCGCTGATCACCGCCCTGCCCCGGGTCGACGGCGTGCGCCAGGAGGCCATCGCCGAGGTGCTCGGGCTCATCCCCTACCGCACCAGCCTGCCGGTGCTCGTCGATGTGTATCAGTCGAGCAACAACGAGGCGGTGCGTCAGGCCTGCTCGCGCGCCATCAACCGTCTTGGCGGCGATCCGGACGCCGATGTCGCCGACCTCTACGCCCTGCTGGCCAACTCCTACTACACCGAGCCGGCCGAGCTCACGAGCTTCCCCGGCGAGGACCACCAGCTCGTCTGGGACTTCAACCCCGGGCTGGGGCTGGTGATGGTCCCGATCCGGACCCCCGTGTTCCACGAGGCGATGGCCATGCGCATGGCCGAGCGGGCGCTGGCGCTGGATCCCCGGGACGACGCCACCCTGGCGCTGTGGGTCGCCTCCAACTATTCCCGCGGCTTCGATTCGCCCGAGGGATACGAGAACCCGGTGTACCCCTCCAGCCGGCGCAGCGCCGAGTACTACGGCATCGCCGTGGGCCCCGAGATCGACCAGCTCGTGCTGCGTCGCGGGATCGATAACCGCGACACGCCGCTGGTCCGCACGGCCATCGCGGCCCTCTCCCGGACCGCCGGCTCGCGGGCGCTGTGGGGCCAGCCCGTCGGCGGGCGCTACCCGCTGCTCGAATCGCTGGGCTACCAGAACCGGCGTGTGCAGTTCGACGCGGCGCTGGCGTTGGGCAACGCCCAGCCCGCCGAGTCGTTCAGCGGCGCCCAGCGGGTGATCCCGCTGCTGGCCAGCGCCGTCAAGGACGCCTCCTCGCGCTACGCCATCGTGCTCACCGGCGACGATCGCGAGACCTACGACCAGTACCAGACCGCGCTGACGCGTCTGGGCTTCACCGTGCTCCCGCCCGCGCCCGAGGGGCTCGGGCAGCTCGGGGCGGCCATCGCCGAGGCCCCGACCATCGATCTGATCGTCACCGCCGAGGACCGCGACGGCACGCTGCTGGCCATCGAGACGGCGCGGGCCGACCGCAAGCTGGCCGTGACGCCCGTGCTGGCGCTGATGGCGCCCGACGACGCGATCGCCATGACGCAGGAGTACAACCGTGACCAGACCGTGGCGGTGCGCCGCCAGTCGATCAACGACGCCGCGTTCGACGAGTCGGTCAACGCCCTGATCGAGGTCGCCGCCGGCGGCCCGATCTCACCCGAGGAGGCCGAGGAGTACGCTTCACGCGCCATCGAGGTGCTGCGCAACTTGGCGATCTCCCACAACCGGGTGCTGAGTGTTTCCGACGCCGCGTCGATCCTGATCGATGTGCTCGACCGGGTCGAGGGGTACACGCTGCTGGATATCGCCGAGATCATCTCCTACATGCCCCAGCCCAAGGCCCAGCAGGCCATCATGGACAAGGCGATCGGCGCCGAGGCCGAGATCCGCAACGAGCTGCTGACCATCGTGGCCGACTCGGGCAAGCGCTTCGGCAACCAGCTCGACAACCGCCAGCTGCGCCGCCTGATCGAGATGGCCCAGTCGCCCGACGATGAGCTGGCCACGGTGGCCGTGGCCACGATGGGCGCTCTGGAGGTCACCAACGACCAGCTTGTGCCGCTGATTCTCAACCAGGAGCGGCAGGGCGATCCCATGGTCTCGAAGAACTGAGCCCGGGGTTCAGGGATCCGCCATCAGGAGAAGCGTGCCAGTGCCTTCCCCGCCCCGCGGGGGAGGTGCAAAGATTTAGGTGCCACTACTCGCCGTCTTCGGCGCAGTAGTGCTCTCGGGCGGCTCACAAGACACTACTGCGCCGAAGACGGCGAGTAGTGGCACCCTGAGCCACTCGGCTCGGGGCACCCAGCGTGACGGAGGGGGTCTCATCGAATACATGATGATCTATGTGCGTCGAGGGTATTCCGAGGAAGACCCCCCTCCGCCTCGCAAGCTCGGCACCTCCCCCGCACGCGCGGGGGAGGAGAAGAAGACCCCTCCGTCACGCGAAGACGCGTGCCACCTCCCCGCGAGGGCGAGGGCGCGGGGAGGGACAGGCCCGCCGATAAGGGGGAAGAACCGGGAAGACCACCGAAACACGGGCCGTCAAGGCCCGTTTTTCGTGCGTGATATCGGGCGCTGGCTGGGTCCGAAATCCGCCTGATTCCCGGCGGTTTGGCCCGCACAGGCCGCACGCCTGCCGCATCCGGCCCGGGCGGGTTGGGTTTGTTCCGCGCCCGCGTATCAACGGTCACCCCATTCGATGTGCATGACGATGAGTTGTTTGTCACGCTTGGACTTGCATGGTGCGGTGCGTAGCCGCGGAAGGGCTGTCCGGTGAGGCGGGGCTCGGAGAAAGGGCCCCCGAACCAGGACCGACCGGCGAAGCCGGACCAGCAAGGCGTGTCACTCATGAGTCGTATTCAAGGAGACAAACCAATGCATGCGAACCGTACCCAGGCCAAGGGGTTCACCCTGGTCGAAATCCTGATCGTGGTCGTGATCCTCGGGATCCTGGCCGCGATCGTGGTGCCCCAGTTCACCAACGCGGCCAATGAGGCCCGCGGCGGCAATGTGGCCACCCAGGTGTCCACCCTCGAGAACCAGCTCGAGCTCTATGCCGCCCAGCACAACGGTGTGTATCCGACCGTGGACGAGCTCAACACGGCCGCGGCCAACGGTGAGTCGGGCTGGAGCGTGATGCTCGATGGCAATTACATCAAGGAGGTCCCTGTCAATCCTTTCGATAGCGACCCGGATACCACATCCGTCGTGACCGCATGGGACTCGACCGCCTCCGCTGGCCTGAGCAGCCAGAGCGTGCTCTATGACGACAGCACGGGCTGGAACTACGACCCCGACACCGGCAATCTCGCCGCCGGCGCGCCCGCTTCCGCGGCCCCGTAATCAGTTTGAAGCAACAACTCGTCACGGGGCCCGGGAACGGGCTCCGTGTCGTTTGTCTTGACAGGGAGGGAACATGCAACGCCAAGCCGCACGGGCATTCACACTCATTGAGATCCTGATCGTTGTGGTAATCCTTGGCATCCTGGCGGCCATCGTGGTGCCCAGCTTCGTCGGGGCCGTCGATGAGGCCAGCATCGGGACGACCCAGTCTGAGCTGACCAAGCTGCGCCGGGCGGTGGAGGTTTTCGAGGTCCGCCATGGCAACGCGCTGCCCGATGTTTCGGCGGGCGACGGCACCTGGGGCGCCCTGATCGCGGCCACGGGCGAGTACCTCAAGGAGCCGCCCACCAACCCCTATGTGGGCGGCGACAACCAGCGGGTGATCGCCATCGGCGGCGCGGCCGACACCTCGTTCCAGACCGACCACGCCTGGATCTACAACGACGCCACCGGCGAGATCTGGGCCGGCGGTTTCGATGAGAACGACCAGCCGCTGCCGCGCCCGTAACCACGAACGCCTCAACCCGGGGGTCAGGAACCAGCCCATGCGCAACGCGCGAACAACCCGTCGGCTCCGCCGCGTCTCCACCGGCGCCTACACGCTGGTGGAGGTCATGGTCGTGGTGGTGATCATGGGGATCGCCGGGGCGGTGGTGGCGCCGTCGATGGGCCAGGCGGGGGTGCTGCGCATCCAGGCCGCCGTGCGGACCGTGGTGGCCGACATCACCTTCGCCCAGATGGACGCTCTTGGATACCAGGAGCAGCGGGCCATCGTTTTCGATGTCGAGAACAACGAGTACACCCTCGTCCAGGTCAACGGGACCACCATCGATGTCGATGCCGACGCGCTCTATGACAACCACGGGCCGGGCCAGCGCTACCGCGTCTCGCTCAACGACGAGGTCTTCGGGGGCACGCGGATCGAGTCGGTCGACTTTGACGGCGACAACATCCTGATCTATGACGAGATCGGCGGCCCCGTCGCCACGCCCGGGTCCAGCACCCTCAGCGACGGCGGCTCGATCGTGCTCTCCGGGCCGCTGAGCCGGTTCCGGATCGATGTCGCCGCCTTTACCGGGCGTGTCACGGTCACCCGTCTCGACTGATCGCGCCGGTTGTGACGCCCGGGCGTCCGCATCCGGGTCGTCATCGCGCCCCGTCCTGTTCCCGCCCCCCGGGCCGTCCGATGCATAATCGGAGGCGTCGCGATGACCCAGCACCAGCAACACCACGAGCACCATCACCACGCCGACCACCGCCCCGCGCTGGCCGGGGCGCCGCGAAGCCTCACGCTGCTTCTGTGCCTGGGCGCGCTGGCCGGGGTGCTGATCTGGGCCAAGCTGCGCCTGGTCACCGACATCCCCCGCAGCGCCTACGCCGACCCCAAGGACCGGCAGGTGATCGATGATGCCGAGGATCCCATCGAGAGCGCGGAGGATCGGGATCATCTCCAGACGGGGACCGACACTCCCGAAAGCGGGGGGACGCCCGACTCGCCGGCACGGCGGCCCTGACTTGTCCGTCCCAGCGCGCTCGCGGGGCGTGACTGAGGGTCTTGGAGTGGTTCGGTTGTCCGCCAACGGGAGCGTTTCAAGACCCCCTTCGCCTCGGAGACTCGGCACCTCCCCCGCAAGCCCGGGGAGGAGATTGGGATGTCCCTCCCCGCTCTCGTCCTGACTCCCGGCTCGCCGGTTATCGGCCCGGGGATGTTCGACTATCCGGGTCATCCGCGCCCGAAAGCACAAGGTCAGCGCAAAGTCACAGGCCCGATGCACCGATCGAATTGCAGCAATACACCCCGGGCAATCGGGACACCGAGCGCAGGCGAGCCGCCGCAACGCTGAGGATCACACCCATGAGCAACCACGATCTCCATCGCACCTTCAAGGCCAACCTCCTCGGCCTGAGCCTCCGC
This sequence comes from uncultured Phycisphaeraceae bacterium, assembly GCA_964387925.1. Lineage (GTDB taxonomy): Bacteria > Planctomycetota > Phycisphaerae > Phycisphaerales > UBA1924 > UBA1924. The sequence goes on from CAYLXF010000005.1 coordinate 27,756, forward strand.
CACGGCGTGATGCCGGCACTGGCGCTCTCGCTGCTGGCGGGCAACGCCCACGCCCAGGACTCGGGCGGGTTCGGCCTCCTGGCCGCGCTCAAGAACCAGGCCAAGGCGGGCGTCGAGCCCGAGGTTGACGACGAGTACGCCGCCGACCTGTACGACGCGGCCAGCGATCCGGACTTCAGCGACGCCTCCGCCCCGGGCATGGATCCGGCGGGTCAGGGCGATGTGCCGGCCAGCGAGGAGGACCTCAAGGATCTCTCGGGCTCCGTGGAGGTCAGCGAGTACGACCTGGTCGACCTGCATGTCAACAACGAGGACCTGGGCAATATCCTGCAGCTGCTTTCGATCCAGTCGCAGCGGAACATCATCAGTTCCAACAATGTCAAGGCGACCGTCACGGCCGATCTGTACGGGGTGACCTTCTACGAGGCGCTCGACTCGATCCTGCATGTCAACGGCTACGGGTACATCGAGAAGGGCAACTTCATCTATGTCTACACGGCCGAGGAGCTGGCCGAGTTCGAGGCCGCCTCGCGCAAGCCCATCACGCGCATCATCGATCTGGACTATCTCAACGCGACCGACGCGGCCGAGTTCGCCAAGATGCTCCTCTCGGAAACGGGCTCGATCACCTCCAACGCCGCCACCGAGGCCTTCACGATCACCGACGGCGCGCCGACCGGCGCCGACAACTACGCCAGCAGCTCCACGATCGTCGTCAGCGATTTCGAGGACAATGTCAACGAGATCGAAGCGCTGATCAAGGAGCTGGACACCAAGCCGGCGCAGATCCTCGTCGAGGCGACCATCCTGCAGACCACGCTCAACGAGGCCAACGCCTTCGGCATGGACTTCGCGCTGATCCAGAATCTGGACTTCACCGACTTCGTCGGCACCGGCGGGCCGCTGAGCATCGTCGATGGGCTGATCAACGGACAGGGCGAGACCGTCGACGGCACGGCCGTCGATGTTCCGCAGGGCCACGGCACGGGCGTCCAGTCCACGGTGGGCAACACCGCGGGCTCGGCCGGGCTCAAGGCCGGGTTCGTCAACGGGGATGTGGGCGTGTTCCTGCGCGTGCTCGACGAGGTCACCGATGTGACGGTCGTCTCCAACCCCAAGCTGCTCACGCTCAACCGCCAGCCGGCGCGCGTGCTGGTGGGCACCCGCGTGGGCTACCTCAACTCGACCACCACCGACACCTCGACCACCCAGAGCGTCGAGTTCCTGGATGTCGGCACCCAGCTCTCGGTCCGCCCGTTCGTCTCCAAGAAGGGCCTGATCCGCCTTGAGCTGCGTCCGCAGGTCTCCAACTTCACCCTGCGTCAGGTGTCCGACGGCGCGGGCAACAATGTGACCATCCCCGACGAGGACACGACCGAGATGAACACCAATGTCATGGTCCACGACGGGCAGACGGTGGTGCTCGGCGGGCTCTTCACCGAGACGACCTCGACCACCCGGCGCCAGGTCCCCGTGCTGGGCGACATCCCCCTGGTGGGCAACGCCTTCAAGGGCTACGACGACTCGACACGGCGCAGCGAGATCATCTTCCTGATCACGCCCTCGATCGTCAACGACACCGTGCTGGCCGAGACGGGCGACATGGGCAACCAGTACCTCGAGCACGCACGCTACGGCGCCCGCAAGGGCCTGCTCCCCTGGTCGCGCGAGCGGCGCGTTGGGCAGCTGCTGATCTCCGCGCGTCAGGACGCCGACGACGGCCGGATCGAGGAGGGCCTCTCCAAGGTCGACCGCGCCCTGCGCCTGATGCCCCAGTCGCCCGACGCCCGGGCCCTGCGCTCGGAGCTCACCGGCGAGCTGCGCACCATGCCCAGCCGGAGCCTGATCGAGGGCATGCTCCACAACGAGCTGCACTACGGCGGCAAGTCCTCATCCTTGAAGCCGCCCTTGGAGGCCAATCCCTTCGTGCACCCCGCGGGCGCCGATGTCGCCGACGGCGGCGCCGGCACCCAGCCCGAGCCCTTCGACCCCAGCTCGGACGGGGACTACCAGCCCGATCCTTCTTTCGAGACCGAGCCCTTCGCCCAGGTCCCCACCGATTCGCTCTCCGAGGCGTCCTTCGATCTCGATACCGGACTGATCGTCCCGGCCAACACCCCCGAGCCCACCCCCACATCCGCCCCCACGCCCACGCCCAGCGGTGAGCAGTTCGCCCAGATGAGCCCCTTCGCGACCTACCCCACCTCGTTGGCGAACTGGAGCCCCTCGGACACCGATCACTATATCGAGCCCGCCGGGCAGGGGGTGACCGCCAGCGCCGACGATGCGGACAGCTACCACCAGATGAAGGCCGTCGTCACCGGCGAGCAGACCCGGGTCTCCCTCACCGATCCCCAGCAGACATCGACGCAGGCCGGCACGAACCCCGGCGTGATCGAGACCTCGGTCGCCGTGGCCGACGGGTTCTCGGGCCAGCTCATCATCCCCCTGCCCGGCGGGGGCGCCCTGCGTCTGGACTGGCCCCTTGGGTTCGATTATGTCGTCAGCGGCGGTGAGTCCGAGGCGACCTTCACCGAGGTCCCCACCGAGGGCGACGGCTTTGCGGATTTCAATGAATAAGCCGGTCGATCCGGTCGAATGAATCCGCGTAGACCCGGACCCAGGAGCCCCGACATGCACAAGAAGCAGCAACGCACCGTTCTGGCAGGCGTCTCCGCCCTCCTCATCGCGGCCCTGAGCGGCTGCTCGGGGCAGGGCAACTACACCCGCCAGGGCGTCTCGATGGCCAAGGAGCGGATGAGCTTCCTCAAGAGCGCCACCGAGTGGGAGCTGGCCCGCCAGGCCTTCCTCGCCGGGGACCTGGAGAAGGCGCTGACCAAGGTCGAGACCTCGCTGTCGATCAACGACACGGTCACCAAGTCGCAGGTGCTCAAGGGACGCATCCTGATCGAGATGGGCGACCTGGGCAACGCGCTCAAGGCGCTCAACACCGCGGCGACCCTGGACCCCGAGGACCCCGACGCGCAGTACTACCTGGGCGTCGTGTACGAGCGCATCAACCAGCCGGAGCAGGCGCTCACGCACTTCGAGCAGGCGTGCGAGTTCGACGACTACAACCCGGTGTACGCGGTGGCCGCCGCCGAGATGCTCATCGACCTCGACCGCATCGACGAGGCCCGCGCGTACCTGAACTCGATCCCCATGGCCGAGAACAACGCGGGGATCAGGCAGTCGCTCGGGCACATCGCCCTCATCGAGCACGACCCGGCGCTGGCCGTCAAGTGCTTCGATCAGGCGCGTCTGCTGGCGCCCGACGACGAGGGCATCATCGAGGACCTCGTCCACGCCCAGATGCAGGCGGGCAAGTGGGGCGACGCGGAGCGCAACATCGCCCTGCTGCTCAAGAAGCCCGAGAACGCCGCCCGGCGCGACCTCAAGATCCTCCACGCCAAGGCGCTGACCAGCACGGGGCGCCCCGTCGAGGCCCGCACCATCTACCAGACGCTGCTGGCCAGCGACGACGGCAAGAGCGATGTCGAATCCTGGATCGGCCTGGCCAACACCTCGTTCATGGTCAACGACATGCGCACGGTCCGCAAAGCGGCCTCGCGCGTGATCTCCATCGAGCCCGACTCGCACGAGGGCTACCTGCTCTACTCGATGTACCACCGCCAGCTCGGGGACTTCAAGTCGGCCCTCGCCTCGATCGACAGCGCCCTGCAGCGCCTGCCCACGGACCCGGGCATGCACGCGTTCAAGGCGATGATCCTCAGCGACCTCCACCGCCGGGACGAGGCGATCGCCAGCGCCAGAACGGCGCTGAGCCTCGAGCCGGGCAACCCGCGTTTCGCGCAGATGCTCAGCGAGATCCGTCGCGGCGTCTTCGCCAGCGTCCCCACCGAATAAGTCGGGGCGACATCTCAACCCATCACAGCACCCGCAGATCGACCAGCACCGGTTCGACGCGGGTGCTTCCGTTCCAGGCCGAGACCCTCGGCTCGACGATCAGCTCGACGGGCGCGCCGGCGGGGATCGACCCCGCGTGCGCCGCCCAGCCCCAGCCCACCACGCGCACCGCCGGCCCCCCGCCCTGCGCGCCGACGCGCAGCGAGAGGTGGCCGCCTGTCTTGCCGAACGGTTCGCACCCGCCGTTGAGCTTGACCCCCGTCAGTCGCACCCGGACCCTCGCGTTTCCCGCGCCGAAGGGCGCCAGCCGATCGAGCTGGCGCACCGCCTGCGCGGTCAGCTCGTGCAGCCGCGCCGTGCAGTCGTACTTGGTGTGATGCACCAGGTCGTCATCGCGGAGGCGCCCGTTGGCGTGGGCGATGAACGCGTCGCGGAACGCGTCGAACCGCTCGGGGTCGCACCTCATCCCCGCGGCCATGTCGTGGCCTCCGAAGCCCTGCAGCTCCTGGGCGCACGCGCTCAACCCCGCGTGCAGGTTGAATCCCTCGATGCTCCGCCCCGAGCCCTTGCACGCGCCGGGCGTCTTCTGCATCAGGATCGTCGGGCGGGCGAAGCGGTCGACCAGCTTCGAGCACACAATCCCCACGATCCCGGGGTGCCAGTGCTCGTGCGCCAGCACGATGGCTCGGCTGCCCGCGCCGGTCATGCCCTGGTCGTGGGCCATCTCAATGGCCTGGTGCAGGATGGCCAGCTCCTGCGCCTTGCGCTGCTCGTTCACGCGTGAGAGGCGTTCGGCCAGCTCCACCGCGCGCGCGCCCGTGGCCTCGGTCATCAGCTCAAGCGCCTCGCGCGCGTGCCCCAGGCGCCCGACGGCGTTGAGCCGCGGCGCCAGGCGGAACCCCACGGCGTCGGTGTCGATCTTCTCGGAATCGAGCCCCGAGGCGACGATCAGCGCCCGCAGACCCTGGTTGGCGCTGCGGGGGATCTGCGTCAGCCCGTGGCGCACGATCACCCGGTTCTCATCGACCAGGGGCACGATGTCGGCGATCGAGCCCAGCGCCGCCAGGGCCAGCAGCTCGATGAGCACCGCGCGGCACCGGGGTGACACCCTCTCGCCCTTGCAGTGCATCGTCGCCAGACGCCACGCGAGCTTGTAGGCGACCCCCGCCCCGCACAGCTCCCCGAAGGGGTAGGCCGAGTCCGGTCGGCGTGGGTGCACCACCGCGTACGCCTCGGGCATCTCTTCCATTGTCGCCGGGGGGTTGTGGTGATCGGTGATAATCAGATCGACCCCGACCTCCCGCGCGACCCGGGCCGGCTCGATGGCGGTGATCCCGCAATCGACCGAGACGATGAGCCCCGCGCCCTGCTGCGCGAGCGTGCGGATGGCGCCGCTGTTGATCCCGTACCCCTCATCGAGGCGGTGGGGGATGTACGAGCTGATCTTCGCGCCCGGGGCGATCGCCCGCACGATCAGGATCAGGATCGCCGAGGCGGTCACGCCGTCCACATCGTAATCGCCGTAGACCAGGATCGGCTCGCCGCGTTCGATCGCTTCCAGGATCCGCCCCGCCGCCTTGTCGAGGTCCGGGATCAGCGAGGGCTCGTGCATCGCCCGCAGCGTGGGATTGAGGAACGCGTCGCCGTGCTCGCCGGGCTCGATGCCCCGCGCCCGCAGCACGCGGTCGACCAGCTCGCCCGAATCGGGGGCCGATGAGCGCGCCTTCCAGACCCGCGTAAGCCCCCGCACCAGCCCGGCGTCCGTCACCCGCACCTCCACCGGCGTCCGCCCGCCCGTCGCTGCTGCAAAGAGTTCCGTCACCGCGACCGCCCGTCCTTGGTTCGTGCCCGCTCGATCCAGATCCGCCTACACGATACCCGCCCCGCCCACCTCGGGGCGGGTACACTGTGCCTGGTATGGTCAAGCTCACCAAAATCTACACCCGCTCGGGCGATTCGGGCACCACGGGGTTGGGTACGGGCAAACGCGTTCCCAAGGCCCATCCCCGGGTGGAGGCCTACGGCGGCGTCGACGAGACCAACGCCGCCGTGGGCGTGTGCGTCGCGCTGGCCAGAGACACGGATCCCGCGGTGGGCAAGACACTCGAACAGCTCCAGCACGACCTGTTCGACCTCGGCGCCGATCTGTGCACCCCCATCCAACCCGGCGAGGCGCCCGGGGCGGCCCTGCGGGTCACCGAGGCGGGGATCACACGCCTGGAAGATCTCATTGATGAGCACAACGCCGATCTCGCCGCGCTCAACAGCTTCGTGCTCCCCGGCGGCTCGATGCTCGCGGCCCAGCTCCATGTCGCCCGCACCGTCTGCCGACGCGCCGAGCGGGCCGTGGCCCACCTGATCGATCTTGAGCCCGACGCGACCTCGGCGCTGACCATGAAATACCTCAACCGCCTCTCGGACCTGCTCTTCGTCCTGTCGCGATTCGTCAACGCCAAGGGGCGCGACGATGTGCTCTGGGTCCCGGGCAAGAATCGCTGAGCCACGCGGCGGATTCAGCCGCTCCCGGGGCTGAGCCGGTGTACAGTTGTTGGCGTGCACAAACAAATCACCCATCTGATCCGGGATGTCCGCGAGGTCGGCTCGAACCGGCTGCTCGACAACATGTCCGAGGCCGAGGTCCGGCGCAACACCGCTCAGTTTCTGGGGATCCTGTCCCTGCTGGGGATCGCGGTGATCCTGATCCAGATGATGGGCGAGCGGGCCCTGAGCATGGCCAACATCTCGCTCAACCTCGCGTGGGCGGGGTTGTACCTGGCCGCGGCGGTGCTGGTGTACTCGGTCAATCTCAGCAAGGTCTGGTGCGTGCGCCTCTCGCTGCTGATCGTGATCGCCGAGGGGGTGATCGCCATCGGGCGCTGGGTGATCTTCAAGGAGCAGGTCCCCGGCGATGCGAGCATCATCGGCGTGCTGATCGGGCTCATGCTCGGCGCGGCCCTGCTGCCCTGGAGCCCGCGCCAGACGCTGACCATCAGCGCCATCTGGATCGCCGGCTCGGTCTCGAGCATCTTCGTCACCTGGCACCCCGAGGGGTTCTCGGTCTCCGCCACCGTTTTCGCCTATGTCGCCGTCACCGTGCCGGGCACCATGGTCTCGTTCTTCCGCATGTCCCGCTTTCAGGACCAGTTCGAGCTGCACTTCATCCAGTCCCAGTACGACCAGGTCCGCGAGGACCTCCAGGCGGCCAAGAACATCCATGAGCGGGGATTTCCCAAGCCCAAGTCTTCAGGGGAGATCCGCTTCACCTACGCCTACCAGCCCATGAGCCAGATCGGGGGCGATTCGGTCTTCGCTTCCATCGAGCACCCCCGCGAGACCGACTCGCCGGTGACGCTGGTGCTCTTCGATGTCACGGGGCACGGGATCTCCGCCGCGCTGACGGCCAACCGGCTCCAGGGCGAGCTGATGCGCATCACCGGCGAGGACCCCTCGATCGACCCGGGCGAGCTGCTGACCAAGATGGACCGCTATGTCTGCCTGACGCTGGCCGACTCGGCCGTGCTGGTCTCGGCCGTCGCCATGGCCGCCGATCCGGGGCGGGGGACGGTGCGGGTGGCCAATGCGGGGCACCCGCCGCCGCTGCTCCGCACCGAGCGCGGGGCGCTGATCGCGATCCTTGCCACGGCGCCCGTGCTGGGCGTGGGGCTCGAGCAACGCTTCGAGCCCGTCGTCGAGGAGCACCCCTTCACCACGGGGGACTCGCTCGTCGCCTTCACCGACGGGGTCTCCGAGGCCCATCTCGGCTCGGGGAGGATGTACGGGGTCACGGGCGTCGAGCGGGTGCTCGAGGGCAACTGGATCGAGCAGTCCAAGCGCTGGCCCACGCTGATCCTCGAAGATGTGGAAAAGCGGCGTGCGGGGCCCGCGTCAGACGATATCCTGATACTGGAACTCTACAGGGCGTGACGGGGGCGACCCAAACGCCCCGGCGCCAGAAAGTGCATGCCGTGACGACCGCGTCATTCGAGACAACCGAGTTCAGAAGAAACTTCACCCACGAGACGGGCGAGCTGCTGCGCCACCGTCTGATGCTCTTCGTCTCCATCTGGGGCGGGCTCAACCTCATCCTGATCACCGTCAGCGTGGTGATGATGCTCCAGGGCGTGAACTTCAACAATGTCCTCACCAACGGCGGCCAGAAGGCCTTCTTCTTTCTCACCAGCTTTGTCTGGTTCGGCTCCTACCTGGGCGCCCTGCTGCTGGTCATGGGCAGGCGTGTGTCGAGCAAGGCCGTGGTGTACATCACCCTCGGGCTCATCGTCCTCGACGGCTCGCTAGGCATCGGCGTGCGCCTGATGGGTATCCCGGTCGGGCCAACCGCCCTCATCCCGTTCCTGCTGTCGCACTTCATCGCCTGCTGCCTGTTCCCGTGGACGGTCAGGCAGTCGCTGATCCCGATCGTCGTTATCGCCGCCGCCAGCCTGTTCAGCCATGTCGTGGTCGAGGGCGATGGGGTCGCGCCATCGATCATCGTCACGCTGTTTCTGCTGATCTTCTCCATCCCGGCGGTGGTGATCGCGGGGATCAAGCACTCCCAGCGCGTGCAGCGCGCCACCAACAAGTTCATCAATCAGCGCTACGGGATGCTCCGCCAGGAGCTCGCCTACGCGCGCCAGGTCCACGAGGCCCTGTTCCCCGCGCCCCACGCCACGGGCGACATCCGCTACGCGTATCAGTACGAACCCATGCGCCAGATCGGCGGCGACTACCTCTACACCAAGCTCAGCGAGCCGGCGGACGGCTCCTCGCCCCGGCTCTCGGTGGTCATCGTCGATGTCACGGGGCACGGCATCCCCGCCGCCCTGACCGTCAACCGCCTCCACGGCGAGATCGACATCAGCTTCGCCGAGAACCCCGGCATCAGCCCCGGCGAGATGCTCTGCCGCCTGAACCGGTATGTGCACCTCACCCTGGCCAAGCATTCGATCTACGCCACGGCCGTGTGCATGCGCGTCGACAAGGACCGCGGCGTCGTCGAGTACGCCTCGGGCGGGCATCCCCCCGCCTTCATCCGCGGCGTTGACGGCTCGCTCCAGGACCTGGCGCCCACCACCTTCGTGCTCGGGGCCTGCGCCGAGGGTGATTTCGACGCCTGCCAGATCGAGTACGAGTTCATGCCCGGAGACTCGCTCATCGCCTACACCGACGGCGCGATCGAGGCGAGAAGCATCGAGGGCAGGATGCTCCAGATCAACGGGCTGCGCCGCATCCTCGCGGCCCCGGCCATGCCGGGCGTCGCTCGCGCCGGGCAGGGACAGTGGGCCGAGAAGATCCTGACCGAGGTCGCCGCATTCCGCGGCGGGCTGCCGCCCGAGGACGACACCCTGGCCATCGAGATCTACCGCCCGCTGAGCCACGACGATCCCAACGCCTTCGATCGCAAAGGCAAGTCGCAGACCAACCAGGAGCTCGATGAGGCCATCCGCGAAGAGTTCGAGTCCGAGCGTGTCGGCTCGCCAGAGCGAGATTGAGCGGGAGGGGTCAGTCCTTGACGCCCTGCACCCGATCAGGGTCGGTGTACTTGGCCAGGGTGGCCTCCAGATCGACGCCGTTGATGTTGGCCAGGGTCGCCAGCCAGGCCAGGACATCGGCGAACTCCTCCTCCAGGTTCGCCTTCTCGGCGTCGGTGGGGGGTCGGTTGGGTCGGTTGTTGTTCGCCAGCGCCGTCGCCAGCTCGCCGAACTCCTCGGTGAGATACAGGAAGGTTCCCGCCGTGCCCCGCGCGTTGTCCGAGGCGAAATAGCGGGCCCTGATCAGTTCCTGGAAGCCGCGGACCGTCATCCCCGCCGGGGAGGCCGACCGGGCGGGAGCGGACGCATCGGCGGCTGGGGGCGTCTCGTGCATGGGGCGATCCTAGACGCGCGAAAGGGCCCGAATGGTTCGGTTCGTGCATGGGTTTCTGCTTTTCCCCGCCTTGCTTCGACTTGTCTGGGTGCTACACTTCCTGCCCGACCAAAGTGGGTCGAGATCTTGTTGCGTGTCGCGGCAAGAACCCCGCTTCTGTGGGACAGCTCCAACGGGATAGAACGCATGCCGACGATCAATCAGCTCATCCGCAACCCCCGCAAGACACCGGTCGAGAAATCCAAGACTCGGGATCTGGACAGCTGCCCCCAGCGACGCGGCGTGTGCCTGACGGTCAAGACCACGACCCCCAAGAAGCCCAACTCCGCGCTGCGGAAGATCGCCCGCGTGCGTCTCTCCAACGGCAAGGAAGTCACCGCCTACATCGGCGGCGAGGGCCACAACCTGCAGGAGCACTCGATCGTGCTCGTGCGTGGCGGACGCGTGCGGGACCTCCCCGGCGTGCGCTACCACATCGTTCGCGGCGCCCTGGACTCGCTGGGCGTGGACGATCGCAAGCAGGGGCGTTCGAAGTACGGGGCCAAGAAATCAAAGGCCTGATCGGGCCGGACCGACCAACCCCCGCATCACGCGTGATGATGCGGTTTTTTTCTGGCAAGTAATCCCGAGCACGCTTGCGAGCCCGTAGGCGAGCAGGGTCTCGGGGTGAACAGCGCCCCGCATGCATCCGCGTGGGGCAGATGAGCCCTCAAGGAGATACCGAAACATGTCAGGCCGGATCACCCACTCAGAAGCACAGCTGCGCCCCGACCCCAAGTACGGGGACAAGGTGCTTTCCAAGTTCATCAACTGCCTCATGCTCGACGGGCGCAAGACCTCGGCCCAGCGCGTGGTCTATGACGCGCTGGACCTGATCGAGACCAAGCTCAAGGGCAACGCGGAGGCGGAGGCCGAGGGCATCAAGGACGGGCTGGACATCTTCCACCGGGCCATCGCCAATGTGAAGCCCTATGTCGAGGTTCGCTCCAAGCGCATCGGCGGGGCCAACTACCAGGTGCCCATGCAGGTCAAGCCCAACAGGCAGCAGTCGCTCGCGTTCCGCTGGATCATCTCGTCGGTCCGCGGCGAGAAGGGGCGCCCCACGCACATCAAGCTCGCCGAGGAGCTGTGGAACGCCGCCCGCAACGAGGGCAAGGCCATGACCACGCGTGAGCAGACCCACCGCATGGCCGAGGCCAACAAGGCCTTCGCCCACTTTGCTCGTTAAACGGGCTCGATGAGCGGGCCAAAGGACCGATATCCGACCCGGGAGCGAGAGCCGCTCCCGGGTTTTTTCATGTTTGACCGATCCCGCTGTGGCCATTGGGCGTTACGACCCACGCCCATGCCCAAGTTACGATGCTCAACACGCAACGCATTGATCGCCTGGGGCGCGGGGACCGCCCTGGGCAGCGCGCTGGACATCGCCGTGCTGACACTGCATGTCGACGGTTCCTTCCGCCCTCTTGACAACCTGCTTGACACGCTCGCCCTGCCCGGATGGCTGAGCGTGTACGCGCTGGGGATCTACGGCCTACGCAGCAATCCGGCGGTCATCATCGCCGCCCACGCCATCGCATGGGGCCTCCTGGTCTCGATCGCTCTTGTCGTTCTCCGCTGGCGCCAGCGCTTCACGCGGGCGCGAACCGGGCGCGAGGACGGTGATGCGCGCCAAACGCCGCCGATCCCCTCGCGGCGAGCGTTCATCTGCAACGCGGCGGTGGGGACGCTGGGCGTGGGGGCCGTGGCCTCGCCCGCGTACGCCACGATGGTCGAGCCGTGGGAGCTCAAGGTCCGTCGCTACGCCATTCCCATCAAGGATCTTCCCGAATCATTGGCGGGGCTCACGCTGGCGCAGTTCTCCGACCCCCACCTGGGGCCGCGCATCCCGTCGTCGTTCGTGGAGAAGGCCGTCGATCTGGTCGTGGGGCTCAGGCCCGACATCGTGCTGCTCAACGGCGACTATGTGCACGCGGGGGTCCGTGAGAACGAGCGGGTCGCCGAGATCTGCGGGGCGCTGGCCGAGCACGCGGGGATCGCGGCGGTGGGGGTGCTGGGCAACCACGACTGGTGGGGCGACGGCCCGGGCATGTCTCGCGCGCTGGCCGCCAAGGGCGTACGCATGATTGACAACGACCGGCTCTGGCTCGACGCGGAGACGCGCGCCATGACGGACCGGCCCCCCGCTGGCCAGTCGCTGGCGTTCGTGGGGCTGGGCGATCTGACCGAGGATGTCGTGCTGCCCGATCGCGCGTTCCGGGACATCGATCCGCGGACCCCGCGCCTGGTGCTGGCGCACCACCCCGACACCGCCGAGATGGCGCTGCTCACGCACGCGCGGGCCCCGCGCATCGATCTCATGTGCTCGGGCCACACCCACGGCGGGCAGGTGCGCATCCCGCTGATCGGCACGCCCATCGTGCCCAGCAGCTACGGCTCCAAGTACGCTGGGGGGCTGGTGCGGGGCCCGGCATTCCCGGTGCTCGTGTCGCGCGGGATCGGGATGTCCATGCTGCCCGTGCGCTTCGGCGTCCCGCCGGAGGTCTCGCTGATCACGCTGAGCCGGGCGTGACCGCCCGGTGGTTCTGGCAATCCCATTCGTCGGCGAGGACGCCCCATCCCAGCCGATCGGTGCAGCCGACGCCCTCGATGTAGTAGTCGTCGCGCTGGCGCACCTCGGGGGTGATTCCCAGCCCGGCGATCAGCGACGACGATGGGATGTTCCGGTCGCTGGTGTAGATCCGCACACGGCGCAGGCCCATCCCGGCGCGGGTCTGCGGCGTCAGCGCCCAGCTGATCGTGCGCCGGCAGGCCTCCTGGGCGTAGCCCTTGCGGGTGTGGCTCTGGGCGACCCAGTAGCCCGTCTCGCACGACGCGGTGTCGCGCCGGATGTCGTGGATCCCGCTGCCGCCGACCAGCTCGCCTGTCCCCTTAAGAAACACCCCGAAGATCACTCGCGACAGGTTCTTGAGATCGCGCAGCTCCATGATCTGCCTGCTGATCTCGTGCGTGGATGACTCGATGTCGAGATAGCCGCCGCGGCACCACGGGAGCCACGGGATCAGGTGCTCGCGCGTCGCGTTGATCACGCGGTGGCACTGCTCGATATCGTCCAGCGTGTAGGTCCGCATCACCAGGCGATTGGACTCGATGCGCAGCGTGAGCGGGTCGGGGGCCTCCCATCCCAGACCCTCGCTGGGGAACAGGTTCTCCGAGCTGCAATGCGTCATCGGCTCTCCCACGCGGCGTGAATACCATTGGCCGTGACCGAGACCACGCCCAACCCCCGCTATGCCCGCCAGCGTCGCCTGGGGTTCTGGGATGATACCGCCCAGGCCAACCTGGCGTCCGCGCACGCGATGATTGTCGGCGTGGGCGCGCTGGGCTGCCCGTGCGCCGACCTGCTTGCTCGCGCCGGGGTGGGGCGACTCACGCTCATCGACCGCGACCTGGTCGACATCACCAACCTGCACCGCCAGACGCTGTTCACCGACGGCGACGCGACGCACCGGCGTCCCAAGGCGATCGCCGGCGCCGAGCGTCTGCGAGCGGTCAACCCGGAGATCGAGGTCGAGCCCGTCGTCGCCGATTTCGGGTCCTACGACGCCGAGCGGTTCGTGTTGCACGGGCGATGGGGGAAACCCGCCGTTCTGATCGACGGCACGGACAACTTCGAGACGCGCTACCTCATCAACGACCTCTCGGTGATGCATTCGATCCCGTATGTCTACGGCGGGGCGATCGCCACGCGGGGGATGGCGGCGGTGTTCATGCCGCCCCGGACCCCGTGCCTGCGGTGCCTGTTCCCCGACCCGCCCGCGCCGGGCTCGGGGCCGACCTGCGAGACCGCGGGTGTGTTTGCGCCGGTGGCGTCGATCATCGCGAGCTACCAGGCGAGCGAGGCGCTCAAGCTGCTCATGGGACGCACTGAGCGCGTCATGGGCTCGCTGCTCGGGTTCGATCTCTGGGAGGGGCGGCGTCACCGTGTTGACCTCTCGGACACCAGGGACCCCCAGTGCCCGTGCTGCGCCGGGCGACGCTTCGAGTTCCTCGAACGCGAGGGCGAGGAAACCGTCCGCATCTGCGGGCGCAACGCGATCCAGGTCAATCCCCACACGCGCCGGCGATTGGATCTCGACAACCTGCAGCGCCGCCTGAACACCCACGGACGCTTCGAGCACCTCGGGGCGCTGCTCAAGGGGACCCTCAACGAGCAGCCCTACACGCTGAGCGTCTTCCACGACGGGCGGGCGATGATCGAGGGAACCGATGATCCGGCGCTTGCTCGCTCGGTGTATGCCCGCTATATTGGTACCTGACCGTCCAGTTGGAAACGGACGCCCTTGAAAGGAACCGCCATGCCTGACTCAGCCGCCACCACGGGGGCCGCCGCCCGCCTGATTCTGACCATGACCCAGCGCACCAACGGCTTGGCCGCGGGGCTGGCGCAGGGCATCGATCCCAAGATCGCGGCCTCGATGCCCACGATCGATGGCACACTGGTCCGGTGCAACCACGCGACCTTTGTCTTCGGGCACCTCTCGATCTACCCCCAGATGATCCTCAAAGCCCTCGGGATCGATCCCGGCGCGGCCACGACGCCGGAGTCGTACCAGGGTCTGTTCGCGATGGGCGTGGAGTGCCGGCACGACCCCGACAACAGCATCTACCCGGCGTTCGACGGGGTGCTGGCGCAGTTCCAGAGGGCGCACGGCGAGGTCCATGAGCGCCTCGCGTCGCTCGACGACGAGACGCTGTCCCAGCCCATCACGAGGGAGGGATACGAGCGGGCCGCCGAGTTCTTCGGCACCTGCGACGCCATGGCCCTGTTCATGCTCCACGACCACTCCATGTTCCACCTGGGGCAGCTCTCCACCTGGCGGCGCTGCTTCGGGCTCCCGAGCGTGATGGGCTGACCTGACGGATCAGAGCGCCTTCACGAACGGGTTGTGCTTCATCTCGCGCCCGATCGTCGTCGCCGGCCCGTGACCCGGGTGGCAGACCATCTCAGGATCGAGGGTGTAAAGCTTCTCGCGGATTGAGCGGCTGAGGGTGTCGAAACTCGAGCCGGGGAAATCGGTCCGCCCGATCGACCCCGCGAAGAGGGTGTCGCCCACGAACGCCGTTTTCGAGGCATCGTGCACCAGGGTGATCCCCCCCGGCGAATGACCGGGGATGTGGAGCACGCGCAGCTCCAGTGGGCCGAGCGTGAGCGTGTCGCCCTCGCCAAGGAACCCGGCCGGGGCGGGGGCGGTGACGCCCCGCCCCAGGGCCGCCGACAGGTTGAGCATGGGGTCGCTCAGCCAGTCCTGCTCTGTCCGGTGCATCCAGATCGGGACGGAGCCCAGGCGGGCGTACAGCTCGTTGAGCCCGGCGATGTGGTCGGCATGGGCGTGGGTGAGCACGATCATTTCGGGTTTCAGACCCTGTTCGACCACCGCGTCCAGCAGCGCGGCGGGTTCATACCCGCAATCGACGATCAGGCACGGGGCGTCCATTTCGGGCCCCGCCTCGGTCAGGATGTAACAGTTTGTCTGAAAATCGCCCAGCGGGAACACCTGCAGGCGTGGGGAAGCGGCGGATTGGGAGGGGCTGGTTGTCATGATCCATGGTAAACTAGAGGTGAGCGACATCCAGCGACGATGCGGAACTTTGAAGGAGGGCCGACCATGCCCACGACCAGACACATCCGGAACATCAACGACACTCCCATGAACCCCGTGCGGATGGAGGGCGTGCGCGGCGCCTCCATGGCGGTCATGATCGGGCGCGGCGACAGCGCCCCGCACTTCGCCATGCGGTGCTTCGCCGTCGAACCGGGGGGACACACCCCCAAGCACCGGCACGACTATGAGCACGAGGTTTTCGTCGTCTCGGGGCATGGTCGGGTGCTGCTCGACGGTGAGCAGCACGACATCGCCTCCGGGGACACGATCTATGTCCCCGCCAACGAGCTGCACCAGTTCACGGTCCCCGACGAGGCCGGCGAGCCGTTCCGCTTCCTGTGCATGGTTCCGGTCGAGCAGAACTGCGGCGGTGCGGTCCCGGGCAGCTAAAACCGGGCGGGCCGGAATCGGTACAACCGAACGGACGAACCTGACAGGAGGTCAACATGGAACACGACGGCGCCCTCTCCCCGGGCTGGATCGGCGCGCTCTACGGCAGCGCGGGGGTGCTCTCGGCCGCCGCGGCGGTGCACGGGGTCATGACCGGCAACGAGCTCTGGATCCTGGCGGGGCTCATCGCCCTGATCCTCACCATCACCACGCTCCCCATCTGCCTGGCCCTGCGCGCCGGTACGGGGGACCACTCGCGGCAGACGATCGAGCTCGACCGGATCCGCACCCAGATCCGGTCCCTCCACGAGGCGGTCGGCTCGCTCAATGAATCGGTGATCCTCTCGGATGACGCGCGGCGGGTGCTCAACCGGCGCAAGGAGCGTGAGCTGCTGTGCCGCGCCATCGAAGAAGACATCGCGATCGAGGACTGGGACGCGGGGCTGGTGCTGGTGCGTGAGTTGGCCGAGCGGTTCGGCTACCGCGCCGAGGCCGAGGAGTTCCGCGACAAGATCGACGCGGCGCGCAGCCAGACCCAGGACCGGCTGGTGCGGGACGCGGTCACGCGTCTCGACGGGCTCATCGCCGCCCACAAATGGTCCCAGGCCCTGAACGAGGCCGCCCGGATCTCTCGGGTCTATCACGACTCGCCCCAGGCCGACGGGCTCCGCCACCGCGTCGTCGCCGCCAAGGACCGGTACAAGGACGAGATCGAGCGCCGCTTCCTCCACGCCGCCCAGGAGGAGCGGATCGAGGAGGCCATGGAGCTGCTCCACGAGATGGACCAGTACCTCTCCGAGCCCGAGGCCGAGCGGTTCAGGGAGGTGGCCCGCGGCGTGATCGGCAAGGCCCGCGACAACCTGGGGGTGCAGTTCAAGCTGGCCGTCAACGACAAGGCCTGGGACCAGGCCGCCGATGTGGGGCGTCGCATCATCGAGGAGTTCCCCAACTCTCGGATGGCCACCGAGGTGCGGTCGATGATCGATCAGATCCGCGGGCGCGCCGGGTCGGTCACCC
Organism: uncultured Phycisphaeraceae bacterium; assembly: GCA_964387925.1. Classification (GTDB taxonomy): domain Bacteria; phylum Planctomycetota; class Phycisphaerae; order Phycisphaerales; family UBA1924; genus UBA1924. Next base: position 44,558 of record CAYLXF010000005.1, read on the forward strand.
GCTGAGCCCTTCTTCCCGCCCGTCGTTGCTCACCGGTTGAGCGCCGGCCGGCATCCGCCAGGCGTGGATCATCAGCATCCCGATGCCCACGATCAGCAGCGCGTCGGCGACATTGGACACATAGGGCCACAGCTCGTTGGTCCCTCCCGGCCAGCCCAGCCCCAGCGGCAGGCGCACCCCGGGGAAGGGGTGGATGAAATCGCGTACGCACGCGAACACCAGGCGGTCATACAGGTTGCCGATCCCGCCGGCGATGATGAGCCCGAACCCCGCGTGGGCCATCCAGTCTTTCGGGCGCGTCCATCGCACGAACAGCAGCATCGCCACCATGCACGCGATGACGGTGAACACCACGAAGAACCATCGCTGACCGGCGCCGATGCCGAACACCGCGCCGGGGTTGAGCACCAGGGTGAACTCGAGCACGCGGTCGACCACCGTCACCGGCTCGTGCTGGGGGATGAGGTACCCCAGGTCGCTGACCGTCAGCACATGGCGGCGCTGGATCACCACCGGGAGCCCGGCGACATGGGCGAAGGCGTACGACTTGGACCAGAGGTCCGCGACCAGCCCGATCAGGGCCGTGAGCCCCAGCACCAGCCATGCACGCGTGCTGCGAGCCGCCGAGCCAGATCCCGGGTCGGTTTTCGTGGCGTCATCGCTCATGAGCAGGCCGGGCAACGGGTGAGGTGAGGGTGAAGAGATTTCAGCGCTTGACGCCGTTGCGGCGGTCCAGTTCGCGAGCCGCCTCGATCGTGTAGCGGGCCCAGGGGATCTCGTCGAGGCGGGCGCGCCTGATGGGCTCGAAGGTCAGCTCGCACAGCCCGTAGGTGCGGTCGGCGATGCGCGTCAGCGCGGCGTCGATCTCGTTGATCCGGTCGCGGTCCGAGGCTGCCAGGTTCAGGTTCAGCGTCTGCTCGTAGCTGTCCGACCCCTGCTCGGCCAGGTGCTGGGAGGTGGCGTTGCTCCGCCCCGAATCGTTGCGCAGCGCCTCGTCCTCCAGATGGCGCATGTCGCCCAGGAGCTCGGCGCGCTTGTTCAGCAGGATGTGGCGGTAGTGCTCCAGCTGCGCTTTGGTCAGCGGGGTCTTCTTGCGGCGCGAGGTGACATTGTCGAGCACGGACTGCTGCTCCTGCACCCGGGCCCCCGACGGGATCAGGGGCTTGAGCGCCGGGCCGTTGGGTCCCAGCAGCAGCGGGCGCTCGGGCATCACCAGCACCGGCTTCTTCGACTTGGGCGCCCGGCGGCGACGGTTGTCGCCTTGGTCCTGGGCGCCGGGCTTCGCGCCGCCCGGGGCCTTCTCGTCGCTCTTGGCGCCGGGGGCGGGCTTGACGGCATCGGGTTTGGCGGGGGCGGGCTTCCCGGCGTCACCGCCCTTGGGCGCGACCTTGGATCCCTTGGCGGGCGAGGTCTTCTTCTTGCTCGTCTTCTTGGCGGCCTTCTTCTTCACGACCTTCTTCCTGGTCGTGGCCTTTGCGGTGGGCGATTTCCTGGCGGTCTTCTTGACGGCCTTCTTGGTGGTTTTCTTGGCGGGGGTCTTCTTCTTCGTGGACTTCCTGGCGACCTTCTTGCCGGAACGCTTCTTGGCGGTCGTTCCGCTCCCGCTGCTGGTTTTCTTCTTCGTGGTCTTGGCGGGCGTCGTCTTCTTGCGAGTCGATTTCTTCCCGCCCCGCGCCGAAGCGCCCGACGCGCCGCGTGCGGAGCCCGGCGCTGTGGCGGTCTTCTTCCCAGTCACCTTCTTTTTCGTGATTTTTTTCTTGGCCAAGGACGCGCCCTCACGCAAGGGGACCGAGCCAATTGCAACCAACTGGCTGTTTCGGGCACAAGGTTAGGCGCACGGGGTACACGGGTCAAAGCCCCACCCGAATAGGCCCGCTGATGCGCCTATCGCCCCTCTCCCCGGTCCGATGGGCGTTATTCGCCGGTCGCGGCGGGTTCGGACGCCTGGCAGACATCGAACTCTCCCAGGCGACGGAAGCGATCATAACGCTGATTGACCAGTTCCTCGGCATCGAGCTGCTCCAGATCGTCGAACTGGGCCGTGATCCAGGCCTGGAGATTCGCGGAGGCCCGCTCGTGGTCCCGGTGCGCCCCGCCCAGCGGCTCCTCGATCACCGAATCGATGATCCCCAGCTCCAGGTTGTGGGGGGCCGTCAGACGCAGGGCCTCGGCGGCGGCGGTATTGGTCTGCTCGTTGGCCTGTTTCCACAGGATCGCCGCGCACCCCTCTGGGGAGATCACCGAGTACCACGAGTACGCCAGCATGGCCACCCGGTCTGCCACCGCGATGCCAAGGGCCCCGCCCGAGCCGCCCTCGCCGATGATGATGCTCACGATCGGGACTTTGATGCGGGCCATCTCCATCAGGTTCTTGGCGATGGCCTCGGCCTGGCCGCGCTCCTCGGCCCCCAGACCTGGATAAGCGCCCGGGGTGTCCACGAGCGTCACAATGGGGAGCCCGAACTTTTCGGCCAGCTTCATCTTGGCCAGGGCCTTGCGGTAGCCCTCGGGGTGGGCGCAGCCGAAGTGGCACGCGATCTTCTCCTGCGTCGATTTGCCCTTCTGATGCCCCACGATCAGGCACTTGCGCCCGCCGATGCGTCCGAACCCGGTCACCATCGCCGGGTCGTCGCCGAACCGGCGGTCGCCGGCCAGCTCGCAGAAGTCGCGGCACATGTGGCGGATGTAGTCGCGGGTCTGCGGGCGCTCGGGATGGCGGGCCACGCGCACCGTGTTCCAGGGCGAGAGCTTGGCGTAGATCTTTTCGAGCGCCTCGGTGCGCTCCTTGAGAAGCGCCTCCACATCGTCGCCGGGCTGGGGCTCTGTGGCCTGGTCCTCGAGCCCGCCAAGGGCGGGGATCTCGACGCCGGACCCCTCCGGGATCGCCCGGGCGCGCTCGATGCGTCGGTCGAGTTCGGCGACAGGTTTCTCAAACTCAAGCTGGTAGAACGATGACATGAAGATCCCTTCGGCCGACTCTCTCGAAACCGCGGCCAATTGTACCGTCCCCGCCACGACGGGGTACAGTCTGGCATGGAGACAATCACCACACCGATCCTCTTCATCGGCGCCGGGAACATGGCCCACGCGATCTACGCCGGCGCCCGCGCGGCGGGGGTGCTCGATGATGCGGCGGTGGGGGTGCTTGATCCCAACGCCGCGCGGCGCTCGCTGTATCCAAACGCTTTCGAGCACGCCGCGGAGGCGATCGAATGGCTTGGCGCGGGCTCGGACGGGACCTCGACCATCGTGCTGGCGGTCAAGCCGCAGATGCTCAAAGCGGGCGTGGAGCCGCTGCTGGCCCATCTGCCCGCGCTGGGGCACGATCCGCTGGTGATCTCGATCCTGGCCGGGACCCGGATCGAGCAGGTGCGGCGGGCGTTCGCGGAGCGGGCGCGGGTAATCCGGGTGATGCCCAACACCCCGGCGCGGGTGGGGCTGGGCATGAGCGCCATCGCGCCCGGTCCTGAGGCGACCGGGCGGGACATCGGGATCGCCGGGGCGCTCTTGGCCAGCGTGGGCGAGGCGATCACCATCCCCGAGCGCCTCATGGATGCGTTCACGGCCCTGGCGGGGTCGGGCCCGGCGTACCTGTTCTACCTGGCCGAGGCGATGATGGCCGCGGGAAAGGAGATGGGCTTTGACGACCAGCAGACGGGCACGATCGTGGGCCAGACGCTGCTGGGCTCGGCGACGCTGCTCAGCCGATCGGACGAGCTTCCCGGGTACCTCCGCGCCACGGTCACCAGCAAGAACGGGACGACCTTCGCGGCGACGACCATGCTCGACGAGCGGGGAGTCATGGGCGCGATCGTGGACGCGGTCGTGGCGGCGCGGGATCGCGGGATCGAGCTGGGACGCGAAGGATGATCAGAAGTCGCGTCGGGCGAAGATCCAGCAGCAGATGGAGAGGATCACGCACTCGAAGGCGAAGGAGGTGCCCAGGATCCACCAGATGGAGCGCTTCCGAACGATCTCGTTCACTCTTGGTCCCACGCGGGGATCGGCGAGGGCGGGTGTGTCATTCTCCGGAGCTGGGGGCTCCTCAAGGCCGCGCTGTTTCATGAGCTCCCTGAGTTCATCCATCGAGATCAGGTTGCGATCGAGCAAGCCAATGGTTTCCTGGGTCTTGGGAAACACGGTTTTGAGCTCAAACGCGCGATGAAACCAGAAACTCCATGTCTTCACCGAGTCCTGTGCCTCCTGGAGCCTTTGGCGCGCCAAGGTCAGGGTCGGGCTCACGGCCGCCAATGAATCGAGCGTTCCCTCTGGCAGCGGCACCCCCTGCTCACCCGGGACCGGCTTGCCCTCTTCATGGTACTGATCGAGCCTCGCTTGGGCGAACCGCTCCTGGGCCTCGAGCGCGGTCTGACGGTCCTGCACGCGGAGGATCGAGCCCTCTCGCTGTGCGAGCATCAGCGAATCGCCCATGTTCACCAGGAAGATCGCGCACCAGAACAGGAGGGTCAGCAGCAGGGCCGCGATCGTGGAACGGGTGATCAAGCCGATGAGCGCGCAGAAGGAGAACAGGTAACTGAAGAAGGCCAGGACGATCGGAATCGCCAGGAAGAGCCCGAACTCCCAAGAGCCGGCGCGGATCCCGAGGACCATGAAGCATCCCACGCTGAATACGAGGATCTGCATGGCCACGAAGAGCAGTCCGGTGAGGAACTTGGTCAGGAACAGACGGAGGCGCCCGATCGGCTTGGAGAGCAGCGGCTCGATCGTCCCCCCCGAGATCAGATCGGGGATCATCCCCGCGGTGGAGATCAGCGCGAGGATGGTCGTCACCCAGCTCAGCCAGATGGGCACGCCCCATGTGGTGAACTGGAGCTTGTAGAAGAGCTCCTTGGACATCATCGAGGTGTTGAGGAAAAAGCTGTCGAATGTCCAGTGCAGGATCGTCACGCCCTTGTCATTGATCCCCATCGACGCGAAGAACACCACCGCAAACAGGTTCAGCCCCATCGTCAGCCAGAACAGCTTCTTGGCGTTGAGCTCGCGGTAGGCGTCGACGAAGATGGCCTTGGTCTGCATGAGGATCATGAGCGGGTCCCCTTCTTCTGCTGCTTCCGCGCCCCCGGTCGGGCGCCGCCGGGGTGGGCCTGCACCGCGGCGACGAACAGGTCCTCGAGCGAGGGCCTGCGGAAGCCGCAGGACTTGATCACCACGCCGTGGGAACGCAGCGCGTCGATGACGGGCTGGACGCGCTGCGGGTCGTGCGTCTCGAAGACCAGTTCCCTGGGATCGGGCGTCTGGGCCAGGTCGATCTCGCCCGCCGCGGATCGGGCGTCCCGGCTCGCCTGGTCGTCGATGGGCTCGACGGCCGTGATGGCGAAGCCGCTCTGGCCGGCGGTCAACTCCTCGATCGTGCCCTGCTGGCGGACCAGGCCGTGGACCATGATGGCGACGCGGTCGCAGACCATCTCCAGCTCGCTGAGCATGTGGGAGTTGAGGAACACCGAGCGCCCCTCGCTCTTGAGGCGCAGCAGGATCTCGCGGATGTCCTTGCGCCCGATGGGGTCCACGCCGTCGGTCGGTTCGTCGAGCACGACGAGCCTGGGGTCGTTCATCAGGGCCTGGGCCAGGCCCACGCGCTGGCGCATGCCCTTGGAGTAGCCGCCCAGCTTGCTCGACGCCCACTCGCTCATGCCCACGATCTCGAGTAGTTCATCGGCCCTTCGGTTTCGGGCCTTGCGCTCCACGCCGGACATCGCTCCGAAGTGGCGCAGGAGCTGGCGGCTGGTGAGGTACTTGGGGAAGTTGTGGTGCTCGGGGAGGTAGCCGACCTCGCGCAGGGCGGATTTATCGCCGATCTTTCGCCCCAGCAGGGCGCCCCGGCAGGCGGTGGGCCTGATGACGGTCAGCAGCACCTTGACGAGCGTGGACTTGCCGGCCCCGTTGGGCCCCAGAAGCCCGAAGATCTCGCCCGCTGCGACACGCAGGTCCACCCCCCGCAGCGCGTGGACGCGCCGCCGGTACACCTTCTCCACGCCCGAGACATCGATCACCGCTTCCATCAGATCAGACCCTTTCCATGCTCGGGCATGCTGGCCACGACATGAAATGCGTGCCAGTGCTTGCTTGTTCCTGAACAATCTTGGCCGTCGCGTTCTTCTTCTTTCAGTAACTCGACCCGGAACGGCGCCAGCAGGCGCTCCACCTGCTCGCGGGTGTGGTGCGAGCGGTCGGGGATGGTCGCCCATTCGTCGCGGTCCCCGAAGAACTGCCCCGCGAAGCGCCCGCCGGGGTTGATCGAAGCGATAATTCTCGCCCAGAGCGCGTCGAAGTGGTCGGGGTGGCAGAATGGGAGAGAAAAACTCGCGTTGAGCAGGTCGCAGCGGGGGAGCTCGACCGACTCGAAGGAGGCCAGGCGCATGGTCAGACGCTGGGGATCGGTGAGGTCGTCGCGATGGACCAGGCGGCAGATGGCGTCGGGGTGGCCGTCGATGGCCAGCACATGCCAGCCGCGGCGGAGCATTTCGGCGCTGTCGCGTCCCTCGCCGCAGCCCAGATCGACGCCGAACCGCGGTTGATCGCCGAGCTCGGGGTCGAAACGATCGAGCGCTTCGAGCAGCGTCTCGCGCGGGGGGCGACCCTTCGTGACCTCGAAGTAGCCGGGCCAGTCGCGCGTGGTGGCGTAGACGAACGCGGGGGTCCGATCGCCTCTCGGCTCGCCGGGTTTCTCTTGGGGTGTCGCCATATCCTCGTTCATAATGTATAGCGACCTGCAGAGCTTTGTCGACGCGCTGGACCGATCGGGCGAGCTGATCCGTGTCCGCGAACCCGCGGATCCGGTGCTGGAGATCGCGCGGCGCGCCGACGCCGAGTCCAAATCACCGGCCCCGAACCCGGGCTCGGACGCTTCGCGGCGCAACGACCCCGAGTTCGCCCGGCTGGGCGGGTCGGCCCTGCTCTTCGAGCAACCAAAGGACGCTTGTTTCCCCGTGCTCATCAACGCCTTCGGGTCGTACCGGCGCATGGAGATGGCTCTGGGGGGCCGCTCGTTCGACGAGATCGCCGCGTCCATCGCCGAGCTGGTCAGGCCCGAGCCGCCGCGGTCCCCGTCCGAGGCGCTCGCGAGGGCTCGCCGGTTCCTGCCGCTGCTGAGGATCGGTCCCAAGCGCATGGGAAATCACGGCCCGTGCCAGCAGGTTGTCCACACGGGCGAGCGGATCGACCTGACCCGCCTGCCCATGCTCCGCTGCTGGCCGCTGGACGGCGACTACGAGGGCGTCGGCTACCGTGCGGGGATCAACGACGCCGTGCCCGGGCTGGGGCATCCAGATATCGATGGCGCGACCTGGGATGATCGCTTTCGCGGACGGTTCATCACCCTGGCGGGGGTCCACACGATCCACGCCGACGATCGCGACGACCCCAAGCCCCGATCGCACAATATCGGGATGTACCGGGTGCAGCTGCTGGGCCGGGACCGCCTGGCGATGCACTGGCATATGCACCACGACGGGGCGGAGCACTGGAGGTCGTGGAAGACGCTGGGCCGGCCCATGCCGGTGGCCATCGCGCTGGGGGGGGCGTCAGTGCTGCCCTACGCGGCGACCTGCCCGTTGCCGCCGGGGATCTCCGAGCTGCTGATGGCGGGGTTTCTGCGGGGCAGGGGGATCCGGCTCTGCCGGGCGAAGACCATCCCGCTCTGGGTGCCCGCGGACGCGGAGATGGTCATCGAGGGGCTCGTGGATACCGATGCGGGGTATCCCGGCTGGGACCCGCGGGAGCCGGGGGCGGGGCCGCTGGGGGACGGCGCGGTCTTCGAGGGGCCGTTCGGCGACCACACCGGGTTCTACTCGATGCCCGACCGGTATCCCATCATGAGGGTCAGCGCCTTCACGCACAGGAGGAACGCGATCTACCCGGCGACGATCGTGGGGCTGCCGCCGCAGGAGGATTATTTCCTGGGCAAGGCGACCGAGCGCATCATGCGCCCGCTGCTCAAGACGGTTCTGCCCGACATCGAGGACTACGATCTGCCCATGTTCGGGGCGTTCCACAATGTCGCCGCGATCAAGATCAAGAAGCAGTACCCGATGCACGCGCGGAGGGTCATACACGGGGTGTGGGGCGCGGGGCAGATGGCCTGGACCAAGAACCTGATCGTCGTCGATGACGATGTGGATGTCCACGACCTCACCGCCGTGCTTTCGGCGCTGTATCGCCACTGCAAGCCCGGCCGTGACATCGAGCGCGTCCACGGCGCCTTGGACATCCTCGACCACGCCGCCCCGCGCTTGGGGACAGGGATGAAGCTGGGTTTCGACGCGACCCGCAAGATCCCGGGCGAGGACCTCGATGGACGGCCGGTTCGCGTCTGCGATCGGAAACCGACCGCCGCGGATCGCGACCATGCCGTCGGGATCGCCCGCTCGATCGGCGGCGTGCTGGGCGCGAGCGCTCCCGATGCCGCCCCGGGCTGGTTGTTCATCCGTGCCGATCGCGATGTCGATGAGCCCGATCGCGTGGGGCTTGGACAGCGGATCATCGGCGACCTCTTCGCCCACGCCATGGAGCTCCCCTTTGTCGCGGTGCTCGGGCGCGCCGTGGACATCGCCGATCATCACACGGCCCTGTTCCACTGGGCGGCCAACTGCGACGCCTCGCGCGACGCGATCTGGGACCAAACCCGTGGGCTCGACCGCGTGGGCTTCGACGCCACGCCCAAGACCCCCGGCGACGAGCGTGACCACCAGCCGGTCCGGGCCTGGCCGCCGGTGCTCCGCCACGACCGCTAGGCGGTCATCCGCCCATGGCCGGTGCGGCCGACCGCTTGCTCATGTACTGGTCGATTTGCTCGACCAGATCATCGATCAGCGGCTTGGCGTTCCGGGCGGTCGTCCCGGACTTGACATCGTTGAGCATGATCGAGAACCCGACGCGCTGCCCGCTGCGGGGATGCATCAGCACGCCCGAGAGCGCGTAGGTCCCGGTCAGGTATCCACTCTTGGCGTGCAACTCCGATTCCAGCTCGCCGTCGGTGAAGCGAGCGCGGAGCGTCCCGTTGCCGGGGGTCGCCAGCGAATCGCGGAACATGTCCCAGTGCTCGCTTCGGGCCAGCGCTCTGATCCAGTCCACCATGGTCTGGGGCGCGACCAGATTGTCGCGGCACATGCCCGAGCCGTCGCTGATCACGGTCGATTCGGCGGCCCCGGGGCCGACCTTCTCGGTGAGCATCATCCGCACCACCGTCGCCCCGTTCTCCCATGAGCCGGGGTCGGAGGTGATCTCGTGCCCGATGCGCTTGAGCAGCGCCTCGGCGTAGAGGTTGTACGAGTCGGTGTTGGTTCGCTCGAGCACATCGAACAGGGGCGTGGTGATCACCGCGATCGTCCGCGTATCAACGAACTCGTCGCCGTCGCCGATCAGCGACACCGCCTCCAGGGGGTCGCCGCCGTCGCCGACCCCGATGCCGCGCGAGTCCAGCTCCGTAGCCAGCAGCCGCCCGGCGAACTCGGGCGGCGAGTCGATGGCCACGGGGATCTCCGACTTGCTGCCCACATTCCCGTACACGGTGAAGGAGTTGCTCCGCGTGGGTCGCGCCACCCAGGCCGTGTCCCGCCTCCCCGGGTCCGAACTCGCCTTGACGCGCAGGTCCACCCAGTCGGCCTGGGGCTCGAGCCGCACGGTGGGGCCGCCGGCGCGCGAGGGCTCGGTGTATACATTGATCACATTGGTGTGGAAGTTGAGCCCCCCGACCTGGGCGCAGTACCATCGGTTGAGCTGGTCCTCGGGCCAGCAGGGGTGGGTGTAGGTTCGATCGAAGACCCGGTCGTCGATGACCACGCGTCCTAGGCGCGTGACCCCCGCGCCCCGCAGGGCCGCGGCGATCTGGTCGAACAGGGCGCCCATCGTCACCCCGGGCTCCTCGCCGATGAAGATCGCCGGGTCGCCCAGCGCCGGGTCGCCGTCGCCGCGCACGATCAGGGTGGGGGGGCTGAGGCGCTCGTCGACGATGAGTTCGGTTCGGAAGGTGAACGAATCGCCCAGCACGAACAGCGCCGCGCCGCTGATCAGCAGCTTCATGTTCGACGCCGGGATCATGGGGCGATCGGCTCTGTACGCCGCGATCTCCTCGCCCGTGTCCATGTCCACGGCCCGCATGGACACGATCCCCCCGCCCAGGTTGGTCCCCTCGATCAGCCGCCTGACCTCGCCGTCAAGCGGCGCGCCCCCGGCGATCGAGGCGATCAGCCCCAGGCACAGCCAGAGCGACGCCAGCGGGCGCGTGAGCGAGAACGGGGAGGGGTGAGCGCTGGTGGGAGTGGGCATCGTGGTGTGTCTCCGGGGATATCCGTATTCATCGCACTATCGGCCGCACGCTTGCCGAGTCTCCAAGTTCCGGACGCGACCGCGCCTCGGCTCACGGGCGGTGGGCCAGGGCGATCAGCTGGAACACCGCCTCGGCCGTCTCCCTGGCGCCCACCACCCACTCGCACCAGGTCAGGCCACCGATGCAGGTCGCGTCTCCCAGCCCCGCGTGCAGCGTCCGCGGCAGGGCGGCGGGGGGGTGCTGGTCGAAGAACGCCCGCGAGAGCGTCAGCGCCACGCGGGGCCCGCCGGGATCGGGCACCAGGTACACCGCGCTGAGCGGGCCAGCGTCGGCGGGGATGATCGTCTCGCACCATCGCCAGGTGATGCCCATCCATTCGAGCTTGGGTTTCCTGCCCAGCTCGGCCAGCACCCGCCGGCGCATCGCGATGAAGTGCTCCGCCGCCGCCGGGTCGATCGCGCCGAGCAGCGAATCCATGCTCGGGCGCTCGTACTGACTGCTCCAGTTCGTCAAGAAGCGGCTCCCCTCCCCCCCCCAATCCCGCCCGCGGACTGGTTTCTTCCCTCGCGGGCACTAAAGATTAGGCAGCCGAACCCGTCCCGTGGACCTCCGCGCCGGAGACCGCCCCGGGCGCACCCTCAACCCAAGGCGAGCACGATGACCGACCATGAATCCACCGGGGCCACCCCCATCGCCGAGACCGCCATCGAGCACCGGGGTGTGCTGGTCGTCGACGACAACGAGCAGAATCTCGAGCTTCTGCACGCCTACCTCGACGAGCTGGGCGGGGAGATCCGCACCGCCCGAGACGGGATCCAGGCCATCGAATCGGTCCGCCAGTGTCCGCCCGACATCATCCTGCTCGACATCATGATGCCCCGGATGAGCGGCTACCAGGTCTGCGAGCAGCTCAAGAAGAGCCCGGCCACCCGCGACATCCCCATCGTCATGGTCACCGCTCTCAACGAGGTGGGCGATGTCGAGCGGGCCGTCGATTCCGGCGCGGACGATTTCCTGACCAAGCCCGTCAACAAGCTCGAGCTGCTCACCCGGGTGCGTTCGCTGCTGCGCGTGCGTCAGCTCAAGCGCGAGCTCGACGCCGCGGTCAGCGAGGTCCGCGCCATGCGCGACCAGGCCCCCGACTGAACGACGGGGCGCGGCCGCTCAGGGGCACCCCGCCTGGAACAGCACCAGGAACCCCGAGACATCGAAGAAGTTGTACTGCCCGTCGGCGTTGATGTCCGCGCGGGAGTCCCGCTGCGTGAAGGAAGTCAGGAACGCGCTGACATCGAAGAAGTTGAGCACATCGTCGTCGTTGTAATCGGGCGGCACCGGGCAGGGATCGGTCGCGGGCTCGGGCATGATGAAGTCCACGATCACGGGTCGGTGGTCCGAAGCCCGTGACGAGATCGACAGCGGGTTGACCGGGTAGGCGCTGGCCGGGAAGGGAAGCGCCGAGATGCTCATCCCCGACCCCGAGGAGCGGAAGATGAACTGGCGGCGCACGCCGGCGATCGAGTCCTGCCAGCAGATGTAATCGAGCCGGCCCGAGCTCCCCTGCGTGCTGGTCTCGCCGGAGATCGGCTGCGTGGGCGAGCTGTAGCTCGCGTCGCTGCGGTCGCGGTCGGTGCCGTCGGTTCCGGCGAACCGCCCGCCCTGGGTCGTGATCGCGTTGGGGCTGGAAGCGCCGGGGTTCTGGTTGAAGTCCCCGCCCCAGATCACCGGCGTATCCGCGTCGAGCACCTCGCCCGCGTTGGGCACCGCCACGCGCCCGTTGGGGTCGCTCACGCCCGTGCCCGCGCCGTTGTAGTAGTAATCGATGAAGTAGGCGGTGTTCAGCGCCGCGATCTCCCGCTCGTCGTAGTTGTCCGGATCGCCCCCGGCCTTGAGGTGGGCCGTGCCGATCACGACATCCCCGCCGTACTGATCGTCGGGCAGGTCGATCTCGGCGAACATGAACCCCCGGATCCCGCCGTTGCCCCCGCTCTGGTATGCGTCGGGGAGCACGACGAAGTTGCTCAGCGTCGCCCCGCCCCCGTTGAGGTCCGCGAAGGGATACCGCGACATGATCATGTTGCGATTGAAGGCGTCGGTGTTGCTTGAGACGAACACATAGGGGTAGTCGAGCGCGGGGACGAACTTCTGAATGTAGGAGCCCACCGTCCCGCCCCGGTAGATGTCCGTCCCGCCATGGATGAGCATGTCGGCGACCATCCCCAGCTGGGCCACCGTGTCGTCGCCGCTGCCCGTCCCGTTGCCGCTGTTGTCGGCGCACTCCTGCAGGATCACGACATCGGGGGACATCGAGGCGATGATCCGGACGACGGCGTTCCAGTTGTTGAAGGCGTCGCTCTTGTCATTCGTGCGGCAGATCGCGTCCTGCACATTCCAGGTCATCACCCGCAGGTCCCGCGCGTCGTGCTTGCCCCAGTCCCCGTGGGCCGGGTCCCACTGGCCCCCGGCGGGGACGCGGCACAGCGCCAAGCACATCAAAGCGGTTATGAGTCGCATGGACGGGCCTCCTCATTTTCGGCAAATTCATTCTATCACAGGACTTAGCGGTCGGCTGGATCACGATCTGAAAAACGGCGCCGGCGACAGCGGGATCGAAAAAAGCGTCCCCGCACGAATGCGGGGACGCGAGAGGTCGGTAGCGGATCAGGCGGTCACGGGCAGCCGGCGCTGAAGGCGATGATGAATGCCGAGACATCGAAGAAGTTGTACTGGCCGTCGCCGTTGAAGTCGCCGGCGGGCTGCATCCCGCTGAAGGCGATGATGAATGCCGAGACATCGAAGAAGTTCAGGCTCCCGTCGCCGTTGAGGTCGGCCGGGCAGGGCGCGGGCCCGTCCTGGTAGTAACCGATGTACAGGGCCACGCTGTAGGCCTCGTCTGCGGGCGCGTCGGGATCGAAGTTCCCGCTGGTGGGGTCGTTGAAGTTCCCGTCGCCGTCGATGTCGTAGGTGATGGAGGTGTTGACCATGACGCCGCCGTTGGCGATCTCGTCGCCCGGGGCGGTGGCGGAGATATCGGTCGCGTTCCAGGCCATGCTCGACACATTGTTCGACCACAGCGAGCCGGGGTTGGCCCCGCCGACGCCGTTGGCCGTGCCCAGGAAGTCGATCGAGTACGGGCGGCTGGAGTTGGGGCCGGTGACGGTGGTCCCGTTCTCGAGCACGAGCTCCAGGCGGTAGGAGAAGGTGTCGGGATCGAGCACCGCACGCAGCAGCGCCCCGTCGAAGTCCGACCCGCCGTCCATGAACCGGTCGTAGAGCTCGACCGAGCCGATGAACCAGACATTGCCCGCCGCGTCGAAGGCGGGGGCCGAGAACGACGGGCCCAGCGGCGAGCCGCCGGTCACGGCGTCGAGATTCACCAGCTGCCCGATCTCGGCGCCGGTGTCGTCATAGATCGGCTTGCCCGCGTCCATGGTGAACAGGTTGAACTGATCGACATAGGCCGCGAAGGTGAAGTCGGTCACGCCGGTGTCGGGGTTGTAGCGTCCCACGATGATCTGGTTGGCGAAGTCGTCGTTGAACCCGTTCTCGGAGATCGTCGCCGCGAACAGGGCGTTGCCGTTGACATCGCCGCCCACGGCCACATTGCCCACGCCGCCGTTGAACGGGACCGAGCCGCGGTAGTTCTCGAAGTCGGCGAACGAGCTGTAGTTGAGCACGAACCCGTCGTCATTGTCGGTCACGCTGGCCGGGACATCCCAGGCGCGTTTGCCCACGACCGCCCCGGCGGCGTTGACGCCCCAGACATTGAGGGTGCGCGTCTCGTTGTTGGCGTCCTTGGCGTAGATCCCGTAGGTGTACACGCCGCCGAACCCGAAGGGGTCGCCCACGGCGCTCCCGGCGTTCCCGCGCTGGTCGCCGGCGCGTCCGCCGGTGAGGTCCAGGTGGTCCATCGTGGCGACGGTCGTGCCCAGCGACGGGCCGTAGACATACTGCTTATCGAAGTTGGGTCCGCCGTAGATCCCGTCGCCGCCGGCGATCGAGGCGGGGATGTTGTTGGGCACCGAGTGGGCGGTGGCCGATCCCTGGATGATGAAATCGGTCGCGTCCAGCGTCCCGCCCAGCGAGACGAGGTTCTGCTCGCCGCAGTCGCGGTCGCTCAGACGCGTGCGGAAGATGTTGTCGCCGGTCACGGGGTTGGCGCCCGTGACATTGAAATCGTCGGCCCGGAAATACAGGTTCCCGTTGGCGTCCACCGAAACGCCGCCCAGCGCCGCCGAGGCCCCGGGGGTCGGCCCGCCCGAGTTGACCGCGCCCATGCGCCGATCGACATACAGCCGGTTGGCGTTGCTGGGGTCGTAGTTGACGATGGCGCCGATCATCCCGTTGTAGCTGTTGCCCGCGGTGGTGGTTCCGAACTCGGACCAGCCCACGCTGAACTGCGTGGCGGCGCCCGTGGGCATCGCCGCCGAGCCCGGGGTGTTGTTCCGCGTGTTCACGCCCGCGCCGGCGGTGTCCCACACGGAGTAGGTCGCCTGTGAGAAGGGCACATCGATGATGATGTCCGAGCTGATGCCCACGGTCGAGCCGAGGTTATTGAAGAAATCGGGGTCGATCTGGGTGCTCTTGAGCAGCGGGGCGATCCCGAAGGTGTGCCCGGCCGAGGTCGTCACCGGGGCCAGGTCGACGACATAGGCGGCGCACTGGTCGTTCCACGGGTTGAGCGCATCGCCCGGGAGCCCCCCCAGGCTGTTGCTGACGCTGTCCTGCCCGAACGCCACCGAGCACAGTCCCGCCGAGGCGATCAAGGCCGCCGTTCCGATTTGCTGACGCATTTCTCTTCTCCTAGGTGGTTGAGTCGCCGGTTTGGTCATCGCCCGCGTCCGAGCCGCGGATCGTTCTGGCGACGCGCCGGTTCTCCACCCGGCGCGCACTTCTCTTGCTTTGAGGAGCCCCTCCGCGTGCGGGGAGAAAACACACCCCGCCTGAGCACCTCCGACCGGGGATGGTAGCATGATTCGTCCCATGCCGTGGGCGAATCCGCCCAACGCGATGGTCAAACTTGCACGAAGAATCGCCCGATAATCAACCCCTGTTCCCCATCTGGGTGGGTCGCCGTGTGCTGGCGGTCACAGGCGCGACTCGATCATCGCCGCCAGGCGCGCGTTGGATTTCACCAGCGCGATGTTCGCCGCCAATGTCGCGCCCCCCGAGACGCGGTGCAGGTGCCCCAGGACCGATGGAGTCACATCCCGCCCGCTGGCGCCGTCCCGTCGTGCCAGTCCTGTCGCTTGCGACAGCCAGGCGGCCCAGTCGTCCTGGTCGAGTTCATCGTCCTCCGGGATCGGGTTGGCGACCACGATCCCCCGCCCGGTTCTGGGCAGCTCCTTTCGGATGAACGAGGCGAGCTCGTCAACCTCATCGAAGCGGGCATCGACCGCCGCCTCTGACCGGCGCAGGTAGAACGCCGGGAACGAGTCGGTCTGGAACCCGACCACCGTCACCCCCAGCGACTCGAGCGCCTCGCGGGTCGAGACCACATCCAGGATCGACTTGACCCCGCTGGTCACCACCGCCAGGGGGAAGCGGGTGAACGCGAGCAGGTCCGCCGAGATATCCAGGCGCCGCCCGTAGCCCTTGTGGACCCCACCGATCCCGCCGGTGGCGAACACGCGCAGCCCCGCGAAAGCGGCGATCTCCATCGTCGTGCTCACCGTCGTGGCCGCGTGCGATCCGCGGCTCATATAGACGCCCAGGTTGGCCGTGTTCGCCTTGGGGACCGAGCCCGCCTCCAGCAGGTCGCTGAGCTGGCGGGCGTCCATCCCCACGATGGGCGTCCCGCCATGCAACCCCACCAGCGCCGGGGTCGAGCCTTCTGCCCGCACGATCGAGTCGAGCTCCTGAGCCAGAGCGAACGCCGAGTTCCTGGGCACGCCGTGCACCAGCAGCGTGGTCTCCATCGCCACCGCCCGCGAAGAAACGCTCTTGCTGATCTCCATCGACATGCCTCCGCGACGCTGCTTGCCCTGCAGATTTTTCTAACTCTGGGCGCTTTATGGCTCGAAAACGAAACGCTTAGACCGTTCTTCTGTTTAGCTGGGTTCTGGGCGGTCCAGAACTGAATCCTAGAGATTGACTTCGCCTTCGACGACCATGTTGATTTTCTGGATGGGGCGAGGGCGGCTTCGACTGACGAGCCTCGGTCAGTCGAAGCAACCTGATTCGCACTGGCTCAAACAATGGGTTATCGGCCGTCCGCCCCCTATAATCGGACAAGGCAACGCATCTATCCACGAGAGCAGATGGCATCGAGAGGAGCCCAAATGGACATTGCGAGGGATAAATCGAATCTTCACCATCCCCGTTCTCTCCGCGAGGTGCTCCTCATGTCTCTCCGACGCTCCGCCATTACCGGCCTGCTCACCGGGCTTCTTGTGAGCGGCGCCTGCGCCGCGTATCAGGACACTAAACCCCAGCCGAAGTCCAAGCCTGAGTCCGAGAAGCACTCCAAGTTCCGCCAAGATCCCAGCCAGGAACTGGTCCCGGTCACGATCAGAATGCCAGACGGGCGGGTGATCGTTCGCATGGAGCCAAGGAATCCGTCACGGATCGATCCTGATAGCCAGATCGCCACCAACTCAACAAAGCCCGCACTCGGTCAAAATGGCGAAAAATCCACCAAGGGTCGGGTCGATCAGACAGGCGGCGATGTTACGGGTGGCAGCAATGGGACTTCGGGGGCGATGACGAAGGCCGGCGGTTCCACCGGCAGCGGCGGCGGCGGAGCCCGAGGCCCGCACGGCGGCAGTGGGAGTTCGAGATCGGACGCCGAGACCAGCCTTGGCACCGGTGACGGACCACCCGCCAGCTTGAGCCGACCCAGCACCGAAAACCCGGTGCAACCCGACATGGATTTCAAAGTCAGGATTTATACATGGGATATGACCGGTGGCTCTTACCCGAATCTTCAGCTGGCGGTCAAGGTGGCCCCTTGGCGGGGTAGATCGCCTTCGCAACTGGCCGCCATCGTCGCTCGGGATGTCAACAACAGCCACCACGACAAGGTCGTACTCCGATTCTGGAAAGAGTTCATACCCGCGGCGCGAAATCCATTCGATTACACCAGCCCCCGAGAACTGATCGCCAGCGGTGGATTCGATGCGGGGCTGCGTGAGTACTGGCGTGACTTCGCGATCGAACTCAAGAATCTTGACATCAAGCCCGATTATCTGATCTTCGATATGGAGGAAGGGATTCGCTTCTGGGAGATCCCAGAAGAAGCAAGGCACAACTTCTTCGCCCAAATCATGGATCCTGAGCGGCCCTGGCTCCAGAGCCTGCCGGCCTCCATGCGATCAATCACGGTCGATCAGTTCATGGACCGTCGCAATCGGGTCGCGGATCAGGCACGCCGAGATTACTATGAGTTCGCGGAGAAGTTCCGGGCGGACTTCATGGCCGACATCTTCGGTGGCGCTTTCGAGGCCGCGTACGGGGAGCCCATCCCGATGTCGAACTATCGCAACATCATCCCCACTTTCGATACCTACGGCACGCACGGAGAGATCTATCCGGCCGTGAGCATCGCGGGGATCTCGGCGCCGCAAATGTATATCGCTGAGCGTGATGTCGAGCGTTTCGAACGCCTTCACAACACCACCAAGTCCAGCCGATGGAACGATTTCATTGACGGCCTCAACCGTGCCCGTTCAGCAGCCGCTTCGGGAGTCGTGACCCCATGGATCTCAGGACCCGGTTTCGGCGTCAACAACCCGAGTTCATGGGACTGGGTCTATGACCGTGCCGATCTGGATGCGGAGTATTGGCTTTGGGACACGCTGATGGGCCACCTGACCAGCATGGGGATCGACACATACATCGCGTGGAACCCGGGTCCCGAACACAACAACGCCTATTACTCCAGCTTCGCAGAACAAACCGACCAGCATATGGAACAATGGCTCGCGGCCCATCCCCGCGTCATGCATCAGCTCTCGAGAAACCTCCCGCCCATCCCGCTTGATGCTGACCGCATCGAAACCAACGGCTTTGTGACGACCTATGACGAGTTCTTAGCGGTCTTCAGGGAGGACTAGGCCGCAGCAACGATCCTGGAATAAAGAATCACGCCCTGGGAGCCGGGCGTGATTCATTCTAACGATAGTACATATGCCGCTTCAGACGCGGTCCTTGAGCCCCTTGAGCGGGCGGACCTTGACGACATTGCGCGCGGGCTTGGCCTTGAACACGGTCTCCTCGCCGGTGAAGGGGTTGATCCCCTTGCGTGCCTTGGTGGCGGGCTTGCGCTGCACGGTGACCTTCATCATCCCGGGGATGTTGAACGACCCGACGGCGCCCTTCTTGAGGTCCGCCTGGATCATCTCGCCCATCACATCAAAGACCTGGGCGGCTTCCTTCTTGCTGATCCCGACATGCTCGGAGATGATCGAGAGCACCTCCGACTTGGTGCGGGGCTTGTCCTTGGCCGAGACGATCTTGGCCGCCTTGGACGCGGGGGGCGCCATGCGCGCGGCGGGTTTACGGGCCGCGGTCTTCTTCGCGGGACGACGGGTGGTCTTCTTGGTGGTTCGCTTTGCCATCAGTGTTGCTCCATGGGGTTGCATGCCGGTACTCGGATGCGGGCGTGTTCTCCAAACACACCCCGGTTTTACCGGACTATTTTCGGCTTTGCAACAGCGCCCCGGCCTGTTTTTTTCGAGACTTCCGCCAAATTTGTTCGCGTCGACGCTCCGTGCTCGCTCCCCCATCACCCCGGTTTGACGCTAGAGGGGTTGCAATTTCGTGATGTTCGCACGCCTATTCTCACCCATGCCCAGCACCCAGCCAACCGTCGGCTTCACGCGAAATCCCGTGGGAAACCCTGTCATTCCAGATGTTTGCGTCCGCGTCCTGGGCGAGCACAAGCCCGACCGCGAGGAGATCCTCGCCTTCGTCCCGGGCCTCGACGCTCTGGTGACCATGTACACCGATCGCGTCGATGATGAGCTGCTCGACACTGCTGGAAAGCAGCTCAAAATAATTTGCAACTTCGCCGTCGGGTACGACAATATCGACATTTCAGCCTGCAAATCCCGGGGCGTGCTCGTCGCCAACACGCCCGACGCCGTCACCGAGGGCACCGCCAACCTGGCGTGGCTGCTGATCCTTTCGGTCGCCCGGCGCCTCATCGAGGCCGACCGCTACGCCCGCTCCGACGCCTACCCCGAGCAGGGGCAGCTGGGCATGTCCGACCTGCTGGGCATGGACCTGTGCGGCAAGGAACTGCTGATCATGGGGGCCGGACGCATCGGCTACGCCACCGCCCTGCGGGCCAGGGCCTTCGGGATGCGGATCGCCTATGTCGCCCGCACCCGCCACCTCGATTTCGAGATGGCCCCGCTGGCCGCCCGGCGCGTGACGCTTGAGCACGGACTGGCCAGCGCCGATGTCGTGTCCCTGCACACCCCGCTCACCGAGCACACACGCCATCTGCTCAACGCCGACAATCTCCGGCTCCTCAAGCCCGAAGCGATCATCGTCAACACCGCTCGTGGGCCGGTCATTGATGAGCAGGCCCTGGCCGACGCGCTCGGCGCCGGGAGGCTCTGGGGCGCGGGGCTTGATGTCCACGAGAACGAGCCGCGGGTCCACCCCGGGCTCAGGCACATGTCCAATGTCGTGCTCACCCCGCACATCGGCAGCGCCGAGATCGCCTGGCGCCGCGCCATGACCGAGATGGTCTGCGCCAATGTGGCCGCCGCCCTCGGCGGCGAGGAGCCGCCCAACCGCATCGCCTGATCGGTGGAGGGATCAGTTGCGTCGAGAGTCGCCGCCGTAGTGCAGCTCGAGGAACCGGGCGACATAATCGATGATCGAGTCCGCCTCGGGGATCTCGGGGTTGCTGGTCATCCCGTTGGGCTCGAAGCGCATCCCCTTGAAGCGCTTGACCGCCTCGTCCACCGGCAGCCCGTACTGCAGGGCGATCGAGAACGCCCGGCAGAACGCCTGGCACATCCCCGAGATGGCCGAGCCCTCCTTGGCGATCTTGATGAAGATCTCGCCCGGCGTCCCGTCCGGATAGAGCCCGATGGTGAGGTACCCCTCGTGACGATCGATGGTGAACTTGTGGGTGAGCGATTCACGCGTGGGGGTCAGCGACTGGCGGGTTGCGAGCATGGGTGCGTCCTTGTCCATTCCGAAACTGTAAGCGGCTGGGACGATCCCGAACGACCCCGGCCCCGTACCACTTGGGCCCGGCGCCGGACTTCGGGAGTGCGTGACCCGGGTGATATCGGACCAAACCCGTTTCCCGGCTTTACAATCACCCGCGGGGGGCAGACAATATGTCCTGCCCGCCCCGCATCGGGAGGCACGCGAACCGCTCCTGACCGATACTGTGATCCAGCACATGCACCAGCAGACCAGCAAACCCGACGCACGCCGAGCCGCCCCCAAGCCGGGGCTGGTGATCGCCGCCATCGGGTTCCAGCTCCTGCTCTGCTCGCTGGCCACCGCCGCCGGCGCGTGTTCCGACACGATCGATCGCTCCGCGCGCCGCTTTCCTGGCCATGTCGCCCAGGTCTTCAAGGAGATCGCCGACCGCCACGGCGCGGCGCCGCGTGACCAGGCCGGCGGCCAACCGGGCTACCGCCTCAACGATTGCCCCCGTGCGGCGCATCCCAGCGCTCCGCGAGAAGCCCGCGTCGCCGCCGAGCAGCCGCTGGGCGCTGGGCTGCTGAATCTCGCGCCCCCCGCGATGGGTTGATCCCCGATCCCTGTCGCTCCGCCCCCCAGGCGGCGCACCCCACGCACAGACCCGATCCGCCCGCCGCATCGTTTTCCGAGCGCGAGCGCTTCCCCGACGCGTCCTGTTCACAGCCAACGCCTCGGGTCTCCACGAAAGACCGACACACCATGGCCAGCTCCGAAATCCCCGTCGTCGGGCCGATCCTCTCCAAGGTCTTCGGCTCGCGCAACGAACGCATCGTCAAACGCTACACCACCCGCGTGGAAGCCATCGGCGCTCTCGAGCCCGAGATGCGCAAGCTCACCGACGCCCAACTCCGCGCCAAGCTCGAAGAGTTCCGCAAGCGCCACGACGAGGGCGCCAAGCCCGACGACCTGCTGACCGAGGTCTTCGCCGCCGCGCGCGAGGGCATGGACCGGGCGGTGGGGATCCGCAACATCTTCAACCCGGAATACGACTTCGACCCTTCCATCCTCCCCGAGGCGGCCCGGGGGCTCTACACGCAGGTCAAGTCCGAGATCGATCGGCTCTCCCCCGTCGATCCCGAGGGGATCTACCTGGGCCACCCCGATCCCATCGAGCCCTACATGCAGGTCGAGATCCCCATCGAGCTCTACGCCTCGGTGCGCGAGGCGATCCCCGAGTCACGGCCGCCGTTCCGCGCGCGCCCCTTCGATGTCCAGCTCATCGGCGGCATGGTCCTGGGGCAGGGCAAGATCGCCGAGATGAAGACCGGCGAGGGCAAGACGATCGTCGCGCCGCTGGCGACCTACATGGCCTGCGTCCAGCGCCACCAGGTCCATGTCGTCACCGTCAACGACTACCTCGTCCAGCGCGACCGAGACTGGACCTTCCCCTTCTTCTGCTGGATGGGCCTGACCGCCGGGGCGATCCACCCGCAGCACATGCAGCCCGAGGAGACGAAGCGGAAGATGTACCGCTGCGATGTGGTCTACGGCACCACCAGCGAGTTCGGCTTCGACTACCTGCGCGACAACATGAAGCGAAATGTCGAGCAGCAGGTGCAGCGCAAGCGTCAGTTCGCCATCGTCGACGAGGTCGACAGCACGCTGATCGACGAGGCGAGAACCCCGCTGATCATCTCGGGCCAGGCCCACGACGACCAGCCGCGCTACCAGCTGGCCGACAACCTGGCCAAGCAGCTCGTCGAGCTCCAGAAGCCCTGGCAGGACCTGGAGGACCAGGTCACCCGCTGCAAGGAGACCATCAAGGGTCTCGAGGGCGACATCCGCCAGACCCGCGACAAGGCCCTGGTCCCCGAGCTGCACAAGAGGCTCAAGGACGCCCAGGCGGCCCTTCCCGAGATCGAGTCCCAGCGCGACCAGCACATCCAGTATTACGAGCTGGAGATGGACCGCAAGAGCGCCCACCTGACTCACGACGGGATCGCGGAGGCCCAGAAGCTCGCCGGCGTCGGTTCGTTCTATGTCGACGAGAACATGGACATCCCGCACCTGCTCGAGCAGTCCCTGCGCGCCTACGCCGTGTACACCCGCGACAAGGACTACATCGTCATGGATGTGCCCGACCGCATGACCGGCCGCACCGATCCGACGATCGTCATCGTGGACACCAACACGGGACGGCCCATGATCGGGCGCCAGTGGTCCGACGGGCTCCACCAGGCCGTCGAGTGCAAGGAGGCGGTCCCCATCAAGCCCGAGACGCAGACGGTGGCCTCGGTCACGGTGCAGAACTTCTTCAAGATGTACAAGTCGCTCTCGGGCATGACGGGCACCGCCGACACCGAGGCCCAGGAGTTCCACGACATCTACCACCTGGATGTCGTGTCGATCCCGACCAACAAGCCCATCGCCCGAGCCGACCACGACGACCTGATGTTCCTGCGCCAGAAGGACAAGTGGGAGGCCATCGTCGACGAGATCAAGGAGTTCCACGACGCGGGGCGCCCCATCCTGGTGGGCACCACCAGCGTCGAGAAGTCCGAGATGATCTCGCAGATGCTCACCCGCAAGCATCACATCCAGCATTCGGTGCTCAACGCCAAGCAGCACGACAAGGAGGCCAGCGTCGTGGAGGACGCCGGGCAGCTGGGCGCCGTCATGATCGCCACCAACATGGCCGGGCGCGGAACCGACATCAAGCTCGGACGCTTCAGTCGCGAGGAGTTCATCGACCACCTGCTGCGCCGCGGCCTGGCCAGCAAGGGGCTGTCGCCGGACATGACCGACGAGCAGCTGCGCGAGAATGTCTACCGCAAGATCGCGCCCACGGTGCTCAAGGAGGAGGGCGTCACCAAGCGACAGGCCGAGGAGATGACCGCCGACGAGATCGGGCTCGCCCTCCTGCGCCACTGGGCCCGGGAGTACACCTGGCTCAGCGCCAAGGCCGTCGAATCCTCGACCGCCGAGGAGCTGCGCGCCGAGCTCGACAAGAACCAGCGTTGCCTGCTCCACCGCCTGCGCTGGTTCGACGGCGTGGAGGACATGGGCGGGCTGCATGTCATCGGCACCGAGCGGCACGAGTCGCGTCGCATCGACAACCAGCTCCGCGGGCGCTCGGGACGCCAGGGCGACAACGGCTCGTCGCGGTTCTTCGTCTCGCTCGAGGACGATCTGATGAAGATGTTCGCCGGCGAGACCACCATGAAGCTGCTCTCGCGTCTGGGGATGAAGGAGGGCGACGCCATCGAGCATCCCTGGCTCTCCAAGAATGTCGAACGCGCCCAGAAGAAGGTCGAGGAGCGGAACTTCCAGCAGCGCAAGAACATCCTCGAGTACGACGAGGTCATGGAGCACCAGCGTCAGCGTTTCTACGGCCTGCGCCAGCGGGTCCTCGAGGGGCGGCAGGTCAAGGACCTCGTCTTCGAGTACATCGAGGATGTCGTCGACGACGCGATCGAGGAGTACCTCGACCCCGAGTTCCCGGCCCTGTGCGCCGCCGAGTACGCCCGCGAGAAGCTCGACTGCTCGATCCTGCCCGACCGCCTCCGCGGCAAGGACGCGGACGCGATGGACATCGCGATCCGGCGCCTGGCCCGGGAGGATGTCGCCGCCGGCATCGGCGTGACGCTGGGCGAGTACATCCCCTCCGACTCCTCCGAGTTCATGATGGAGTTCGACTCCGCGGGGCTGCACAACTGGGCCAAGAACCGTTTCGGCGTCGAGATCGACACCGGCGACCTTCGCGAGGGCGGGCCGGGCGTGCGGCGCAAGGTCCAGGAGATGCTCGAGGAGGCTGCTTTCCGGAAGATCGACGGCGCCGACCTGAGCGAGATCGCCCTCTTCGCCGACAAGGACTACGGCGCCTCGCGCCTGAGCAAGTGGGTCAAGACCAAGTTCACCTTCGAGGTCTCCCCCGAGGAGATCATCCGCGCCAACAAGGACGACGACCTGCTCGTGCGAGACCTGGTCATCGGCAAGGCCCGCGACCTTTACTCCAGGCGCGAGGCCGAGTTCCCGGTGGACTACATCATGCAGTCGACCATGGTCGTCGCCCGGCAGGATCCGGCGGTCGCCTTCGACGGGCTCGTCCGCTGGGCCCGGCAGCGGGCGGGCGTGATCCTCACCGCCGACGAGGTCAAGTCCACCCCCCCCGCCAAGATGCGCGAGCGCCTCATCGAGGCGATGGCCGAGGCCGTCCGCAACGAGAACCTCGAGCAGCGTGTCCAGGCCGCCCTGGCCACCGAGACCGAGGAGCAGCTCGACGCCTACCTCAAATCCCAGTTCGAGGTGGGCGTCACCGAGCGCATGCGCTACCTCGACGACGGGGAGCGCCAGGACGCTATCCGCGCCCGGGTCGAGACCCTCGCCCGCCCCGAGCTGGTCCAGTTCGAGCAGATGGTCCTGATCGACACGCTCGACCTGTCCTGGAAGGACCATCTGTACGCCATGGACCAGCTGCGCGATTCGATCGGCTTCCGCGCCATCGCCCAGACCGACCCCAAGATCGAGTACAAGCGCGAGGGCCAGCGCATGTTCCTCTCGATGATGAAGGAGATGCGTCAGCGCGTCACCGACCTCATCTTCAAGGCCCGCCTCGCCCCGCCGCGCCCCATGGGCCCCATGGGCGCCCGCCCGCTCCAGCCCGCCGGCGGGGC
Source organism: uncultured Phycisphaeraceae bacterium (assembly GCA_964387925.1). Lineage (GTDB taxonomy): Bacteria > Planctomycetota > Phycisphaerae > Phycisphaerales > UBA1924 > UBA1924. The sequence continues at coordinate 69,626 of CAYLXF010000005.1, forward strand.
CCGCCCCCAGCCGCCGCGCGTGCAGGGGCAGCCCTCGGGCGCGATGATGGGGGGCAACATCTTGGGCTCGTCGATCATGGGTCCCGGGTTCAGCCTCGCTCCCACGCCCAGGCCCCAGCAAGGCCCCAGACCCGCCCCCAAGCCCGAGCAGGGCGACCAGAGCGGGTCCTGAGCCGGGCCGCATCCGGACCGCCACGCGTTGCGTATGGGCCCGTGTGGGACGCGAAGACCGAGCATCGGCTACGCTGTTCATGCCGAGCACACATCAACAGGAGTCCCGCATGAGCCGCCCATCCGTCCCCGCCCACGCCCGTGTCGCCCGCGCCGGCTTCACGCTCGTCGAGATCCTGGTCGTGGTCGGGATCGTGGCCATCCTCGTCGCCATCACCACCATGGTGGGCACCGCCGTCATCAACACCGGCAAGAGGCACGCCACGATGGGGATCCTCCAGACCCTCGACGAGTCCCTTGCCGCCTACATCGACAAGCACGGCGACATTCCCCCAGCGCTTGTCGAGATCCCCTACGCGGCTCTGCCAGCGAATCTTCCCGGCACTACTGCGGGCGAGAGCGCCTTCTACCCCGCCATCGACGGGCGAGGAACCGAGAATCTCGCCGAAGAACTGAAACCGATCAACTCCGTCGCGCTCTTCATCGAATCGGTCAAGACCGTTCCCGAAACCCAGGACATCATCAACCAGATCAACCCGCGATATCTCCAGAACTATTCTCCGGACGAGGACCCGGAAAACGACCCCCACCAGCCCTTCCTCCTCACCGTCTTCGACGCCTGGGGCAACCCCATCCGCTATGTCCATCCCAAGTTCGACGGCATCTTCGAGCGCGTGCCCCGCAGACTCGGTGAGGCGGGCGAGCCGTTCAACATCGCCAATCCCAACAAGCCCTACTTCGTCGCCGGGGCCCTGCCCGTCAACGCCGCCCAGCGCGTGCGCATGAAGTTCGTGCGGCGCAACTTCCTCATCGACGACGATTACGGCGGCGAGGGCCCCACGCAGGGCGGCGTCAATCCCCAGGCCATCTCAGAGTACGACCTGCTCCCCGATTCCGACGGCGGCCTCACCTCCGGCAACCGGCCCTACTTCTACTCCGCCGGCCCCGACGGCAATCCCTCCACCCTCGAAGACAACATCTACCTCTCCCCGCCCCAACACCAGGACCCGGGCGTGAACTGATCCCGTTCCCCCATTTCCTCTCGACCCACGCGCCCCAGCGGCGTATCATCGTTGCCCGCCCAGATCGTCGGCGGCCATTCCGGGGTGTAGCGCAGCTTGGTAGCGCGTCTCGTTCGGGACGAGAAGGTCGGAGGTTCAAATCCTCTCACCCCGATTCTGCCAGAGTGTGACAAGTCGTGACTCTTTAAGGGTTTGCGGCGGTCACGCTCGGGTTCCTGGGTAGCCCGGCCTGTGACAGGTTCGGCCCCGTTCAGCCCATTTCTGCCCTCCAAAGGCGGCCTATAAGCGGCCGCTGTTTGCTCACTCTCGCTCGCGGGGTCCACCTGCGGGTCGAGTGGGGCATCACGCTCGGCGCCCTCGCCCGCCCCCCGTGCATCCGTCACACCCGGCAGACCGCTGATAGTGGCGGCCATCGGAAGGGCTTCCGCGTCCGTGTAGGTCACGGCGGTGAGCCGGGGATCGGTATGACGCAGGTGGGTCTGGGCGAGCCGCTGCCCCACGCCCTGGCTGGCGAGGAAGGTGTAAGCGACACCCGCATGGCGTGCAAGTCAAAGTGCCGGCCGGATTCGACGGCCTCAATGCCTGCCGCAGCAAGATCCCGCTGGAAGGTCCGGCGGTCGGGGATCGCGGTGAAGACCGGCTCGGGGTCCTGAACTGGCCCGTTTCGAGCGGCCTTCATCTCGACCAGGCGTTCGGCAAGCTCCGGATGGAGCGCGAGCACATCGGACCGCTTTGCCTTGGTCGTGTGGCCGCGGAGCCGGAGCAGAGGCTGTCCACCGGTCAGAACGACATCGCCCCACTGGAGCGCCTTCGCCCAGATCATCGCGGTGCGCCCAGTAGTCCTCGGGCGTTTGTACATCCTCGATGCGGTAGCTGACCTCGTCGTCGATCCCGATCCCGAACACATGCGTGAACATCGTCTCGTCGTTGAGCAGGTCGATCTGTTCGAGGACCTCCCACGAGGAGACCCCGCCGTAGACCAGCTGCTTGGCGGCGTCGGGCGTGGAATCGGCGTTCAGGTCGATCGACTCCTTCACCCTGCGCGCCAGCGCGTCGTAGATATTAAAAGTCTCGGCCAGCGTGCTCGTCCCCTGGCGGTGCGAGATCTCCACCAGCTGGTTGCGGAAGTCGTAGCCGTAGTGCCAGTGCTCCAGGCTCGTCCCGTCCAGCGGGCCGTAGGCCGCCGAGAAGGCGCTGACATCGGCGTAGTTGAGCTGCCCGTCGCCGTTGTAGTCGGCGTCCGGGTCGCCGTTGCCGTAATCAATCATGAACTGGGACATGTCGAAGAAGTTATGGGTGTAGTCGCCGTTGTAATCGGCCACGCTGTGCTGGGCCTTGATGAGCAGGTTGCCATTGGCGTCGTAAGTGTAGTCCCACTGGCCGCCGGCGGGACGAGGGGTCTGGGTGTACTGGTTGTTGAGGGCCTGGTCGCCGATGTCGGGAGTACGGCGGGTTGAAGTGAGCATCGCGACCATGGGTGCATTGTAGTCCAAAGCCCAATGGAGGCGGGTGGGCTGACCATTCGACCGCGAAACCCTGTTCGTACCCTGCTTAAGCTGCGCGTAAGCAGGGCACCCGGCAATCTCCACTAAATGTTTTTGTGCTAGCACACGGTTTCCCAACAAGACCGCCCCCAAAGTAGCTGGACAACTACTATTTTTATCTAGAAGCAGTTTGCCTTGCAAGCCATATATCAACTTCTGATTTGGCATTTTCGCGATCAGGATCTGAACTGAACAAAGATGATACATCGTACATCACTGCAGCAATTTGAGAAATATTATCTTTACTGCTGAGAGAGATGTTGGACATTTGATCGCAAACTATGTCCAAGAACTTGCCAACAAGTATCGCCTCGTCCCCCCAAGATGCTATAGCTATATTTTCTTTTATTTTATGCAACAAATAAATTTGTTTTGTCACAAACTCATTTTCTTGATCTATTTTCACCAGCCACCCTCAACTTCTTGTTCATAGTCTCGTATTCGATCTGCAAATATAATTAATCCTGTTGTTGCTGCTACACCTATCGCAACTCCCGTTTCTGGATCAATAATTATTACTGGAGGAGACCAAGTTTGGATTGGAACAGTGACCGGTCTTGGAGGTGGCGCCCAAACAGGATCTCCCTCCCAAGGCTTAATATATTCACCAAAGGGCTTAAGTTTAGGGGCCGGCAACCCAGGAGGAGGGCTGCCTGGTCCATTGCAATATCTGTTGATAAAATCTAAGGCCCATTTTATACCATCTTTATACCATTCAATTAATGCGCGATGCCCACCACGGCTGGTGCTAGGATGTAAGTGATCGCCCCCAATTCGCTCAGGTAGATTGTAGCCGGGAGTGCCAGTGGAAGGCTGAATATTTGTGCCATCATCATTGTTCAGATCATTTACTCGCTTCGTATACTCGTCTTGCCATCCTTTAAGTTTTTTACGCACTTGATCACATATAGACCCACCTCCACAATTTTTTATAGAAGCATCAACTAGCCGCTGTTTATCAATATCATTTCCACTCCCAGCCCCACCTCCTCCGGGAGCTTCCATTTCCTGTCCATAAAGCCCAAAAGCATCAACCCGGCCTGTCGGATTGTTTGACACATAAGTATAGAGATTCAGTGTATCGTAAGTACCTAGAGGATCCCTCTGCACAAACCTCCCCGTCTCCGTCTCCAGCACCCGGAAGCGGTAGTCCAGCAGCCCCGTGCCCCCGATGACGAGTCTTCCCGTGTACAAGTGCTGGGGCAGGTACACCGAGGCCGTCAGCGCCGCGCCCGACGCGTCGAAGAACCGAACATCGCCGTAATCCCCGTACTCGTAGCGCTCCTTGACCACGCCGTTCTCATCGGTGATGCTCGTCAGCGAGCCCAGATCGTCGCGGTGCGACCAGTAGTCCTCGGGCGTTTGTACATCCTCGATGCGGTAGCTGACCTCGTCGTCGATCCCGATCCCGAACACATGCGTGAACATCGTCTCGTCGTTGAGCAGGTCGATCTGTTCGAGGACCTCCCACGAGGAGACCCCGCCGTAGACCAGCTGCTTGGCGGCGTCGGGCGTGGAATCGGCGTTCAGGTCGATCGACTCCTTCACCCTGCGCGCCAGCGCGTCGTAGATATTAAAAGTCTCGGCCAGCGTGCTCGTCCCCTGGCGGTGCGAGATCTCCACCAGCTGGTTGCGGAAGTCGTAGCCGTAGTGCCAGTGCTCCAGGCTCGTCCCGTCCAGCGGGCCGTAGGCCGCCGAGAAGGCGCTGACATCGGCGTAGTTGAGCTGCCCGTCGCCGTTGTAGTCGGCGTCCGGGTCGCCGTTGCCGTAATCAATCATGAACTGGGACATGTCGAAGAAGTTATGGGTGTAGTCGCCGTTGTAATCGGCCACGCTGTGCTGGGCCTTGATGAGCAGGTTGCCATTGGCGTCGTAAGTGTAGTCCCACTCGCCGCCGGCGGGACGAGGGGTCTGGGTGTACTGGTTATTGAGGGCCTGGTCGCCGCTCTGGGCGTAGGTCCCGACCGGGGCGCCAAGCTCCTCGAAGCCGCTGACCGCGGTGCGGTTGTGCACGCCGTCGAGGGTGTAGGTCGTGACGCCGGCGTTGGTGGGGGCCGTATGGGTGGTATTGGGATCGGGGAAGTCGGCGTCCGTGCTGACCAGGCGGTTGGCCGGATCGTAGCCGAAGGTCCGCTCACGACGGTCGGGCATGGCCGATCCGGTGTCGTTGTAGCTGGTGCGGTTCTGGGCGGCGTCCCAGGTAAAGGTGAACGCGTCGAGAATGGCGCTGGTGCTCGTGTTGGTCGTCGTGATCTGATCAACGCGCCCGAAGCCGAGGTCGCCGGTCTGGGGCGTGGCCGCATTGTGCCCATCATATCGGTAGGCCGTCTGGGCGCCATTCCCGTGCACGCGCTTGGCGATCCGATCGCCGACATACTCGAACTCCGTCACGGGATCGGTGTGCGGGGCATCGTTGAAGATGCCAACGAGCCGGTTGAGCTCGTCGTAGGTTCGGTACACCTCGCGTCCACCAGGATAGGTCAGCTGTGTGTTGTTGTTCGCCGAATCGTAGCCGTACTCGACCTCACGGTCGTAGGCCGCATTGAACGATGAGGCGGCGTCGATGTTCTGGACCTCGAGAATCAGGTTCGATCGCGAGTCGTACTCGCGGGTCACCTGGGCGAAGTCGTTGTCCGCCGTGCGCAGCCGTCCCAGGCCGTCGTAGGTGAATGCTTCACCGGTGGCGCCAGGGAGGCCCCCGCTGACCGCCGAGTCGTTGATCGTGCGGGCGACCAGGCGATTATCGAGATCGAAGGTCTGGGTGATCACCACGCCGCGAGCGTCGGTGCAGGTCGCGGGATTGCCGTTGTCATCGTACGCGATCGAGTAGTACGCGCCGTCGGGCATCGTGATCTTGACGACGCGGTTGACGCCGTCGTAGTCGTACTCGGTGGCATGGCCGTTATCGTCGATCTCGCTGACGAGGCGGCTTGAATCATCGTACTCTTTCCCCTCGTCAATCGTGATCGAACCGCCCATGTCGAGCGAGGTCGATGTGAGCCTGCCCAGCGAGTCGTATGCGTAGGTCGTATCCGTGCCGCGGGGATCGGTCATCTCGATCATATTCGAGCGTGAGTCGTACTCATAGGTTGTGGCGTTGTTGACCCCGTCGATCATGGAGATCCGGCGGTCCATGGCGTCATAGGCATAGGCCACTTCGTATATTTCGTAGACCGAGCCGTTCTCCGTCGAGTAGTCGGTCTTCGTCGTCGAGATCAGGTTCGAGTCGGCGTCGTATCCGTACTCGGCGACATTACCGCCAGCGTCGAACCGCATTTCCAGCCGGCTGGCCGTATCGTAGAAGATATCAGTGATGTCATTCATGCTGCCGCCGGAAGGGGCATCGACCTGGCGCAATGAACTGTCTTGATTATAGGTAAAATAGGTGGTCTGCTGGGTAGAGCCCGTCGGAATCTCGCCGCAGTTCTCCCCGGTTCCATTTGAGTAATCGTAATCGAAAACCTCAAGCATCTGCGAGGTATAGAGATCAAGTTCCTCATAGACACGCGACACACGGGCCAGGGTCACCTGAGTTTCGCCAGTGCCACTGGGGGATTCGAAAAGGATTGGTCCGCAGAGCGCAACTTGCGTGAGATTATGATTGTCATCATACTCGTAGAGCGTCTCGTCGCCCATAGGATCGCTGCGGCTAATCAACCGATTGAACCAGTCGTAGACATAGCTGGTTTGCTGGGCATCACCGTCAGGGTTGACCGTCTTCGTCTCCACCCGGCCGTTCTCGTCGTACTCGAACGCCGTTTTCAGCGGCGAGGTTCCACCGTAGCCCACGATGGTCAGGTTTCGGAGATCCCGCGCGTCATACTCATGTTTGATAACATTGCTCGCCTGCCCGCCGCTGACAGCCTCGCCGTTCTCGAAGAGCGTCAGATTCCGATTCGCGTCGTATGTCCATCGTTGGGTAATGTATCCGCCGCTGGCCGCTTGGCTGTTGGCCTTCTTCGATGTGCTGGCCGTGGCGTAGTCAGTGAAGATGCCGTCGGTAGGGGTTTTCTCGCGAGAGGTTTCCGTGCGGAAATCGAGCTTGTCGTAGACATGGACAGTAGTGAACCACTTGGTCTCCCCATTCATCGCATCATCGGCAACGACGCTCTGATCGCCGTCAAGATTCAGCTCATCCTCGACCACCAGATTGCCGTTTGCATCGTAGAAGTACATCTTCTCGGCGTAGAGCGTGCTGGCTCCGTCATAATGCCGCTCGCGGACGAGCTGTGAGGCCTGGTTGTAGAGGTACTCTGTGACATCGGCGCCCGCGTAGCCGTTGGGGGTACCGTTTCCGGTGTAGGGGCCGGTGACTTTGATGATGTTGCCGATGAGGTCGTACTCATATGTCGTCGTCAGGTTGAGCCCGTTGATATCGATGTGCTTGTGATGAAGCCGGCCGTAGTTCGCCTCGTCATTTGTGTCGGAATAGTAGTCAAACGAATCAACACGGCGATGCGCTGTCGGGTTGCCCTGAGAGTCAAGAATAACCTTCTCTGGGTGTATATGAGTGAGCGTCTGCCCCCACTGATTATAGGTGTACTCATCAACCGAAGCCGCATCATTGGACACATTTGAATCCAAAGTATTCGTAAAATAACTTGAGGGGAGACCGTGATACTCGGTGAGCAGATTCCCATTCGCCCGTCCGGTAAGCGGATCTGCTGTTGTGTCGTAGACCTTGCGAGTGACATACCCATTTCCGTCCTTGTATGCGGTCTCGAAGCTCGATGATCCGCACCCACAGCCGCCGCCACCAAAGTCAAAATCATATCTCCAGGACTCTGTAATTGAAACCACGGGCGTGACCCCGTCGGGTGAGCTCATCGTGCGGCTCGTGACCGTCCTGTAGAACTGCGGGCTTGGGAACTCGCCCGTGGGCGGCGGGTAATCGTTGTTGTAGTAGGTATTCTGAATCGTGCTCCCATTGGGATACTCGATCCCGGCGTTGTTCCACGGGTCTTCGGGCATGAATATCGTGCGCACAGGGTCGTGCGGAGTCGTCCCGATGAGGGCCGTCACATTGCCGCTCCCGTCGATCTGCTTCCAGGACCCGATCGTATCCGAACCCGAGTTATACTCCGCGTACACGCGCAGATCGGGGTCGTCGACGAAACCCATGAACTCAAGTTTTTCAAGAAGCTGCATGTCTCGGACTTCGCCGGGACCGTATGAGGATCGTGCGTGCGAATACTTGTACCGCGTGATCGCCCCTCTCCGATCATTCACCCAGACAAAGTAATCCTTGCCGCTCGTTTGGGAGATCAGGTTGTTCTCATTGTCAATCCAAACATAGTTGTACGCCTCGTCAGCGTACTCTTGGCGAATCACGCGGCCGTATGCGCGACGGTCTATATTGTTAACATCCCGGCTGTATTCGTTCTGGATGATGACGACGCCGTTGGGATCGGTGACCTTCGTGAGCATCCCGTCATACAACCAGTTGCTTGACGGCAAGGCAGTGGCATACTCGTATTGCCATTTTCGCCCGGATGGGAACCGGCCATGATCGATCGATGTTCCCGCGGATGAGTACTGGATCGGGAAGCCCGTCGTATTCTCGATATTGGGGAGCGTAACCGAGATGAGCCTCGCCCGGTAATCGCTCGAGATGTTCTCGTACTCGAACTCGACCATGCGGCCGGCGTTATCCACGACCTGCCAGAGCAGATGCGCGACCTGGTCGGCGGGGTATGACGAGCTGATGGGCGATCCGACATTGTCATGATAGTAAAAATTAATTGTATGGTCGAGCGTGTCCGTCATGTAGGCGAGGCGCTCGACGCCATTGGATGTCTCATAGAAAAACTCAAGCTGGTTCCCATTCCGATCCGTGATTGAGTGCAGACGCCCGGCATACGGCAGGATCGCGTTCTGGTCCTCGGCGGTATAAAACGGCAGGAAACGGTACCGCACCTGATTCTCATCGAACATGTCGATATAGGCGTTGTGAACCGAGTACCGGATGACCGAAGCGAACTTGTCGTTCGCGTAGAGGGCGGGATTACCCGCGACCGCGTTGTGCGTCGTGTACACCCTGAAATCGTCGCGTCGCCCCGTGCCATCATACAGGAAGATCACATCAGGCTCATTGTCCGCCACAATCTCGGGCTCCGGATCAATCCCTAAAGTACCGATGTCGACAATAACGCCAGCATTCTCATCAATATCGATCCTCATGTCATACTTGTGATCCCATCCAATGCCCAATGGCGACCGGTCAACTATTTCGACACGCCCGATCTCAACAGCATCGTTGTTGCCGTCGTGAGGATTCATGAGGTCCGCGAAAGCGCTACTCCTGGACCGGTACATCCGAGTGAACTCAAAATCAAGCCCACGACCGGGAATAAACAGATCCGTCTCCGACCGCTGATAATCGCCAGAGGCCAGATAGATCGGATCGCTGTCATTCTCTCCGCCATCTCCGGTGCTGCCGCCTTGGCTCTCCTCCCCATCCCCACATTTCCCGCCGGCGAGATTCACGGGATATCCCGCATACGCCAGGGCGGAGCACAGAGACAGAAAACTTGCGAACGACCACCAGATATTCTTCCTAATCATGTTGTCAAACCCCCCAAATCAGTGTATGAGGATATCGAACCATCTGATGCGATATTCGGCTGTGCCTACTCTGGTCATCGGAGGATGCATTCTCCCACAGTGTACCGGTTCGCCTGCCGTGCGGGGCCTTCAACCGCCTTCATTTTTCATCAATATCCCGCGTCAAGCTGATCTGCATCTGCTGGAACTGCTTCTGCTCCTAAGTAATCCGTGATTCATCTCACCGGGCTGTGTCCGTCCCTTGGGAGGGAGATCCTGAACAGGTCATACCTCGGGCGAGAGACGATCTTGCCTGAAGTTGTCGTCAGGTCTTGCCCGGCCAGAGGCGGTCCCCTATCGGCTGATTCAATCCCTCCCGATCGGAATGAGGCAATTTTCGCACCGGAGTCAGGTATCAGCCTCGGCGGCAGTCAGTCGCTTGGGTATACACGCTTTCCACGATCGTCACGATTGCGGCTTTCATCGGTTCGGGGAGAGCATCCCAGTGCTGCACAACACGGGCCAGCCACACATCGGTCATGACTTGGCATACACTGTCCTGCCTGGCCGAAGCGGCCATAGGGCGGCCATCCTGAATAGCCGATTCAGAACTCTCTAGAAGACGATGGTTTGCGTTAGCTGTCCGTCTCGTTCGGGACGAGAAGGTCGGAGGTTCAAATCCTCTCACCCCGATTCATGCGTAAAGGCCTCGCAGATCAAGGACCTGCGGGGGTTTCGTCTTTGAGAGTCTGAACGCGCACTCCCGGGGCGCGTGCCCGATGCCGCGGTCTTTCCGCTGAGCAATGTTGTCCGCGCCGGCGCCATCTTGTAGCATCCACTCATGAACGCCCACGACTCCTACGACACCGTCGGCGCGATCCTGGATGTCCACGAGATGATCTCCCGGTTGATCGTCAAGGCCGTCGATGATATCCCGGAATCCCGCATGACCGAGCAGCCGGGCGCCCTCGTGAATCACCCCGCCTGGACGCTGTCGCATCTCAACGCGTACGCCGGGGTGCTGCTGTCGATGCTCGACGACCCGAGCGTGCCGACGGCCGACGCAGAGTTGGAGCGGTACGGCTACGGCACCACCCCCGTGCCCGATCCCGCCGCCTACGCAACCAAGCCCGAACTCGTGCGCCGGTTCAAAGAGCGGAACGAACGCCTCGCCGCCGTTGTCACCCGGAAGCACGCAGGGTACTTCCCGAGACCCGCGCCAGAGAAGTTCCAGCCGTACTCGCCGACAATCGGGCATATCGCCATCACACTGCTGGTCACGCATCCGCCGGATCACCTGGGCCAACTGAGGCTCTGGCGCCGCCTCGCCGGGATCGCCGACAAGGCATGACCACCAACGGGTGACACGCGAGGTGTTCCATCAAGAGACGAACGGCCAGACTCCGCATCCGCGAGACGACGGTGGATTCGTGATCGTCTTGGCAAGAGCGTGGCCATCGCGGGAGATGGCCACGCGATGGCTTCAGGGCGCCGACGGAGCCGGCTCCCACAGCTCGATCTTGTTCCCGTCCGGGTCATAGATCCACGCGAAGCGGCCGTAGGACTCGTCCATCCGCTTGGGATCGATCTTCACGCCCTCCCGCCCGAGCCGAGCGAGCAGGGCGTCGAGATCGTCCACGATGTAGTTGACCATGAACGGCTGGCCGGGGCTGAAATAGTCCGTGCCGTCTGGGAAGATCGTCCAGACCGTCATGAGCTCACGCCGCGGGTCGTCCGCGGCCCGCCACGGAAGGATCGCGCCCCCGCCCCCGTCGGCGAGCCCGAGGTGCGTGGCGTACCACTGGCGCATGGCGTCCCGGTTGGCGGATGTGAAGAACACGCCGCCGATCCCGAGGATCCGCCCGCGCTGGGGCTTGCCGGCCGGCGTATCAGGGACCGCGGGTTGCTGGGATTGCGTCACAGGTCTTCCCGATGAACAGGCCGAGAGGAACAACAGCGAGCCGATCGCGACTGCGCTCAAGGGATGCGCGTGCATGCGATGATTATCCCACACCCGGCGCCGGGGTCAACAACGCCGCACCGCGCCGGGTGCCCGGTCGGTGGCCACGACGCCGCCAGCAGTGATCGGCGCGGAAGCGCGGAGTGTCAGTTCATCACCAGCTGGCCGAACAGAAGCCCGACGAACGGCTCCTCGTCGGGCCTGCAGAACACATACGCAAAGTCGTCCTCGCGCAGGCGCGTCTGGCCCTGGGCGGGCAGCAGCGTGTCTCCCCGGACGACCAGCAGGACCGAGGCGTGCTCGGGAAACTCGATCTCCGAGAGCATCGAGTCGCACACCGCCGACACCGTGCTGACCCGGTAGACATAGACATTGCCCTCGCGCCATTTGCGGGAGTGGATCTCCAGCAGCGCGGAGGGCTCGGGCTGCCGGGGGCCCTCGAACCCGAGGAATCGCGTGACGGGGATGATGCTGGCTCCGGGCGCCAGGGCGCTGAACACCACGATGAAGAACACGATGTCGAAGACGCGCTCGGCGGCGGGCAGGCCCGACATGATCGGGATGGTGGCCAGCACGATCGGCACCGCGCCGCGGATGCCGATCCATCCCGTGTACGCGATCTTCTTTCGTTCCCAGCCGAGCAGGCCCAGGCAGATCGTCACCGCCACCGGACGCGCGACCACGGCCAGGGCCAGCCCCAGGGCCAGCCCGATGCCGGCCACGCCGATGAGCCGGCTGGGCGACGACAGCAGACCGAGCATGAGAAACATGGACACCTGGGCGAGCCAGGCGATCGCGTCGTGCACGCGCGTCAGCCCCGACTTGTAGGGCAGGGGGCCGTTGCCCAGCACGGCCGCGGCCGCGAACACGGCGAGCAGTCCGCTGCCCTGGGCGATCGTCGTGATCCCGAATGTGACGGACGCGAGCGCCAGCGTCGCCGCCGGGTAGAGGCCGACCGTGGCGAAGCGACTGCGGTCGAGCATCCATCGCCCGAGCAGGCCCATCAGGACCCCGACCCCGGCGCCGATGGCCAGTTGCATGGGAACCAGCAGCAGCAGCCACAGGGTGGGCTGGGTCTGTGATTTCATCACCTCGACCAGGGTGATGGTCAAAATGATGGCCATGGGGTCGTTGATGCACGATTCGATCTCGATCACGCTGCGGACCGGCTCTCTGACGCGTACGCTGCCCCCCCGGAGCACCGCGAAGACGGCCGCCGCGTCGGTTGACGAGACGATGGCCCCGACGAGGGCCGCCTCCCCCCAGGACAGGCCCAGGAGCCGTGCGACGCCGGTCACAAGAGCCGCGGTGATCACCACGCCGAAGGTCGCCAGCAGGCCCGAGGGAACCAGGCTCGCCCGGATCGAGGACTGGGCCGTGTTCAGCCCGCCGTCAAACAGGATCAGCACCAGCGCGATCGTGCCCAGCCTGTAGGCGAGCCGGTAGTCGTTGAACGGCACGCCGCCGATCCCCTCGGACCCGCCGAGCATCCCCAGGACCAGAAAGAGCAGCACCACCGGCACGCCGACCTTGTTCAGCGGCCGGCTGAACAGCACGCTGCACAGGATGAGCAGGCCGAACACGAGCATCAGGATGGCGGTTGCGAGTGGTTCGGTCATGGAGGAGCCCGGAAGTTTACTGTGGGAATCGAGGATGGCCCGAGGCCCGGCGCCGTCATGCCCGCGCCCCGCGCTGTGTGTCTCAGGGAGAGCCGCGTAGCGACCTGACCGCGTGCCCGCATCCCTCCCACGGTCATTCGCGGATCCAACCGGCCCCGCTCCCTTGAGCCCGCGGATCGCGCCGTGCCGAAATCATCAACCGGCACCCGTGGCGCCTGTCATCGGGTGACAGAGCATATCGTCCTTTCACCCGTGAAATGCGAGCGAGCGGAGCGTGATTCGTCGCCACGATCTCTCTACGATCTGGCCCGGCGTTTCCGCCACGCAACCCCTGAGATGAATGAGGTTTCCCAGATGGATCAAGGCATCCCTGTCGCCCCGTCGATGTCCGACACGCTCGGCGCGGCCGCGCTCCCTGTTCAGTCGCCCTCGCTGGACAGAAGGGTCATCTTTATCTCGCTGCTGGCGGTCGGGCTCGGGGCGGTGGCGGCCGTCATCGCCCAGGTGCTCATGCACTTGATATGGTTCATCACCGCCGTCTCATTCCACGGCGTCTTCACATTCTCACATCACACCCCGCTGGGCAATCGCCTGGGGCTGTGGGTCATCGCCGTCCCCGCGATCGGCGGGATCATCGTCGGCTTCATGGCCAAGTACGGCTCTCGCGCGATCAGGGGCCACGGCATCCCCGAGGCCATGGAGCAGGTGATCCAGAACCAGAGCCGGATCCCCCCGCGCCTGACATTTCTCAAACCCCTGAGTTCGGCGGTCGCCATCGGCACCGGCGGCCCCTTCGGGGCCGAGGGTCCCATCATCGCCACCGGCGGCGCCCTGGGCTCGTTCATCGGCCAGGTCATCCGCACCTCGGGCATCGAGCGCAAGACCCTGCTGTCCGCCGGCGCCGCCGCGGGCATGGCCGCGACCTTCGGCTCGCCCGTCTCGGCCGTGCTGCTTGCGATCGAGCTGCTGCTCTTCGAGTTCCGCGCCCGCTCGCTGATCCCCGTCGCCCTGGCCTGCGTGACGGCCACGGGCGTGCGATACGCCTTCGAGGGAACCGAGCCCGTCTTCCACATGCCCGACCTGCTCCAGCCCAGCGGCTCGGCGCTGGCCTGCTATGTGCTCATCGGCGCGATCGTGGGCCTGGCCAGCGTCGCCGTCACCAAGGCCGTCTACGCCATCGAGGACGGTTTCGAGCACCTCCCCATCAACTGGATGTGGTGGCCGGCCCTGGGCGGGCTCGCGGTGGGGGTCGTCGGATATATCGAGCCGCGGACGCTGGGCGTGGGCTACTACAACATCTCCGACATCCTCTCGGCCAACATCACCGTCGCGACCATCGCATGGCTGGCCGCGCTCAAGTTCGTTTCCTGGTCCATCTCCTTGGGCAGCGGCACATCAGGCGGCACGCTCGCGCCGTTGTTCACCATCGGCGGGGCGATGGGCGCCCTGCTGGGCGTGGCGTCGGCGGCGGTGGTCCCCGGCGCCGAGATCGACCCGCGCATCGCGGCCCTGGTGGGCATGGCCGCGATCTTCGCCGGCGCCTCGCGGGCGATGCTCACCAGCGCCGTGTTCGCCTTCGAGACCACCCTCCAGCCCATGGGCCTGCTGCCGCTGCTCGGCGGGTGCGCCTCGGCCTACATGATCTCCGCTCTGCTCATGCGCAACACCATCATGACCGAGAAGATCGAACGCCGCGGCGTGCGCGTCCCGGCGGACTACGAGCCGGACTTCCTCAGCCAGCTGCTCGTGCGCGATGTCGCCTCCCGCGACCCCGTCACCCTCCGCGGCGGCATGAGCGTCGCCCAGGTGCGGGAATGGTTCTCGACAAGGGCCGAGGGGACTTCGCACCAGGGCTTCCCCGTCCTCGACGAGCGCGGGGTGCTCCATTCCGTCATCACGCGCCGCACGCTCATGGACCCGGACCTCGACGAACAGTCGCGCATCGAGCAGCTGGCCACCCGCCCGCCCGTGGCCGTGTACTCGGACAACACCCTCCGCGACGCCGCCGACCACATGGTCCGTCACTCGATCGGACGACTCCCGGTCATCGATCGCGAGTCGAGGGAACTCGTGGGCATGATCACGCGCAGCGATCTCCTCAGCGCCCACAGCCGGCGTCTGCACGAGCTTTCCACGCCGGCCCACCCCGCCGGTGGGCGATGAAAACCCAAGGCGCCGATGCGCGTACTTCCACATCCACGAGGATGACCATATCGACGAGGACCGGCTCGTCGATTGGATCGAACAAGCCCGCCGCCCGCCCGACGCGAAGATGTGAGCGAGACCCAGACATGGCCGAACCATCAGCATCCCAGCTCATCACCGACCGGATCAAGGAACTGGGCGATTGGCGCGGCGACACACTCGCCCGTCTCCGCGCCCTCATCAAACAGGCCGACCCCGAGGTCATCGAAGAGATCAAGTGGCGCAAGCCCTCGAACCCGCTGGGCGTCCCGGTCTGGTCCCACGACGGAATCATCTGCACGGGCGAAACCTACAAGGACAAGGTGAAGCTCACCTTCGCCCACGGCGCGGCCCTCGACGACCCCGCGGGGCTCTTCAACGCCAGTCTGAGCGGCAACGCCCGGCGCGCCATCGATCTCTTCGAGGGCGATAAGCTCCGTGAGAGCGCGTTCAAGGCGCTCATCCGCGCCGCGGTGAAACGCAACGCCTCTCTGCGAGCGAAATAGACGCCCGTTGACTGGCGCTCGGCGATTATCGCGCCGGCTCCGCGTGCTCCTCCAGGACCGTGTCCACCGCGTCCTCGAAACACACCGCCAGCTTCACCGCCGCCTCGCGCTCCTCGGCGAGGATCTCGCGGCAGAGCCGCTCGGTCTTGGCGTCGCCGCGCCGGCGCGCCGTTCGCGCCAGCAGCTCGTACCCGGCGATCTCCAGGTGCTCATAGGCGTAGGCGAAAGCGGCCAGCTTGGTCGGCGTGTCGCCCTGGGCCTGGAAGAACATGCCCCATTCGACCGCCCCGATCCGCATCATCGCGTCCTTCGTCCGGGAGGGGTAGCCGCCAAGCTCATCGATCCGCTCCTCCAGACGCCGCGACTGGCGCCGTGTCTGCTCCAGGTGCAGGCGGTACACGGAGATCAGCGAGGGGGCCCCGCCGATCTTCACCGCCTTCTCCAGCAGCTTCTCGCTCTGGGCCTCCAGGGCATGCGCCTCGCCGAGGTGTTTGATTAGATGCTCTTGGCTTATTCCTCCCTGCCTCTCGTGCACGCGATGCTCCGCCTCGTCGAAGCACGAACCGAGCCGATCGAGCATCTCCTGCTCCTCGTCGCGGATCCGCCGCGCAAGCTCCGCGGTTTCCGCGTCGCCGCGCTGCAGGCACATGAGCCGCAGCATCTCGTAGCCGCCCCATTCCATCGCCTCGTACGAGTACGCGTGCGCCAGCAGCCGCCCGGGCGTTTCGGACTGGGCCCGAGCGAAGAGCAGGAACCCCTCGCCGCCCATCTTCATGACCGCGTCCTTGATCCCCGACACCGACCCACCCAGCGCCTCCAGCCGCCCAAGAACCAGTTCCGCCTGGCGCTGCGTCTCCTCGTGGTGCTTCCGGAAATGCCCGGCGATCACCGGATCGCCCGCGATCTGCGGGGCGGACCTGAGCTGGACCAGCGCCTGCAGCTCCATCGAGTAAAGATCGCTCAGAAACCGCGTGATCTGGTCTTCGTGTGTCGCTCGCTCGTGCATGGTCCGCTCCTTGAGGGCTCCCCACATGGGTCGCACCGCAAGGTACTGTCCCCACGCAAACTCAGCCCAGCATGAACAGACCGTGAAACCAGCATTCATACTGCCCGTCCGAGCTCTGCGTGGTGGAGTCGCCAAGTCTCTGCCGCGGAATGGGGCGAGGTGCATACCATTGGCGAGACCGCGCGCACGGCGTCTCATCCGCTGCGGTCTAGATTCAACACACCGCCGCAACCTCTCTCTGGCCGTTCAGATCCGTGTGGATCTCATTCCCGGCCGCCATCAACTCGCTCACGACCGTCCCGGGGCGGTTCGCGAGGCCCGTCCCATGACCCACAACCGTTGCCCCGCCGCGTCGCCCAGCGCCCCCCTGGCGCGGCTCATCGCCCGACGGGTATCGGGCTCCGATCGCCCGACCCTCTTCTACGGCTGGGTCATGCTCGCCGTCACGACCCTGACCACCATGGCCACCAGCCCGGGCCAGTCCTTCATCGTCGGCACCTTCTCCGACGCCATCCGAGGCGACCTGCATATCTCCCTCTCTCAGCTCTCGGGCGCCTACATGGTCGCCACCTTCTGCGCTTCGCTCCCGCTCACCCTCGTGGGACGCGCCAGCGACAGGTTCGGCACCCGTGCCGTCATGACCGCCGTCGCCGTGCTCTTGGGGGCCTCCTGCGCCCTCATCGGCGCCAGCACCGCCCTGGTCGGCACACTCGATCTCGGCGAGCACGCCCGCCTCGTACTCAACCTCGCGGTGCTCACCGTCTCCTTCTTCGCCCTGCGATTCCTGGGACAGGGGGCTCTGGGGCTCGTTTCGTCGCACGCGCTGGCCATGTGGTTCGAGCGCCGGCTGGGGTTCGCCGAGTCCATCCGCCACCTGGGCATGCCCCTGGCCGTGGCCGTCCTGCCCGCGGGGATCCTGGCCCTGATCGAGGTCGCGGGCTGGCGCGTCACCTACGCCCTGCTGGGCGCGTGCGTCTGGGCCATCGTTCTGCCGCTCATCTGGCTGGCCTATGTCAACCGCCCCGGACCTGCACCAGCATCTCGACGGCGATCCAACCCCGCGCGCCCACCACGACCCGCGGGAACAAGAAAACGAGATCGATATCGAGCTCGACGCCCCATCCATCGGCGACGCCGGGCTCGCCCACGATCAAAGAGCCCTGAGCGAAACCGCTGGCAGCGCCCACGAGTTCACCCTCGGGCAGGCGATGCGCACCCGCGCCTACTGGATCGCCACCGCCTCGATGATACTCTCCGCCGCCGTGGGCACCGCCTTCGTCTTCCACATCCAGCCCATGGTCGCGGACCTGGGCCTCTCCAAGCCCACCGCCGCCGCCGCGGTGGGGACCCTGGGCGTCGTGTCCCTGCTCGTCACCATCCCCTTCGGCCACCTCGTCGATCGCATCCGGCCGCGCATGCTCCTGGCCGCCACGGGAATCACCCTCGCTCTCGCCTGTCTGTGCTATGTCGTGGCCGCCCATGTGTCCGGCCGCACGCTGGGGACCCTTCCTCTGCCCCCTATCATACTCCACGCGGCCTTCGTGCTGCTGGGGCTCAGCCAGGGGCTCCTCTTCGTGCTCGCCAGCCCCATCTTCGCCCGCTACTACGGGCGAACACACCACGGCGCCATCCGGGGATCCGTCACCACCTTCATGGTCATCGGCACCAGCGCCGGACCATTCGTCTTCTCCTTCTGGCGCGATTTCAGCGGCGACTTCACTCAGGTCTTCATCGCCTCCGCCGTCGCCGCCCTGGCCCTGGGCGCCTGGTCCACGGGCCTGACACGCCCGACCCGCTGACCCGGGGCATACCATCGCTCATCACCGGCCATCTTCGGCCACCGGACGAGACGCGCCGTACCCGGTCACGACAAGACGACGCGGACAGGAGCGCCCAATGCCGTGGATTATCCTTGTCATCGCCGGTTTGTTCGAGATCGTCTGGGCCATCGGCCTCAAGTACACGCACGGCTTCACCCGGTTCTGGCCCAGTCTGCTCACCATCGCCGCCATGGCCGCGAGCATGTACCTGCTGGGCATCGCCGTCCGCTCGCTGCCCATCGGCACCGCCTACGCCGTCTGGGTGGGCGTGGGGGCCGCGGGCACCGCCCTGCTGGGAGTCCTCGTGCTCGGCGAGCCCGTGACCACGGGACGCATCGGCTTCCTCGCGCTGCTGGTGATCTCCATCATCGGTCTCAAGTTCACCGCGTCGCGCCCTCCCGCGAGCGGCGCGGATGCGGACGCTCCTCTCGCCCGGACCGGGGATTGAGGGCTCCGGTTCCGGCGATCAAGCTTTCTTCTCCCGCACGCCCCGCTCCACGACCTCGGGCACGCGCCCGAACGCGATCTTCTCGTCCATCTCCCCGCTGCACCCGTGCAGCGAGCCGAAGTACGCCGCCGCCGTTCCCCAGCGCCGGTTGATCACATCCAGGGTCCGCGACAGCTCCTGGCCCCGGTCCTCCCCGCCGAACAGCAGCCCGCTCGCCTGCGACTCGTGCACCAGCCCCGACACGCACGCCCCCGCCTTGACCGGCGTCGCCCGCACCCGTGTCCGCTTCTCCCACAGCTCATACAGCCCCCGCAGCAGCGCCGGCGTGTCCCGCACGCCCCCCAGCGCCATGCCCGACTCGAACCGCAGCGCCCCGTGCATGTAGTCCACCTGGATGCTCAGCCGTTCGGCCAGCATCCCCTCGCGCCGCAGGCGCGTCCCCAGGCGCGTCACCAGGCGCGCCAGCATCTGGCGCACGCCCTCCTCGTTGCGGAGACGCGGCTCGAGCACATTGGCGTGGCTTATGGAACGCTTGCGCGTGCGCACCTCCGCCTCGTCGATCCCGTGGAACCCCGCCCACCAGTCGCCCCCCACGCACGAGCCCCAGATCCGCTCCGAGTCCTTGCGGCTCAGTCCCCAGAGGCGCTCGACATCCCGCACCCCGTGGCGTTCGAGCCGGCTGGCGATCCCGCCGCTGATCCCCGTCAGGTCCGTCAGCCCGAGGTGCGCCAGACGGTAGGGGAGGTCCTCGACCCCCAGCACGCTCAGCCCGTCGGGCTTCTTGAGCTCGCAGGCGATCTTGGCCAGCAGACGCGTGGGCGCGATCCCCACCGAGCACGGCAGCCACCCGCCGTGGTCCTCCCTGATCTGTGCCTTGATCCGCTCGCCCAGCGCCCGCGCCGTCCCGGGCTTGCGCTCGGGCCCCACCAGGCGCATGGCCCACTCGTCGATCGAGTACGCCTTGTGGATCGGCAGGTGCTTGTCGATGCTCGCCGCGATCGCGCGGTGCAGACGCACATAGGTGTCCGGACGCGCCCCTACCAGCTGGATCCCCGGGCACAGCTTCCTGGCGTCGGGGACCCGCGTCCCCGTCCGCACCCCGTGCGCCTTGGCCTCGATGCTGGCGGCGATCACGCAGGTGCGTTCCGACTCCACCGGCACCACCCCCACGGGCAGCCCGCGGAGCTCCTCGCGCAGATGCTGCTCGGCCGACGCGAAAAAACTGTTCATGTCCAGAAACAGCCAGTTCATCTCACCCATCGTCGTCCTCCCTCCCGAACAGCCCCATCTGCCCGCTCGTGTCGGGGCGCCGGAAGTGCGCCGAAGACAGCGGGCGCATGTCCCGGTTCAGCCCGTAGCGACGCGTGAAGATGTCGAAGCTCTGGGCCAGTTGCTCGGCCATCGCCCCGCTCCCGCGTCCGCGCTTCACATCCGCCTGGTACAGCCGCCCCCCGCGCGACTGGCGGATCAGTGATTCGACCTTTCGCGCCCGGTCCGGGTGCACATTCCGCTCCAGCCAGTCCAGGAACAGGTCCTTGAGCTGGTAGGGCAACCGCAGCAGCACCCACGCCGCCCGCTTGGCCCCCGCCTTGGCCGCCGCCTCGAGAACTCTGGGCATCTCCACATCCGTCAGTCCCGGGATCACGGGCGCGATATTGACCGTCACAGGCACGCCCGCCGCCGTCAGCTCGCGGATCGCCCGCAGCCGCCCGGCCGGGGTCGTCGCCCGCGGCTCGAGCGTCGAGGCCAGCTGGGCGTCGAGCGTCACCAGCGTGATGATCACCCGCCCCGCGTTCATCCCCGCCAGCTTGGCCCACAGATCGACATCCCGCAGCACCATCGCGCTCTTGGTCATCGTCGTCACCGGCTGCCCGTGCTCGGCCATCACCTCCAGGCACGAGCGAGCGATCCCCATCTGGTGCTCGATCGGCTGATAGATGTCCGTGATCGCCGACATCACGATCGGCTCGCCCTTCCACTTCTTGGCCGCCAGCTCCCCGCGCAAGAGCTCGGCCGCCCGCGGCTTGGCCATCAGCTTCGTCTCAAAGTCCAGCCCGCAGCTGAACCCCAGGTACTCGTGGAACGGACGCGCGAAACAATAAATGCACCCGTGCTCGCACCCGCGGTACGGGTTCACCGTCCAGTCGAAGGGCACATCCGAGGTCCGGCTTACCCGGTTGATGATCGTCTTGGTGTCGTCCTCGTACACCCGGCGCTCCACCCGCACCGGCTTGCCCTCCTCCCCCTCCTGGGCCCGCTCGACCCACTGCCGGTCCAGCTCCTCGCCCAGCACATGCAGGCGCACATCCTCGAACCGGTTTCCGGGATTGAGCCCCGCCCCGCGCCGGTGCGCCGGCCCGTGCGGCAACGCGTCCCGGTATGTGTGCTCTTCCTCGTTCATGCCGAACAGGATAAAAACAAACCGGCCCGAATCAAGAGCCCGTATCCAAACAATATCCAAATAAAATCAATTCCGGGATCGTCCCCACCCCGTCGGGGTCACACCCGCTCCATGGCGCCGTGTGAGCGGGGTTCCGGCTCTCGTTTCACCGCTTCATCCCCGCCCGCCGGCGTCCCCAGCCCCGCGCGCGAATCGCTGAAGGGGGTGGCCAGCATCCCGCCCACCGTGTGGATCTCCTCGTCGCGGAACCCGTCGAGCCCCACGCGCAGGCGCTCTGGGTGCGCCAGCGTCCGCATCGTCCCGAAAAGCCGGTCCCACACCGACAGGACCGCGCTGTAGTTGCTGTCCGTCTCCGGCTGCCAGCGCGAATGGTGCACGCAGTGCATCCCCGGCGTCACGATCACCCACCGCAGCGCCCGGTCCAGAGCCGGACTCAGCGCGATGTTCGCGTGATGGAACATCGAGAGCGGCAGCAGCAGCAGGTTGTACAGGGCGATCTCCTCGATGCCGATCCCCAGCACCACGATCAGGGGGAGCAGCGACAGCCCCGTCGCCACCACCTCCAGCGTGTGGAACCGCATCGCCACCGTCGCCTCGAGCCGGTCGGCGTGGTGATGCACCGTGTGCACGCGCCACAGCAGCGGGGCCTTGTGCATGAGCACATGGGTGGCGTACTGCCAGAAATCCAGCACCACCAGGGCCGCGAGCACACTGAGCCACCCGGGGACCTCCAGCACCCGCAGCAGTCCCACCCCGTGGGCGTCGCTCCAGATGGCCGCTCCCAGCAGCACCAGCACCACCACGGCGCTGGCGCCCGCGTTGAGCAGCCCCAGCAGCATGTTCCGCACCCGGCGCCCGGCCCCCGCACCCCGGCCATAGAGCCCGGGGATCAACGCCTCGAGCGCCCAGAGCGCCAACAAGGCGCATGTCGCGATCACGCCACTTGTCAACTCCATGCCGTCCTTTGCACCTTTGACCTCACACACTGAAGCAGATCTCAGGGACCACTATCATACCGGCGCCGACGCGAGATCTCTCGTTTGAAGTATCCGTGCGGGCATGACACGGGCATGAATCGGGCGTGAACCGGGCATGAAACCCGCGTCATACCCCTCGCGCATCGTCCACGCCCCCCACGCATACCATCGGCGCATGCTCGACGACCTCCGGTCCACCCTGGAATCGCTCCACGCGCGCTACCGCGGCCTCCACACCGGCGAGGTCGCCGCATACATCCCCGAGCTGGCCAAGGCCGACCCCGATTGCTTCGCCATCGCCGTCACCCTCGTCGATGGCGCACGCCACGCCGTCGGCGACGCCGACTGTCTTTTCACCCTGCAGAGCCTCTCCAAGCCCCTGGTCTTCGGCCACGCCCTGGCCACCGTCGGCCGGGACCTGGTCATCGACCTCACCGGCGTCGAGCCCACCGGGCGCTCGTTTTCCTCGATGGTCGGGCTCGACGAGATCGGCAAGCCGCTCAACCCCATGGTCAACGCCGGCGCCATCGTCACCGCCTCGCTCATGCCCGGCGCCACGCCCGGGCAGCGCTACGACTCCATGCGCGCGGCGGTGGGGGCCTACCTGGGGTGCGAGCCCGGGCTGGACACGGCCGTCTATGAATCCGAGCGGCGCACCGGGGACCGCAACCGCGCCCTGGGCTACCTGCTCAAGGACAAGGGCACCATCGAGGGCGACATCACCGAGCACCTCGATCTCTACTTCAGGCAGTGCTCCCTGCTCACCGACACCGCCCGCCTGGCCGACGCCGCGGCGACCCTGGCCAACTTCGGCGTCAATCCCATCACCGCGCGGCGCGCCATCGACGAGGAGTACATCAAGGACATCCTCGTTGTCATGCTCATGAACGGCATGTACAACTACGCCGGGCGCTGGGCCTACGAGATCGGGATCCCCGCCAAGTCCGGGGTCTCGGGCGGGATCTTCGCCGTCGTCCCCGGGCTCATGGGCATCGCCGTTTATTCGCCCCGCCTCGACGCCTACGGCAACTCCACCCGCGGCCTGGCCGTCTGCCGCGAGCTCGCGCGAAAGTACCGCCTGCACATCTTCGACCGCGACCTCGTTTCCCGCCCCGGAGGGCGATCATCCGAAACATGAACCCGCTTTTACCCGCGGTTCATCACCACCGCATGGACCCGTGCGAAAAGAGAGACAGGATCGGGTTCCCCCGTGTTCCGCGACCGGAGTTCATTTCTTAGAGGAGCCGCCCATGGCCATCACCTCCCAGACCGACGACCAGCTCATCCAGTGCATCTTCAACTGCGAACGCTGCGCGCACGAATGTCTGCGTTGCGTCAACCACTGCCTCGAAATCGGCGGCGAGCACGCGTCGGTCGAGCACCAGCGCATCATGCAGGACTGCGCCGCCGTCTGCGTCACCGCCGCCAACTTCATGAGCCGCGAATCCGCGTGGCACCCCGATGTGTGCGGGCTTTGCGCCCGCGTGTGCGGCGATTGCGCCGACGACTGCGAGCGTCTGTCCAAGGGCAACGACCCGATGCACAAGTGCGCCCAGGCGTGCCGGGACTGCGCCGAGACATGCAAACGCATGGCCGCCTGACGCACGCGCCGCTGCTCTGATCGAAGATGGATCGAAGACCATCCCCCGCCCCCGGCGAGGTTTTTCCTGCGCCGTCCTCCGGCGCTCAAGCGTGACTTCACGCGCGGATTCAATCAGGACACGAGGGTCGCATTCGACTTCTTGTTTGTCCCCGGAGCGCCCCGCCCGCTGCCGGTCCTATCATCGCTCCCCGATACTCCAGCAGTCAAGGAGCGGCATGATCGACCCACAGGAAGCCCTCGCCAGACTCAAGGCCGGCAACGCCCGTTTCGCCGCCAATGCACGCCAGGTCGATCCCCACGGCCACGACCACGCCCTCGATGAGAACCCTATCGCCATCGTCCTGGGCTGCTGCGACCACCGCGTCCCGCCGGATATCCTCTTCGACACCGGGCTGGGAAACCTCTTCACCATCCGCGTGGCGGGCAACATCGTCACCCCCGTCACGCTCGGCTCCATCGAGCACGGCGCGCGGACCTTCGGCCCGCGTCTGCTCGTGGTCATGGGGCACCAGCGCTGCGGCGCCGTGCAGGCCACCCTGCGAGACCAGATCCACAACGAGCCGCCCTACTCGCCCAACCTGGTCCCCATCGTCGAGCAGATCATCCCCGCGTGCACCCAGTGCCGGGCCGAGCACCCCGATGCCGAGTTCGAGGAGCTCGCACGCCAGGTCACCATGACCAATGTCCGCAACTCGATGCACGCGCTGCGCACCCAGTCCGAGATTCTTGGCGATCTCAGCGAGAGAGAAAGGCTCACCATCGTCGGCGCGTACTACGACATGGTCTCGGGCAGGGTCGAGTTCCACGAGGACTGGTGAGCCCCCGGGCGGGCGGCCCCTCAGGGGCAGCCCGCGCTGTACGCCGTCAGGAACGCGCTGACATCGAAGAAGTTGTACACCCCGTCGCCGTTGAGATCCGCCACCGGGCTCATCGTGCTGAATCCCGTCAGGAACGCGCTGACATCGAAGAAGTTGAGCACGCCCAGCGGCTCGGCCAGGTCCGCGAGACAGCCGGCCCCCACGCTGCCCGTCAGCGTCAGCGTCAGATCCTCGGCGACCACATCGCCCGGGAACATCGCCCGATCGTTATAGGCCCGGAAGGTGTAGGTCGCGCTGAACTCGCCCGCGTTGGCGTCGTCGAGCATCGCGCTGAACGCCGCCTCGCCCAGGGGCGCAAGCGACTGCACCCCCGAGAAGTCGGTCGTCAGCGCGCCGGTATCGCCCACGCTTGAGATCAGTTCGATGTCGATCGGCGCCGCCATCGCGTCCGCGGGGATGTTGAAGAACGAGACGCTCTGCGAGACTTCCCCGCCGCCCACCGCCACGCCGCCCAGGTCGATCGTCAGCGTATCGAGATCGGTGTCATCGGCGAACGAGCCGTTGCCCGGCTCGAAGACGCTGGCGCCGAACAGGATGAGGTCATCCCCGTCGTTGGCCCCGTCGCCCGACCCGCCCTGCGTGGTCACATCCAGGTTGTCAATGCTCACCGAGCAGAAACGCGCCCCCGGGTGCTCGGTCAGCGACGGATCGAACGACACCGTCAACGCCTCGCTCCCCGCCGAGCCCATCGCGAACGCGTGATAGGCCCCGTCGTGATCGGTGCTCAGCCCGTCCGTGGCCGTCACCCGGTAATAGGTCCCGTCCACGCCGGACTTGTTGAGTGTGAAGCTCATGGGGTCGATCGTCTCGCCCACCAGCAGGTTGCCCAGATCGACATCGATCGTCGATTCACCGTCCGCGGGCTCCAGGTCGCCCAGGTACAGCGTCGAATCGTTCATCTGATCGACATACACGGACCACACGAACTCGGGATGGTCCACATACGCGTTGCGGTTGCGCGTGAAGTACTGCGGGTTGAGCGTCTGGCTGTACACGGCGTGGTTCCGGCGCCGCTCGAACTCGTCGGGGATGTCCAGGTAATGCCACGCCAGCAGCGCCCCCAGATCGCCCATCTCGTTGGTCCCCGGCGTCCCGTGCACCAGGTGGATCCCCGACGAGGCGTAGCGTGTGTCCGAGTAGAACAGACACCGCGCGATGTCGCCCTTGTCCGCGTCGCCCGGGAAGTAGAACGCCCCGATGCTGCGGTGCCCGCCCGTCAGGTCCGCCCCGCCGTAGGGTTTGTTGCCACGAGAGCTGTTGATGCTCTGGTTCACCGGACGCAGGGAATGGGGGTCACCCAGGTTCCCCGTCGAGGAGTTGTTCGCGTCGCCCGGCTGGCGGCTCTGGGGCCACACATGCTCGCGGTTCCAGGTCACCCCGCTGTCCCAGCCGCCGTCCACGCTGGCGCGGTTGTAGACCAGCAGGATGCGCCCCGCCAGGTCGGGGTCCATGTCGATCACCGGCGACGCGTAGCGGAAGTCGCCGTAGGTCCGCAGGATGTGCCCCGCGCTCATCGCGGCCGTCAGCTGGCTCTTGAGCAGCGCCCCGGTCCCCGTCGCCCCGCTGTAGTACCCCGCGGGCGCCGCCCAAGGGTCGTCCTGCCCCGCGGCCAACGAGACAACACAACCAAGACACGCAAAGATCTTCAATATATGGTTCAAGACAGTCTCCAGATCAGCACCAGACGGCGAGGGACGCTCCGTGGCCGGAGTTCGGCATTGTTCCCTACCATAGCGTTCCGCGTCGCGACATCCAAGCGAACCACCCCGCCAATAGCACCGAAAACGCCCCGATTCCCGTGAAAATCGTGTTATGGGATGATCCCCGTCGGGGTCACCCCGCCCCGCACCAGGAGCACCACCCATGGCCGAGATGAAGACCAGGAAAACCACCACCAGCGTGGACGACTACATCGTCTCCCTCGACGAGCCGCGCCGCTCCGATTGCCGGGCCGTCTGCGACATCATGCGCGCCGCCACCAAAGACGAGGGCGCCATGTGGGGCCCCTCGATCGCTGGCTTCGGCCGCAGCACCTACACGCTCGCCTCGGGAAAACAGAACGACTGGTTCCTCGTCGGCTTCTCTTCCCGCAAGCAGGCGCTGACGCTCTATGTCCTGGGCGACTTCCCCGCCAAGGCCGAGCTGCTCGACCGGCTCGGCAAGCACACCACAGGCAAGGGCTGTCTCTACATCAAATCCATCGACGACATCCATATGCCCACCCTGAGAAAACTCATCCGAGAGTCGATCAAGGCCAAGAAAGCCGGATCCAAGGGCTCCTGCTGAGACGGGCTCAGGCCTCACGAAACGCTGGAGCGACCGCCCGGGTCTACACTCCCCGATGAGTTCCTCCGCCGCCAACGCCACCATCGAGGCCGCCCGCGCCGCCTTCCGCAAGGCCGAGCAGATGCAGAGCAAGGGCGCCTTCGAGCGGGCCCTGCCCATCAATCGCGAGCTGGTCAAAAAGTACCCCAGATGGCCGTTCGGCTATTTCGGGCTCGCCAACACCTACGCCGGGATGGGCCAGTTCGAGGAAGCGCGCAAGAACCTCCGCAAGGCCATCGCCATCCAGGGCGAGAACAGCGTCTTCCACGCCAAGCTCGGCGAGGTCCACAGCCGCCTGGGCGACCGCGAGCAGGCGCTGCAAGCGATCGACAAGGCCATCGAGCTCGATCCCGGCAACCACACCTACATCGTCAACAAGGCGATGATCCTCCGCTACAACAACGACCCCCACACCGCCTTCAAGCTGCTGACACCCCTCGTCGAGAAGGGCGTCCGGGACGAGCACCTCGTGCGCATCTACGCCGCGATCGCCGGGGCCCTCGACATGCCCGAGAAGGGCGTCGAAGCGCTGCTCCCGCTGACCAGGTCCGTCCACGCCGATCCCCTGGTCACTGCCTCGCACATGTTCGTGCTCGCCACGCTGTACAACAAGCTCGGGCAGTTCGACAAGGCCTACGACGCCGCCGGACGCGGGGCCGAGCTTCGCAACGACCAATATCACCCCCAGCAGCGCGACGAGCTCTTCCAGGCCCGGACCCGGGCCTGGTCCGCCGAGCGCATGCCCACGCTCGCCCGCTCGCGCGTCGCCTCCGACAAGCCCGTGTTCATCGTCGGCATGCCCCGATCGGGCACCACCCTCATCGAGCAGATCATCGCCGCCCATCCCCGCGCTTACGGCGCGGGAGAACTCATTAACATCTTCGCCGCCGCCGAGGAGATCGCCTCCGCTACGCCCGTGCGGCCCGACCTCTCCAGGGTCGTCGAGGAACTCAGGCCCGCCACACTCGACCGCGTCGCCCGGCGCGTCCTCCGCGACATGGAGAAGCAGGCCGCCCCCAGCGGCAAACAGGGCGCCGGGCAAGACCGCATCACCGACAAGCTCCCACTCAACTTCCAGCACCTGGGGCTCATCGAGCAGCTCTTCCCCGGCGCCCGTGTCGTCCACTGCCAGCGCCACCCGCTCGATGTCTTCATCAGCTGCTACCTGCTCGACTTCGAGGGCGTCAACGCCCATGCCTACACCTACACCCCCGAGCACTTCGCCCACTTCTACGCCCTCTACGAGAAGTACATGGCCCACTGGCGGGCCGTCTGCACCATCCCCATCCTCGATGTCCGGTACGAGGAGGTCGTCGCCGACCAGTGCGCCCAGACGCAGCGTCTGCTTGGCTTCCTGGGGCTCGAATGGGACGACGCCTGCATGGACTTCCACACGCAGGACCGCACCGTCACCACCGCCTCCACCGACCAGGTCCGCAAAGAGATCTACACCAGCTCCCAGCGCCGCTACAAGAACTTCGAATCTCGCCTCGAACCCATCCGGCGCGCATTCGCGACCCACGCCATCGATCTCCCCGAGGAGCGGTGACCGCCCGTCAGCTCATCGGTACCGCCCGGGATGGTTGATCGCCCCGTACCCCGGATTGAACCCCGGGCGGGCGTTGGCCTGCGGGGTCGTCAGCCCCGCCATCCGGTAATAGTCGCCCCGGTGGAAGGCGCGAACATAGATATTGAACGCCGTGAACCCCGTGCCCCCGCGCGACTCGTTGGGGTCGTCGTTGGTGAACCCTTTCGTCGGCGGAACGAACACATCCACATGCCCGTCCTGGAAATAGGTCGTCCCCCCGCCCTTGTGGCGGGTGGTCCACTGGTCCTCGTTGCCCCAGGCACCGTCGGTCACGCCGCCGGGGCTGTTGTTGTTGTACCACCACGAGCTCTCCTCGATGATCAGCGGCAGCCCCGCCATCCGCTGCGCCCTGCCCTCCATCTCCGCCGTACGGATCGAATCCGCGCTCGTCACCGCCCCATCAAACTGCGGCTCGTTGAAGTACCACACATCGAACTGCACCGAGTCCTTGGCGCCCTGCGCCGCCTCGTTGAAGGTGTAGTCGAAGTTCAGCTCGCCGTCCCCGTAGAAGCCGTCGAGCAGGATGTTGTCGGGGTCCTCGACGATCCCGTACGGGTCCTCGCGGTGGTTCTGGGGACACTCCACGATCTCGTTGGCGTTATCCACATAATCCATCAGCAGCCCTACGCCCTTGCGCCGCGTCCCGGGGTTGTTGTACAGGTAGGCCCAGTTGATCGTGTTCAGATCCCCCCGTGCGTTCCGCTGCCCCCGCTTGGTCTCGAACCGCCCCACCGGCATCGACTGCCCCTCGTAGTCCTGCGCGTAGAGCGCGTTGGCCATCCCCAGCTGGCGCATATTCGACAGGCACACCGTCTGATGCGCCGTCGCCCGCGCCGACCCCAACGCCGGCAGCAGGATCCCGATCAGGATCGCGATGATCGCGATCACCACCAGCAGCTCGATCAGCGTGAAGCCCACCCGATCCCGAAACCCGCTTGATGCCTTACACCCGGTACGCTCAGTCATAAAGGACGCTCCCTGCCGTGAAAAAGCTGCCGAAAGCGCCAGAATACCAGATTTTCGACCCAGAGAAAGCACTTCCTGTGAAGAATTACACCCCTCCCGGTCAAAATCAATGGCGGGCGCCACGGCCGGCTGCCACGGCTTGTCGTCTTCGCACGCCGTGTCTTGAGGTGGTTGGGCGGTGTTGGAGACACGGGTTGCCGGGGCCGGTCAACCCGTGGCACTAAGCGGCGGTTTCGAGTATGATTTACGGATAAACCCATGCTCTTGGAATAAGGAACAAATATGAAACAGAAGTTTGTCGTGCTGTTCATCGTAACTCTTTGTAGCCTACCTATTGTTCTCAGTCATCCCGGATGTGGCAAGGTAGGGGAGAAAGACAGGGCAGTCGATGGGAGAAGGTCGGAATCGCGATCGCAGCGAGATGCTCGGCCGTTGCTGCATGAATCGCCTCAGTCAGAGTCGGCTGTTATCGCAGTAATTCCTGCTCCTCCGAAATTCCCAATTTTAGCGTGGGATTTTGCGAGCATCGAGAACCCATACGGGGACGGTGCAATTGTTTATATTCCAAATAAAACCGAGTTCAATGGAGTCGAGCGACATTTTGCATGGTTTGTACTGAATGATTCTGTCTATAATCTGAATGGCGCAACGGCAGCTCTTACTCCAAAGCTGCCATGGACCCGGGATGCTCCCGCAGAGATTTGGATCACAACTGGATTGGATATAACTGGGAACAATGCACTCCGGCTTGCTTTCCCTGACAATTGATAATCTAAGGCAATCGTGCTCCTCCTAACCAATTTTCATCCTTGTAAGCCGCGTGTCAGTTCGGCCGCGTGCCACGGCTTGTCGTCTTCACAAGCTATGTGTTGGGTGGTTGGGCGGGGTTGAAGACACGGGTTGCCGGGGTCGGGCAACCCGTGGCACCCGGCTAATTAGATTTAGCTAGCAGGTAGTTAATAAAGGCGCTGCAGGTAATCAAAAAATATTTCGCCGTGTGGCGGTCAATTGGTTTATGATTCTCAGTCAAGGCATGACGAATTCCATCTCCGTCACTCGTATAGCCATATAGTTTGGAATAAGATTCGCGAAGTGCGGGGTGCAGCTCGATTGACTTAAGTGCTTGCCCCAAGGTTGCGTTATTATCGTTTGTTGCAAGCTGGCAAGCAGATTCAACGGCAGAGATCGATTCTTTGACAGAGTTGCGAAAATCACTAATTTGTTTATCGGATAAGATTGCAATTGCGGCTTGCAGATGCCTCTGAATTGGACTGGCCTTGTCTAGAGCAGACTCAACCTCAGCAACCTCTTCAGAAGTTATGGCGGGAACAAATTGATTGAGCTTCCAAAGAAATCCGGCGCCTTCAGACTCAAGAACTATATTAATATGTTCTTCTAGTATAGGATTTTTAGATATGCCAATAATAATTTCAATCGTATCGTAAACTGTGTGCCATTCAGATTTAAAGATAATATCTCTAATATGCTTCTTTTGCGATTCGGCCGTGAATCCAATCGTGTCAAATGGAATTTTGGAAATTAACTCGTTTACAACAGTGCAGGTATTCTGAATATTTACAGCCTGACCAACACGCGATTGAGATGAGCCAAAAATTGTGGCGTTTTCGAGTTCGAGCTCGGTTCGATCCAGTGCATTCCATAATCGGTTTCGAACCTCGACAGGCAACTCGTCAGGTTTAAGCAGCGGCTTGGTTCGATAGCCATTCTTTTCGCTGAACAAGGGCATGTGCTGCCTCCTAGTGCTATTCACTAAATAGCTGGTTACCCCAACCAATCCTCCGCCTTCAACCGCGCCGGAACATACTCCTCGGTTACATAGGAGATGTCCTTGGTGATGAGGGATTCTACCTCCATCTTGAAGCCGTTGGAGAGCATTTTCTTGATTTCCTTCTGCCACTGCTTGTCCTTCTCGAACCACGGGTAGCTGGCGATCTGCTTGGCGCGGGTGATGTCGCGGTCGTTGAGGGAGATCTTGACATCGTCGGAGAGATCGCAGCGGTCGTAGTCGATGGCGCGGATGCCCAGGAACTTGGCGTCGGGGATGGCCAGGCGCTGGGACTCGAAGGCCAGCGAGATCGAGCCCTGCTTGATGACGGAGTAGATGTAGTGCCCCCAGGGGTCGCAGTCGAGCAGGCAGTAGACGGGGAGGTTGTGTTCCTTGTGGAGGCGGTGGAGCATGCGGCGGACGCCGCGGGTCGGCTGGCCCGAGCCCTCGGTGAGGATGCAGTTGTGGGTTTCCCAGAATCGGTCCTCGTTGAATCGTTGCCAGACGGTGTCCTTCTCGACATGGAGGACGAAGTCGGCTTTGACATCCTTGAACTGGATGACATCGGGCTCGCAGATGGAGGGGATGGCGTAGCCGCCGGAACCCATGCGTCGGCAGTTGATCTCGTCGCCGTTGTCGATGACGGTGATGTTGCCGACCATGGTGCCGCGTTTTTTGGCGAAGATGTGGAGTTCTTCGCGGAGCGATCCCAGGGAGACCTCGAGGTCTTCGAGGATGGCGTCGGATTCGGTCTGGTCGTCGAAGGTCTTTTCCTTGGTGCCCTCGATGGTGTGGAGGGATTTGTAGAACATGCCGCGGAGGGATGAGGTTTTGTCCTGTCCGATGAGGTCGCTGACGGAGGTGGAGTGGAGCAGGGTCTGCATGAACTTGCGGGCCTGTCCGAGGTTGAAGAGCTGTCGTGTGCCGACGGAGTCGCCCATCTCGAGGATGCGTTTCTTCTCGTTCCAGTTGGTGTTGGAGGCGGCGCGGACGGGGACATCCATCTGCGGCTCCTTGTCGTCGAAGACGGAGTCGACGATGTTCTGGGCGAGGGAGGCGAGCTTTTTGGATGTCCCCTCGTCGCGCTGGGCGCGGGCGTGGGATTTGGTGCGCGCGGTGGTGGGGGTCTTCTTGGTCGTTTTCTTGGCGACCTTTTTGGTGGTCTTTTTGGAGGCGGGGGCCTTGGCGGGCTTTTTCACGACTTTCTTTTTGACGATTTTTTTGGCCATGGCGATTATTCCTCGAAGAGTCCAGCGCTTGATTTGGCGGATTTCTTCTTCGTTTTCTTCTTCGCGGGCTTGCTGGAAG
Organism: uncultured Phycisphaeraceae bacterium; assembly: GCA_964387925.1. Classification (GTDB taxonomy): domain Bacteria; phylum Planctomycetota; class Phycisphaerae; order Phycisphaerales; family UBA1924; genus UBA1924. The sequence goes on from CAYLXF010000005.1 coordinate 102,281, forward strand.
CCCGTTTCTTCTTGTCTTTCACGGGCTTCGTTTCGGTGATGGTGTCATTGTCGTCGTCCTGGATCTGGACGACGCCGTGGTCGCCGACGATGATGATGTCGTCGGCCTTGGCGAGTCGGCCGTGGTCGTCCTTGATGAAGTTGCCCTCGTCGTCGAGCTGGGCGTCGGCGATCTCGGTGCGGGCGCGGGCCTGCTGGAGGAGGGCGTCATAGAACTTGCCTGTGTCGACGCCGGTGAGGTGGTGGCAGGCCTTGGCGATCTCGCCGATGTAACGCTCGAAGACATCGCGCTTCTGGGCGTCGCGCTTCATGCGCTGGCGGCGGCGGATGTACTGGCCGAGCTTGCGCCCGCACTCCTGGAGGGCCAGCTGCATCTCCTTGCGGATCTCGTCGTAGTCGGCGATGGCCTCCTTGGATTCGCTCGTGAACGGCACCCAGACGCTGGCCATGTGGATCATCACCACCAGCGGCCCAACCGGAGCGCCGCCGCGGGGCTGCTGGAGGCCGTAGTTGCGCCAGCTCGTATCGACGACGGATTTGAACGACGAGCAGGCGGACTGCTGGTACAGCAGCGGGACGCGATTGGCGTAGCGGATGATTCTCGCGGGCTGGTCGGCGGGCAGGCCGCCCCCGAAGGCGATGGCGGCCTCGATCTGGAACGGGTTGCCGCGATACACGGCGGGCTTGCGGGTGGCGGCGGTGTAGAACTCGGCCTTGACGCCCTTGAGAAGCCCCGCGAGCATCTGTTTCACGCCGATGGGGGAGAGGCAGTCGGTGGGGGGGGCTCGGAGCTTGGATTCCTGGAGGGCGGTGTAGATCTTCTCGGCGTCGTTGGAGTCGAGCGAGTTGACCCAGGTGCCGCCGCTGAACGATTTAGACTTGGTCGAGGCGGCCTTGGTGATCTCGGCCACGACGCTGGGCGGGACGCGGCAGAACTCGTTCTTGAAGAAGCCGGTGAGCTGTTTTTCCTCGGTCTGTTTGAGCTTGGTGAGGAAGGTGCCCAGTTCCACGCCATAGGGGTGGGGCTTGATCTCCTCGGTCTCGGGCGGGAGTTCGTCGACGGTGCGGGGGTAAACGATGCGGTCGGAGAACTCCCTGGTGCGGACGATGCCCTGGTCGTCGGTGGTGTTATCGGACGCTTCCGCTTCCTCACGGTCGCGGCTCGTGGAGAGGTCGGGGTTCTCGTTGGCCTTGTCGGGGGGGATGAAGGTGATCTGGCAGTGGGGGTTGGAGATGCCGGTCTGCTCGAGGTAGGTCTCGACCGAGCCCTTGCCGCGGAAGAACTTGGCTTCCATCTCGATCGAGACGCGGGTGCCCGTGCCCGGGGGAAAATCCTCGGTCTCGATGTCGAGGGTGACCTCGGGCTTGTTTTTTGTGGTGTCCATCGCCAGCTCGAGGTGATGGGCGGGCTTGTTCTTGTGGGGGCGGGTGGTGATAACCATGGGCTTGCCGGTGGTCATGAGCCCGTACATGCCGGCGGCGGAGATGCCGATGCCCTGCTGGCCGCGGGACATCTTGAGACGGTGGAACTTGGAGCCGTAGAGGAGGCGTCCGAAGATGTTCTCGACCTGGCGCCGGACGATGCCCGGGCCGTTATCGGTGATGGTGACGCGGTAGCGACCCGGCTTGGCGGCCGAGGGCGGCGGGGTGACCTCCTCGATACGAACCTCGATGTCGGGGAGGATGGAGGCCTCTTCGCAGGCGTCGAGGGCGTTATCGACGGCTTCCTTCACGGTGGTGAGCAGGGCCTTGCGGGGGTTATCGAACCCGAGCAGATGCCGATTCTTGGCGAAGAACTCGGAGACGGAGATGTCCCGCTGCTTGGTGGCCATCGTCTCGGCGTTGGCTTTGGCACGGGAAACTTTGGCTTTGGCCATCGGGGACCACCCTCCTTGGCGGCAGAAAAACTGGGGTTTTATTGGCGGATCGGTGATCCGGAAGGCAGGATAGCACAGTCGGGCCCCGTTCCGTGCGGGGTCCGGGGACGAAATTGGCTCGCACACACCGAATAACGCCCTGAACTTCACGCAGATCACACCCGCGCGAGACGACTTTTCCCCGCCGACTTGACTGTTCCCCCGATGCTGGAGGGATGGAGAGATCTCTTTCAGCATCCATGAATCGACCCGGTTCAGCCGTTGATCCGGGCAATGAATTGCCCCGTCTCACGGGGTTGCTGTTGAACGAAAGCGAGAGATCCACAATGAAGAATGTGATCGCACTGCTGGCGCTGAGCGCCATCGCCGGCGCCGCCAGCGCCGACACCGTCGCCAACTGGGATTTTAACCACCAGGACCTCGGCGACGGCCTCTTCGGGTTCCAGGTCTCCGATTTCCCCCAGGAAGCGGATGTCGGCTCGGGTCAGTTCACCGTGGCCAACTTCAACGACGCCAACACCGACGGCGTCTACACCTGGCTCCAGAGCTTCTCGGGCACCGACCTGGGCGCGCTCGATGGCGTCTCGGGCGGCTCGTTCTCCTTTCAGGGCGCCACCAGCCAGAATGTGACCAACAACGGGGCTCAGGCCATCTTCTCGTTCGACGGCGCCAACTGGACCGACCTCCAGCTTGACTTCGCCCGTCGCGGCACCGCCACCGGGTTCGACAGCCTGTTGATCGAGATGTTCGACGGCTCCACCTTGCTGGGCACTGAAAGAATCATCGGCGCGCAGAGCTCGACCTGGATCGCCAACAACTTCGACCTGTCGGCGCTCAACGGCGTGGCCGACGCCAGCGTCGTCTTCACCTTCAACGGCGCTACCACGGACACGGGCAACAACCGGATCGACAATGTGACCATCTCGGGCACGGCGGTCCCGACCCCCGGGGCGATGGCCCTGCTGGGCATGGGCGGGCTGATGGGCGCTCGTCGCCGGCGCCGCTGAGCGTGTCCCGCGCGGGGCTTGTTCCACTGCGGCCGATGGTCCACCGGTTCGATTCTGAACGGACGCCCCAGGTGGGGCGTCCGTTTTCCATTGGGCATGAGCGCCGCGGGCGGATGAAGCCCGATGTTGCGGGCCCGCGTCGCGATCCGGCGATCCGGGTCTATGATGCTGGCCCTGCTCGGCGGGTGCCGGGGAGTGGGGCAAGACGAAGAATCAACGCAAAGGCGGAGAAGCAGCGCATGGAAACCACACTGATTATCTTGAAGCCCGACGCGGTCCAGCGGGGCCTGATGGGCAAGATCATCTCGCGTTTCGAGGAGAAGGGCCTGGCGATCGTGGGCATGAAGATGATGACCATCAGCCAGGACCTGGCCGCGACCCACTACCAGGCGCACCAGGGCAAGGGGTTCTACAAGGGGCTCGTCGGCTTCATGACCAGCTCGCCCGTGCTGGTGATGGCCGTGCGCGGCGTGGGCGCGATCGCCATCAGCCGCAAGATGATGGGGGCGACCTTCGGTTCCAGCGCCGAGCCGGGCACGATCCGCGGCGACTTCGGCGTGAGCAACTCGTTCAACCTGATCCACGGCTCGGACAGCCCCGAGGCGGCGCAGCGCGAGATCGGCCTGTTCTTCAAGGACGGCGAGGTGCAGGACTTTGATCGGGCCATCGAGGGCTGGGTGTACGACATGAGCGCCGGCAAGCCCGAGTAAGCCGATCCGTGCACCCAACTACGAAAGCACCCCGCCGATGCGGGGTGTGTTTGCGTGCCGGGAGAACCATGCCGGGAGAACTTGGAGCGTCCGGATCAGTTGGCCGCGGCGGGCTTGATCTCGCCGATGACGGCGGGCGTGTCGTCGCACTCGATGAGGATCTGGTCGGCGATCTCACGCCGGTGGATCTCGACATCGCGGGGGAAGTCGAAGGCGACGCGGACGCGTTCGCCCTTGACGCTGGCGATGCGGACCACGCCGATGGGGTGGCGGGGATCACCGATGACGACTTCTTCACCTTCTCTGCGTGTTATGACCAGCATCCCGTGCTCCAAACTGCTCTGAGACCATCGTTGGTTGAGAGGGTGAGTATATCACCTGCGCCAAAGCGAGCAAGACAAATTGTCGCAAGCCCGGCGGTGCGCAAGAATTACGGCGGACGCAGAGAGTTCTTGTCCCGGGGATGCGATTTTTGAAGTGTGCGGCGAGAGTGTTCCCTAACTTGTCGCCCACGCCTGTGCACATCCCCGTGCCTTCCCCCCGTGCAAATCCCTGTACAGCCCAGATGAATCAGCTCGTGGTGACGGCCTCGACGGCGGTGACCTCGGGGATGTGCTCCTTGAGGTTGCGCTCGATGCCCATCCGCAGGGTCATGTTCGAGGAGGGGCAGCCCACGCAGGCGCCGTGCATCTTGATGCGGACGATCCCGCCGAGCGTGACCTCGACGAGCTCGATGTCCCCCCCGTCGTTCTGAACGGCGGGACGGATGCGGTCGATCACGAACGCGACGCGGTCGCGAAGCTCCGCCGACACGGCGTGGGCGAGCGTGGTCTTGGGAGCGTCGGCGTCGGGCATGGGCTGGCCTGTGCGGGTGAGTTGCGCCATGGGACATTGTAGTTGATCGCCCGGGCGGGTTCAACTTGGGCTCTCGGCCACCGCTGCGAGCGCCGGGCATGGACACTACACTGACTGCGATGAACACCCGAATCCGCCCCGCGATCCTCGCCCTTGCATTGATGACCTGCTCCCTGCCCCTGCTGCTGTGTGCGGGATGCGGCGCCAGCGCCCGGTTCACGCCCACGGGCAACCCGCTGCTGGACCTTCGCAACCCCGAGCTGCTCGAGCGTGACCGCATCGCGGCGGCGCGCCGGGCCTGGGAGGAGGTCGAGTCCGGCGTGCGGGTGCGCGAGCGGACCCGCCATGCGCTCAAGAACCTGGCCTGGTCCAACGCGACCGACACGCGGCTTCGTCTGACGGTGCTGGGTCTGCTGATGTCGGACACCAGCGACGAGGGCGGCGCCGACTCGCGGGCAATGGCGCGACTGATGCTTCCGACCGAGCGGAATCCCGAGGCGATCCGGATCATCTGCCGGCGGGCGGTGGAGGGGCACTGGACGGGGCTGATCCCCGCGCTGGTCCGCAGCTACGCACGACCAAGCCCCAATGTGCCCGACGGGGACCGCGACGAGCGCCGGGCCCTGCTGGCGCTGGCGCCGGGCAGGTCGATCGAGCGGATCGTGTTCGATGTGTTCCTGCACCCCTCGCGCGGCATCGAGGACGAGCGAGAGCTGGCCGTGCTGCGCCTGACGCAGCGGACGCGCGAGGACGCCTGGGGCCTGCTGGCCCGCCTGGACCCCGGGGGGGAGCTGCGCCGCGCGTACATCGCCTCCGACGACCTGCTCGGGCCCGACGCCGAGGCCGACTCGCGGGAGATGGTCCGCGACCTGCGCGCCGCCCGCGAGCAACTGGGCGTGATGCCCGACACGGCGATGGAGATGAACTGGCTGACGAACCTGCGCCACCACCCAGACCAGCGCAACCGCGAACAGAACCAGCGGTGGTGGACCCAGACGGCCGAGGCGGTGGCGCGGCTCGACGCGGACCAGCGCCGCGGGCTGGCGCTGCGGGACCTCGAGGCCGTCCGCTGGGCGGGCATGAACCGCCCCGCGTGGCTCGAGCTCGATCGCCAGGCCCTGTTCGCGGTGGGCAGCGAGCGGATGAACCGGCGCGAGCACTACAAGCGCGACCACGAGCACGGCGAACCGGCAAGGCGTGAGCGACTGGGCGACTGGGCCAGCGAACTGAGCTGGGGCGAGCTGCTCACGATGCTGGTGGTGGACGACGCGCTGACCAGCCCGGTGGTGATCGAGCAGCTCTTCACCCAGAGGGCGCTGGACAAGAGCGACACCTCCACCGAGTATGGCGGGGTGATCGAGGTGGACGCCGACACGGGGTTCCGCGCGGTGCTCTTCCGCCCCCGGGCGCGCGACCGCGTGAGCGACGAGCGTTTCGTCGCAAGCGACGACATGTTCCGCTTCAGCGATCGCTCGCTGGTGCATTATCACTTCCACGCCCACGAGCGGAACAACAGCCGGTTCGCCGGCCCCTCGCAGGCCGACCTGGTCAACGCCGCGCAGTCGGGGCGGACCTGCCTGGTGCTGACTTCGATCTCGACCGACAAGCTCAACGCGGATGTCTACTTCCCCAGCGGGGCGGTGATCGACCTGGGTCAGATCGATCGCGCCGGGGAGTGAGGCGAGAATCTTTTCGCTCTGGCATGGCCTATCGGGTTTAAACCGTGGTCGCTCGAAATCGGCTCTATCTCGGCTGGAAGCCCGATTTCACGCTCCCATAGACTCCCCGGTGCAGCTGACCCAGCAGGAACAACGCGTCGCCGACGAAATCGCCAAGCGCGGCGACCAGCTGCTCGAGGACCTGCGCCTGCATGTGGGGATCCCCACCGGCGGCAACAACCGCGAGGCGATCGAGGAGACCCGCGAGCGGTTCGGGCTGCGACTGCAGGCACTGGGCGCGACCATCCGCATGGTCGAGCCCGATCCCAAGCCCCAGTGGCTGCTGGGGGGCCAGGCGGGGGCGTACATGCCGCCCACGGCGGTGTGCGAGCGCCTCGGCGGCGCGTCGGCCAACCGCGTCATGATCGCGGGGCACATGGACACGGTGCACGACCCCGAGGGCGACTTCCAGGAGCTGTCGGTCGCACCGGGCGGCAAGACGGCGGTCGGGCCCGGCTGCGTGGACATGAAGGGCGGTCTGGTGATCGCCGTGGCCGCGCTCGAAGCGCTCGAGACCTGCGGGGTTTCCGCGCACTGGACCTTCACCCTCAACGCGGACGAGGAGACGGGGACCTACCACTCCGAGCGGGCGCTGCGCGAGCAGGCCGGGCTCCACGACTTCGGGATCGCCCTGGAACCGGCGTTGCCCGGCGGGGAGCTGGCGATCGAACGGATGGGATCGGGCCAGTTCATGATCGAGACGCGGGGACGATCGGCCCATGTGGGTCGGGCGTTCACCGAGGGAGTCTCGGCGGTGGTGGAGCTGGCGCGCTGCATTGTGAAGTCGGCCGCGTTCCCCGACCCCCAGCGGGGTCGGATCCTGAGTATCGGACCCATCAGGGGTGGGGTCGCGACGAACGCGGTGCCCGATTCAGCGATGGCGTGGGGGAATGTCCGCTTCGCGGACCGGGCGATGGCCGATGAACTCGGGGCGATGCTTGACGCACTCCAGACCGACCCCGACGCGATGCCCGCCGTGACGGTGCGCCGCAGCTTCAACCGCCCGGCCAAGCCGCGAACCCCCGGGACCGAGGCGCTGGCGCTGCGGGCCAGGGCCGTCGCCGAGGACCTGGGGCAGGAGCTGCCCTTCAAGGCGACGGGCGGGGTCTGCGACGGGAATATCATGCAGAGCGCGGGACTGCCCACCATCGACACGCTCGGGGTCCGCGGCGGGGGACTGCACACGAAGGACGAATGGATCGAACTGGCGAGTCTCGTTGAACGCTGTCAGCTGCTGGCGATCCTCGTCGCCCGGCTCTGTGCGGGCGGTTCCGGGACGCTCTGAACTCAAACAACGCGAACCAACACGGTCAACCGGGAGCATGCTGATGCCACAATCAACGGCGACGAAGAACACGCAGAACACCGGCGCCGCGGCGGGCACGGTGGGGCGCGCCCTGCAGAGCGATCCGGCCATCGCCGCGACGATCGACACGCTCGTCGATCAGGTGATGGGCCACAACCGCGCCATCACCGGGGTGCGTCCGCCCAAGGGCGAGCTGGCCTCGTCGTTCAAGGACCTGATCGACCGCAGCGTGGCCGTCAAGGGCAACAATCTCGTCTACCCCTCGCTGGGCAGCGGCGCGGGCAACGGCGCCCTGGTGGAGATGGCCGACGGGTCGGTCAAGTGGGACATGCTCACCGGCATCGGGGTGCATTTCCTCGGGCACGGGAACCCCAAGGTGCTTCGCGCGCAGCTGGTGGCGGGGATCAACGAGACGACCAAGCACGGCAATCTGCAGACCAACTTCGAGGCCTACGCCTTCGCCGAGAAGCTGGTGAAGCTGGCCTCGCGGGCATCCAACCTCAAGCACGCGTTCCTCACGACCTCGGGCGCGATGGCCAACGAGAGCGCGATCAAGATCTGCTACCAGAAGCACGCCCCGGCTTCGCGGGTGCTCGCCTTCGAGCACTGCTTCATGGGCCGCAGCGTGACCATGGCCCAGATCGGCGACTCGGCCGCCGGACGCGCGGGGATCCCGCTCTCGACGCAGGTCGACTACATCCCGTTCTACAACGAGGCGATCGCCAACGAGAAGTTCGGCGGGGTCAACCGGTTCATCGATCACTGCGTGGCCCGGTTGCAGCAGTACATCGATCGATACCCCAAGCAGCACGCGTGCTTCATCTTCGAGCTGGTGCAGGGCGAGGGCGGGTTCAATGTCGCCCGGCGCGACTACCACAAGGCGCTCATGGAGGTCTGCAGGGCCAACTCCATCGCGGTGTGGGACGATGAGATCCAGGCGTTCGGGCGGACGGAATCCATGTTCGCCTTCGAGATGTATGACCTGGGCGAGTTCGTCGATGTCTTCTGCGTCGGCAAGATGACCCACGCGTGCGCGGCGCTGTGGACCGAGCAGTACAACCCCAAGCCCGGGCTGCTCAGCGGCACCTTCACGGGCTCCACGAGTGACTTCACCGTGGGCAACCTGCTGCTCGATGAGCTCTCCAGGGGTGACTGGTACGGGCCAAAGGGCAGGTTCGCGCTGCACCACGCCGAGTTCCGCTCGCAGGTGAGCGGGCTGATCGCCAAGCATCCCGACTGGTTCCCCCCGGCCCCGGGCACGACCGAGCCGATGGGCGGCGTGGGGGGCATGATGAAGCTCACGCCCTTCGGGGGCGACAAGGCCAGGATCATGAAGACCTGCAAGTACGCGTACGAAGAGGGCGTGATCACCTTCTACTGCGGGCACGGCCCGTTCCATGTGCGGATGCTGCCGCCGCTGCCGGTGATGAGGATGGAGGATTGGCCCAAGGTCTTCGGGTGCCTGGAGCAGGCGCTGGCGCGGGTCGCGGCCGAGTGAACGCTCCGGCAAGGGATTGACGCCTCGATCAGGACGATTGAAAGGGACCCGCATGTACATCATCCGTCGCGCCAAGGACGACGACACCGCCACGCTGCTGAAGATGGCCAAGATGGTCCACTTCATCAATCTGCCCGCGGACAAGGCGATCATCTCCGAGAAGATCCGCCTCTCGCGCCAGAGCTTCATGCGCGCGGGGGGGAGCAGGAAGGCCGAGCACCGAAGGAGCACGGGCGCCGGGCACGGTGGCATCGCCGAGAAGACCGCGGCGGCCGACCTGTTCATGTTCGTGCTCGAGGACCTCTCCTCGCCCGGGTGTCTGGGAACCAGCCAGCTCGTCTCGCAGATGGGCGGCCCGGGCAACCCCAATGTGTGCTTCAAGCTCGAGACGCGCGAGAAGTACTCGACCTCGCTCAAGTTCGGCACCAAGAACATCGTGGCCCGCGTGTTCCTCGATGAATCGGGCCCCACCGAGCTGGGCGGGCTGATCCTCCAGCCCAGCTTCCGCGGGCACCCCATGAAGCTGGGGCGGTTCGTGTCGCTGGTGCGGTTCCACTTCATCGGGCTCCACCGCAAGCTGTTCCGCCCGATGATCCTGGCCGAGATGATGGCGCCGATCACACCCGAGGGCGACAACCTGCTCTGGGACTATCTCGGACGCCGGTTCATCCCACTGAGCTACACCGAGGCGGACCGCTTCTGCCAGTACTCGCGCGAGTTCATGACCTCGCTGCTGCCCGAGGGGGATATCCATCTCTCGCTGCTGCCGCCCGAGGCGCGGGCGCTGGTGGGGGAGGTCGGCCCCGAGACCGTCCCCGCGCGCAAGATGCTCGAGCGCCTGGGGTTCGAGTACACGGGCCTGGTGGATCCGTTCGACGGCGGACCCTACCTGATGGCCCGGACGGACAAGGTGGAACTGATCCTCGACACCGGGGCGTCAACCTTCGGGCCGGCGGTGGCGCACGCCAGAACCGACCGGAGCGGGATCGTCTCGACGATGGACACCGACAGCGAGTTCAAGGCCGTGCAGTGCGCCTTCACGATCGACCGCCAGGAGCGGGTGTGCGTGACGCGCGAGGTGATGGAGGCGCTGGAGGTCGGCGAGGGCGCCTTCGCGGGCTTCACCCCCATGCGGGTGCCGGTCAACCCCGGCAAGAGCAAGGCGGCGGGGGCGGGGGCGAGGAAGAAGACGACAACGAAGAAGACCGCCAAGAAAACGGCGCCCAAGAAGAACACCACGAAGAAGAAACCGGCGCGTCCGAGCGCGTGACCACGCCCGGCTCGCGTCCGACCAGCAGCACCAGATAGGAACGAAGGGGGCTTTCCCATGCCCGGCGCATCGCCATCAAGTTCGACCATGACCCCGAGCAACCTCATCGCGGGACGCTGGGCCCCGATCCCGGGCGATTCCATCGTCTCGACCATGCCCGCCTCCCCGGCGACCGTGGTCTGGAGGGGCGGGTCGAGCGTGGACGCGGTGCACGCGGCGATCGCGTCGGCGCGGGCGGCGCTGCCCGCGTGGTCGGCGGTTCCCATCGAACAGCGCGTGGCGGTGCTGCGGGAGTTTCAGAAAATCGCCAGGGCCCGGGCCGGTGAACTTGGCTCGCTGATCAGCGACGAGACGGGCAAGGCGCTGTGGGAGTCCAACGCCGAGGCGGGGCTGATCGCGTCCAAGGTCGATATCACGCTCGAAGAAGGCCAGTGGAGCGGCCGCCACCGGGTCAGCGATTTCGAGTTCGACCTGGGAGGGACCAAGCGGGCGCGGTGCCATTTCCGTCCCCACGGGGTGATGGCGGTGGTGGGGCCCTTCAACTTCCCGGCGCATCTCCCCAACGGGCACATCGTCCCGGCGCTGCTCACGGGCAACACCATCGTCTTCAAGCCGTCGGACAAGACGCCGGCGGTGGGGCAGATGCTCGCCGAGATGCTCCACGACGCGCTCGAATCGCAGGGCGCCCCCGGGGGGGTCTTCAACCTCGTGCACGGGGCGGTGGACGAGTCGATCGCCCTGTGCGCCAGCCGCGGGGTCGACGGCGTGCTCTTCACCGGCTCGTGGGGCGCGGGGCGGGCGATCATGGAGACGAACCTGGACCAGCCGGGCAAGATCATCGCCCTGGAGATGGGCGGCAACAACCCCGCGATCATCATGCCCGACGCGGACCTGTACCAGGCCGTCGTCGAGGTCGTGCGTTGCGCCTTCAACACCACCGGCCAGCGCTGCACCAGCACGCGCCGGCTGATCGTGCACGAGGATGTCGCCGACCGCGTGATCACCGCGGTCATCAAGGCGGCGTCGAACCTGCTGATCGGGGACCCCAAGGCGGACGAGCCCGTGTTCATGGGGCCCATCATCTCCGAGGAGGCGCTCGACGGCGTGCTCCGGTTCCAGGAGCGGGCCGCCGCAAGCGGCGGGCGCGTGCTCATGGAGTCGGTCCGGGTGCCCGATCGCGACGGCTGGTACATCACCCCCGGGGTGATGCGGGTCGATCGCTTCACGCTCGGCGCGGACGACTGCGGCTGCGACGAGGAGGTCTTCGGGCCGCTGCTGCGCATCAGCGTCACCGGCTCGTTCGACGACGCCCTGACGCAGGCCAACGCGACCCGGTACGGGCTGAGCGCGTCGCTCTTCACCGCCGATGAGTCGCTGCAGGACCGGTTCTTGCGAGAGTGCCGCGCGGGGTGCCGCAACATCAACTGCGGCACAGCCGGCGCCAGCTCCAAGCTGCCTTTCGGGGGGCTTGGGCACTCGGGGAACCACCGCCCCGCCGGGGCCTTCGCGCTCGACTACACCGCGTACCCGGTGGCGACGATGATCGAGACGGGCGACGCATGCACGATCCCCACGGGCATGCGCGTCGAGCGGGACTGGCTCCGCTGATCCGCACCCTGCGGACCGACCGCACACGCCGTCCGCTCAGAACTGGTTCTTGCGATTGCGCAGGTTCAGCACCAGCTCGATCTGCCCGATCGGCTGGTCGAGCTCGCGGGCGATCTCGCGGCTGCTCAGGCCCGATTCGGCGAGGTCGTGGATCTGATCGCTCATCGATGGCGACCCCTCGGCGGGCGGCGTCTCCGCGGGCGCCGGCTCGGGGCTGATGCGACCGGCCACGCGCGACTGGCGGTCCTCAAGGTCCTGCTCGACGCGGGCGCGATCGAGCAGCGTGGGATCGAGCGTGCGCGGCGCCGCCGGTTGCGGCGCCCGCTCGACCGGGGGGGCGGGCGGGTGCTGGGACGCGGTGTTGGCTCCGCCGGCGCGAGACAGGGCGCGGTTGAGCTGTTCGAGTCTGGCGTCGGCCTCTTCGATGAGCAGCTCCAGGCGGGCGGCCTTGTTGTCGAGCGTCGCCCCGACCCGGCGAGCGATGTTCTCGGCCTCGACCATCAGCTTGGTGGCCGGCTCCATGCTCGACTGGGCCTGACTGTGGATCCCGGCGATCCGCTCGGCGGGGGACCCCAGCGCGTTGTCGCGCCGTCGGTTGTCACGCGTGTGCTTGCGCAGGGACCGGAACATGACCAGCACCAGCACGATCACCCCGGACACGAGCAGGATGTCGGGCAGCATGGGGTTCTGCTGCTTGATCCGCTCGATCCAGCCCGTCGCCCCGGCGGGGTCGGCGGTCGTGGCGCCCTCGGGGCCGCCCGGGTCGCCCTGGATCGGCTGCTCGCTGAGTTCGTTGGCTGGCGTGGTGGGTCCGAGTTGCACGCGCGGCGCTCCTGTATGGCGGGGTATTTTCCTTGAAGGGAACACTATATCATCATGGCGTGAGCGGTGCGCGGGTCATCCCGGGACAAGGGGCGGGGGCGACGGCGATCGGACGCGATCACCCGGTCGTGGCGTCGATCCTGCGCCGCTGGCGCGAGCTGACCGGCGGGCGGGGCGTTCGCGATGCGCAGCGGCGCACCCTGGTGGCCTGCAGCGGCGGGGCGGATTCGCTCGCCCTGGCCGCGGCGCTGGCGTGCGTGTCGCCGCGGCCGGTGCTTGGCCATGTGCTCCATGACCTGCGCGACCCCGAGCCGGCGGGGGCGGACCGCGACGCGGTGGCCGCGGTGGCCAGAGCCCTGGGGTGCGGCTTCGCGGAGCGTTCGGTTTTCGTGCGATCCCTGCCGGGCAACGACGAACGCAACGCCCGCCACGCACGCTACCGGGCGCTGCGGGACATGGCGATCGAATCGGGCTGCCCCTTCATCGCCACCGGGCACCACGCGGACGACCAGCTCGAGACGCTGCTGATGCACCTGATGCGGGGGGCCGGGGTTCGCGGGATGCGCGGGGTCCGCGCATCGCGCCGGCTCGAAGGGGCGACGATCGTCCGCCCGATGCTGGCGGTGACGCGCGCCGAGATCGAGGGGCTCTGCGACGACGCCGGGCTCGCCTGGCGCCACGACCACACCAACGACGACCATGGGTACCTGCGCAACAGGATCAGGCACACGCTGACGCCGGTGATGCGCGAGATCGAGCCGGACATCGCGCGACGCGCGGCGGGCCTGGCCCAGGCGTGCGGGCAGGTCAGCGACCTGCTCACCGCCCTGGCGCACGAGCGCCTGCTGGCCACGGGCGAGCCGAGCGGTGACGCCCGGGCGTGGGAGCGAGATCGGCTCGGCGAGCAGCCCGACGCGCTGCTGGCCGAGCTGCTGCGGTTGTACGCCGATCGGGCCCTGGGCGGACGCGGGGCCGACACGCTGACCAGGCGGGCGATCGCGGCGTGTGTCGGGGCGATCAAATCAGATGGGACCGACCCGGTTGTCCACCGCGTGGGCCCTATGGTTGTCACGGTCACGGCGCACCGAGTGAGGATCGAGCCCGCCCAGTGCCCGTGCGAGAACGAGTCGGCCGAGAGCACCGATGACTGAGAACGAGCGGATCCATATCGCACTGGTGGGCCACTGCGGCCCCGACGCGTTCGCGCTCCAGAGCGCGGTGATGGGGGCCATCCCGGACGCCACCCTGCACCGGCTGAACTCGTACGCCGAGCTGCGGACGCGCACGCACGAGCTGACGCTGCTGCTGGTCAACCGGGTGCTCGACGGGATTTTCGAGAACAACTCGGGAATCGAGCTCATCGCCGAGCTGCTCGGGGAGCTGGGCGAGCAGGCCCCGGCGATGATGCTCATCTCCAACTACCCCGAGGCGATCGAGGAATCCGTGGCCGTCGGGGCGCTCCCGGGGTTCGGCAAGCGGGCGATGCGTTCGCCCCAGACCGAGCGGGCGCTGCGGGCCGCGGTGGGACGGAACTGAACACGCACAGAGCAGGAAACACACGCATGATGGACACGGCGATCAAGGTCAGCGAGTACCAGGCGCGGCGCAGGAAGGTGCTCTCGGCGCTACGCGACAGCGTGGGGCTGGTGTTCGCCGGCGACGGCGCGCCGCCACTGCGGGGCGAGTGGTTCCCCGACATGGACTTCCGCTACCTCACGGGGATCAGCGACGAGGCGGGCGCGGTGGTCATGTTCGACCCCTCCAGCCCCGACCCCAGGCGGAAGATCGTGCTCTTTCTCAAGCCCGTGAACCCCGAGATGGATGTATGGGACGGGTACCGGGATCTGATCTCGCAGAAGCTGCGCGACGAGCTGGGGTACGAGTCGGTGATGCGGACCAACATGCTGCCGCGCTTCCTGACCGAGGCGGCCAAGCGGACCCGCAGTCTCGCGTGCCTGCACCCGCTGGCGGCGTACACGCAGCCGCTGACGCCGGACCTGGAGCTCTTCAACAAGGTCGCCTCCCGGATCCCCGGGTGCGCGGTCGTCGACAAGAGCGGCACGATCACCGCCCTGCGCTTGGTCAAAAGCGCCGCCGAGATCAGGCAGATCACCGCCGCGATCAAGGCCACGGCCCACGGGCTCGACCGGCTCATGGCCCGCCTCACACCCGGCGTCAGCGAACGCGAGCTGCACAACGCGCTGGTGGGCGGCTTCGCCCAGGCCGGGGCGCTGCGCAGCGCCTTCGACCCCATCATCGGCTCGGGCCCCAACGCCACGATCCTCCATTACAAGCAGAACACCGGTGCGACCAGGGACGGCGAGCTCATCGTCGTCGACAGCGGCGCCGAGATCGGCGGCTACGCCTCGGACATCACACGGACCTTCCCGGTGAGCGGCAGGTTCACCAAGGAGCAGGCGAAACTGTACACCATCGTGCTCAAGAGCCAGGAGGCGGCGATCCGCGCCGTCAAGCCGGGGGCGACAATGGCGCAGGTCGACGAGGCGTCACGCAAAGTGATCCGAGACGCCGGGTACGGCGATCAGTACCTCCACGGCGTGGGGCACCACCTCGGGCTCGAAACCCACGACCCCTCGCCCATGGTCAAGCTCAGGCCGGGGATGGTCGTCACGATCGAACCGGGGATCTACCTGCGCGATCAGTCGATCGGCATCCGGATCGAGGACGACATCCTCGTGACCGAGAAGGGCAGCCGCAACCTCTCGTCGATGATCCCCAAGACGGTCAGCGAGATCGAAGCGGCGATCGCCAAGGCGCGCAGGTCGAACTGACTCTTTGCTCCAACCCGACCGAGATCAGCCCGCGAGCTCGTGGGCTTCTTTGATGAGCTCGGCCATCTCGTCGGGGTCGCTGTACTTGTAGAGCCCGATCACATGCCGGTCCGGGCCGAACAGGATCAGCGACGACGGGTGGTTGATGTTGCGGAATCCGTCCTTGGTGTCGAGCTCGCTCAGGTCGAACCGCACGCCCATGAGCATGATGGTGACCATGTCCATGTCGCCGGTGGTGAACTTCCAGCGATCGGGGTCGGCCTTGAACCCGTCGGCGTAGCGTTTGATCACGGGGACCGTGTCGACCTCGGGGTCGATCGAGACGCTCAGCAGGCGCAGGCCCGTGCCCTCGGTGGCGTTCTGCAGCTCGCGCATGGCCGCCGACATGCCCGGGCAGATCAGCGGGCAGCTGGTGTAGAAGAAATCAACGACGGTGTAGTGCCCGTCCATCCAGGACTGATCGACACGACGGCCCTCTCGGTCGGTGAGGGTGAAGTTCGGGAAAGAGAGGTCGGCGTAGGGGTTGTCGCCGGCTTCGCGCGTGGGGATGTCGGGGAGGGCGGCGGCGTCGGGCCTCTGGGTGGACCAGAAGATCGCGATCCCCGCGAAGGTCACCAGCATCAGGATCAGGGATCGGATGAGCACGCTCGGCCGCATGGTGCATGGTACGCGATGGGGCCGGGTCAGGTGCGCGACGGGCGGGAGATGGCCCATGTCCCCATCGCGATGCCCAGCAGCGCGAAGGCGATGGAGGTCCCCCACGCCCATACCGTCGGCAGGTCGCTGTGCATCCCCAGCGATGCCCGAATCGCGGCGTGGCACCAGGTGAGCGGGTTGACCAGCGCGATCACGCGGAGCCACCCCGCGGCGTCGCCCACGGGGAACACCGCTCCCGAGGTGAGCCACATGGGCATGAGCAGGGCGTTCATCACGCCGTGGAACCCCTGGGTCGAATCCACGATCCACGCCAGCGCCAGGCCCATCCCGATGAGGGCCACGGAGATGCACGCGAGGGCGCCGATGGCCCCCAGCACCCCAAGCGCGGTCAGATGCACGCCTAGCATCGGCAGCGTGAGCAGGACGACGAGCGCCTGGGCCAGGGCGATGATCGACCCGGCCCCGATCTTGCTGACCGCGATCGACCAGCGCGGCGCGGGCGAGACGAGCGCGGCCCGCAGCACCCCGTCGTGGCGGTCCTGGATCAGCGAGATGGCCGCGAAGATCGAGGCGAACATGACCGTGAGCGAGGCCATGCCAGGGATCGTGTACGCGGTCAGACTGGTGCCGCTGTCCGACACCGACCCGATCGCGCGGCTGAAACCGCCGACGATGAAGACCCAGATCAGCAGCGGGGTGAGGATCGAGGCGATGATGCGCGATCGCTGGCGCGTCTGGCGGATCAGCTCCCGCTTGCTCAGAGCCATCGTGGCGGCGGTCCCGATCATGCCAGGGCCCCCCGCCCGGCGGGCGCCGCGACGGGCGAGCCGGCCAGGAAACTGTAGACATCCCCCAGCGAGGGCGGGGCGATGGTGATCGCCGCGTCTGCGAGGGGGCAATCGCTCGCGATGGAGGCGTCCACATCCCGCGCGAGGATCAGCCCGTCGTTGACGATGAACTCGACGCCCTGCGCCCCGAGCCAGTCGGTCGCCGGCGAGATGTCGGCGCCCGAGGGGAGCGTGAGCCGCAGCACCCGCGCCCCCAGCGAGCGGCGCAGCGATTCGGGCGTCCCGGCGCCCGCCCGCCTGCCCTCACGCAGCATCACCACCCGGTCGGCGTGCTCGGCCTCGTCGATCAGGTGCGTGGCCAGGATGACGGTCATGCTCAGGCGGGATCGGATCCTCGCGAGCACCTCCCAGAACGAACGCCGCGCGTCGATGTCGAGCCCCGTGGTGGGCTCGTCGAGCAGCAGCACCCGTGGATGGGGGATCAGGGCCCGCGCCAGGTCGGTGCGCCTGGCCAGCCCGCCCGAGAGACGCCGCACCTGATCGTCGAGCCGGTCGGCGACGCCCAGCTCCGCGGCGAGCCCCTGGATGCGATCGCGGATGACCGCTTTCGCCAGCCCGTGCAGCGCCCCCGCGATCATCAGGTTCTCGCGCACCGTCAGCAGCGTGTCCAGCGCGGGGGTCTGAAAGACGATCGAGAGGTCCTTGCGGGAGGTGGGCGCCAGACGCTGGCCCGATTCGGGTGTGATGGTCTGGGCGATGACGCCCATAAGGGTCGATTTGCCCGAGCCGTTGGGACCCAGCAGGGCGACCATCTCGTTGTCGGCCCCGAGCGAAAAGTCGTCGAGCGCGACGCGATCGCCGACCGCCTTGCTGCGGTAGACGACGCGGAGGTCACAAAGTTCGACGCCTTTCATTTCAGCAGGGTCCTCACGAACGCCTCGGAAGCGAGCACGATCAGGTAAATCGGCAGGTGGATGATCGACCCGAAGAACACGGCGCGTGCCGAAGCATCCGTGCGTCTGAACCCGAAGCGCAGGCTCAGCACCACCAGCATCAACCCCAGCAGCACCGAGGCGGCGGCGGTGGCCCAGCCCGAGAGCTCGGGCGTGATCCACAGCGGCGCCAGGCCGCAGGGGATCAGCAGCGCGGAGGTGAAGGTCATCGTCGTGGCGGTGTGATTCCCCCGCGGATCGATAATGGGGAGCATGCGGTAGCCGCCAGCGGCGTAGTCCACGCGGCACATCCAGGCGATGGCGAAGAAATGCGGCAGCTGCCAGACGAACATCAGGCAGAAGAGCATAATCCCGATCGGCTCGAGCAGCGGCGCGAACCCCGTCCCGGGAGCGACGGCGGTGGTCCCGATCATGGTCGGCAGCGCGCCGGGAACGGCCCCGATGAGCGTGTTGGTGATCGTGACGGGCTTGAGCGGGGTGTAGACCAGCACATACGAGGCCGTCGTGACCAGCGCGACCATCGCCGGGATCAGGCCGCAGGTGAAGCCGAGGACCAGCGTGCCCCCGACGGTCATGCCCAGCCCGAAGAGCAGCACGAAACGAGGGGTGAGTCTCCTCGATGGGATGGGACGCACCCTGGTGCGTTTCATCAGCGCGTCGCGGTCCGATTCGTACCACATGTTCAGCGCGTTGGCCCCGCCGGAGGCCATCGCCGTGCCCACGGCGCAGCCGACGATCAGCTTGCTCCACAGCAGCCAGCCAAGAACGCCGTAATGCAACCCACCAAGGCCCAGCCCGACCAGGGCGGTGATGGTGACGAGCTTGGTGATGCCCGGCTTGGTGAGCTCCTTGCACGCCCCGAGCAGGTTTGGCCGCGTCGTTTGGGCGGCATGCTCAATTGGCGCTGGCGCGGGTGCGGGATCGCCGAACGCCTCGATCGCGACGATCCGTCCGCGGGGCTCGGCCTGGGTGCTGGTGGTCACGGGCAATCATAGACGAGCGCCCCCGCACCGGGCGGGAATCAGGGCACGATGGCCTCGATCCAGACCGGGAAATGGTCTGAGGGAAACCCATCAGCGCCGGGCCCGTCTCCGTCCCCGGCGTCACGCCAGACGCCCGAGTCGGTGATCGTGATGTCGCCCGAGGGGAGCACATAATCAACCCGGAGCTTGAAGCGGGAAGTATCGGTCTTGTCGAGCCCCGCAACAGCGATGTCGGAAGCCGGGAACACATCGTCGCCGACCCTGGGCGAAGAGAAGAGCTGGGTGAAGATGGTCATCTCGACCGACGACCCGTCGGAGGGGTCGGCGTTCAGGTCGCCCATGATGACGAACGAGCCGCCCTCGGCGAGCCCGCCGCGGACCCCGGCGTCGTCGTACAGCGCGCCCTGGCCGTCGATGTAGGCCCGGATCAGCTTGATCTCGTCGTGATTGCGCAGGGTGTTGCGGTGCTCGTCGCCCTCAAACGCTGGCGGCGTGGGGTGCGAGATCAACGCATGGAGGGTGGTCCCGTTGGGCAGCAGGATGGGGACATCGGCGAAGTTCTTGGACGGGAGCCGGAACGCGGCCCATGCGTCTGGGCTGTACCAGGGCGTGCCGTCGGGGTTGGTGGGGGCGGTGAAGCCCGGCAGATCCTTCCACAGAAACTTCTGGAAGGTGCGGATGTGGTCGGTGTCGATCGTCAGGCGGGGATCGACGAAGAGGGCCATGCCGTACTGGCCGGGGAAAGTCCCGAACCCGAAACAGTCGTTCCCATACTCGCGCTGGGCGTCGGTCTGCTCCGCCGGCCCGCCGTTCTCGCCCCCGGCGCCCTGCTCAGGGATCTCGGTCGTCATGGCGCCCGAGTGATCGAGGTCGAACCCCGAAGGCACCCCCGTGTGGGTCGGCGGCGTGTAGGTCTTGAACCCCATTGGTTTGAGCCCCTCGCCCTGCGAGGCCGCGAGATAGTTGTACGCGAACTTTTCCGCGTTGGTGGGCCCCCCGCCCTGTTCAACGGCCAGCTCGTTGAGCAGCAGGATATTGGGCCGGATCCGCTGGATAATGGCGGCCAGCTTCTTGAGCCGCGGGTTGTCGGCGGCGTCGAGATCGCCCGATCGGACATCCTCGATGTTGAAGGTGGCGATGCGCAGGGCGATGGGCTGGTTCCCTTCCGCGGCGCGGGCGGCGGGGACCGGCAGCAGGCAGCAGGCAAGGGCGAACAGCATCGAGAGTCGGGTGGCTATCATGGTGTGATTCAGATCGGCCCGATGCCCGGAATCGAGCCAATGAATCGTGAATCCTGGCCCCGGTAGCTCAGCTGGATAGAGCAGCGGACTTCTAATCCGCAGGTCGAAGGTTCGAATCCTTCCCGGGGTGCTTTTGCATTCGCTGCATCGTATCGCTGTTTCTCGCGACCAGCAGTCTCCTTTAGGGAGATATAGAGAGATATGGATACAACCCCAAGCGAGATTCCAACGCCCCTTAAAGACGAGTTCGGCGGTGTCATTGAGCCTGTTGATGCGTACATAGCAAGAGCAAGAAGTGCACTTCCAGATATGCCTGAAGATGTTATCGACCAGTGGCTTTACTCCCATCCGCAGGTCATCGACGATTGGGATTGGCTAAATTTAGCGTCACTCCACTTCACGCTTGAAGAGTGGGTAACTAGTGATGTGCCCGCCCTGGAGAGGGAAAAAGGTGCGGTACATACATATCGATGTAATCTGAATCGGCTCGGGCCTTGCGAGCGTTCCAACCGAATGAGCCGCCTTATCGAGTATTTCGCAGCTTACCATACATGGCCGCGATATCCAATCATGCTTGAAAACCTTGAGGGGGAGCATGTTCGTCCAGATAGATGGAGGTGTCGTGAGCCTCATCAGCTTCTGGAGGGGCACCACAGATTCGCTGTTTTTTCGCTGTTTCGCGATCAGGACATACTCTGTGATAAGCATCACATTTGGGTGGCTAGGAAGTCCACTTCATGACCCAGGCCCTATGATCCGCCATGCAAACAGCCCCCTCATCCGCCGCGGCGTCCACCGCCAAGAGCCCCGCCCTCAAGCTCAACATCCTCGAAGCCATCGGCGACACCCCCCTGGTCCGCCTCAACAAGGTCGTCGAGCCCGGATCCGCCACGGTCTACGCCAAGTGCGAGTTCATGAACCCCGCCGGGTCGATCAAGGACCGCATGGCCCGCTACATCATCGAGAAGGCCGAGGAGCAGGGGCTGCTCAAGCCCGGGGGCACCATCATCGAGAACACCTCGGGCAACACCGGCATGGGCGCCGCCATGACCGCGGCGGTCAAGGGCTACAAGGCCGTGTTCACGATGCCCGACAAGATGAGCCAGGAGAAAATCGACGGCCTGCGGGCCTTCGGGGCCACCGTGATCATCACCCCGACCGATGTTCCCGGAGATTCACCCGAGCATTATGTGAACCGGGCCAAGAACATCGCCGCCGAGACACCCAACTCCTTCTACATGAACCAGTACCACTCCCAGTGGAACATCGAGGCCCACGAGTACTCGACGGGGCGCGAGCTGTACGAGCAGACCGACGGGGGCAAGGTGGACGCGATCGTCATCGGCACCGGCACCGGCGGCACCGCCTCGGGCATCGGACGCTACTTCAAGAAGATGGGCGCCAAGACCCAGATCATCGGCGTCGACCCCCTGGGCTCGGTCCACTACCACTACTTCAAGACCGGGACGCTCCCCACCCCCTATGTCTACAAGGTCGAGGGCCTGGGCGAGGACATCAAGTGCGAAGCGTTCGATCCCACGGTCGTCGACGAGATGTACCAGGTCAACGACTACGAGTGCTTCACCATGGCCCGGCGCCTCACCCGCGAGGAGGGCATCTTCTGCGGCGGCTCCTCGGGGGGGATGGTCCACATCGCCTGCAAGCTCGCCAAGGAGATGGGGCCGGGCAAGAAGATCATCGCCATCTGCCCCGATTCGGGGTCGCGCTATGTCACCAAGTACCTCAGCGACGAGTGGATGAAAATGCACGGGTTCCTCGAGCCCGAGAAGGGACTGGGCCTGATCGAGGACCTGCTCAAACCCGGCGCCAGCGTCGTCACCGTCAAGGAGACCGATACCATCGCCGAAGCGATCGCCTCGCTGCGCTCCAAGGGCATCTCCCAGGTCCCGGTCGTCGATAAGCAGGGCAAGCCCGTCGGCATCATCCACGAGGTCGATGTGCTGCGTGGGCTCCATTCCAATGCGCTGGCGCTGGGCTCGCCCGCGGCGCAGGTGGCCAACCCCATCGGCGGGCTGCTGCACCCCAAGGCCCGCGTCGAAGAGCTCTACGGCATCTTCGAGACCGACCATGTCGCCATCGTCATCGAGGACGGGTCGATCAGGGGCGTCATCTCCAAGATCGACCTGATCGAGCACCTCACCAAGCTCAACGCCAGGAACTGAACACGCATCGACCCACCTCGACCACACAAGGATCATTCATGGAAGTCTCCAAGAACCACGACTTCGGGACCCGAGCCATCCACGCCGGCCAGCGCCCTGACCCCAGCACCGGCGCGATCATGACGCCGATCTACCAGACCTCGACCTTCGTGCAGAAATCGCCGGGCAAGATCATCGGCGAGTACGACTACTCACGAGCCGCCAACCCCACCCGCGCGGCGCTCGAGGCCAACCTGGCCAACCTCGAGGGCGGCCGGTTCGGCCTGTGCTTCTCCTCGGGCGTCGCCGCGACGGGGGCCGTGCTCCACCTGCTGAGCAGCGGCGACAAGGTGCTGCTGGGCGACGATGTCTACGGCGGGACCAACCGCCTCTTCAACCGGGTCTTCGCGCAGCTGGGCATCGAGACGGTGATGGTTGACATGACCGACCTCAACGCGGTCAAGAAAGCCATCGACGACC
Organism: uncultured Phycisphaeraceae bacterium; assembly: GCA_964387925.1. Lineage (GTDB taxonomy): Bacteria > Planctomycetota > Phycisphaerae > Phycisphaerales > UBA1924 > UBA1924. The sequence continues at coordinate 125,007 of CAYLXF010000005.1, forward strand.
GCACCCGGCTCATCTGGCTCGAAACCCCGACCAACCCGACGCTCAAGATCGCCGACATCAAGGCCGTCGCCGAGATCGCCAAGGCCGCCAAGGTGACCCTGGCCGTGGACAACACATTCGCGACGCCGTTTCTGCAGAACCCGCTGGCCCTGGGCGCCGATATCGTGTGCCACTCGACCACCAAGTACATCGGCGGCCACTCCGATTCCATCGGCGGCGTGCTGGTCACCAACGACCCCGACCTCCACCAGCGCCTCAAGTTCATCCAGCTCTCCGAGGGCGCGGTCCCGGGGATCATGGAATGCTTCCTGCTGCTGCGCTCCACCAAGACCCTGCATGTCCGCATGGAGAGCCACTGCCAGAACGCCGCCCGGATCGCCGACCATCTCAGCACCCATCCCAAGATCGAGAAGGTCCTCTACCCCGGTCTGCCCTCGCACCCCCAGCACGAGCTGGCCAAATCACAGATGCGCGCCTTCGGCGGCATGATCACCATCTACATCAAGGGCGGCATCGCCGAATCCCGCGAGATGCTCGAGAAAACCCACCTCTTCGCCTGCGCCGAGTCGCTTGGCGGGGTCGAATCGCTCATCGAGCACCCCGCCATCATGACCCACGCCTCGGTCCCCGCCGACCAGCGTGCCAAACTGGGCATCACCGACAACCTGATCCGCCTGAGCGTGGGGATCGAGGGCGCCGACGACCTCATCGCCGACCTCGATCAGGCACTGGGCTAATACAGGAAGTAGTGTACTCCACCATCCGGGTGCCACTACTCGCCGTCTTCGGCGCAGTAGTGTCTTATGGATTTCTCAAGAGCACTACTGCGCCGAAGACGGCGAGTAGTGGCACTCGGCCTGCCTTTCATGAAGAGTGAGAGCCAGTCGATCAGCCCGGGATGGCGCAGTGCCCGCCGTGCTTCATGTGGTAATCCTGGTGATATTCCTCGGCCTTGTAGAACTTTGGAGCCATCTGGATCCCGGTCGTGATCGTGCGATCCGACCACCTGCCCTGCTTCTGCTGGTCCTTCAGGAACTCCTGGGCGAGCTTCATCTGCTCCTCGTCGGCCGAGAAGATCATCGAGCGGTACTGCTCGCCGACATCCGGGCCCTGCCGATCGCCCTGGGTCGGGTTGTGGATCTTGAAGAAGAACGCGAGCAGTTCCTCGTAGCTGATCTTGCTCGGGTCGTACCTGACCATGACCGTCTCGGCGTGGCCGGTAGTCCCGGTGCAGACATCCTTGTAGCTGGGGTTGTCGTCCTTGCCCCCCATGTAGCCCGAGACCGCGTCGACCACCCCCGGCAACTGGGCGAAACGATCCTCAACGCCCCAGAAGCACCCGCCGGCGAAGTAGGCGGTCTTGAGCCCGTCCGTCCGCGCGCCGGGGAGCTCGGGCAGGGGCTCACCCTTTTCCACGAAGGTAAGCGACACCGAGTTCACGCAGTACCGAAGCCCCGTGGGCTTGGGCCCGTCGTTGAAAACATGCCCCAGGTGCGCCCCGCACCGGGCGCACAGGATCTCGTCGCGGGTCATGTGCCACGAATCGTCCGTGCGCGTCTTGATATGCTCCTCGTCGAAGGGCTGAAAGAAGCTGGGCCAGCCGGTGCCCGAGTGGAACTTGGCGTCGCTCTTGAACAGCGGCAGCTCGCACAAGGTGCAGATGTATGTGCCCTCCAGCTTGTTGTCCACCAGATTGCCGCAGAACGCGGGCTCGGTGCCCTGATTCAGGATCACCCTGGCTTCCTCGGGGGTGAGCTTGGTGGCCAGCTCGTCGATCCTGCTCTGTGAGAGTGGCGTGATGTCGTATCCTGATGTGGAAATCATCTGCTTGTTCATCTCCGATGATGGTGATCCGTGGTCGTTGTGTTCCGCCGGGAGCCCGGGGGGCATCCCGGCCCCGGCGAACAGGCCAAAGGCGAGACAGACGCCAATCCCCGCGGCCGCGATGCCCGAAAAGAGTTTGCCATGAGCCATGCCCGGTCGTTCTCCCGTGTCCGTGTCCTCGAAAAACATCCCCGACGCGTGGGGTATTCCCCGCCCGGACCACTTTGCATACTCCCGGGGCGGGCGCCGGGGTCGCACGACCCGATCTTTATCGTCCCCGCCGGCGCCGGGGACGGGGGCTCACATAGGCCGCCAGCTCCTGAGGGAGACGCTTGAGCCCCCGGCGGCGGGCCTTCTCCACGGCATAATGCAGCGAATCGTGCATGCGCTCATGGACGCGATCGGTCACATTGAGCCCCAGCTCGTGCATCGCGTCGATCGAGAACTTCCACGCGTAATACTCCTCCAGGCAGCGGGGCTTGTAGGTCCCGAAACCGATGGCGTGATGACCGATCTCGTGCAGGAAGATCGCCGCCGACATGGGCCCTTTGGGCTTGGGCGACTCGATCAGGCGCGAGACGCTCCCGTCGCGATAGGTGACCTGCCAGGCGACGCCGGACATGGAGCCGCGCCACTTGCGGACCCGCACCCCGTAGCGAGCCAGCATCTCGCGCGTCACGCGCTCGTACCTGACCTGCATGGGGGTGGGCTCGGGCCTGGCGAGCGGACGCGGCGCACGATCGCCGCCCGCCGGCGCGGGCTTGGCCCGGCTTGGTGTGTTGCGATCGGGTTTGACGACCAGGTCCCAGAGGGTCAGCGCATTCATGACACATGCTCCGATCCGTCACGGCGGGGGATGTCGCCGCCGATGAGCCGCTCGCCGTGCTCAACGCAACGCCCGTTGGCCATCGCTTTCCAGTCCATGGCTCGTTTTCCCGCGGGCTGGACCTCCAGCAGACGCACGCACGCGCCGTCGCCGCAGACGACCAGCCCCTCGTCGGGGGCGACGACGGTCCCCGCCGGTTCTTGGGCGGTGGCGTCGGCCGGTTCCGCCCTGTTGATCTTGAGCTGCTCGGCGCGGAAACCCACCGTCACCCCCGGCCAGGGGCTCAGCCCGTTGATGCGGGCGGCGACGAGGCGGGCGGGATGCGAGAAATCGACTACGCCGTCCGATTTGGACATCCTGGGAGCCATCGTGACCAGGGCCGGATCCTGGGCAACAGCGTGAATCCGGTTGAGCGAGCGGGCACCAAGCACGGAGCACACCAGATCGGGCCCGTCGTGCGACAGCGCTTCGTGGAGCATGGCGGCCGTCATGTCGGGAGCGATGTCCCGGTGCGACCGCGCCAGCACATCCCCCGCGTCCATCTCTCGCGCGATGGTGATGACGCTGTTGCCCGTGGCTGTGTCTCCGGCGACGATCGCCGCGTTGATCGGTGCGGCCCCGCGCCAGCGCGGAAGCAGGCTCGCGTGCAGGTTGATGGCGAAACGCTCGGCCACCAGGCTCGGGCCCAGATACTGCCCGTAGGCGATCACCACCCATGCGTCTGCCGGCCAGGACCGAACCAGATCACGCGCCGCGGGATCGTTGATCTTCTCGGGTTTGATGAGCGGGACACCGGGAAGGTGCTCGGCGGCCCACGCGCCGATCGGGGTGGGGGTGAGCTTGCCGCCGCGCCCCGCCCTCCGGTCGGGCTGGGTGACGATCCCAGTGACGGTGTGCTCGGTCGCCAGCCGCCCGAGCGTCGGGATCCCGAAGGCGCCCGAGCCGAGGAAAACCACATCCATGTGCTTCTCCCTTTCTCGCCCGCGCCGGCTCAGCGCTTGGCGCCCTTCTCCAGCGACTTGATCTTGGAACGGTTCTTGAAACGCGACATCTGGGTCATCCGATCGAGGATCATCACCCCGTCGAGATGGTCGATCTCGTGCTGCCAGCACCGCGCCAGCAGCCCCGTGGCCCGCAGCGTCACCTCCCGCCCGTCGAGATCGAAGGCCCTCATCGTGACGGTCGTTGGACGGTTGACCTCGCCCGTGATGCCCGGCAGCGACAGGCAGCCCTCGTCGTAGGGCTCGAGGTCCTTGGAGAACTCAATGATCTCGGGGTTGAAGAAGACCTGCGCCTCGTCGGTGGAACTGGGCAGGCCCGGGTCGGTCGGGGCGGCGGGGTCGGTCTCCGGATCCGGGGGCACATGGGCGACGAACAGGCGGTGCGAGAGTCCCACCTGGGGGGCGGCCAGCCCGATGCCCTGGGCCGAACGCATCAGCTCGACCATCCGCAGGGCGACGGCGCGCAGCTCGTCGCCCACCCCGCCGCTCAGGTCGAGCGGGCTGGCCCGGGTCCGCAGCGCCTCGGTGGGATAGATCTCGATGCGCAGCGCCGACGGCTCGATCCCGGTGAGTTCGGTGGAGGGTGTGGTCATCGGTGAATCGTATGGCGCCAGGACGATCTTGTGTGGGGTTTGGACGCATCGCGCGAGGATTCCGCATACACTCCCAGCACCCCCAGAGCGCCCAGCACGCGGCACACAGGAGCGAAGACCGTGGCATTGTTTGGCAAAAAGAACAACAACTCCAACGACGACAGCGGGGACAACGCCGCCCCCGGCCCCGAGGATTTCTCACCCAAGAAGGCCAAGGCCTTCTTCGACCGCGCCCGCACCGTCCACGAGTCGGAAAACTACGAGTACGCCATGCAGATGTGGCTCAACGGGCTCCGCTGGGATCCCAACTCGATGGAGGGCCTGAACGGCTATCTCAAATCATCGGAGGTTTTCGCGGTCGAGAACCCCAAGAAAGGGGTGAGCAGGGAGACCAAGAACGCCGTGGCCACCAAGGGCGATCTGAACAAGTACATCTCCGCCCTGCTCGATTTCGGCCTCAAACGCATGGACACGGGCAACGCGATCAGGGTCACCGCCGCGGCCGCCAAAATCAACCTCCAGGGCCCCACCAAGCTGCTGGGCGAGCACGCCCTGAAGCTCGCGATCAACGACCCCAAGCCCAAAAAGGACATGTTCGTCAAGCTCCTCGACGCCTTCGAGGACGCCCGGGCCTTCCAGCTGGCCGCCGTGGCCGGCGACAACGCCTGCCGCATGGACCCCGCCGACGCCGAACTCCAGGCGCGGGTCCGCAACATGCTGGCCCAGAGCACCATGAGCACGGGCGGCTACGACGACGCCGAGCGCGGCGGGTTCCGCAAGAACATCCGCGACGCCGACAAGCAGCTCCAGCTCGAGCAGGAGGACGCGATCGCCCAGTCCGGCTCAACCAAGGACGCGGTGGTCAACCGCACCCAGGCCGAGTACGAGGCCCGCCCCGACGACCTGCCCACGGCCGAGAAATACGCCAAGGCCCTCCTGGCCCGCGGCAAGGGCAGCGACGAGCTCAAGGCGATGACCCTGCTCAACAAGCTCTACAAGGACACCGGCTCGTTCCGCTACCGCAAGCAGGCGGGCGATATCCAGGTCATGCGGGCCCGCCGGGCGCTGGACCGCATCGCCCAGGCCGCCCAGGAGCGCCCGGACGACGCCGAGGCCCAGATCAAGCTGGAAAAAGCCGGCGCCCAGTACGACAAGCTCCAGGCCGACGAGCTCAAGCTCCAGGTGGAGCACTATCCCACCGACCTGAGCATCAAGTACAAGCTGGGCAAGCTGCTCTTCGAGCGGGGCGAATACAACGACGCCATCGAGCAGTTCCAGCTCGCCCAGGGCGATCCCAAGATTCGACGCGATGTGCTCAACCTCATGGGCAAGTCCTTCCGCGCCCTGGGTGGCTGGGAGGACGCCGCCATCACCACCTACGAGCAGGCGCTCGACGGGATCACCGACGAGAACTCGGAGCTGGGCATGGACATCCGCTACGGGCTGATGGACGCGCTCCAGGCCAAGGCCGACCGCGACCGCGATCTGGCGACGGCCGAGCGGGCCGACAAGCTGGCCGCCGGGCTGGCCATCCAGCAGTTCAACTATCGCGATGTGCGCGACCGGCGCGAAGAGATCAAGACGCTGATCGGCGAGATCAAGGGCTGATATGCCTCATCGCAGGGATCGCAAAGCAGTGGCGATCATCCCCGCACGGATGGGCTCGACCCGCTTCCCCGCCAAGGCCCTGGCCGACGAGACGGGCAAGCCGCTGGTCGTCCATGTGTGCGAGCAGGCGGCCAAGGCGGGATCGGTCTCCCGCGTCGTCGTCGCCACCGATGATCAGCGGATCAGGGCGGCCGTCGAAGCCCACGCCTTCGAGGCCCTGATGACCAGCCCCGAGCACCCCAACGGCACCAGCCGCCTCGCACAAGCCGCCACGCTGCTCAAGCTCAAAGCCCACCAGATCGTGGTGAATGTCCAGGGCGACGAGCCGGAGATCGAGCCCGAGGTAATCGACGGAGCGGTGGCCGCGCTGGGGGCATCGACCGCCATCGATCGGACGGCGGACCGGACCGCGGGCGGCGGGGAGCGGTTCCAGTGGGTGGGGACGGTGGCCAGCCCGATCGAGCGGGAAGAGGATGCCGAGAATCCCAATGTCGTGAAAGTGGTGCTCGGCGCTCTCGAGGCCGATCTGTGCGTGGCGCAGGGACTCTACTTCAGCCGAGCCAAGATCCCCTACAGCAGGGACCAGACGGAGACGGCAGGATACTTTCGCCATGTCGGGATCTACGCCTACCCCGTCTCGGCGCTCAATGCCTACCTGACACTCGAAGAAACCCCCCTCGAACGGGTTGAACGCCTCGAGCAGCTCCGCTGGCTTGAGCACGGGTGTCCCATCGCCGTGGCCATCCGGGCCAGCGCCCACACCGGGATCGACACCCCCGAGCAATACCGGGCCTTCGTCGAGCGCTGGAATCAAAAATTTGCCTGATTTTCATGCGCACCCCGCGTCCCGTCCCCCTGCCCGGCGCCGGGGTTGGTAGGATGGGGAATGCCCCAACAAAGTGACGGCGCCGACGCACTGGACCCATTGAAAAGCCCCTCCGGGGGCGGAACCAACGCAGCGAACCCGGCGACCCCGCCGAGCCATCCATCGGCGGGGGGCGGGATCGGCGCCGACCTGCTCGCCTCGGCCAACGAACGCTCCATGGCGGTCAGCGAGTACTACTCGCCTATCCCCGACGGGTATAAAAAAGGCAACCACAAATATGTCGTGATCCTGGGCACCGTCATGTCGGGCCTGGGCAAGGGCATCTTCTCGTCCTCGATGGCCAAGGTCCTCAAGGACAAGGGCCTGCGCGTCGCGCCCATCAAGTGCGAGGGCTACCTCAACATCGACTCGGGCACCCTCAACCCCTACCGCCACGGCGAGGTCTTCGTCCTCGACGACGGCACCGAGTGCGATATGGATCTGGGCACCTACGAGCGCATGCTCAACCAGAACCTGACCAAGCGCAACTTCGTCACCTCCGGCCAGATCTACTCCGAGATCCTCGACCGCGAACGCCAGGGCGTATACCTCGGTCGCGATGTCCAGATGATCCCCCATGTCACCGGCGAGGTGAAACGCAAACTCCGTGAGCTGGCCCTGCGCGGCGATGGCGAGGGCCCCGCCGACATCGTCTTCGTCGAGGTCGGCGGCACCGTGGGCGACTACGAGAACGGGTTCTACATCGAGGCCCTGCGCGAGCTGGCCTTCGAGGAGGGCCCCGGGAGCGTGTGCTTCGTGGCGCTCACCTATGTCATCGAGCCGCGGGCCCTGGGCGAGCAGAAGTCCAAGGCGGCCCAGCTTGGCATCAAACGCCTCATGGAATCCGGCATCCAGCCGCACATGATCGCCTGCCGTGCCGAGAACCCCGCTGATCCCAAGGTCATGGAGAAGATCGCGATGTTCTCCAATGTGCCGATGAACCGCGTGTTCTCGATGCACGATCGAGACAGCATCTACAAGATCCCCGACGAGATGCGCAACGACGGGCTCGACCGCGAGATCCTCTCCATCCTGGACTTGCACAACCGGGTCGACACGCGCATGGAGGACGACATGCGCCAGCGCTGGAGCGCCTTCGTCGAGGGGCTCACCGCCGAGCCCCAGCACGAGATCCGCGTCGCCGTCGCGGGCAAGTACGCCGACCTCATGGACGCATACGCCTCGATCCAGAAGTCCATCGAGCACTGCGCCGCCCATTTCCGCTGCCGCATCATCCAGGACTGGATCGACACCACCGACATCAACGACGCCAATGCCGCCCGGCGCCTGGCCGAGATCGACGGCGTCATCGTCCCCGGGGGATTCGGCTCTCGCGGCGTCGAGGGCAAGATCTCGGTCGTCAAGTTCTGCCGCGAATCGGGCGTGCCCTACCTGGGCATCTGCCTTGGGTTCCAGGTCGCCGTGATCGAGTTCGCCCGCAATGTGCTGGGCATCAAGGACGCCTACTCGACCGAGTTTGACCCCATGTGCGGCTCGCCGCTGATCTCCGAGCTCCCCGAGCAGAAGAAGATCGAGGGCCTTGGCGGGACCATGCGTCTGGGGGCGCAGGATGTGGCGATCAAGCCCGGCACCCTCGCCTCGTTCCTGGCCCACGGCAAGCCCACGATCCACGAGCGCTTCCGCCACCGCTACGAGGTCGACCCCGGCTACATCGATCGCCTGGAAGCCGGCGGGCTGATCTTCTCGGGCCGCCACCCCCAGCAGCCGATCATGCAGATCCTTGAGCTGCCCACCAGCGACGACGCCGCCCACCGCGAGGCGGGCGAGGGGCAGATCACGCACCCCTATTTCATCGGCGCTCAGTTCCACCCCGAGCTGACCTCGCGCCCGCTCACGCCCCAGCCCATGTTCATGGGCCTGGTCGCGGCGGCTCTGGCCCACAAGTACAGAGGCGACCCCGACGCGTGGCGCGGGCTCTACGCGGGCAACGCCGCGCTGCGAACCTGGCTCTACAAGAGCAGGAACGGACAGCCCCAATCGGCCAGCTAGTCGGACGGCTCGCCAGCCAACTGATCCGCCGCGTCTTTCATGATCAGCACGCTGAGCAGATCGGGTGTCCCGAAGCTCAAGCATGAGTTGTGCGCCAGCGTTTGGGCGTGCAGGCTGGCCAGTTGCTTGGTTTCTTCTTCATCGTCCGCGCTGCGCGACAGGGCGATGAACGCCGCGATCCCCCAGGGGCGGTGGATCGCGTTGTCTGGTTGCAGCTCCCGGGTGTGCCATCGCGCCGCGTCGAGGCACCGGTGGCGCAGATGGTCCGAATCGGCGCGACCGGCGATCAGCCACAACGCGTGCAGGGCGCACAGCTCGACCATCGTGCGATACTCGATGGCCAGCGCCTCGCCGCCCACCACCAGCCCGCCGTGGGGCTCGATCCAACCCGAAACCTCCCCCGCGTTGAACTCGTCCGATTGGATCGCCCACCACAGGCGCTCATCGAGCGCCATCTCGCGCTTGGGGACCTCCAGAGTCAGCCCCAGCACATGGGACAGGAACGGGCGATCGGTCACCCGTCGGCTCCCGAACTCGTCGGCGAAACGGTCGATGTACTCCAGCCGGATGGGCTCGTCAGCATCAAAGGGGACCGACCCCAGCGTCTCCGAGATCAAGGACCGCAGGTGCGCGACCCACTGGGTGCGTGTCGCGGTGCTGGGGCGGGCGGGCGGCGGTTCCACGCTGAACTGTAGCCCGGTGTGGTCGGTCCTACACTGTGATCCACGATCCCCAGAGGCCGCCAACCATGCGTGTGCTTGAGCAACCCGACCCCGATCTGACCCGCCGATGCGTGCTGGTGCCCACCATGGGCGCGCTCCACGGCGGGCACGCGACGCTGATCCACGCCGCGATCGAGCGCGCCCGCATCGAGGGCGTCCCCTCGGCGGTCTCGATCTTCGTCAACCCCCGCCAGTTCAACGACCCCGAGGACTTCAACCGCTACCCCGACCGCCTCGAAGACGATCTGACGATGTGCCGGGACGCGGGCGTGGACATCGTATTCCACCCCAGCGCCGAGGTCGTATATCCCCCCGGCGAGGATGTCACAGGCCGTGTCGTGATCCCCGCCATCGCCAGCCAGCCGGGGCTCGAGGACAAGCACCGTCCGGGCCATTTCGCGGGGGTGTGCCAGGTCGTCTCCCGCCTGTTCGACCTCTGCCAGCCCTCGGCCGCGGTCTTCGGCGAGAAGGACTGGCAGCAGCTCCAGTGCGTCCGCACCATGTGCAGAATGCAGGGGCGCGACCTGCAGATCATCCCCGCCCAGACGGTGCGCGAGGACTCGGGCCTGGCCCTGAGCTCGCGGAACCTGAACCTCACCCCCGAATCCCGTCTGCTGGCGGTGGCCATCAGCCGGGCGTTATTCGCCGCCTCCAGCGTGCCCACCCCCGAGCAGGCCCAGTCGCTCATGCGCGAGATGCTGGCCAAAGCGGGCATCGAGCCCGAGTACGCCGTCGTCCGCCCCTCCGACACCCTCATGCCGCTGCCCGATCCCGGTAATCCCACGCGCGTCCCCTGCCGGGCGCTGATCGCGGCCAGGGTGGGGGGGGTGCGCCTGATCGACAACGCCCCCTGGACCCCGATCGCATACGCTTAGAGTTCACTCTTCCCGCAACGCCGACAAGGACCGCCATGACCACCGACGCCACGCTCAAGCAATCGCCCCTGCACAAGTACCACGAGGACGAGCACGCCCAGATGGTCGAGTACGCCGGCTGGGAGATGCCCATCAAGTACGCCACCTCGATCCGCGAGGAGCACGAGCAGACCCGCGCCAGCGGCGGCATCTTCGATGTCTCCCACATGGGACGCCTGAGCTTCAAGGGCAGGGACGCGATCCGCCTGCTCGAGCACACCTGCAGCCGCAAGATCGGCTCGATGCAGGAGGGCCAGTGCCGATACGGGCTGATCTGCAACGAGCACGGCGGGGTCAAGGACGATGTCATCGTCAACCGCATGGGCGAGCAGGAACTGCTGGTCGTGGTCAACGCCGCCAATCGCGAGAAGATCATCGATCACCTGGAATCGGTGATCGCGTCACGCGGGTTCGATGTCAAGATGGAGGACCGCACCGAAAAAACCGCCATGATCGCGCTCCAGGGCCCCAGGGTCATGGACCTGATCGGCAGGGTCTCCTCCGAGATCCCCCAGCTCAAACGCTACCGGTTCCTGGTCAAGAACCTGATGATCGCCAAGGTGATCGTCGCCCGCACCGGCTACACCGGCGAGGACGGCGTCGAGATCATCATGCCCGCCTCGATCGTCAAGATGGCCATCTCCATGCTCCTCAAGGAAATGGGCGACCGGGACGCGCGCGAACTGCTCAAGCCCTGCGGCCTGGGCGCCCGGGACACCCTGCGCCTCGAGGCGGGGATGCCCCTCTACGGGCACGAGCTGGGCGAGGACATCAACGCCCTGTCGTGCGGGATCGACTTCGCCATCGCCCTCGACAAGTCGATCGAAACCGACGGCGAAACCTTCATCGGTCAGGAAGCCCTGCTCAGGACCCGCGAAAGCGGGGGGCCCGCGCGGAAACTGGTCGGCATCGAGATCGACTCCAAACGCACCGCGCGCCAGGGCATGGACATCCTGATCGACGGCCAGCAGGCCGGCGTCATCACCTCGGGCTGCCTGAGCCCCACTCAGGGCAAGTCGATCGCGATGGGGTTCGTCCCGAGCGGCAAATCCGAGATCGGGACCGGGCTGAGCATCGACGCCGGCCGCACGATGCTCGAAGCGGTGGTCGTCCCCCTGCCCTTTTATAAGAAATCCTGATCCCGGTTCAGACCGTCTCGTCGGGATTCACCCCGCTCAGCCCCGGCAGGTGCTGCTCCACCCACCCCGCGCTGGTGTGGCGCACGATGGTGCCGGTCGCCTCGTAGATCACCTGCTCGGCGATGTTCGAGCAGTGGTCGCCCATGATCACCGCCTGGGTGATGATCGCGTGCAGGTCGAAGGCGGTGTCCACGCCCATGCGCCCGTCGGCGACCCGCGCCTCGGCGTCACGGCTGATCAGCTCGTGGAACGCCAGCGTGTTGCCCTCGCTGGCCAGCACCGACCTGGCCCGCTCGGGGCTGATCTCGTCGAAGGCCCGCACCGTCTCGCGGAGCACCCCGACGATCGAGTTGGTCATCACCAGGGTCGTTTTGGGGAACGGGGAGGTCCGCTCGCCAAGCGAGATCACCCGCTCGGCGATCGCGCTCGTCGCATCGGCGATGCGTTCGAGCTCGTTGTTCACCTTCACCGCCGTCAGCAGGCTCCGCACCTGCGCGTGGTCGATGGCGCAGGTCACCCGCGCCGCCCCGGTGAGCAGGTCCACGGCCTCGCGTTCAATCTCGATGTCCGCCTGGTCCACCTCATCATCGCGAGAGATCAGCCCAGAGGCCCTCGCCGCGTCACGCTCATAGATCGTCTGGAAGGTCTGCTCGGCGATCTCGGCGACCACCCGCCCCTGCTCGACCAGGCGGGCGCGGATCGCGTGAAGACGCTCCTTGAAAATTTCGGGTGTGACCGGCATGAATCGTGGGTCCCATGTCGATGGCGGGTGCGAGGAAGCATTACAAGGCGATTCTCTCAGGATAGCCGATCGCGTCTCGACATGCCCACCGGGGGAGGTATCCTTTGGGCAACTTGTCATCCCGCCCGCCACCATCCACCGGAGCACCAGCCCATGGCATTCGACATCGACCTCATCCACGCACGCCAGATCCTCGATTCGCGGGGCAATCCCACCGTCGAGGTCGAGGTCGTGCTCGAATCAGGCGTCGTGGGGCGGGCCGCCGTCCCCTCGGGGGCGTCAACGGGCGAGTCCGAGGCCGTGGAACTCCGCGACGGCGGCGAGGTCTGGATGGGCAAGGGCGTGGCCCGGGCCGTCGGGCATGTCAACGACGAGATCGCCCGGGCCGTCGAGGGCATGGACGCACGCGACCAGGAGGGCGTCGACGCGACCATGATCGAGCTCGACGCCACCGAGAACAAGTCAAACCTGGGCGCCAACGCCATGCTGGGCGTGTCGATGGCGGCGGCCAAGGCGGCCGCCGAGGCCTCGGGGCTCCCGCTGTACCGCTACTTGGGTGGGGCGGCGGCCAAAACGCTCCCCGTCCCCATGCTCAACATCCTCAACGGCGGCAAGCACGCCGACAACACGGTGGATTTTCAGGAGTTCATGATCCAGCCCTGGGGCTTCGACGACTTCGGACAGGCGCTGCGCGCCGGCGTCGAGATCTATCACACCCTCAAATTGGTGCTCAAGAAGCGCGGGATGTCCACATCCGTGGGCGACGAGGGCGGCTTCGCCCCAGACCTCAAGGACAACGAGGACGCCCTGAAGGTCATCGAGGAAGCCGTCGACAAGGCCGGCTACTCCTGGGGCGAGCAGATCTTCGTCGCCCTCGACCCGGCCACCAGCGAACTGTGGAACGAGGCCGAGAAGGACGGCAAGAAGGGCTACAAGTTCTTCTCCAGCTCGCAGGAGATCGTCAGCACCGACGACCTGATCGGGATCTGGAGCGACTGGTGCGACAAGTACCCTATCCGCTCGATCGAGGACGGGCTGGCCGAGAACGACTGGGAGGGCTGGGCCCGGCTCACCGCCAAGCTGGGCGACAGGGTTCAGCTCGTGGGCGACGACCTCTTCGTCACCAACAGGAAGTTCGTCCAGCGCGGGGTGGCCCAGAAGAGCGCCAACGCGGTGCTCGTCAAGGTCAACCAGATCGGCACGCTCAGCGAAACCTTCGACACCGTCAACTACGCGATGAGCAACCGCTTCGCCTGCATCCTCTCGCACCGCTCGGGCGAGACGGAGGACAGCACCATCGCCGACATCGCCGTGGCCACCAACTGCGGGCAGATCAAGACCGGCGCCCCGTGCCGCAGCGACCGCAACGCCAAGTACAACCAGCTCATCCGCATCGCCGAGGAGCTGGGCGACAGTGCCCGGTACGGCGCGTCCACCTGGTGGCGGTGATGCCACAGCGCGAGCGAAAGATGACGGTGACGGGCGAGACGCTCCTGCACGAGGGGCACTCGTACGACTTCGTCGATCTCACCGTGCGGTACAAGGGCGGCACCACCCGCCACAAGCCCATGGTCCGCCACAACGGCGCCGCGACGATCCTGCCCCTGCTCGACACCGATGACGGGGTTGTCATCGTGATGGTCCGCAACGAGCGGGTCACGATCGACGATTTCCTGCTCGAGTTGCCGGCGGGCGGCGTCGACAAGGGCGAAGAACCGATCGCCGCGGCGGGGCGAGAACTGATCGAGGAGACGGGATACCGGGCGGGAACCCTGACCCCCTTGTGCTCGTTCTACACCACCCCGGGGCTCACCGACGAGTTCATGCAAGTCTTCGTCGCCCGGAATCTCGTCCATGTGGGGCAGAAGCTCGAACCCTACGAGTCGCTGACGGTAGAACCGGTGCGTCCCGCCGAGGCGCTGCGCATGGTCGACTCGGGCGAGATCCTCGACGCCAAGACCGCTCTTTCCCTGTTGTGGGCCCGAGCGCGGGGCGTCCTCTGACACGCGAAGGGAGCGATTCAACCGCATGGGCGAGCGAGGCTGGCCATCTTCATACCCTCCCGGGGGCCACGACCGGACGGCCAAGGCCCGGCTGATCCTGTCGCGCATCTTCGGCGACGGCGAAAATCCCCTGGCGTGGGGGTTCACGGTATTCTCCACCGCCGGGATCCGGATCCGATTGCACCTGCTCTTCATCGTCTACCTGCTGACCGAACTGATCTTCACGCTCCCGGGCAACCGAGACGGCTTCGTCTTCGTGCTCCCGCGCCTGCTGGCGATGCTGCTGCTGGCGCTGCTCCACGAGCTTGCCCACGCCTGGTCGGCCCGACGCGCTGGCGCCGAGGTCCACGAGCTGATGCTCTGGCCCCTGGGAGGGCTGGCGTCGCCCCAGGCTCCCGGCGACGACTGGCGCGCCGAGCTGCGCGTCGCCCTGGCGGGGCCGATGATGAACCTGCTGCTGTTGCCGGTGTTCGCGGCCCCGCTGTACCTCCTCACCGGCGACTGGGGCTCGCTGACCTACAACCCCATCAACTGGGGCGCCGGCCACCCCGTGCTCACGCTGCGATCGGGCGAGACCACATGGTGGCTGGTGGCGCTGGGCGCGTTCCACGCCGTCAACCTGACGCTGCTGGTCTTCAACCTGCTGCTGCCGATGTACCCGCTCGACGCGGCCCGGGCGCTCGAGGCGGTTCTGGGGCGGACCCGCCCATCCCACCGGGCGCAGTGGCTGGCCTCCAACACGGGTCTGGGCGTGGCCACCGCGGTGGGCCTGGTCGGGCTGGTCACCGAGGACGGGACGATGCTCTTCGCCCTGGCGGTCATCTGCGGGCTGATCTGCTCGCTGCACCGGCGCCGACTCCAGTTCCTGGCGCTGGGCGAGATGATCCCCGGGTACGCGCCACATCCCGAGGCATGGAGATCGGGCCCCGCCCCAGCGCCAACCCCGCTGGCCGACCAAGACGACACCGAGGCCGTCTCGCAAGCAGCAATCGACCGGATCCTGGCCAAGATCTCCGCCTCGGGCATCGCGTCGCTCTCTCGCAAGGAACGCCGTACACTCAAGCGGGCGACAGAAACCAGCCGAAAGGCCCAATAGAATGACGGTGAGGGGCGGTTTGGCCCCGAGGACGGCCGGGAGCATGCATGGGCATTTACGATCGGGACTACATCAACGAAGACCGGGGCATCGGCTCGCCCAACCGACGGAGCGGCGGGGGCAACCTGTTCGCCCGCATGCCGGGCTGGTCGGTCACCACCTGGATCATCGTCGTCAATGTCGTCATCCATGTCCTGGCGATCACGATCTTCCGCTCCCAGACGCCCGACCCCCTCAGCGGCACGCTCTATCGCTTCGGAGCCCTGGATGTGTATCACGCTTTTCAGCGACTCGAGGTCTGGCGACTGATCACCTTCCAGTTCCTCCACTCGCCCACCACCCTGACGCACATCGGGTTCAACATGCTCGGGCTCTGGATCTTCGGCCCCATGGTCGAACGATACCTGGGCGGGAAACGCTACCTCGCGTTCTACCTCGTCTGCGGGCTCTTCGGGGGGCTGCTCTTCGTGATCCTGACCCTGCTGGGCAATATCTCCGGCGTCCAGGTCCCCGGCCTGCTGCCCTACAGCCTCCACCAGCCGCTGGTCGGGGCCTCGGCGGGGGTGTTCGGAGTTATCGTGGCCTGCGCCTACATCTCCCCGCACACCGAGATCATGCTGCTCTTCCCCCCCATCCCGATGAAGATGCGCACCTTCGCCTACGGCTATGTCGCCATCGCCCTCATCAGCCTGCTGATGGGCGCGCACAACGCCGGCGGCGAGGCCGCCCACATCGGCGGCGCCATCGCCGGGTTCATCTTCATCCGCAAATCCCATCTGCTCACCGACTTCTTCGATGTCTTCGGCGACAGCCGGAAGCCCGTGCGCGCCAGGCCCAACAAGCGCGCCAAGAGAAAGTCGGTCTACCGCAACTACCGGAACACCCCCGGGCCGCACCCCGACGATGTCGATCGGGTGCTCCGCAAGGTCTCCGACTCGGGGCTGGGCTCGCTGACCGACCGCGAGAGGAAGATCCTGTCCGACGCGAGCAAAAACGACCTGTGACCGCTCCCGCGTGGCGATGAGCATCTCTCTTGGGACCCCATGCCCTCACCGCTGAACTTCACCATCAACGCCCGATCGGGCCGGGCCCGAGCCGGGCGAGTCGAGACCCTCCACGGCGGGTTCGACACCCCCGCCTTCATGCCCGTGGGCACCCGCGCCAGCGTCAAGGGCATCCTGCCCCACCAGGTCCGCCAGGGCGGGGCCCAGATCCTGCTCAACAACACCTACCACCTCATGCTGCGCCCCGGATCGGAGCTCATCGCCGACATGGGCGGGGTGCACCGTTTCATGAACTGGGACGGGCCGATCCTCACCGACTCGGGCGGCTACCAGGCCTACTCGATGGCCGACATCAACGCCATCGACGAGGACGGCGTCTCGTTCCGATCCATCATCGACGGCTCGGTCGTGCGCCTCAACCCCGAGATCGCCATGCGCGTCCAGAACGAGCTGGGCCCCGACATCATGATGGCCTTCGACGACTGCCCCCCCTCGATCGACCCCGCCTCGGGCCCGGTGAACCAGCCGCGCCTGCGCCGGGCGACCGTGCGCGACGCGACGAAACGCCCGCGGTACGACCACGAGCAGCGCCTCGCGACCGCCAACGAGCGCACCGTCCGCTGGCTCCAGCGCTGCAAGCACGCCCACGCGCGCCCCGACGAGCAATCGCTCTTCGGCATCATCCAGGGCGGGGCCGACCTGGCGCGCCGCGACTGGTCGGTCGAGCACATCTGCAACATCGACCTCCCCGGCTACGCCATCGGCGGGGTCGCGGTGGGGGAGTCCACTGAGGACATCGCCCGCATCGTGCGCCACACCGCGCCGCGGATGCCCGACGCCAAGCCGCGGTATCTGATGGGCGTGGGCTACGAGCACGATATCGTCATGGCCGTGCTGGCCGGGATCGACATGTTCGACTGCGTCCTGCCCACCCGCAACGGACGCAACGCCAACGCGTTCACGACCGACGAGGCCACCGACGGGCAGCTGCGCCTGCGAAACGCCAAATACGCCCGCGACGACCGACCCATCGAGCAGGGCTGCGGATGCCAGGCCTGCGCCCCCGCCGCCCACGGGTGGGCGACCTTCGAGGGCCGCCACTTCTCCCGCGCCTATCTCCGGCACCTCTTCCGCAGCGACGAGATGCTCGGGCCCATGCTCGTCACCCTGCACAACCTCTGGTACTTCCAGGATCTCATGCGTGACCTGCGCGCCGCCATCGGCGCCGATGATTGGGATGCGTTTGTACTCAGGCGGCCCCGACTGCAACCGCTGGTGGCCCAAGCGGGGCTGACACGATAAAGACACGATGACCGATCCAACGAAAGTTCGGTCCCCCAGCGGCGAAAGACTGCGCCTCGCCACGCCACACGGGCTTCACACCCGTCCTACCATCCGAACCCGGCGGTCATCCCCGTCAGGGACATGAAAGGTATCGAATGACCCATACACAGATCATGCCCCAGGCATGGATGCTCCCCGCCATCATCCAGGACGCCCAATCGACTCCCACCCAGATGCTCGGGAGTGAAACGACCACGCAGCCCGACCCCGGCCCGACCGGGACGCCCACGCCCGGCGCCAACCAGCCCGCCGCCCCCGCGGGCGGAAGCAACATGTTCTTCTTCGTCATCATCATGATGGTGGCGCTGCTGCTGCTGATGTCCATGTCGGGACGCAAGGAGAAGAAGAAACGCGCCCAGATGCTCTCGACCCTGGGCAAACGCGACAAGATCCGCACCGCCGGCGGGATCATCGGCACCGTCATCGAGATGAAGAACGACGAGGTGCTCATCGAGACCGACCGCGCCTCGAACACCCGCCTGTGGCTCTCGCGCGGATCGATCTCCGCCGTCCTCAAGTCCGCCTCCGCCCCCGACCAGGAGCCGACGACCGCCAAGGACTCCGAAGCGATCGCGTGACCACGACCGCGCGGGCGCCCGCACGCCCAACCCTCCCTCTTCGAGATAATCCCACCGAGGTTCTCACGCATGCGACACTTTGTCCGCAACTCGATCATCGCCCTCGCGATGATGCTCATCGCCGTCTGGGCCGCCTTCCCCCCCTCCGAGACCATCGGCCTGGGCAAGGACCTGCGCGGCGGCGCCTCGCTGATCTACTCGGTCGAGATCGGCAGCACCGAGACCGCCTCGGAGGTGATCCCCCAGGTCATCGATGTCCTCAAGAAACGCATCGACCCCAACGGGCTCTACGAGATCTCGATCGTCCGCCAGGGCCAGGACCGCATCGAGATCACCATGCCCCTGCCCAGCGAGCGGGTCAAGCAGCTCAAGCAGGCCTTCGAGGACGAGCTGGCCAAGCTCAGCGTGACCTCGATCGACGACGACGAGTTCGAGCGCATCATGCGTCTGCCCCACACCGAGCGGGCAGTCGAGCTTGAGCGCCTCGGCCAGGTGAGCCAGACGGTCAAGGACGCCCTGAACCAGGCGGCCGCCTCCTTCGACACCGCCCAGTCGCTCCGCGCCCAGCTCGACGCCCTGTCGCTCAACAAGGATGTGGACGACGGGATCCTCCAGCAGCTCGCCCAGCAGGCGGCCCAGGCCGAGATCGACTACGGGATCGCCCGCGACGCGGCCCTGGCCACCGCCATCTCCCCCGAGGAGGTCAGGCGGGCCCTGGAGAAGCCCAACGAGCAGAAGACCCTCAAGGACGGCGACCAGTACAAGCTCATCGACAGCCCACGCAAGCGAGCCCTCGACCGAATCCGCGAGCAGTACCCCGAGATCGGGCCCCAGCTCGACAAGGTCATCGCCGCCTTCGACCAGTACAGCGCCAACCGCAACTCGCTCGACGACACCGCGGACCTCAAGCGCCTGGTCCAGGCCGCCGGCGTGCTGAGCTTCCGCATCACCGTGGACCCCCAGGGACGCGGGAACACCGGCGTGACCCACCCCGACGAGATGCGTCTGCGCCAGCTGCTGCGCGAGAAGGGCCCCAAGCAGGCCGGGGCGCGTGACGCGCGCTGGTTCAAAATCAACAAGCCCGACTCGTGGTACAACTCCGTCTCGTCCTACGAGAGCATGATCGAGAACCCCTCGGCCTACTTCTACAACTACGGGCCCACCGGCTATGTCGTCGAGGAGTACAACGGCGACTACTACATGCTCAACTGGGACACCCACGGCCTGCGCATCACCCAGGAGGACGGACGCTGGAAGGTGGCGAGGGCCTACCAGACCGCCGACCAGCTCGGCCGCCCCGCCATCGGGTTCACCATGGACGCCTCGGGCGGGCAGCGGATGGGTGAGCTCACCGGAAACAATGTCGGCAACCGCATGGCGGTCCTGCTCGACGACGAGGTCTACACCGCGCCCAACCTCAACGCCCGCATCACCAATCAGGGCATCATCGAGGGCGAGTTCTCCAGCGAGGAGATCAACTACATCGTCCGCGTGCTGGGCGCCGGCTCGATGCAGGCCAAGCTCTCGCCCGAGCCGCTCTCGGAGAACACCATCGCCCCCGAACTCGGTCTGGACAACCTCGACCAGGGCGTCAACGCCGGCATCTGGGCGCTGATCGCCGTGTCGGGATTCATGGTCTTTTATTACTTCGGCTTCGGCGTCATCGCCGTGATCTGCCTCATCGCCAACCTCGTCATGATCCTGGGCGCCCTGGCCCTGTCGCGCGCCTCGCTCACACTCCCGGGCATCGCGGGCATCATCCTCACCTTCGGCATGGCCGTGGACGCCAATGTGCTCATCTACGAGCGCATCCGCGAGGAGCTCAACGCCGGGATCGACCTGCGCCAGGCCGTCAAGCTCGGCTACGAGAAGGCCATGAGCTCGATCGTCGATGGCAATGTGACCAACCTCATCGTCTGCCTGGTGCTGGCCAATGTCGGCACCCAGGAGGTCAAGGGCTTCGCCATCACCCTGGGCATCGGCGTCGTGTGCACCATGATCTCGGCGATCTTCTTCAGCCACATCCTCACCGCCCTGCTGGTCGAGAAGTTCCATGTCAGGAAGATGTCCATGCTGCCCATGGTGTTCAAGCCGCTCGAGCGGGCGCTCCATCCCAACATCGACTGGATCGGGCTGCGATGGGTCACCATCTTCATCTCATTTACCGTCATGAGTGTTGGACTGGTCATGGCGTTCTCCCAGGGCGTGAACATGTTCGATACCGAGTTCCGAGGCGGCACGCAGGTCACCCTCGCGTTCAAGGAGGACCCCGCCAATCCGGGGCGGCGTCTGTCCATGACACGCCCCGAGGTCGAGTCCATCGTCCACGGGCTGGGCGAGGAGGACGCGACAATCCAGCCGCTGGTGAATGCCGAGATCATCCCCCTCAACCCCGACAAGGACGGGATCACTTCCCAGACTTTCATCATCAAGACCACCGCCACCAACCGTGACCAGATCGGGACGGCGATCGTCAACGCATTCAAGGACATGCTCGATGTGCCCCCGCCCCTGGAGTTCAAGCACGCGCAGACGCCCGAACTGGCTGGGGCCCCGGTCTTCCCGATCATCGAGAACCGCCTGGGCGAGAACATCGGACGCCCCGAGATCCGCGACGATGTCTCCGAGTTCGCCGGCGGCGTGGCGATCTTCCTCGAGGACATCGCCCCGTCCCAATCCATCCAGCAGCTCCAGCGCCGCCTGAACATCACCCGCCAGAAGCCGGACTTCACCGATATCGTCGGGAGACGCACCAAGATCATCGTCACCAAGGGCGCGCCCGAGGCCGTCGAATCGGCCGTTATCCTCGCCAGCGATCCAGGTCTGGACTACTTCGTCGATCCCCAGGCCTGGCGCGCCGAGGTCGCGCAGCCCGAGTGGGACCTGGCCCGCGCCGCCCTGGCCAACTCCTCCGACCAGCTCAGCATCCAGTCGTTCTCGCCCGCCATGGCCGAGAACTTCCGCGCCACCGCCTTCGCCGCCGTGCTGCTCTCGCTGCTGCTGATCCTGATCTACATCTGGGTCCGCTTCGGCTCGCTGTGGTACTCGGCCGCCGCCGTCGTCGCTCTGGCTCACGATGTCCTGATCGTGATCGGCTTTATCGCATTCGCACAGATCGTCTATAAGTTCGAGGCGATCGCTCCAATCTCGAACCTGCTGATGATCGAGCCGTTCAAAATCGACCTCAACATCATCGCCGCACTGCTCACGCTCGTCGGCTATTCGCTCAACGACACCATCATCGTCATGGATCGAATCCGCGAGAACCGCGGAAAACTGTCTTACGCGTCCAGGAGGGTAGTCAACAAGTCGATCAACGAGACCATCTCGCGAACCCTGATCACCTCGGGCACCACCGTGCTGGCCATCCTGCTCCTGTATATCGTGGGCGGCCCCGGCGTTCACGCGTTCAGCTATTCCCTGCTGGTCGGCGTCATAGTCGGGACCCACTCATCGATCGCCGTCGCCTCACCGATGGTCTGGTCACGCAAGCATGATCGCGACGAGCGTCACCGGATCCAGGAACAGCGGTGACCCTTCCCAACCGGGCCTCATGCCCATCGTCGCACCCCGCTGTTGCCGGTTCTGCCCCTGACCCGATACACTGTGCAGGTCAGGGGTACCCACGCCATGATGATGGACGAACGCACATCCCGTATCTTCCTGGGCCTGTGCATGCTCGTGCTGGTCTGGATCGGCGTCTACTGGATGTGGCGCCCCCGGCGCGAGCTCGACCCCGTCATCACCTTCGAGCCCCCACCCGTTGAGCAGCAGCCCGACCCCGCCCTGTCTCCCAGCGGGCCACCGCCCAGCCAGAACGCGGGGCCCCTCATCAGCCACATCCAGCAGCCCCCGCCCACCGTCGCGCCCACCGCCGAACCCGCTTCCCAGCCGGTCCCGACCGACCGGCCCCGCCTGATCCCCCCCGAGTTCACCGAGCACACCGTGCTCAAGGGCGAGGTCATGCAGACCATCGCCCAGCACTACTACGGCTCGATCAACGACTGGACGATCATCGCCCGCGCAAACCCACGAGTCGATCCCCAGCGACTGCGCGAGGGCATGGTTCTGCGCATCCCAAAGGACAAGAACAACATCCAGGGCCTCGTGACCGGATCGACCGCCCAGCCGGGCGTGATCGAGCCGCGCACGCCCACCGGCTCCAGGGTGATCGAGTATGTCGTCCGCCCAGGCGACTCGCTCTCGGTCATCGCCCAGCGGATCTACGGCTCGTCACGCCACGCGCGCTTCATCTACGAATCGAACCGCGATGCCCTCAAGTCCATGGACTCGATCTCCATCGGGCAGCTCCTCAAGCTCCCGCCCCTGCCCGCCGGCGAGGAACCCGGCCCCTGAAAGCGACCCCGCGCCCTAGAATCGCCCATGAGCAAGCCCGTCAGCGAGACCAGTCCCGTCTACATCGTCACCGGCGGCGCGGGGTTCGTGGGCTCAAACCTCGTCGCCCGCATCACCCGCGACGATCCCACCGCCCATGTCTATGTCGTCGATGACTTCCGGACGGGGTCCTACGCCAACATCGTCGAGGCATGCGACCGCGCCGGCGCGCCGCCCTTCCGCGGCTCGGTCCTCCCCGATGCGGTGGGGGACCTGAGCTGGCAGCCGGCTGTCATGGGCCTCCAGCCCCGCGCCGTGTTCCACCTGGCCGCCATCACCGACACCCTCGAATCCGACGAGAAGAGGATGCTCGCCGCCAACACCGAGCCATTCGCCGACATCCTCGAGGCCTGCGTCGAGTGCGATGTCCCGCTCGTCTACGCCTCCAGCGCCGCGACCTACGGCTCGCCTCCCCAGGCCGACGACCGCGCCCCGTTCCCGGTCGAGGCCGCCGGAAAGCCCAACAATGTCTACGGCTTCTCCAAGTGGCTCATGGACACTGAGGTCATGCGCTTCTTCGAGCAACGCGCCCGCGAGAACGAGCCCATGCCCCATGTCGTGGGGCTGCGCTATTTCAATGTCTTCGGCCCCGGCGAGACGCGCAAGGGCAAGATGGCCTCGATGGTCCTGCACCTGACCAACCAGATCCTCGACGCCGGTCGCCCGCGACTGTTCAAGATGGGCGAGCACCAGCGCGACCAGATCTTCGTCGACGATGTCGTCGACTGCACCCTGGCCGCCTCCGTGCCCGGCGTCACCCCGGGGATCTACAACCTGGGCTCGGGCCAGACCACCTCGTTCAACGACATCGTCGACGCGATCAACGAGGCGCTGGGCACAAGCGTCGAGCCCGAGTATTTCGACATGCCCGCGGCGATGGTCCCCACCTACCAGCACTACACCTGTGCCGACATGTCCCAAACCCGAAAGGGGCTGGGCTGGTCCCCGGCCTGGTCGCCCATCGACGCCATGATCCGCTACGCCCGACAGATCGCCACCGAACGCGAGGGCGCGCGGCACATCCCCAGAGCCACCCACGCCTGAACGAACGCGAGGACGCCCAGAGCATGACCATCAAACGAGTACTCGTCACCGGCGGCGCCGGGTTCCTCGGGAGCCACCTGTGCGAACGCCTCGTCAAAGAGGGCCACGATGTCATCTGCCTGGACAACTTCTTCACCTCCCAGAAGTCCAATGTCCAGCACCTGCTGCGATACAACAACTTCGACCTCATCCGCCACGATGTCACCCACCCCATCTGGCTCGAGGTCGACGAGATCTACAACCTCGCCTGCCCCGCCGCCCCGGGCCACTACCAGCACAACCCCATCAAGACACTCAAGACCTCCGTCATGGGCGCCATCAATGTCCTGGGCATGGCCAAACGCTGCGGCGCCAAGGTCCTCCAGGCGTCCACCAGCGAGGTCTACGGCGACCCCACCATCCACCCACAGCCCGAGAACTACCGCGGGAATGTCAACCCCATCGGACCCCGCGCCTGCTACGACGAGGGCAAACGCGCCGCCGAGACTCTCTTCTCCGACTACCACCGCCAGCACAACCTCCGCATCCGCGTCGCCCGCATCTTCAACACCTACGGCCCGCGCATGCACCCCTTCGACGGGCGCGTCGTCTCCAACTTCATCATCCAGGCCATACGCAACCAGGACATCACCATCTTCGGCGACGGATCCCAGACCCGCTCGTTCTGCTACCGCGACGACCTCGTCGAGGGCCTCATCCGCCTCATGGACACCGGCGACGGCAACCACCTGCCCGTGAACATCGGCAACCCCAACGAGTTCACCATCAAGCAGCTCGCCGAGAAGGTCATCGAGATCACCGGCGCATCGAGCAAGCTCATCTACAAACCCCTCCCCGAGGACGACCCCATGCAGCGCCAGCCCGACATCACCCGCGCCCGCGAGCTGCTGGGCTGGACGCCCACCATCGAGCTCGACCAGGGGCTCACGCACACCATCGCCTATTTCAGGGCCATCAACCTCGACGACTTCCGCGCCCCGACCCCCAACTACTGATCCCCGGCGGAGCGGATCGTTTCCTGTTAGAATCAGCCCATGATCGTCCCAAGATTCCCACAAGACCGCTGCGTGATCCTGACCGATTCGGGCATCGAGTCCCTGCTCGCCTGCGCCATGGCCGCCGAACAGCAGCAGCTCGCCGCCTCCGAACCCTCGGCGGTGCTCCCCGCGTGGTGGGAGGAGGGCGAGGAGATCGACCTGATCCTCTCGGCCGTCGACCCCGCGATCGTTCAGCAGGCGCAGGTCCACGGGCTCGACATCTTCCCCGACCAGGCGGTGTACCCGCCCGAGGACTTCGAGCCGCGCACCGCCCCCGAGCGCGGGCTCCTCCAGTCGCGCATGCTCCTCGAAGCCGCCCACCTGGCGCTGCGCGCCGGGGTCAGGCGCGTCGTCTGGCCCGTACGCGTCGCGTCCCCCGACAGGGCCCAGCAGGTGCAGGAACTCGTCGACGAGATCGCCGCCGCCGCCGACCGCGCCCTGCTCGCCTCGCGCCTGGCCTCGCTCGACGCCACGCCCCAGACCGCCGTCGAGGTCGTGATCGAGACCCCCTTCGTGGACCTGAGCAACGCGCAGATCGCCGAGCTGGCCCGCGACATGGCGCTGCCACTGGAGACATGCTGGTGGCACGACGCCCGCTCGCTCCCCGGAGCCGAGCGCCAGCGCCAGTTCTGGTCGTCGGCCATCGCCCGCTCGGGCGCGCAGCTCGAACCCAAGGGCGAGCAGCGCACACACGCCTGAGCCCGGCGCGCGTACACTCCCCGCGTATGCCCACGCTCAACACCCGAAACGACCGCTCCTCACGCCCCGACTGCCTCAGCCCCACCCGCGGCTGCGTCCACAACTGGTCGGGGACGCTGATCCCCACCACGCGCGACGCCCCCGCCGACGCCGAGATGCCCTCGCACATCTTCCTGGTCCGCGCCGGATACATCCGCCAGGTCGGCTCGGGCATCTACAACTACCTCCCCCTGGCCTGGCGCACCCTGCGCAAGATCTCACAGATCGTCCGCGACGAGATGGACGCCGCCGGCGCTTCCGAGATGCTCATGCCCGTGCTCATGCCCATCGAGCTCTACGCCGACACCAAGCGCGACCTCAACTACGGCGACCTGCTCTTCACCGTCGAGGACCGCCACGGCCGCCGCGCCGCTCTGGGCCCCACCCACGAGGAGGTCATCACCGACCTCATGCGCGGGGCCCTGACCAGCTACAAGCAGTTCCCGCTGAACCTCTACCAGATCCAGAGCAAGTTCCGCGATGAGTTCCGCCCCCGCGCCGGGCTGCTGCGCTGCCGCGAGTTCATCATGAAGGACGCCTACTCCTTCCACCTCGAACTCGACGGCGACGCCGGGCTCAACCACACCTACGACAAGATGCACCGCGCCTACACCAACATCTTCACCCGCTGCGGGCTCGACTTCTCCGCCGTCGAAGCCGAGGCCGGCCCCATCGGCGGGTCCGCCTCCCACGAGTTCATGGTCAACTGCGAAAGCGGCGAGGACACCATCCTCGTCTGCCCCCGGTCCGGCTACGCCGCCAATGTCGAGAAGGCCGAGATCGGCCACCGCCCCTGGTCGTTCGATGTCGCCCCCCAAGAGGACATCGTCAGGCATCAAACCCCCGACATGCCCGGCATCGAGGGCGTCGCCCGGCGCCTGGGAACCCAACCCAGCGGCATGCTCAAGTCCATCGTCTTCCGCCGCGTCGGAACCCAGTCCAAGTGGGTCGTCGCCGTCGTCCGCGGCGACCACGAGGTCAACGAGGCCAAGGTCCGCGACGCCGTGGGTTCCCCCGTCGAACTCGCCCCCGAGCCCGAGGCCCGCCGGGCGGGCTTCGCCATCGGCTATGTCTCGCCCCGCGTCATCGACTCGATCAAGCTTACCCTCGTCGCCGACCCCGACGCCCTGGGCGCGCCCTCCTGGGCCACCGGCGCCGACGAAAAGGACCACCACATCACCGGCTTCAACTGGTCGCGCGACATGGCCGCCGCCATCGCCGGCGGCAGGGTCAAGGTCGCCGACATCCGCAACGCCCGGGCCGGCGATCCCTCCCCCCGCGCCCCGGGCGCGACGCTCGAGACCCGGCGCGGCATCGAGGTCGGCCACATCTTCAAGCTCGGGACCAAGTACTCCTCCGCTATGGGCCTCACCGTCCTCGACAAGAACCAGCAGAAGCACGATGTCATCATGGGCTGCTACGGCATCGGCGTCTCGCGCACCATGTCCGCCTGCATCGAATCCGCTCACGACGACAACGGCATCATCTGGCCCCCCGCCATCGCCCCCTACCATGCCCAAATCGTGGTCATCCGCCCCGACGACCAGGGCGTCCTCGACCACGCCAACGCCCTGGCCGCAGAGCTGGCCGAGCACGGCTTCGATGTCCTCATCGACGACCGCGACGAGCGCCCCGGCCCCAAGTTCAAGGACGCCGACCTCATCGGCATCCCCCTGCGCTTCATCGTCTCGCCCAAGACCATCGAGGCCGGCCAGGTCGAGTTCAAGGCCCGCCGTGACGGGGGCAAGGCCGAGCTCATCGACCGGGACCGCGCCGTCGCCACGGCCCTGGAAACCATCTCGGCGATCGCCTGAATCCCTTGTTTTTTTCGGCGAACAGCCCCTCTCCGCCCTTGACACGCCGCCCAGGATCAAGGACGATGAAACCGCGAACCCGCGCTCGCGGGTCGGTTTGCGTATCGACCACACATCCCTCTGGAGCACCGAAAGCATGATCCCTCACTCACCCGCGCCGCTCAGCGTGCGCCTGGCCGCGGCATTGATCGCCTGCGCCGGGGCCGCCGCATCCTCACACGCCCAGAACCAGCCCTCACCCGTCACCACCACCCTCAAGTGGAGCTCGGGCGCCACCACGCGCGTCACCCCCATGTCGGTCGCGCAGCGGCGTCAGCGACTGGTCCAGCTCGCCGCACGCCCCGATCAGACCCGCGTGCTGGTCCACCTCGCCCGCCCGCTCTCCCGCGCCGAGCGCGCCGGGCTTGAGCAGCAGGGCCTGCGCCTCACCACCGCCCTGGGCGGCACCAGCTACTTCGCTACTCTCGACCGACGCGCCGACCTCGACGCCATCGCCCGCTCGCCCATGCTGTCGGTGAGCGCCATCACCCGCGACGAAAAAATGCACGCCGACCTGCTCGCGGGAATCCTCCGCCCGTGGATGTTCTCGTCCGAGGAACTCGCCAAGACCCCCGAACTGCGCGAACGCGCCGATTCGGGACTCGTCGGCATCGATGAGCTGGCCCAGATGCACATCGACCCCACCGTCGTCGTGGTCGTCATGCTCCACCCCGACGCCGACCGCGCCACCCAGCGCCGCCGACTGACGGGGGCCTATAACGCCCAGGTCGTCCGCGAGGTCAAGGCGCTCAACGCGATGACGATGCTCGTCAAGGCCTCGCAACTCGACGACATCGCCCTGGAAGACGCCGTCATGTGGGTCGAGCCGCCCCTGCCCCCGCTGGAAGCCAACAACGCCGAGAACCGCGCCCTCACCGAGACCGACATCGTCAACGATGTCCCCTACGCCCTCGACGGCGCCGGCGTCACCGTCATGGTCTACGACGCCGGCCGGGTCTACGCACACCACGACTTCGGCTCGCGCCTCACCATCGGCGCTTCGGACACTTCCAGCGTCAACTACCACTCCACCCATGTCGCCGGCACCATCGGCGGCGACGGGACCGACAACCACAACAACCGCGGCATGGCCCCGGGCGTCTCCCTCGTCTCCTACGGCTTCGAGGTCCCCGGCGGGCTCGAGCCCGGCTTCCTCTACACCGACCCCGGCGACCTCGAAGCCGACTACACCGAGGCCATCAATCTCTACGGCGTCGACCTGGCCAACAACTCCATCGGCTCCAATGTCGAATCCAACGGCTACAACTGCGCCTGGCAGGGCGACTACGGGACCACCTCCGCCCTCATCGACTCGATCGTGCGCGGCTCCACCGGAAGCCCCTTCCGCATCCTCTGGGCCGCGGGCAACGAGCGCCAGGGCTCGCGCTGCGACAACGAGGGCTTCGGCGACTTCTACTCCGTCGCCCCGCCCAGCTGCGCCAAGAACCATATCACCGTCGGCTCCGTCGACGCCGACACCGATCTCAGCTCCTACTTCTCATCCTGGGGCCCGACCGACGACGGACGACTCAAGCCCGACATCTCCGCGCCCGGCTGCCAGCTCGGCGGCGACGGCGGCGTCACCTCCACCAACTCCGGCGGCGGCTACACCACCCTCTGCGGCACCTCCATGGCCACCCCAACCACCTCGGGCATCGCCGCCCTCATCCTCGAACAGTACCGCTACACCTTCCCCGACCGTAATGATCCCATGAACGCCACGCTCAAAGCCATCCTCGCCAACAGCGCCGTCGATCGCGGAAACCCTGGTCCCGACTTCGCCTATGGCTACGGCTCGATCCGCGCCACCAACGCCGTCGACACCGTCATCGCCCAGAACATCGTCGAAGCCCAGGTCGATCAGGGCGGCGTCTTCCGCGCGGTCATCATCGTCGCCCCCGGCGATCCCGAGCTCAAGGTCACCGCGGCCTGGGACGATGTCCCCGGCGCGCCCAATGTCAACAACGCCCTGGTCAACGACCTCGACCTGCGCGTGACCGACGCTGGCGGCAATGTCTACCTCCCCTGGACCCTCGACCCCGCCAACCCCGGCGCCGCGGCGGTCCGAAACTCGCGCGACGCCAAGAACAACATCGAGCAGGTCGCCATCGCCAGCCCCGCCCCAGGCGCCTACACCGTCGAGGTCACCGGCTTCAACATCGCCTCCGGCGACGCCCAGCCATTCGGGCTCGTCGCCAGCACCACCCTGATCAACTGCTCCTCGGCGGGCATCGTCGCCCTGGGCGGCGCGCGGTTCCCCTGCTCGGGCATGAGCACCGTCCGGGTCGTCGATTGCGATCTCAACACATCCGACTCCGTGCTCGATTCGGTCGATGTGCTGCTCGACTCCGACTCGCAGCCCACGCCGCTCATGCTCACCCTCACCGAGACCGCGCCCGAGTCGGCGACATTCGTCGCCTCCTTCTCGTTCTCCTCATCGGGCGGGGCCGACCTGCTCGTCTCCGAGGGCGACCAAATCACCGCCACCTACTTCGACGCCGACGACGGGAACGGCAACACCAATGTCGCCGTCACCGCCAGCGGCACGATCGACTGCGCCGCCCCCGCCGTCACCTCGGTCGGCTTCGACCCGATCCAGCCGCGCGACGCGACGGTCCATGTCGATACCGACGAGGACGCCGAACTGACGCTGCGTTACGGAACGAGCCCCGGCGCCCTCGACCACACCGCCGACGCGGGCGGGTTCGCCGCCAGCCACTCGATCGCCATCTCGGGCCTCACCGACGAGACGACCTACTATGTCGCCATCGAAGCCCGCGACCGCGCGGGCAACATGTCCTACGACGACAACAGCGGCGCCGGCTACGCCTTCACCACCCCCGACATCCCCGATTTCTTCACCGAGCAGTTCGCCTCGGGCCTCGACCTTGAGGGGCTGTCGCTGATCCTGACGCCGGCCAACACGGTCGACGGGTATGAGGCGCACATCGTGCCCCTCGATGGCGGCGTGCTCCCCTTCGAGCCTACCGCCGGAACCGCCCTCTCAGTCTCCTTCGAGGACGACGACTTCGACTTCGTGTCCCTCTCGGGTGGCCATACCGTCTCGCTCTACGGCCAGGCCTACAACGGCGTCTATGTCTGCACCAACGGATACATTACCTTCGGAGTCAGCGAAACCTACTGGGGCGAATCGTTCCAGGAGCACTTCAGCATCGCCAGGGTCTCCGCCCTCTTCGACGACCTGGATCCGGAGAATGGGGGAACCATCTACAGCCAGCAGCTCTCCGACCGCCTGGTCATCTCCTACGACCATGTCCGTCAGTACTCCGACCCCGATAACAACACCTTCCAGATCGAGCTCCACTTCGACGGCACGATCGTCATGTCATGGGAGCACATCGACGCTCCCGATGCCATCGTCGGCCTCTCCCGAGGCGCGGGTATCGATCCCGACTTCCTGCCCTCGGATCTCTCCAGCTACCCCGCGCCCAACAGCTGCGTCCCCGACCTCAACGGCGACGGCGCACTCGACTTCTTCGACATCTCCGACTTCATCAACGCCTTCTCCGCCCACGAACCCGGCGCCGACTTCAACAACGACGGGGCCTACGACTTCTTCGATGTCTCCATCTTCACCAACGCCTTCATCGCCGGCTGCCCATGAGCCCGTGCTGATCGCTTGAACATGAACTCCCAACGCAGGCCGGGGATCATCCATGATCCCCGGCTTTTTCGTGCGCCATGACGAGCCGATTTCCACCCCCCGGCGACTATCATCGACCATGCACATGCACCCCAAAGTCAATGTCCTGCTCATCGGAGGCGGCGCCCGCGAGCACGCCCTGGCGACCGGGATCGCCCGCTCCCCGCACTTGGGAACCCTCTACGCCACCCACACGAGCAACCCGGGCATCGCCCCCCTCGCCAAGCCCGTCGATGTCCCCGTCTCCACCGCCGAGATCTACCGCCTCGGCCAGTTCTGCGACCGCAATAAGATCGAGCTCGTCGTCATCGGCCCCGAGGACCCCCTCGCCGCCGGCTGGGCCGACGCCCTGGCCAGAAAGCCCGACGCCTCGCGCCGTCTGGTCTTCGGCCCCGGCGCCCGCGGAGCCCAGCTCGAGGCCGACAAGGCCTACGCCAAGCAGATGATGCGCGCCGCGTCCATCCCCACCGCCGAGGGACGCGTCTTCGAGCAGTTCGCCCAGGCCGAGCAGTACCTCAAGACCCGCGACGAGGTCTTCGTCATCAAGGCCACAGGCCTGGCCAAGGGCAAGGGCGTCATCGTCCCCCAGACCAACGCCGAGGGCATCGCCGCCGCTCGCGACATGATGGAGAAGAGAATCTTCGGCGACGCCGGCAGACGCATCCTCGTCGAGGAAAAAATCAGCGGCCCGGAGGTCTCCGTGCTCGCCCTGCTCGACGGCAAGAGCATCCTCGTCCTGCCGCCCTGCCAGGACCACAAACGCCTCAAAGACTACGACAAAGGTCCCAACACCGGGGGCATGGGCGCCTTCTGCCCGGCCGACACCATCTCCGACCAGGCCATGCGCCAGATCGAGTCCGAGGTCCTCGTGCCCATCGCCGACGCGCTGCGATGCGACGAGATCGAGTTCCGGGGCGTCCTCTACGCCGGCATCATGCTCACCCCCGGCGGCCCCAAGGTCCTCGAGTTCAATGTCCGCTTCGGCGACCCCGAATGCCAGCCGCTCATCACCCGTCTGGAGTCCGATCTCCTCGAGCTGCTCTGGGCCACCGCCGCTGGCTCGCTCGACGAGGCCGATGTCCGTTTCAGCCCCCAGGCCGCCGTCTGCGTCGTGCTCGCCGCCGAGGGCTACCCCGTCAAGCCCCGCGCCGGCGACGAAATCACCGGCATCGAGGACGCCCAATCCATCGAGGGCGTCACCGTCTTCCACGCCGGGACCCGCATCGACGAGGACGGACGCCTCGTCACCAGCGGCGGACGCGTCCTCTCGGTCACCGCCCTGGGCGACACCATGGAGCAGGCCCGCACGCGCGCCTACCAGGCCGCCGGCCGCATCCGCTTCGCCGGCATGCAGATGCGCACCGACATCGCCAGACACGCCCCCGTCGTCTCGGCCTGAACCCCCGAATTCGCGCGCTTCAGATGCCGTCCTCAACCCGCCGGCTGGCCACCGCCGTCAGCCAGGCCCCCGTCGCCGCGGCCGCGTCCCCGCTCTGGGACCACACCACCCGATCCTCGCCCCCCAGGCGCTGGATGAACAGCACCCGCATCCCCTCCCGGCCCTGGTCCAGCGCCACCCCAAACCGATCGAGCACCGCCGAGTCGCGCCCGATCAGCTCCACCCACGCGATCTCGCTCAGCCCCGGATCCTCGCGCACGATCCGCACGCCCGACGCCGGCTGACGCATCAGCAAGCCCAGCAGACGCTCGACCGCCTCCCGGTTGAGGCTGTCGGCCGGGGCCCCGTTGATCGTCCATCCGCCCTCCGCCCGCACCGCGTCGAGCTTCACCGCCTCGCCCCGACCCAGCACGCGCACCCCCCGCACCTCCGTCAGCCCCCGTCCGCTGGGGGCCTTGCCCACATACGCGTCGGGGACCGCCGTCAGCTTGCCCAGCGATGTGGTCTCCAGCTTGACCATCGTCCGCTCGTCGCCCCGCTCGACCCGCGCGTACACCAGGTCCCCGTCCACATCCGCCCGCGTCCCCACCCGCAGCGTCACGCGCTCCTCGCCGCCCACGAGCGTGATCACCGCCAGCGGCTCGCTCATCCCGCTGGGCTCCTCGTCCATCGCCCCGTCCACGAACGCCGCCGCGCGCGTGGACAGCAGCGACCTGACCATCGCCTCCACGCTCGGCGTGTCCGCGTGGACCGCCACCGGGGATTCGAGCACCCACCCGCCCGCGCTGCGCGCCAGCGTTGTGGCGTACGACCCCGATTCCAGCTCCACCCCACGCACCGCCGAGGCCGCCAGATCGAACAACCGCTCGCGCCGCCAGCCCAGCAGCGAACCGCCCATGAACGCCTCGGCCACCGAACGCTCGATCCGCCCGAACCACCGCCCGGTCGCCACCCCGTCCGGGCCGCGGGTCTCGACCCGCACGGGCGTCAGCCCACCCGCGCTGTCCGAGCCGAACTCGATCCGCGTCAGCGTCCCGTCGCCGCGTTGCGCCGTCACCGAGCCCGCAACGCTCCGGACCAGGTCCTGGTCGCTCCTGGTCACCCGCGCCGTGGCCAGCGCCCGCAGCCCCGACCGCACCTTGACCGCCTCCGCCTCCCAAGCGTGCTGCTCCTCGCCCCGTCCCCACCGGATCACCCAGCGGTCGATCGCCCGCGGGTCGCGTTCGAGCGTCTCGCGCGTCTCGCCCTCGCGGACCAGCGTGACCACCGCCGCCGGATCGATGCCGACCGTCACCGCGATGGGACGGTTCTCCCGCGCGCCGCTGAGCTTCTGTCGGCGCACGATCACCACCGCCCCCCCCAGCAGCCCGGCGATGATGACCCAGATCAGCAGCGTTCGCACCGACATACGCACTGATCCTATCATCGTTTGGTGCACCGGAGACCCAGAACCCGCCGACAAACATCCCAATGACGAACCCCTCGCCCCACGCCAGACGCCCCCTCATCGCCGTCACAAGCGATCTGATGATCCGCGGCGCCCGCCCGACCGCCTTCTCCACCATGACCTACACCCGCTCGGTCCTGGCGGCGGGAGGAACCCCCGTCGTCCTCCCCCCCATGCCCGGTCACGCGGACGATCTCATCGAGCGCTTCGACGCCTTCATCCTCACCGGCGGCGACGACCCCGCCACCGAGCCCTTCGGCTTCCCTACCCACCCCGCCGCGGTGCGCGTCCTCGAAGACCGCCAGCACTTCGAGACCCAGCTGCTCCAATCCCTCGCCGCCCGCCCTCAGATCCCCGTCCTGGGCATCTGCCTGGGCATGCAGATGCTCGCCCTCGTCGCCGGGGGCGCCCTCAACCAGCACCTGCCCGACACGCACGAATCCCACGCCGACCACTGGGAGCACGCCCACCGCATCATCTCGACCGACGAATCCGTCATCCCCTCGGGCACGGTCTACTCCAAACACCGACAGGCGATCGACGACCCCGGCTCCATGCGCATCACCGCCGTCGCCCACGACGGCGTGATCGAAGCGATCGACGACCCCTCCCGCGCCTGGTGCGTGGGCGTCCAGTGGCACCCGGAACGCACCGAACACCCGGCGCTGGGACAGAAGATCTTCGACGATCTCGTCCATGCCGCCCGTGCGAATACCTGACCGGCTCAGAACGGCAGCGTCGGCTCGCTCCCCAGCTGCGTCGAGTCCCGCACACCAAGCGTCTTATAGATCTCCAGCGTCGCCGTGGAGGTATTCAGCGTATAAAAATGAATCCCCGACACCCGGTGGTCCAGCAGATCGCGGCACTGCTCCGTCGCCCAGTGCACCCCCACGCGCTTGATCGCCTCGTTCGACCCGTCCGTCCGGCGCACCATCCGCAGCAGCGGCGCCGGGAAGCGCATCCCCAGCGCCAGCTCCGACATCCGCTTCATCCCCGCCACCGACTGGATCGGCATCACCCCCGCGACGATCGGAACCCGGATCCCCGCCATCTCGCACCGATCGCGAAAGTCGTACAGGTCCCGGTTGTCGAAAAACATCTGCGTGATGATGTAGTCCGCCCCCGCCTCGACCTTCGCCCGCAGATAGTCCATCTCCGTCAGCCGGTTGGGCGTCGCCGGATGCCCCTCCGGGAACCCCGCCACCCCGATCCCAAAGCCGGGAAAGTCGCTGTGCCGCGCGTGCTCCTCGCCGATGCCCTTGATGAACCTCACCAGCTCCCCCGCGTTGGAGAACCGGTCGCGGCCGAAGTCGTGCGCCGCGTCCTTGGGCGGGTCGCCCCGCAGCGCCAGGATGCTCTGGATCCCCCGCCGCGCGTAGCCCTCGACAATTCCCCGGATCTCCTCCTCGCTGTGCTTCACGCAGGTCAGGTGCGGCACCGTCCGGATCCCCGTCTGCTCGCGCACCCGGTGCACCAGGTCGCGAGTGAGCTGGCGCGTCGAGCCCCCGGCCCCGTAGGTCACGCTCACGAACGAGGGCCCCAGCGACCCGAGCTTGACGATGTGATCGAACAGCCCCTGCGCTCCCTCCACCGTCCTGGGCGGGAAGAACTCGAACGAAAAGGTCGTCGACTTGAACAGCTCCCTGAAGTGCTTCACGCCACCCCCCGTCTCATGCTCTTCCCGCCCGCCATCCGTCCCAACACCATATCGGCCTCCCGGCTCACCCTCATCGCGCCTTCTTCCCAAGTCCCACTCCCGAGAACCGATCCCGCGGCGGAAAAAGCATTCCCATACCGGCCCCGCCGCGGTACACTGCACCCGGGGCGAATCCCCCACGGAGCCCGACCATGTTCGCCGACCTGTCCGCCCGCGACATCCACGAATGCCACGAGATCGCCGGCCGATGCCGCGATCTGGGCGCCGATGTCGACGCCTGGCGCCAGCGCCTGCTCGCCGACCTGCGCGCCGTCGTGGGCGCCCAGGTCATCATCAACTCCGAGATCGAGCACTTCGGCGCCACCGCCCAGCGCGAGGAGCAGACACGCTACCTGGGCATCCACCGCGCCGGATGGATCTCCGAACAGGCCGAGCGGCGCTGGCGCGAATACGCCCAGACCATCCCCGTCGAACGCACCCCCGAGTACCCCTACCTCTCCAAGTTCTCCGGCCAGACCCTCGTGCTCTCGCGCGACCAGATCTGGGGTCGCGAGACCTGGTACCGCTCGCACACCTTCAACGAGATCCACCGCGAGTGCGGCATCGACGACTACATCATCTCCATCTGCCCCACATCCATCCCCGGGCGCTGCACCACCCTCTGGCTCCACAAGGGCGTCGGCTCGCGCGACTTCACCACACGCGAACGCGCCATCGTCTCGCTCGTCCATCTGAGCATCAACAAGGAGATCGGAACCTTCCTCGCCGGCGCAGACGAGCCCCGCCTGGCCGCCCTCACCGAACGCCGGCGCGAGGTCCTGGGCCGGCTGCTGACGGGCGACTCCGAGAAGCAGATCGCCTACCACTTCGACCTCGCCCGTGCCACCGTACACGACCATGTCCTGGCCATCTACCGCCACTTCGCCGTTTCCTCCCGCGCCGAGCTGCTCGCCCGCTTCATCGGCCGCGCCCGCCCCAAGGGCTGATTCCCTCTCAACGCGTGCCCCCGCCAGCGCCCCACCAAAGAGTGGGGGCCTTTCCCGCGCATCCCCGGCGAAGATGTGCTCATCAAGGGACGGGATTCCCCGGCCCCAACCAGCTCGACCACAACGAGCACCGAAATGAGAAACAGGAGACTCCCCATGAAGACCACCGCACGCATCGCCATGCTCGCCGCCGCCGCCGCCCTCGCCGCCGCACCCGGCGTCAACGCCGAGATCCTCCTCTTCGCCGGACCCGGTGGAACCGTCCATCAGCTCGACACCGCCACCGGCGCCCTCACCTTCCGGGGCGTCTGCTCCGGACCCGTCAGCTCGATGGCCGCCCATGACGGCACCCTCTACCTGGGCGACCCCGCCGGGTCCGTCTACGCCTTCGATCTGGACACCAACCTCGTCACCGCCGCCTTCAACATCGGCTCCGACGCCAACGCCATGGCCTATCTGGGCGGGCAGATGGTCATCGGCGGCGCCGACCGCACCATCACCTTTGTCGACGCCCAGACCGGCGCGGTCGACCACGCCCTCACCAACAT
This sequence comes from uncultured Phycisphaeraceae bacterium, assembly GCA_964387925.1. GTDB lineage: Bacteria > Planctomycetota > Phycisphaerae > Phycisphaerales > UBA1924 > UBA1924. The sequence continues at coordinate 162,044 of CAYLXF010000005.1, forward strand.
GAGCACCGACATCACCGCCATCGGCGTCGACGCCGGCGGGCTCTTCGTCGGCGGGGTGTCCTCCATCGCCCTGCGATCCCACATCGGCAGCGACAACTTCCTCTTCTTCGCCGCCTGCGGCTCCCAGATCCAGTCCATGGCCTTCGGGACCGACACCATGTACCTCGGCGGCACCCACTTCGGCGACGAAACAACAGGCGTCATCTACAACTTCAACAAGTTCGAGGGCGGCGTCAACTACACCGGCACAAACTCTGTGCCCTCCAATACCACCGCCATCGTCTACTCTGGCGCTCTGCTCTACATCGCCGGATCCGACGGCGTAATCCACGAGATGGACCCCCAAACCGGCGTCATCTCCCGCACCTTCGAGACCGGCATCGACATCCAGGCCATGACGCCCGAGTCCGGCCTGATCTCCTGCCCCGCCGACTACGACGCCAGCGGCCAGCTCAACTTCCTCGATGTCTCCCGCTTCATCGACCTCTTCGTCAACCAGCAGATCCCCGCCGACACCAACGGCGACGGGCAGTTCAACTACTTCGACATCTCCCGCTTCGTCACGATCTACGCCAGCGGCTGCTGATCCGAACCGAATCATCTCCGTACCCCCCGCGCCACATGCGACGCCCCCGGCGCATGGGGTTTTTCGTGCGCCGTCCCCGCCCGCACATCTTCAGCGATCACCGCCATGACCCGCCCGCCGATGCGGTACACCAGCACCGCCAGATCATCGCGTTCCCCTGCGCCACGCAGCGCCCGTGCCTCCGCATCGGGATCGACCACTCCGCCACGCGTCCGCACCCCGACCACCCCGGCGCTCAGACCCCGCAGCGCCGCCCGCACCCGCTTGCGGCTCCAGGGCGTCACCTCGATGACCCGGTACCAGCGCACCATGCCGTGCCCCACCGGCTCGCCCATGGTCACCAGCCCCGTCCCCGGATGCACCAGCGCCGTCCCCGTTTCATCGAGAAACGAACCGACCAGATCGGCCCGCTCCAGACAGGGATCAAGGACGCCGATGTACGCCCCGATGTCATGAGCATCCCCGGGACGACCCGCGCTCCCCGCGATCGTGCACACCGACCCGTCCACGCCCAGTTTCGTCGCCCGCCGCTCGCATTCGCCCGCGAGGTCCCCGACCCAAAGCACCGCCTGCGTCAGCCCCCCCGGCTCCGACAGAATCTCAAGCTCCCCGACCGGCAGCGCGGAGCCGTCCACCCCGGGGTTGAGCTTGATCGCGCCGTGCCCGACCTTCCCGATGATGGCGTCCCACACCGCGGGCCCCGGCTCGAAATCCTCGATGCGCAGCGTGCGCCTGCCCGTCCCGGACCTCCTCGCCGGGTCGAGATGGAACGCCCGCGCGTCATCGGGGCAGTCGTCCAGCGCGTCGCCGCGGACCGATTCACGCCCCGTGTTGTGCCCGTACATCCACGCGCGGACCGGATCAAGATCCACCCCCACCGGCACGAGCCCCGCCCTGAGCAGCCCCCACGAATCGCCACCGATCCCGCAGCACAGATCCGCCACCCGCGCGCCCGTCCCCAGCACCGCCGCCATCCGCCGCGCCTTGTGCGCGCTGGCCAGCGCCGAGCTGGCCATCTCCACCCCCGCCACATCCGCGAGCAGCCCGCGCGAGAATCCCGCATCGAGCTTCCTGGCCGCCCTCTCCCTCGCCGCCCAGGCCCCCGCCGCCAGATGCACCTGCGCCCCGGTGTATGTCTTGCGCAGCGTCCGCACATCGGCCGCGCTCAGCCGCCCGCCACTCCGCGCGATCGCCCCCTCCCCCTCGGGGGTCGCCAGCCAACGCCACAACGCGAGTTGATCGCCTCGCTCATCCATGAAAAGAGCGGCGCACCTTCCGACACGCCGCCCCGAGATTCATCCCGACTCCAAGGGCTCAGTACCGGTACTGGTCGGGCTTGTAGGGACCATCCACCGGGATCCCCAGATACGCCGACTGCTCCTCGGTCAGCTTGGTCAGCTTCACGCCCAGCTTGTCCAGATGCAGGCGGGCCACCTGCTCGTCCAGATGCTTGGGCAGCACATACACCCTGTTCCCATAGTTTTCCAGGTTCTGCGCCAGCTCGATCTGCGCGATCACCTGGTTGGTGAAGCTCGCGCTCATCACGAAGCTCGGGTGCCCCGTGGCGCAACCCAGGTTCAGCAGACGCCCCTCCGCGAGAATCAGGATGCTCTTGCCCTGGCTCTTGAACAGGAACTCGTCGAACTGCGGCTTGATGTTGATCCGCTCGACATCCTTGTCCTTGGCCAGCTTCTCCATCTGGATCTCGTTGTCGAAGTGGCCGATATTCCCCACGATCGCCTTGTTCTTCATCCGCCTCATCGACTCGAGCGTGATGATGTCCTTGTTGCCCGTCGTGGTGATGAAGATGTCCGCCGTCTCGACGACATCCTCCAGCGTCAGCACCTGGTAGCCCTCCATCGCCGCCTGCAGCGCGCAGATCGGATCGATCTCCGTCACGATCACGCGGCAGCCCTGCCCCTTGAGCGACTGGCAGCAGCCCTTGCCCACATCACCGTACCCGCACACCACCGCGACCTTGCCGCTGAGCATGACATCGCTGGCGCGGTTGAGCCCGTCGATCAGCGAGTGGCGGCACCCGTACACATTGTCGAACTTGCTCTTGGTCACCGAGTCATTGACATTGATCGCCGGGAACGGCAGCTTGCCCGCCGCCGCCAGCTGGTACAGCCGGTGCACGCCCGTCGTCGTCTCCTCCGAGATCCCCCGGATCGCGGGCGTCGCCTTGGTGAACCATCCTGCATTATTCTCGATCGTGTCGCGGATCGTCGCCAGCACATGTCCCCACTCCTCCGAGTCCTTCTCCGGATCGAAGGCGGGCACCACGCCGCTGGTCTCGTAGTCGAGCCCGTTGATCATGAACAGCGACGCGTCGCCCCCGTCGTCAACGATCTGGTCGGGACCGCTCCCATCGGGCCAGGTCAGCGCCTGCCTGGTGCACCACCAGTACTCCCCGAGCGTCTCGCCCTTCCAGGCGAACACCGGGACCCCCTTGGGCGAATCGACCGTCCCGCCCGATTCGGGCCGACCGACGACCACCGCCGCGGCCGCGAAATCCTGCGTCGAAAAGATGTTGCACGAGCACCACCGAACATCCGCGCCCAGCGCCGTCAGCGTCTCGATCAGCACCCCCGTCTGCACCGTCATGTGCAGCGAGCCCATCACCCTGAGCCCCGCCAGCGGCTTCGTCGTCCCGTACCGCTCGCGCAGCGCCATCAGCCCCGGCATCTCGTGCTCGGCAAGCCGGAGCTCCTTGCGCCCGTGCTCGGCCTGCCCGAGGTCGCGGACCTTGAACTGCAGCCCGTTGATCTCGTCGACACTCAGCCTGTTCTTCGTTGCAATCGCCGTCATGTGTTGATTCCTTCTCTGACTAATGTTCCAGTGAAACTTCCGTGTGATGATCCCTCGAATGTGTGTTCAGATCCGAGCCGCGGCCGCGAACAGCGAAGGGCCCGTCGCCTCGATGCCCGGGCGCAGCCGCCGCGTCCGCACCGATGAGAACCCCGCCTCCCGCAGCATCGCCTCGCGCTCCCGCTCGCCGAACCCCAGGTGCGCGTGCCCCATCGAGTGGCGATAGTCGATCCGATCGTGGTCGCACATGTCCACCACCAGCAGCACCCCGCCGCCCCGGTCATCCCGCAATACTCTTCGCGCCTCGGCCAGCGCCGCCACCGGCGCCTCGATGTGGTGCAGCACCAGCACGCACGCCGCCGCGTCCACGCTCGCATCCGCCAGCGGCAGCCGCGTCAGCTCCGCTTCCACGAACCGCACATTCGACCCGTCGTGCCCCGACTCGCGCAGACGCTCACACGCGGCCCCCAGCATCTCCGGCGAGCGGTCCACCGCCACCACCTCGCCCACCCACGGGCACAGAAGCTCCGTCGCGTTGCCCGTCCCGCAGCCCAGGTCCGCCACCACCCACTCAGGGTTGAGCAGACCCAGCAGCGACTGGTCCGTAAACCCCCGCCCGAACAGCTCGGCCCGGACCTCGTCCCACGCGCCAGCCATCCGCCCGAAGAACGCCTGCGAGTCGGTCATCCGCTCGGCCAGCACCGCCGACAGCCGCCGATCGTCCTCGGCCAGCGTCGGGTCGCCCCCAAGCTGATTCCGCAGCGTCACCCACAGCGTCCGGTGCCCCGCCGGAAGATCATCGATCACCACCCGGTAGTACGCCGCCGGGCCGGCCGTGCGTTTGAACACCCAGCCCCCGTCGCTGAGCACCCGCAGGTGCCGCGAGCCGGACGACTGGGGGATCTGCAGCACCTTGACCAGCTCGCCCACCGACAGCTCCTGCCGCTCAAGAATCCGCAGCATCCGCAAGCGCACGCTCTCACCCAGCTGCGTGAGCAACTCCACCGTGGACTGACTCGTCATGGAATGAGGCGTCTGGGTCATTATCCTATCATCCGCAAATACGGATATAAGGATACAACCCCCTTCCGACCCGGTCAAGCACCGGAGCAGCCCTTAATAGACCGGCTCCTGCGCCAGCGAGGGCCCCGGCACGATGTCAAACTGGGCAAAGCGGGCCAGGATCTCCTGGTCCGCCGGATCGAACCACAGCGCATACCGAAGATGCTGCATCTCCAACTCCCGGTCCCCGATCGCCCGGGCGAGATCCGCCATCGCCAGATAGGGCGTGGGAGACTGGCCCCGCGCCCGCACGATCGCCAACTGGATGGCCTCTCGCGCCTCGTCGAGCATCCCCGCCCGCTGCGCGTAGCGAGCCAGACGCAGATACCCGCTCCCGTCCTCGCCCTCCTCAACCGAATCACGCAGCAGCGACATCAACGCTTCACGGTCCCCCGTCGTCACCAGCACATCCGCCAGCGTCTCAAGATACTCGATATTGCCCGGCTTGAGGTCATGCGCCACCCGCAGATGACTGACCGCATCGCTGTACCTGCCCAGCCGCGCCTCGACCTTCCCCAGCCGGTACTCCGCCAGATCGCTCTGCGGACGCCGATCGACATACTCGCTCCACAGCTCGTACGCCCGCTGGTCGTCGCCATTGTCCTCGGCCACCGCCGCCTGGATGTGCAAATCGTTGAGCGCCAGCGTCCGCTTGACCTTTTTGGCCGTGCTGCACGCGGGCAGGGCCACGAGCGAGCATCCAGCCAGGGAAACGAGCAGCACGGTCAGCGGGGCGATAGTCAGGCGTCTCATCGGCATGGTCTCCGTTCGATACGGCCGCTCACGGGCCGCGTAACCCATCCTAGCGTCGCCCCCTTGGTCATACCATCACCCATGCACCAAACCGTCGTGCTCCAGCACACGCTCCCGGGCGGCTCATCCCACCACGACTGGCTCATCGACCAGCCCCGCATCGCCCACGAAAAACGCCTCCTCAGCTTCCGCTGCCAGACCCGTCCCGACCGGGCCACCGAGCCCTTCTCCGCGCTCCAGCTGCCCCCGCACCGCGCGCACTATCTCGAATATCAGGGTCCCGTTTCCCCCGCCCGCGGCCATGTCACCCGCGTCGCCACCGGCGAGGTGCTCCGCCTCGATCACGCCGTGGACACCATCTCCCTCAGCGTGCGCTGGGACGACCGCCTCATCCATTACACCGCCCTCCCCGCCACGCCCAGCGAGCCCTCCGAACATCCCCGGTGGCGATTCCTCCCGCTCGAGCATCCCTGACGCTGGACGAACCGGGGAGTTTCTGGTAGCGTGGGGAAGCAACACCCAGGATCCGCAAGGAACGCACCCATGAACGGACCGCTTCGACATCCCCTGCCGCCCGGCTACTCCGGCCCCCCGCCCGGACAACCCGAGGGCGAGAAGCCAAGGCCTCCCAAGCGCCACGACGAGGAGCTCGCGCTCGACGACACGCTCCCGCTCGACACCCCCAGCCCCACCCATGGCTCGCATGACAAGCAGGACCAGCAGCCGCCGGGCAAAATCCGCACCTTCGAGCAGAAGCTCAGCTCCAATCGCCACGAGGACAGCTGGAAACGCACCCCCAACGCCACGGGCGCCGGCGCCATCCATGTCAAGAGCTTCCACTGCAAGCTCACCGGCGATTCCCTCGCCTTCCTCGACCAGCAGGTCAACGAATGGCTCGATGCCCATCCCCAGTACGAAGTCAAGCTCGTCACCACATCCATCGGCACCTGGACCGGCAAGCTCAAGGAACCCAACCTCATCGTCAATGTCTGGGTCTGACCCCAACGCCCTTCATGCCCCGCCTCCCCGCCAATCCGATCCGCCGCCGCGCGCGCCGCATCCTGCTCGCGTCGGTGCTGCTCTGCGCCGGCCCGCTCCTGGGCTGGGGCGGTCCCGAGAATCCTCAGCCCCCCCAGCCCGTCCCGCCGGCCATCGACGCGCCCGACACCGCCGCCCTCCCCCAAGGCAGCGTCACCCGCGTGCTCGACACCGACACCCTGCTGCTTAAAGTTGACGGCAAACCGCTCCGCATCGATCTGCTGGGCGTCAGCGCCGCCACCACCACCAGCACCAGGGCCGACGACCCCGACGCCACGGCCGCCGTCTCCTTCCTCGAGCACTTGCTGCTGGGCGAGACCGTTGCGATCCAGTACGACCCCAAGGGCGAGTACACCACCGCCAACAAGCGCGCCGCCTACCTGTTCCGCGCGCCCGACAACCTCTTCGTTAACCTCGAACTCGTCCGCCAGGGCTACGCACGCCACACCGATTCCTCGATGTCGATCCATCTCGACGCCTTCGCCTACTACCAGCAGCGCGCCCGCGACCTGGAACGCGGCGTCTGGGACCCCGACCGCCCCGCCCCCGCCCCCGCGACACCCGTCCAAGCCCAGCCGAACCCCCAGCCCGCCACCCTCACCACCACCAGCCCGCACCCCCTCGACCCCGCCGCCGACGACATCGTCTACATCACCAAGTACGGCAAGAGCTACCACCGCAAGGACTGCCCCCACCTCACCGACACCCAGCGACCCATGCGCCGCGACGATCTGAAAAACAACTACACACCCTGCAAGACCTGCAAGCCCGACGACTGAATCGCCCAGGAGCGCTGATGACCACCCCTCCCGTTGCCGTGATCAAACGGAAAAAGATCATTCGCGCGTTTCTTCATGCACACGCCACCAGCCCCGCCTCATCCAAGCTCCTCGCCCAACTCGGGCTCCACGATTCGCTGGTCCTGCGCCGCCTCTGGCGCGCCAGATCGTCGTGACCAGCGCGGGAGACACCTACTACCTCGACGAGCCCAGGGTAAACGCATGGCGCCATCGCCGAAAAGTGCGTGTGATGGTCATGCTCCTGATCGTTGCCCTCACCGCCATCTGCGTCTTCGTGGTGCTTTAATGGCAACGCGCGGCCGCCGGTGTTCATTGTTGTCGTCCCATGCGATACACCGCGCGCCGACGCGACACACGAGGGGATGAAATCTGCCCACCCCATCGCGCCTGAACCGATATCACCCCCATGTGTGGAATCGCCGCCCTCCTCAACCTCGACCGACAAAACACCCCCGTCCCCCGCCCCCTCATCGAGCGCATGCGTGACCGACTCGCCCACCGCGGCCCCGATGATTCGGGCCTTTGGGAAGGCCCCCGGGGCGCCATCGCCCACCGCCGCCTGAGCGTCATCGACCCCACCCCCGCCGGCCACCAGCCACTCGTCTCTCCCGACGGGCGCTTCATCCTCGCCTACAACGGCGAACTCTACAACGACCATGACCTGCGCTCCGAGCTCGCATCCCTCGGCGTTCGCTTCCAAACCAGTTGCGATACCGAGACCCTCCTCCACGCCCTCATCACCTGGGGCGACGCCGCATTCGACAAAATCCGCGGCATGTACGCCCTCCTCTTCCTCGATACCCGGACCAACACCGCCACCCTCGCCCGCGACCCCCTTGGCGTCAAACCCCTCTACCACGCGCTGATCTCAACGGCGACCGACCGCCAGCTCGCCGTCGCCTCCGAGATCCCCGCCCTGCTCGAACACCCCGGGATCGGCCGCGACCCCGACCCCGTCACCCTCAGCGCCTACCTCTCCACGATCCGCACCACCCTGGGTGAGCGCACCATGTTCGCCCAGATCCGCACTCTCATCCCCGGCGACCGGCTCACGATCGACCTCGACCATCCCCAGCGGGCAACCGCCATCAACTGGTGGTCCAACACCGACCGCGCCCCCACCCAGGGCGTGCGCCAGACCATCGAGGACAGCGTCCACCGTCACCTGCGCACCGATGTCCCCATGGCCGCCCTGCTCTCGGGCGGGCTCGACTCGGCCATCACCACCCTGATCGCCCAGCGTTCGCTGGGGCGGCTCAACACATTCTGCGCCGGCGCCCGCGTCCCGGGCTTCGCAGACGATTTCACCTTCGCCGCGCGGCTCGCCAAGGTGCTCGGCGCCAACCACACGGAGGTCGAAATCACGCAGGACCACTTCAACGCACGGTGGCCCGAGATGATCGACGAGCTCGGCAACCCGCTCTCCACCCCCAACGAGGTCGCCATCCACGCCGTCGCTTCCGCCCTGCGCGCCGATGGCCACATCGTGGCCCTCTCCGGCGAGGGAGCCGACGAACTCTTCGGGGGCTACGCCCCGATCATGACCCAGGCCGCCGCCCATGTCGCGCCCCTCACCGACCCCGCCGATCCCGACGGCGGGCTCTTTCACCTCCGCGCCAGCGCGTGGGTCTCCGATGAACTCAAGCCCGGTGTTCTCAACCCGGACTGGCTCGCCGCCGCCGACCACGACGAGCATCTGCGTGACTTCCATCGCCAGACCTTCAACGAGCTGCGCCTGGGCGCGCCGCCCGACTCCCCGCTCCAGACCCACCTGCGCTTCCAGCGCCGCGTCAACCTGCCCAATCTTCTCCAGCGCCTCGACACCGCCACCATGCTCGCCGGCGTCGAGGGCCGCACGCCCTACGCCGACATCGAGGTCGCCCTCTGCGCCGAGGCCCTGCCCATGGATCGCAAGTTCGCCGACGCGCCCGGCGCGGACCAGCGTCCCCGCACCAAGATCGCCCTGCGTGAGGCCTTCGCCGCCGATCTTCCCCAAGACATCATCAACCGCCCCAAGGCCAGCTTCCCCCTCCCCTTCCAGCACTGGATGGCCCCGCACGCCGCCCGCCTCCGCCGATCCCCGTTCGCACGCGAACTGTTCGCCGAACCGATCCTGGCCGCCGTCAGCGCCGAGCCCACGCGCTACTGGCACCTCGCATGGCCCATGTTCAATCTGGCCCTCTGGGGCGACGCCTGGATCCTCGGCGAGTTCGGCCGAGACGCGGAGTACCATGCCTCATGCTCTGGAAACTCTGTCTCCTCTACTACGGCGTCCTGAGCCTGCTCTCGGCGCTCATGCTCGCCGCCGACAAGCGCCAGGCCGTGCTCGGCCGCTGGCGCGTGCGTGAGAAAACCCTGCACTCGTTCGAACTCATCGGCGGCTGGCCCGGGGCCATCCTCGCCGCCCGGGCGCTCCATCACAAGGTCAACAAACGCAAGTACATGTGGACCCTCTACGCCTTCGCCCTGCTCCATGCGCTCGGATGGTTCGCCCTGGTGTGGCTGGCCGGGCGCTAACCGTCCCCGCCCCGCTCCAGCTACCACGGCACGGCCTTCCCTGGCCTCCCGCTGGACGATCCCACGGCGTATCCTCAGGAGACAGTCCAAGGGCGTCGAAAACCGCATCGGCCTCGCCCTGCAGGACACGGAGTATCGTCAGGTCGGGCATGCACGAGCGTAGGTGCGCCGCGTTCGGGCGTGCCCGGAACGGGCGCAAAGCGGGACGCCGAGGGAGGGTTCGCCGTGGAAAGCTTCTTCTGGACATGGGCGATCACGCTGGGCGTTCTGCTCGCCAGCGCGATCTCGCTGCACCTGCTCGCCCTGGCCGGCCCACCCGGGCGAGGCGTGCTCCGCTGGGGCGCCCGCGCCCCGGGACTGGACCTGCTGGTCACCTGGTTCACCGTTCTGCCGCCCATCGCCGGGGCGATCTCCGCCGGGTGGAGCGGCCTGCTGGCGGGGATCCTGGCGCAGGTCGCGGCGGTCCTGCTCTGGGGGTGGGGTCACGAACTTTTCCATCGCCGCGCGGCCAAGGGACCGCGCATCGTCAAGGTGCTCAACCGCCTCGTCGGGCGTCCCCGCAATCACGCGGCGGTCTGGGTCACCTCCCTGGCCGTCCCCATCTTCTGGATCGTGCGCGTGGGCGAGTGGGTGGTGTACCCGCCGCTGGTGTGGCTGGTGCGTTTCCCTCGGTACCCGATGGGCGAGTGGGTGAATGTCTCGCGCCACAAGTTCGATGGGCTCGTGGGCCACGACCTGATCTGGTGCCTCTACTGCGACTGGATGACCGGCGTCTGGTCGCTGGGCTCCGAGATGCTTCGCAATGTCGAGTCCTTCTGGTGTCCCATCCGCTTCGACGACGACAAGAAGTGCGCGAACTGCTCGATCGACTTCCCCGACATCCTCACGGCCTGGGTCCCCGCCGACGGGTCGATGGGCGATGTGGCCAACCTGCTCGAACGCGGCTACGCGGGGCGCGCCGGGGGCGGGCGCAACAGCTGGTTGGGCCATCCCCAGCGCGTGGGCCTCACCGTCGAGGGCGACGCGCTGGAGCAGAAAGACCGAGCATGAAGTGGGTTTCACGGGGCGATCACGCACAGATCAGGTCGTCGGGGCATCCTCCGGTGGATGACCGACACATGACCCGAGACGACAAGGAGGATCGCCATGCATGTTCCCGCCAGCGCCGAACGGGTGCGGCTGAGTACGGCCGAGCACATCAACACGCGGATCGTGAGCGAGACGCGGATCCGGATCGAGTATTACGCGCAACACCCGGACCAGATCGATCAGCGGCTGACCGAGCTTGATCGCGAGTGGGACACCGAGCGGGTGCTTGAAACGCAGGCGGCCTCGCTGATGGTGGTCGGCTCGGTGCTTGGCGCCACGGTGAATCGCAGGTGGCTGATGCTGTCGGCGGTGGTGGGGGGGTTCCTGGTGCAGCACGCGGTGCAGGGGTGGTGCCCGCCGCTGCCGGTGCTGCGCCGGCTGGGGGTGCGCACGCCGCGGGAGATCGAAGCCGAGCGGTACGCACTCAAGTCGATTCGGGGCGACTTCGGGAAGGTTGGCGAGGGCAGCGGCGAGCGGCGCGCCCGAGCGGCGGCGGACGCCACGGGTCGCCTGGGCAAGAGCCCGCTTGACGGCGTGCAGGAATATCGCAGCCCGCGGATTTCCTGACCGCGTTTGCTGGCGCACGAAGACTCCCCCGCCTGGGCGGGGGAGTCTGGTCTGCGCAGTGGATTCAACGGGTGCGTGGTCCGGAGCTGATGCGATGTTGGAGAGATTCAGCAGCAGGTCTTGCACCAGGTGTTGACTTCGTCGCGGGCTTCTTCCCTTGTCCGCCCATAGCGCTCCTGGATTCGGCCCTCGAGCTGGTCGGCCTTGCCGTCGATCTGGTCGAGGTCGTCGTCGGTGAGCTTGCCCCATTGTTCCTTGGCCTTGCCCCGGAACTGTTTCCAGTTGCCTCTGAGTTCGTCGCGGTTCATGGTGGTCTCCTTTCGTCGAGAGGATTGACTTCGATACCTCAGTATGGAGCGGCGACGGGAAATCAGGGTGAAACGGGGGTGAATGCGGATTCATATTTGAGCATCGCGGGGCGGCGGGGGCTCCATCTTCGCGGATCGGGGGCGGGGTTGCGAGCCGTGCGGCGGCTTTGCGGGCGGATTCGGTGGCCTTGTGGTCTTCGAGCGGCTGGCGGGTGACGGCGACGAGGGTGGCCTTGGCGCGGGGGGCGGCGTCGGTGGTGATCAGCTCGTCGCGGGCGGCGGCGATGTTTTTGAAGCAGCGCCGGGTGGCCTGGAAGTCGTCGGACTCGATGAGTCGCTCGAGCTGGTTGAGGGAGAGGTCGTGGTGGTCGCACAGGTCGAGGATGGACATCGTTGGATCGAGCAGGTCGTGCATGAGGGATTTGGTTAAGAGAGGCAATGGGCAATGGGGAGTAGGCAATGGGGAAGAGGGGGAGGGTGTGGTCGTGTCGTTCGGGATTGCTCGTGTGTTCATCTGCATGGGGGTATGTTCGCAGATGGATTCGGCGGTGCAAGGGGGAAGTGGGGGAGTGACAGGATGTTGCGCACAAACCGTGTCACTGTGGGGAAGATTTTTACCACAGAGCACACGGAGCACACGGAGGGGAAGGCAGAGAGGATCATTATCGATTAGACTCTTACCCATTCAACGAAAGGGATGTGCATGGGTGACCTTGTGACGATCGTGCTTGTGGCGCTAGGGTTCGTGTTCGTGCTGAGTGTGTTGGCGTTGATCGCCGCGAAGATGGGGATCCCGCTGTCGGATCTGTTTGGTCCTGAGAAGAGCAAAGGGAAGGGCAAGGTTAATGACCGGGGAGGGGAGGCGCGGGTTGATCTTGATGCGTATGAGGCATGCGGGTCGATGTTGAGCGAGGCGGAGTTGAAGTTCTATCGGGTGCTGCGGGAGGTGGTGAAGAGCCCCGAGGAGAGTGGGGGAGAAGATCAGGCGGTGGTGCTGTGCAAGGTGCGGGCCGCGGATCTGGTGGGGGTGAAGAAGGGGCTGGGGCAGTCACGATTTCAGTCAGCGTTCAACCGGATCAGCAACAAGCATGTGGATTTCGTGCTGGCGCGGGCGGGGGATCTGTCGGTGCTGTGCGTGATCGAGTTGGATGATTCGTCGCATCGGCGGGGCGGGCGGCGGGACCGGGACGGGCTGATGGATGCGATCTATGGGGCCGCGGGTGTGGCGGTGGTGCATGTGGCGTGCAGGGCGGGGTATTCGCGGGATGAGGTGGCGGGGGTGATTTGGGGGGCGGTGAGGGGGGAGCCTGCTTAAGCTGCGCATAAGCGGGACATCCGAGGACTAGAATCAACTACTGATTGGAGGACTCGCGTTATGTCAACATGGTACTTAAGTCCACTTTTTACGACAATTACAGGAGCGGCGGTGGGCGTAATTGGGACAGCCGCAATCTCTTTTTACTTATTTTACAAGTCCAAAAAGTTTATGCGAGTAGATTGCTTGCTTGATTCACCCATATCGCTGCTAGAACTTTCTGATAAAATAAAAGATAAAATAGAAATAAAATATATGGGAGAAAATGCAGATATTGTATATTTATTTTCATTTGATATTATAAATACTGGCAATCAATCCATTGAGAATCAGCCGATTCTAGTGCAATTGGATGAATCAGCCAAAATTGCGGACTATGCCTATTCTACGGAACCCGGAAGCGGTTTCGGAGAGATACTTGAGCTCGGACAAAGTGATTCATCTCTAAAACTAGAAGTAGAACTATTGAATCCTAGGGATAAAATTTCGTTCGAAATATTTACAATCAAAAATGCGACAAGCCGGATTGATATTTATCTTAAGAATAAAGATGTTGTTTCTCGTGTAATTTCTCGCAGCAAGGACTATAGCATGGTTGTAGAAGGCTCACTCGTGGAGAGGCTAATTTACTCAATTACTGCGGTAGGAGTTCAGGCTATAATTGGACAGCCGATAAAAATTACCTATCGAGGAAAGAAGTCCGATAAGTAAAAAATTCATATAGAAATGGGAAATTCAAAACCATAATAGGAGTCGGTCCTCTTTTCCTTTTCCCATATTCGCTTAAAGCAATCCGCATTTGCGTACTGAAGCATACCATTACGCCAAGATTCCCACACCGGATCCCAAATGTACCCGGCATGGTAAAATAACCATTCTTCTGCGCAGAGATTGAAGTAATCAACAATTACCATTTCTTCACGAAGATTTAGAGGAACATCATTTGGTTTATCGAGCAGCGGAATGAGTTCATCATTTATTTTGTCGTAACGGTGATTGAAATCTGTTAGTAATTCTTTTACAAATCGAGCGTCTTCCGCATGGCCTTTGTGAAAGAAAAAGGCTGTGCCGAATATGCCAGTTAGCGTCGCGACTAGGACCTCGCTACCTACATTAAGTGAGAATATTAGCTGAATAAGCAGGTAGATCGAAATGGCTAATACTGAAGCGGAAAGCACCCATGGCCAAATATGACGGCGGTGCTTGAGAGGATTCGTCGATTTTGATGCAACTGGCCTCACCACTCCGGCCCACCTGTATACCGCCCGTAGATATCCGCCATGGCCTGGACCATCTCGCCGAGGGTGCAGTTGGCGAGAGCGCCTTCGACGAGCGAGGGCATGACATTGTCGCCGTTTCTGGCGGCTTGGCGGATGGCGTCGAGGGCCTTGGCGGTTTCGGCAGCGTCGCGGCGGGCTTTGAAGTCTTTGAGGCGGTCGACCTGGGTGGTTTCGACTTCTTCGGAAATGGTGAGGATGTCGATCTGGCGGGATTCGTCTTGATCGATGTATTCATTGACGCCGACGATGATGCGGTCGCCGGCTTCGCATTCTTCGGAGAAGCGGTAGGAGGCCTCGGCGATTTTTCGGCGGAAGTAGCCCTTGTGGATGCCCTGGACGCAGCCGCCGTCGTCGATGGTGGAGGTGGCGGCGTATTCGGGTTTCCAGGGGCCGCGGCCCATGTTGTCGATTTCCTCGATGTAGGCGAGGGCCTCGGCCTCGACCTTGTCGGTGAGGGCTTCGATGAACCAGGAGCCGCCGAGGGGGTCGGTGGTGCGGGTGACGCCGGTTTCGTGGGCGAGGATCTGCTGGGTTCGCAGGGCGACGGTGACGGCCTGTTCGGTGGGGAGGCCGAGGGTTTCGTCCATGGAGTCGGTGTGGAGGGATTGGCAGCCGCCGAGGACGCCGGCCATGGCCTGGTAGGCGACGCGGACGATGTTGTTCATGGGCTGCTGCTCGGTGAGCGAGCAGCCGGCGGTCTGGACATGGGTTTTCATGTACCAGGAGCGTTCGTTCTTGGCGCCGTAGCGGTCGCGCATCATGCGTGCCCAGATGCGGCGGGCGGCGCGGAGCTTGGCGATCTCTTCGAAGAACTCGTTGTGGGCGTTGAAGAAGAAGGAGAGGCGGGGGGCGAAGTCGTCGATGTCGAGGCCTCGGATGAGGCATGCTTCGACATACTCCATGCCGTCGCGGAGGGTGAAGGCGAGTTCCTGTGTGGCGGAGGATCCGGCTTCGCGGATGTGGTAGCCGCTGATGGAGACGGAGTTCCAGCGGGGGACGAACTGGGATTGGAACTCGATGGTGTCGACGACGAGCTTGGTGGAGGCCTCGGGCGGGTAGATGAACTCGTTCTGGGCGTGGAACTCTTTGAGGATGTCGTTCTGGAGGGTGCCTCCGAGTGTGTCCCATGGGATGTCGCGTTGTTTGGCCATGGCGAGGTACATGGCCCAGATGACGGCGGCGGGCGCGTTGATGGTCTGGGAGACGGTGACTTTGTCGATGGGGATGTCGGCGTAGAGGCGGTGCATGTCCTCGATGGTGTCGATGGCGACGCCGCACTTTCCGACCTCGCCCAGGGAGAGGACATCGTCGGAGTCTCGTCCCATGAGGGTGGGGAGGTCGAATGCGGTGGAGAGGCCGGTGTTGGCGGCGGTCTTGGTTTTGGTCTGGTTGAGGATGTATTTGAAGCGTTGGTTGGTGTCGTCGGCGGAGCCGAAGCCGGCGAACTGGCGCATGGTCCAGAGGCGGGTGCGGTAGCCTTGGGGGAAGAGGCCTCGGGTGTAGGGGAACTGGCCGGGGTCGGCGATGTCGCGGTCGTAGTGGGCGAGGGACTCGGGGAGGTCGGAGGGCGAGTAGAGGGGGTCGAGGTAGAGGCCGGAGATGGTGACGGCGAGGGGGTCGATCCGGGCGTGGTCGAGGCCGGGGCCGGAGATGGAGGTGTTGGATGCGGTGGTCATGGCGGGGTCTCCCGTGGGCGGGTGCGGTGCGATCTGCGGTATTGTATCGGGTTTGCGGGGGTGAAGGAAGCGGCTGGAAAGTCCCGTCGTTGCTCGGGTTGAAGGCGAAGACGGGGGCGGTTGAGCGGGATGGGGATCATTCGCTGTGTTGTTTATTGCAACCGGTTGCGATGTGGTACGGATAGGGCTCTGGCCTTATTTGTGCCGTTGTATTCTCAGGTCCGCGGTTCGCGGATTCGTTCGATGGTTTCGGGGGTGTGGGGCTCTCGACATGTTGGCTTAGGGGTGACGATGAAAGGTCGCCGTTGTCTGCGTGCGCTCGGAACATGCTTTCTAGATACATGTTTTCTAGATACAAGGAGATTCGCCATGGAGATGTGCAGGAATTGTGCTTTGGTGATGGGACTCTGTGCCGGCGCGGCGTGTTCGTGTGCCGGCGGGGCGGAGCCCGCGATGGTGATCGACCCGGGGATGGCGGTGGGGGCGCACCGGGTGTATCTGTATTTCAACATGGCCACGGGCGAGCGGATCGCGACGCTGGCGCCGGACCAGGTCCCCGAGAACGCGGGCGGCGATTCGGAGCCGGTCTGGCTGTCGCTGACGGGCGATCTGTGCCATGACGCGGGGATGGGGTACACCACCTCGTTCTACTTCGGGTTCAGCGACGGCGCTTCGAGCGTGGTCGACTGGGGGGATGTGGCCCAGGACACGGTGGTGGACTGCGTACATATCGATTGGGTGACCTCGTACGCGGATACCGATTCGGACCATGACGGGTTTGGGGATGGTGTCGAGGGGCTGGGCGCGCGGTGGACTTTTTACGACGCGTACAACGGGCGGACGATCGACCGCTCGACGCGGCTGGAGTTGATCTCGTTCGTGTTCACCGACCTGCCGGGCGATATCTCTGGGGGCGCACTGACGCACTACAGCGCGGATATCGACCTGACCGGCACCTTCAGCACCGATCTCACTTTCGAGATCGGTGATTCGGACGGCGACCTGCAGGGCGCGTCGTACGGGAATACCGATGTGGACACCGACGGCGATGGGGTGGGAGACGGGGTTTCCGTGTCCAACGCGGATCGCAACTACGACGGGCTGCCCGATTCGGATCTCGATAGCGACGGGCTGTTCGACTGGGCGTACGGGGTTGAGTATTTCCCGCCCGGCTCGACCGACTTTGATGGCGACGGGGCGCCCGACGGGGACCCGAACGCGGTGGGAGTCTTCGGGACGGGGCTGGCCTCGCCCGAGGGCACGCTGGTTGATTTCAGCGGCGGGAACTGGGCGTGGGATATCGACACGGGCGTGGCCGGAGCGGGCACGGGCTCCGAGGACGCCTTCGTGATCGACGGGC
The DNA here is from genome assembly GCA_964387925.1 of uncultured Phycisphaeraceae bacterium. GTDB lineage: Bacteria > Planctomycetota > Phycisphaerae > Phycisphaerales > UBA1924 > UBA1924. Next base: position 179,206 of record CAYLXF010000005.1, read on the forward strand.
TGCGGACCAACTACGGCGGGTTCTCGTGCTCACCGGACGACGAGGGGAGGTACACGCCCCGTGCGGATATCGCGATGGGGTTGTACGCGAGAACGGCTGGAGATTGCTGCCCGGCGGATCTGAACTGCGACGGGCATCTCGATTTCTTTGAGCTGATCGAGTATGTGCACTGCGGGCCGGGGAACGATCCGATCCTGTGCGACTACAACGGCGACGGGTCGGCGGACTACTTCGATGTCTCCGATCTGCTGCGTGATCTTCGTGACGATGGCTGCCTGTGATAGAGGCGGTTTCGAAACGCCAGAGGGGCACGGAGCGGTGTGCGGGCGGGGATCTTCGCATCAGATCTGTTTTTTGTAACAGTTGCGTTCTTTCATGCAACCGTTTTCGTGGGGTTTCGGATACTCTCGGAACCCGCTCGGGGAGGGCCTCCCGGATTCGAACAGGCCCGGTTTCGTGATGGAGTATTGGATATGAAAACGAATTGAGGATGTCATGTTCTGGCCGTGTGCATGTGCGCCGGTGGCCTCAGCGGCGTGAGTGCGGCGGAGGATGCGCCGGGGGTGCTGGCGATGGCCCAAGGGACCGTACGGCAGGTCGCCCATATCTACTACAACCTGGCGACGGGCGAGCGTGTGATGACGCTCGTCAACGACTCCCAGACCGCAGGGGCCGACACGGGCGACAGCGTGCTGCTGTGGAGCACCGGGGGCGGCTCGCAGTGCATCGACGCGGGCTACACCACCTCGTACTACTTCGGGCTCGACGACAACTCGCTCACCTCGATGGGCGGGGCGCCGACCTCGCTGGCGACGGGCGCGACCATGCTGGATTACGGCGACATCGCCAAGGGCACGGTGGTGGACTGCGTGACCATCGGGTGGGTCGTCGCCCACCCGGACGAGACGACCTCGGGCGGGGGCGGCGGCGACGGGGTGGAAGGCCTCGGCGGTCAGTGGACCTACTGGGACGCGGAAAACGGGCGGCAGATCAACGACTCCACGAGGCTCCCGCTGATCTCGTTCGTGTTCACCGACCTGCCGGGGAACATCTTCGGGGAAGGCTCGCTGTCGGGGTACACCGCGGATATTGACCTCACGGGCACATTCAGCAGCAGCCTGACCTTCGAGATCGGCGACTCGGACGGCGATCTGCAGGGTGCCGCGTTCGGACACAATAATGTGGACACGGACGGTGATGGTGCGGGCGAGGGTCCCATTTCGACCCTGGATCGTGACTTTGACGGGCTGCCGGACTCGGATCTCGATGGGGACGGGTTGTTCGATTGGGGCTGGTCGGTCCGCTTCTTCCAGCCGGGCACTGCTGATTTCGACAGCGACGGCGTTCCCGACGGCGATCCCAGCGATGGGATGCATCCCATCGGGGTCAACTTCGGTTTCCCCGTGGGCGGCACCGCGATCGACCACGGCGACGGGACTTGGTCGGTCGAGATCGACCCGGATGTTCCCGGAGCGGGAACCGGCGCGGAGGACCGCTTTGTGTTGTTTGATCCCGATGGGAACTACGCCGGCGGGTTCAGCTTCGGTGGGTTCGCCTGCGAGGGCGACCCGCTGCCCGACGGGCCCGGGTATGTGCCGTTTGCGACCTTTGCGCAGTCGTTGTATGGCCCGTCGGACGGTGGTGACGGCCCTTGCCACCCCGACATCAACGGGGACGGAGAGCTCAACTTCTTCGATGTGTCACTGTTCCTCCAGCAGTTCCAGAGCGGTGGCGACTACAACGGGGACGGCTCGACGAACTTCTTCGATGTGTCCTTGTTCATTCAGGAGTACAACGCGGGCTGCCCGTGAATCTTCAAAGACCTGCTTAAGCTGCGCGTAAGCAGGGCACACGGATGAACTGACGGATTGCTTCTCACACCCGGCGCGGATGCGTCGGGTGTTTTCTTTGTTGTTTGCGTTGCTTGGAGGGCGCACGAAAACGCCGCGGGTTCCGCGGCGTTTGAGTTGGGATGAACCAATGGGATCGCTAGAGGGGTTGATCCAGAGTGGCGACCGATTCGAGCGCCTGATCCCAATGGGCAACTCGTGCCTGGTATGGGGGAAACCAAAAGCACTCAAGTATGATGTGGATAAGCCCTTCGTATTGGTCGTCGTTGTGGGCACGCGTAACTTCTTTTATTGCATGGAGTTAGTTCCTTGCCATCTCTGCATGAGTAACTCATGCACCGGATGGGTTTGCATTGAAAGCGCCCTCAATTTGAGGGAACTACATCGGGCTGCTGGCGAAGCACAGAAGGTTCGAGTATGCTCGCACACAACCGACGCTGGCTCATGCCGCGCGTCGATTCTAGTGCATGAGCGACTGCGTCCGTCCGCGGCTTGGGGGAGCACGCAGCGCATGCACAGCAATGAGATGAGGTCAGATGCGGTGAGACATATGAGGTCAATCGGGAAGCGGTGTGTGGGAACGCTTCGTCTGCTCGCTGGTGGCGTCGTGACGCTGACACTGCAGTTCGGGGGTTGCGGACCGACCACGCAGCCACGAACATCCGACGAGAATGCGGTGCGCAACCCGCAGCGAGCCGCAGAGTTGACGCATCAGTCGGCCCCGCTCATTGGCGAGGACCCGGTCGAGGCGCTGCGTCTGCTGCGGCAGGCGTTGGATGCCGATCTGTACTACGGCCCCGCCCACAACAATCTGGGCATCGTGTATCTCAACGACGGCAAGCTCTACAAAGCGGCAGAAGAGTTCGACTGGGCGCGTCGGCTGATGCCCGGACACCCGGACCCGCGGATCAATCTGGGCATCGCCCTGGAGCGCGGCGGGAAGATCGACGAGGCGCTCGACGCCTACGCGTCGGCGATCGAGGTCTATCCGAACCATCTGCCGGCGATGGAGGCGCTCACGCGGCTGCAGCTGCGAAGCGGGCAAGCGGACGAGGGCACGCGGGCCATGCTGAGTGAAATTGCCTATCGAGGAGCCGCGGAATGGAAGCAGTGGGCAACGACCCAGATGGCCAAGTCTCCGTGATTACACAGAAGCATACGAGGCAAAATTATGACAGCGTTATTGATTACCATTGCTAATACCATGAGAAAAATCATCGAGTTGAATCAAACATTTAGATTTTTCGTTGAAAGAGGTACTTCTGATATCCAGTTGCCAGATATTAGGCGTTTTCGGGCTCGTAACAGCTTCCTGCATGTTCAACTCGGCGGCTGTGGGGCAAGCGGGTCCCACACCTCCGCAGGTGCTGAATCCAACGGAGTTCGAGTCGCACGACAATTCCGAGAATCCCGAGCTTGTGTTTTCGCCACTCGCTCCTGAGTTGTCGGACTATTGGAAAGGGATCACGCCCCAGTCCTTCGATCAGGCATTCCCTATTCCGCCTCTTGCAATAACCAGCAACATCTACCCGGCGTTCAGTGATGGACGGGGTGATTCGATGGGATCAGCGATTTCAACCGAGCCGTTGTTCTGGCAAGGCGCAAACTATAACTAATCGAGTGGGGTGTGGGAGGTTTACACCATACCGACGGGGTTGCATGACCAGGGGCAGCCCGGAACCGGCAACGATCAGTCGAACTGGCACAACCTGTTTCAGTACTGGATGGTGGGCAACTATCAGTCGGCCTACTTTCCGCCCGCATGGCCGACATCTGGAACAGTCGCAAGTAACTTTTCGGATTGGGTTGATCTGTACGACCCTATCTCAGCCGCGCATTCTTTGACGATTATTCTGGTTTCGAGACGAGCACCGATCTTGACGCGACATCAGGATTCGGGAGTATGGATTCCCTCGCGTCGGTTCCCCGCAGCATGTTGACCTGCCCCCGACATAGGGACGGTGTCAATGACACCGTCCGAGTCTTCGGAAAACCTGCCATCGGCACCCAGGCCAATCAGTTCGATCATCAGGATATCGACATTGGTCCGACCGAGCATGGCGATGCGACAATCGCGGTATTGCCCGAAGATTGGATGAAGCAGGTCCGCTTCAGCTACGCGGACCCCTCGTATTACGGCGATTACGACGACGATGGGAACTACACTGACAGGGAATGGAATCCGATCAACGACTACTCACTGCGTTCATGCGGGCCGGTGAAAATCACAGGCAACTACTGGGTCTGGCAGAAGGCTCGCGCCGCATACCTGCTCAAGGCGGCGGTCTTCAGTCGTATCGAAACGGATGCGCAGACCCTGCAGGATCTGCCCCCAAAGTTCTGGCTGTACCGATATCAGGATGTCGAAGGGGCCGGCGCGGATTCCCCCGATCCGTACCCCGGATACAGCGGGTATCGCTCCTGGAGCTACGGGACATCAGGGCAGATTTTGCCGAGGCGAATGAGTCATCGGTATGGACCATCAACGATCGGAAGAATCTACCGGAATCGTCCCGAGGAATCAGAAACCTGCGGGTACAATGTATTCGTCAACGGCCTCATCGGTCTTGATGAGGATCGGTATGTCATGGGTGAGCTCTGCTATATGGAGCCTCCCGAGCCTCCGGATCAGCCCGAAGTCCATCCAGAACTCGGCGGAACATTCGATTACGGAGACGCGGCGGGTCCGTATTCCGACCCAACCGATCCAGGAAATCATATTCAGACCTCTTCCACACATGCCCTCGACGAAGATGATACGAATCAGCTTCCGATCGGGTTGCTGGCGGATACGATTTACTATCGTTGGTCGGAGCCCTACCGGTTGGATCCACGACTGCTGAGTTCAGACCCAGGAACATCCGCTGATCCTGAACTCATCGCACGACCCGCAAGCTGGGCGCTCTATGATGGGCGGTTCGATGGCGCTTCGACTTGAGCCAGGATCCGAGTGGGCTGTTCTTTGGAGGATTACTGTTAGACTTTGAGATGGCAGCTGGGGTGTCGGCGGGACAGATTGCAATGACCGCTGGGAATCTCGCTGGTGGATTGATGATGGTGGGGGATCTGATCTCCTTAGTACAAGGCAAGCAGGCCATTGCTGGATTTTTGGCCGACTCCGCATTTTCTTGGGGCACAGGAAAAGTCATAGGCTATGCTTTGGATGGTGTAGCAAATGGGATTAGCTCAAGAATCACACGATCTTCAGGCGAGCTTGATGCTAGCAAACTGTTTAGTGCTACTCAGCAAATGGACTGAAATGGTTTGACATATGCTGGTCGCGCGCTACAGAAGCATTCGCAAAGAGGTTCATCAGTCTGGATATCTTCTTCTGGCCGCGCGGGCGTGCTCAATGCCGAAGCTGCGGATCAAGTATTTGAACTATTGAATAGCCCTGGTACTTTCTCTAGAATAAATCCACAAAACAAATTGAAAATCATGAGGTACGATGGCAAAGGTATCCAGTTCAATTTAGACGGTTCGTTCTACAGTTTTATGGAGTCCTAATATATGCGTATAACCGATTTTGATATAGAACTAGTATCTCCTGCAGAAGAGGATGATCTTGTTGTCGAGGTATCGTGTTCCCGCGGGGTCTTGTTTCGAATGTTTAGAGATAGTAGAGAAAAAAATTTATATATTATTAAATTTATTGGCGCATCGCAAATGCCAATGCCATTGGAATTAGTTATGGAACTCATTGGAATGGCGCAGACAAAGTGGGAAAACAGCGGGCTGAGTTAGCCTGGCGCCGCGGCTTGTCGTCTTCGCAAGCCTTGTCCCCGATCTCTAGGACATGCCCATCCCGTGGGTTGAGTAAGAAAGGATTCTCGCCGCCTCCCATGGATGGTATACTTTGCATCCGCCTCTTTGACATGTTGATTTCATTCCCAGCGCCGCGCTCCCTGGCCGGGGACCGATCCCCGAGGCCGGGATCCAGCGGATCGAGACCTATTACTACGACGGCGTGCGCCGGATCCAGGAGATCTTCGCCGACCCGATCGCGGCCATCCCTCCGTGGCCGGTGGAGGTCCCCATCGGCGGCTTCGGCGGCGGCGGGGGCTCCTCGGGCCCCGAGCGGCGCACGGAGGCGGAGTACATCTGGTCGGCGGCGAGTGGTCAGCCCTTCGACACCTGCCATGTGCAGATCGACTGGTGGGACCGCGAGGCGTGGTTCGTGCAGGACCATGCGACGGGGACGCTGCGCGCGTATAGCGACGCGAACGGTTGAAGCTAAATACTCATGATGCGACTTCGTGAGTCTGGCTGCGTATTGGACGCCACCGGGCACGGCGGTAAGCCAATAGATTTCTTCCGAAGTTGGAGGTTCGCTTGTTTACAGACGCCGCTCACGATATGCTGGGAGCATGATTTTCAGGATGAGGATCAGGGCATGTGTTGTGACGCTATTGCTCCTCTCTCTGGGAGGGCGGCTGTACGCTCAGCAAGAAGCTGTTAGCCCAACAACGACCCGCCTCACCTCCACGCTCGGGCTTGCTCGGCTCGTCGACCTGACGGCCCAGCTCAACGGCGTCGAGATCGAGTACGAGCCCGGGTCTCTGCGTGGGAAATCGGTCACGCTGCGTCTGACCCACGATGTGACCCCCGCCGAGCTCTGGGATCTGTGTCTGACCGTGCTCCACAGCAACAGCATGACGCTCATTGAGCGTCATGGGCAACAGAATCTGTACGCTGCAGTGACCATCGCCGATGCCGCCAAGGCGACGCTGCCTCAACCCATGCTCGACCTGGGCTCGCGGGCGCCGGGCTACCAATCAGTCATCCGCCATCTGACCGCGCTCACTCCGGAGGCGGTGGTGGAGGCGATGAAGCCGGTGGTGGATTTGGATGCCAAGCTGAGCATCAAGCCGGCCCCCGCGCTCTCGGGTGTGGTGGTTTCCGGGACCCGAGAGCGGGTGGAGTACGCGCTTTCGATCATCGACCGTATCGAGGGGGCCGGCACGCTCCCGAGCGTTCATGTCATCCCCCTGCGGCACCGCTCGGCGATCGAGGTCGTCGCGGAGGTCAAGGCGATCGCTGCGACGCTGGGCAAGCAGGGCGGTTTCCGGATGAAGAGCGATATCAGTGTCGGCTCAGACCAGCAGACCGTGCGGGTGATCGGGCCCGGGGGTGAGTTCGAAACCATCCAGAGCATGATCGAGCAGGCCGACCGCCCATCGGCCATCCTGACCAGATCTTTCGATCCTCGCGGCTACCCGCTGGACACCGTGTCGAGTTTTCTCGAAACCATGGCCCACGATCCTTCTCCCCGGGGCTCGGGTGAGCAGTGGCGGGTGGTGGGCGACGAACTCACCAACACGCTGATCGTGACCGGCACCGAATCGGAGCTCCAGGCCGCGGCCGCGGCGCTGGAGCAACTCTCCGCGATGCCCGCCGAGGGACGGAGGATCATCAGGATCATCGGGATCAAGAACCGCGAAGCGACCAAGATCCGCGAGATCGCCAGCCAGCTCCTCAACGCAAGATTGCTGGGGGATCAGGGCGACGGGCTCACAAGGGGAGCGGCCGATCCCCAAGCCCCGTCGGCCGCGCCGCCGCCTGAGCCGGCCGCCGCGCCTGTGATTCAGCAGGACCTGGAGCTCGCGGTGGACAGCGAGATGAACACGATCATCGCCACGGGCTCGCCGCGTCGCATCGAGCAGCTTGAGTCGATCATCCAGCAGCTCGATGTCCGTCAGCCCCAGGTGCAGCTCGAGGTGGTCATGCTCAGTCTCTCGGAGAGCGAGACTCGCGACTTCGGGGTCGAGCTGGCGGGGATCATCGACACGGGCGACACGCTCATCGGGCTCGGGAGTTTGTTCGGGCTCTCATCGATCTCGCCATCGAGCGGCAGCGCCCAGGCCTCGGGCACGGGTGGGACGGCGGTGATCCTCAGCCCCGGGGATTTCAGCGCGGTGATCCGGGCGATCCAGACGGTCAACGACGGCCGTTCGGTGAGCATGCCCTCGATCGTGGTCAACAACAACGAGACGGCCACGCTCAACAGCACAACCACGCAGCCGTACCTGACGACGACCATCACCGACAGCAATATCGTCACCTCCCGGGGCGGGTCGGCTTCGGCGGGCACGACAATCAATGTGAGTCCGCAGATCGCCGCGGGCGACCACATCGTGCTCGATTACTCGTTCACGCTCAGTTCGTTCGTGGGCGAGGCCTCGGCCGCTGGTGTCGAGCCGCCGACGCAGCAGACATCGCTCAACAGCATCGCGACAATTCCCGACGGCTACACGATCGCCCTGGGCGGCATCGAGAGCACCAGCGAGGGCGACTCGGATACGAAGACGCCGCTGCTGGGGGATATCCCGATCCTGGGCGCGCTGTTCAAGTCGCAGTCCGACTCATCGAGCCGGTCGAGGTTCTATGTCTTCATCCGCGCCACCGTGATGCGCAGCCCCGGCTTTGAGCATCTCAAGTACATCAGCGAGGACCTGGCCCAAGAGGTGGGGGTGGATGACGGCTGGCCCGAGGTTGAGCCGAGGATCATCCGGTGAGTGAATCGACCGCGCATCGGGGCTTTGTCGAGCGGATCGGGCATGATTTCGCCAGAGAGCACCTGCTGCTGTGGATGCGCGATGGCGGGGAGGTCGCGGCGCTGCGGGCCGAAACGACCGACCCGGCGGCGGTGCACAACACCTGCGTCGTGCTGGGCCTGTGGCCCGAGCAGCGGATCGAGGACCCGGCGGTGCTGGCGCAACGGATCGATGCCGCGTACGCCCAGCGCCGTCCAGCACAGACCCAGGTTGAAGATCCGGCGTCGGTGGACGACATCGAGAAGGTGATCGAGAAGCTGGTTGGCGATCAGGACGCCGACCTGCTCTCGACCTCGGGCAAGTCGCCGATCGTGCGGCTGATCGACGGGCTGCTCTTCGAGGGCATCACTCGTGGGGCCAGCGATATCCATTTCCAGCCGAGGCCCGACGGGTTGCTCGTACGCTTCCGCATCGACGGGGCGCTCATTGATGCGCGGACGCTGCCAAGGCGCTTCGCGGCCCCGATCACCAGCCGCGTCAAGGTGATGGGGCACATGGACATTGCCGAGTCACGAACGGCCCAAGACGGGCGGGCCAGCGTGACCATCGGTCAAGGGCGGGGGCAGGAAGCGAGAGAAATCGACCTGCGGATCAGCACCCTGCCCACCAGCGATGGCGAGCGTGTGGTGATCCGGTTTCTGGACTCCAACCAGGGCCAGCGTCTGGCGACGCTCGGCGCCATCGGCATGCCCGACAATATCCTGGAACGCTACCGTCGGGCCGCCTCGCGTCCCAATGGCATCATCCTGCTCACCGGGCCCACGGGCTCGGGGAAGACCACCACGCTGTATGCCACGCTCCGCGAGATCGCGACCAGCGGCGGGGCCACCGGCGGGGGCGATCTGAACATCATGACCATCGAGGACCCGATCGAGTACAAGCTCTCGGCCCCGGGGCTCTCGATCTCGCAGAGCCAGGTCAACCGCAAGAAGGGCATGAGCTTCGCCTCGGGGCTGCGGCATATCCTGCGTCAGGACCCCGATGTGGTGATGGTGGGGGAGATCCGCGACGCGGAAACCGCCCAGATCTCGATCCAGTCGAGCCTGACCGGGCACCTGGTGTTCTCGACGCTGCACACCAACGACTCGGTGAGCGCGCCCCCCCGGCTGATCGACCTGGGCATCGAGCCGTACCTCATCAGCGCGTCGCTGACGGCGGTGCTGGCCCAGCGCCTGGTGCGGGTCATTCATCAGTCCTGCGCCGGCCATGGATGCCCCGAGTGCATGATGACCGGATACCGGGGACGCACGGGCATCTTCGAGCTGCTGACGCTGAGCGAAGCGATCCGCGAGCTGATCTCGGCATCGGGCTCGGCCAGCCAGCTGCGTGAGCGGGCGCACAGCGAGGGCTGGCGATCATTGCGTGAGGACGGGCAGCGTCTGGTGGACGCCGGGATCACGAGCGTGACCGAGATCGAGCGGGTGGCCGTCGATCTGGCGGGGGATCTGGCGGCGGACATGGTGGTGGAGGCCGGGCGATGACCTCGTGGCGATACAAGGCGCGAGATCCTTCCACGCTGGAGATGGTCAGCAGCATCATCCACGCGGATACCGACGCCGCGGCTCGGGCGGCGCTGCGAAAGGCCGGGCTGCGTCCGGTGCGGGTCAGGCCGATCCGGTCGTCGAAGACCGACGAGTCGTGGTGGCGGCTGGGCCTGGACAGGCATCTGCGGTCGCGCCGGGTGCAGCGCAAGGCGGATTTCTACGACAGCTTGGCGACCCTGCTCGACGCTGGCATCCCGCTGAGCCCGGCCCTGAGGACGATGGGCTCCTCTCGGGCCGGTCAACGGCGCGCGGCGGAACTGGCCCATGCGATGTCCGACGCGATCCAGGGCGGTACTTCGCTGGCGGAGGCAATGCGGTCGCACCGATCATGGTTCGATGAGGCCGAGATCGCCATGATCGACGCGGGGCAGCGTTCGGGAGAGCTGAGCGCGATCCTGGGCCGCCTGGCGGATCGACAATCCCGCTCCGGGGAACTCTCAAGCAAGATCACCGGGGCCCTGGCGTATCCCGTGCTGGTCAGCGTCATCGGCATCGGGGTGACGATCTTCCTGAGCATCAAGACGCTGCCCGAACTCGTGGGGATCCTGCGCGATGCGCAGGTCGAGCCGCCGGGGCTCACCCTGGCCGTCATGGGGATCGGCCGGTTCGTGTGGCACAACGGCTTGCTGCTCATCTGCGGCCTGATCGCGTCGCTCCTGCTCCTGGTCACCGGCATGCGTGCGCTGCGCCGGCGAGGCGTCGGCCGCTTTGCGCGTGGCGTGGGGCGGTGCACGCCGGGGGTGTTCCTGCGGATCCGCAGCTCCGAAGCCATGCTCTCGCTGGCGGAACTCATCGAGACCGGCGTCACGCTGGTGGACTCGCTCCGCATCGTCGCCCCGACTATGCGCGGCGTGCTGGGAAGCATGCTCGCCGGCTCGCTCGATCGCGCGGCGGCGAAGATCGAGCAGGGCGAGCCCGTGTCGTGTATCTTTGATGATCCAGTCTGGTTCACCGAGGAGCACCGCCAGCTGATGGCCGCGGGCGAGGCGGCGGGGGAGATGAGCCGCACGCTCGAACGCATCGGGCGGCGGGAGCTGCGCAGCGCGCGCCGGCTGCTGGATCGCTTCGCGGCCATGATCGAGCCGGCGGCGATCGTGCTGCTGGCGGTCTTGGTGGGGACGGTGGTGATGGCGGCGGTGCTGCCGCTGGTCCGGTTGCAGGAGATCGTGGGATGAATCAGAATCGAGCCATATACCGCTCTCGAAGAGCGATGACCTTCGTGGAACTGCTGGCGGTGCTGGTCATCCTGGGCCTGGTGGCCAGCGTGTTCACGGTGGGGATCGCGGGGCGCTTCAACCAGAGCAAGCGAGAGCTGGCCAAGTCGCAGATCGGGCTCATCGAGGGGCAGGTGCAGGCGTACTACACCCAGACCGGGCAGTGGCCCCCCAGCGACCGGGGGCTGACGGTGCTCACCAGCCCCGACGCGAGCCCCTCGGCGGCCTACTACCTCAAGCCCGACCAGCTCAACGACCCCTGGAACCACCCGTTCCACATCATCATCCCCGGGCCGGAGGGAAACCCGTACGAGATCGTGTGCTACGGCGCCGATGGGCAGCCGGGCGGCAATGAAGAAAACGCGGATCTGAGTTCGCTGCATCTGCGGGAATGAGGGGAATGACCGGCCATCACGCATCATTACGGATTAGGGGCTACACACTCGTCGAGGTGCTGGCGGTGGTGATGCTCATGGGGCTTGTATTGGCGGCGCTGGTTCCAAACCTACTGGGCGCATCTGATCGGGCGAGGATGGATCGGTTGATCGCCGAGCTGATCGACTTCGATGTGAGAGCGCGGCTGCTGGCCACACAGGATGGCGGGTGCCTGATCGAGCATGAGCCGGGGAAAAACACAGTGGTGCTGCGGGATCCTTCCTCTGATCGATCGAAGACGCTTGTCATCGCGGCGCCACCGCCGGTGGGGATTGAGTTCCAAGGGGAGACGCAGCGCGTGGTGTTCGATTGGCTCGGTGAGTCCTCGTCGTACGCCTACCGGATCACCACCCCCAGCACCCGGACCCTGCTGGCGTTCAACGGCCGGAGCGGCTGGTATGAACTGCAGCGGGGAGACGGGCATGAATAAGTCCCCGGCGTTCACACTGCTGGAAGTGCTGCTGGCGATCGTGCTGCTGGCGTTGGTGGTGGGGGTGTGCACGCCCTATCTCCGACCAAGCACGCCGCAGACCGATCTCGGGGGCCTGTCCGAGTTTGTCGTTCAAGTCAACGAAGCAATCAACCGAGCCCAGCGTGAAGATTCGCGACTGCTCAATCTCGGACAACTCGAAGCGCTTGTTTCGAGCCATGGCTGGCGTATTGAGCCGGTCACGCCCGTGGACCCCGGGTGGCTTGACGGCCAATGGGTTACCATCTCGGATGGCGACAACACTCTGTGCCGCTGGGCGCGGATCGATCAGGGTGGGAAGCCATGAACGGTCGTCGGAGCGCCATGACGCTGTTGGAGCTGCTCGCGTCACTCGCCTTGTTGGCGGTGCTGATTGGAGTTTGCACCTCGTGGATGACCGCGGCGCTGCGGCGCCGGGAGAACGCCACGGCGCGGACCCGCTGGCAGCGGTCCGCACTGGCCACGCTGGACCTGATCGGGCGGGACCTGACGAATCTCGAGGGACTGGATCCCCAGAATACATCGCGCATCCCCAGGGTTCGGAGCGAAGCGTCATGGCTGGAGATCCGCACGCGAGACCGGGGATGGCTCGGGATGATGCGGTACGGGCTCGATCGCCGGGGAGGGCTGCGGCGTGTCGCCGCCGGCGCTCGCGAGGATGCGGCGTCGCAGCCGCTGCTCGGGGAGATCGGTTCACTGTCCATCGAGATCACGATGCCTTCGGACGGGCAAGCCCTCCCCGTGCTGCGGGTTTCGATCGGATCGGTTCAGGGCGATTCGGTTGGGCGCGCGTACACGCTGGCGCTGGGGGATGTGCAATGAGGCCTCGACGCGGCGTGGCCATGCTGCTGACCGTGCTCACGATGACGGTGCTCATCGTCGCGGTGTCGATCATCGCGCGCTGCCGCACGACCAAGGCCCTGGTCGTTTCCCGGGCCAGGCAGCAGCTCCTGACGGACGACCTGATGCACGCCGCCGAGACCCCCATTCGCCGATGGCTGGAGGAGAAGGCCTCGGGCGGGATCGTGCTCCCGGCATTGGCATCGGCGCCGATGACGCCCGTGCTGGATCAGGAACTGGAACTCGGAGAGTCGGACGCCCGCATCCGTGTGACGGCCTGGGACCAGCAGGGGATGTGGCCGAGCAACGCCGGGGTGATCGGCCTCCGCGATGCGCCCGCGTTGCACCTGCCTGAGGGGATGACCATCGCAGGTCTGGACACGCGCTCTAGCGGTGCTCGGCTCATTCCCTCGCCAGAGCATCCTGATGCTCCCGGCGGTCTCGTAGCGACGCATAACCCGTGGCCCACGCGTTCGGGTACGACGCGATCGCGTGCCGGGGCCGTGATCAATGTGAACACCGCGCCCGCGGAACTCCTCGGGCAGTTGTTCGCCGTATTCGATCTGGGTGATCCGAGTGAGATCTTCAATCAGCGCGATCGTGGTGAGCTGGCGGTTGTATCCATCACGGGCACGAATACCCGCCAGATCTCGGTGCGCCTGGCGAGCATCAGCCGCGTATGGTCGTTCCGAGTTGATGTTCGGGTCGGTACGCTTCACCGCTCGTGCTGGTGCGTGTACGCCAACCAGGGCGGGCAATGGGTGTTGACGCAGAGGTTTGTGATCCATGAAGATTGACCCGAAGCATCATCAACAACTGCACCGATGGCTCGGTGTCATACTGACCGCGATGGTTCTGGCTGCGCTCGCTTGGGCGATCATTCCCGATCGTGCGCAGACCGGTGAGTTTGATATCGATGAGTTCACGCATGTGGAGCCGACTAACTCCTCCCCCCAAGCAAGTAGTGATACATTCGATCCCAGTGTATTCGGAATCACCCTGTGGTACGAACCACCAACTCCTGAGCCCATAGCGCCGCTTCGTCCGACCCCGCCTCCGCGGTTCACTCTGGAACTGATGGCGATCTCCGTAGAGGCGGGCCGCGATGCTCAGCCCGCGCGGGTCGCGGTGGTCTATGACACGCAGGACGACACGGTGCACACTCTGCATGTGGGGGATCGGTGCGGCGGAGCGACGATCGAGTCGATCAGCGAGGAGAGCGTAGAGGTCCGGGTGGGGACACAAACCGTGCGGCTGGCGCTGGAAGTGGCGGGATGATGCGAACGATCGAGCTGCCATGTGAAGAATGCCTGTTCGCGGTGCTCTCGTCTCCGAGCGGACGCGGAAATGAGGCGCGTCAGGAGCTGGTCTACCAGTTCGAGGCCCTGCTGCCCGTCCCGATCGATTCGGTGCAGATGGTGTTCTCCAGACCTTTCGAGGGCAAAGTGATCGCGTGCGCCTGCGCTCGGGACCGGCTCGGGTCATTGAGTCTCGGGAATGAGCGAGCAGTCCCCAAATCGCTTCCGAACTGGATCTGTGATGCGTTCCCATCATCAGTATGTGGCCAACTGAACTTGCTCACAGGTTCGATGAAGCCGGCGCTGCATCGCCGCCGCGAACGAACGACGGCGAAAGCGGTGTGCTTTGTATCGCTGCTGCTCGCCTTGCTCGTAGCTCTGGGGGTCCAACGCCGGAGCAGTTCACTTGATGCCAGTCTGGAGCAGACGAATCAACAGATTCATGACCTGTATCACGCCGTCCTTCCGCCTCGCGCGAGCCCTGGGGGGCAGCCCGACATGATCCGATTCGCAGCCCTCATGAACCAGGCTTCACTGACTCGTTCAGGAGCCGAGGTGGATCTGGATCATGCCCTGGCATCAGATCTAGCCGCAGTGCTCTCCAGCTGGCCGAGCACAAGCCAGTCGCAGGTGCGCTCAGTGATCTTCGATCAGCAGGGGATGCGCCTTGAGGCCACACTCCCCTCAAACGAAGCGGCGGGAAAGTTGCTCGCGGCCCTGCGTGAAACCCCGGGTTGGGAGGTCGAATCCCACAGCATGACGCCCCGCGCCGATCGGGTCGAACTGAGTCTGCGGCTGATCAAAGCGGTCAGCACCGCCAAAGCGGGAGGCGGTTCGACATGAACATGGGATGGCCAACCACCGCGGCAGTCTGTGCCCTGACGAGCTTAGTTGTGATCGGGTATCAGCTCAAAGCGCTGAGCGACAAGCAGCGACAACTTCGCGACCGGGTCGCATACCGCGATCAGATCGGTGAGAAGGTCCGGCGGTACATGCGGTTGACTGTCGAGGAGCAGGATACCCTGTACGGGGCGAAGCCACAGACGGACATCGAACAAAGAATGAGAGAAGCGCTGCGGCGCTCGGGCATTGTTCCCGCGCCCGCGTACGCGGTGAGTATGCAGAGCGACCAACCACTTCGGATGCGGGACATTGGTGGAGTGATCGGGCTGCGTGAGCAGCATGTCTCGGTGCGGCTCCCGGAGCTGCCGCTGGAAAGCATCGGTGCTCTTCTCGATTATTGGCAGCGAGAACAGAAAATCTGGGCGCCCGAGCGAATCGAGCTGAGTCATGACGCGCGTTCGAAGTCCAACTCGTACGCATTGAAACTCGATTGCGTGGCGGTGTATCACGCGGAGGAAGTGGAGGAATAAGCCGGGAGAAACGGGCCTGACTTTGCTTGGGCACGACAAAGCCGCGGATCATCTCGAAGTATCTCGCAGCAACTCGTACAGTTGGCCTGGCCCGAGCAGCGTTTCAAGCGGCTTCTGGTGCGACTCCTTGGAATCAGCACCTGCCTGTTCATACTACCGTGTGCCGCATCTGCTTAAATCGTCGCGTCCAGCAAGCGGGGCGGTGGAGGATGATCCCGAGCAATCCGTTTGATGGGGTCAAGGCTGGCCCCCGGACCAGCGCCCGCAAGAAAGACTTCATACCTCCGAGCAGACCCGCAAACTGATCGAGGCCGCCCGGATACTGACTGGCGGTGCATCATCGCCCCGTCCGCTAAGGGGGAGGGCTCAGGTGCCCCCTCAGAGGTGCTCGGGGTTCGCTGGACGGATGTGGACAGGGCGCAGAGCCGGTTTCGGGTGCGGTCGCCCAAGACCGTGTTCAATGCCCTGAGAGCAAGCCGGGCAACCGAGCTGATGAATCAGTACCCGGCGGCATACTGCACCGACTGGTGTGGCACGCTCAGGCGATCGCCGAGGCGCATTACGACATACTGCGTGATGAGAATGACGCCCGCGCGGCATCGACCCCGATCCGATCGCAGCGCCCGACCCGGGGTGTCTCAGAATGTGGCGCACTTGTATCTCAGAATGCGTCTCAGCATGAAGCGGCAGCGGGCGGCAACAATGCACGCAATGATGCGCCAATGGAAAAGGGACCGGCGTTTATGCCGATCCCTTCCGAGTGTTGCGGTTCCTTGCAGGATGAACCAATGGGCATACGTGGACTTGAACCACGGACACCGGCATTTTCAATGCCGTGCTCTACCAACTGAGCTATATGCCCGACGGCACGCACGCTTGCGGCGTTTGTGCGGGGCCGGGCGTTGCGACCCGGAAGGTAAGAATACCCCGCAAGTCGGCCGCGTCAACCCGGTTCTTGGGTCAAACTGGGCGATTCGTGTCAGGGGTTGGGCTCATGGCGCGGTCTGCAACGGCTAGGATGGGAGCATGAGCGAGACCAGCACGATGAGCAGTACGCGCGCGAGCGAGAGCATGACCGGGACCGGCGACCAGCCGCTGCTGGTGGTGGACCATCTCAAGACCTATTTTCCGATCCGGTCGGGGCTGCTCCAGCGGGTGACCGATCACTTCCGGGCCGTCGACGGCGTGTCGTTCCATATCAATCCGGGCGAGACGCTGGGGCTGGTGGGCGAGTCGGGCTGCGGCAAGACCACGGTGGGGCGTACGCTGCTGCGGCTGGTCCCGGCGACGGGGGGGCGGGTGATCTTCAACGGGCACGATGTGTTCGCGGCTTCGGGCTCGGAGCTGCAGCGGCTGCGCCGGGATATGCAGATCGTGTTCCAGGACCCGGCGGGGTCGCTCAACCCGCGGATGCGGATCTCGTCGATCGTTGGCGAGCCGCTGGTGATCCATGGGATGGTCAAGGACAAGGCGGAGCTGCGCGAGCGGGTGGAGAGTCTGCTGGAGCGGTGCGGCATGCCGCGGGCGGCGGCGGATCGGTACCCGCACGAGTTCTCGGGTGGGCAGCGCCAGCGGATCGGGATCGCGCGGGCGTTGGCGCTGGAGCCCAAGTTCATCGTGTGCGACGAGCCGACGAGCGCCTTGGATGTGTCGATCCAGGCCCAGGTGATCAACCTGCTGATGGACCTGCAGGAGGAGTTCGGTCTGAGCTACCTGTTCATCTCGCACGACATGGCGGTGATCCAGCATGTGTGCCGGCGGATCGCGGTGATGTACAAGGGCAAGATCGTGGAGGAGGGGTCGCGCGAGGAGATCATTGAGCGGCCCCAGCACCGTTACACGCAGTCGCTGCTCTCGGCGGTGCCCGAGCCGGACCCGCACCGCGAGAGCAAGCGGATCGTGTTCGACGGCGGGGCGATGTAGGGGCGATTGATGATGGTCACCGGAGTCAGACCGCCGCGCCCGGACGAGCCCCGGGCGCGTTTTTTGATCGAGCTGGCGCGGGCGCTGGGGACCTACGGGACCTCGGCCAACCGGCTCGAAGAGGTGATCGCGGTGTGCGCGGACGAACTGGGCCTGAGCGCGCAGACCTTCAGCACGCCGACCTCGGTGTTCGTGTCCGTGGAGAACGGGGGAGAGCTGACCACCTATCTGGCGCGGGTGAACCCGGGCGAGGCGGACCTGACGAAGATGATGGCCCTGGATCGGCTGTTCAACCGGGTGCTGGGGGGCGAGGTCAGCCCGGGCGAGGGGGTGAGCGAGATCAAGCGGATCGTGACGATGAGGGCCCTGTACCCGGCGTGGATGACCACGCTGAGCTTCGGGATCATCGGCATGTGCGCGGGGAACTTCCTGGGCGGGGGGCTCAAGGAGATGACGGCCAGCGGGGTCGTGGGTCTGCTGGTGGGGCTGCTGGTGCGGTTCACCGGCAGGCGACGCGAGTTCTCTCGCCTAGTTGAGTTTCTCTCGGGGCTGGGGGCGGCGGTGCTTGCGGGCCTGCTGGCGGCGCCGTTTGGCGGATACATGACCGGCGTGCCGGTGATCGCGGGGGTCATCATCCTGCTGCCGGGGCTGTCGTTGACGATCGCCATGGTGGAGTTGGCGACCAAGCATGTGGTTTCCGGCACGGCGCGGCTGGCGGGGGCGGTGATGGTCCTGCTGGTGATCGGGTTCGGGGTGGTGATGGGTCAGACGATCGTGGCCCACACGGTGGGCGAGACGGCGGTGGTGATGGCTGGGCGCTCGCCGTGGTTCGTGGACCTGCTGATGGTGGTGGTGGCGAGCGTGTGCATGGCGGTGCTGTTCCAGGCGCATCTACGGCATGCGTGGGTGATGGTGGTGTCGGGGCTGCTGGCGTTTTATTCGTCCCGGTACGGGACGCTGTGCTTCGGGCCGCAGGTCGGGGTGCTGGGTGCGGCGGTGGTGATCGGTGTGGCGAGCAATCTGTACGCTCGGGCGTTCGATCGCCCGGCGCTGGTGATGGTGCTGCCGGGTCTGCTGATCCTGGTGCCGGGCACGCTGGGTCTGCGGAGTCTGCAGTTGTTCATGAGCAGCGCGACGGTCGACGGGGTGCAGTCGGCGTTCACGGTGCTGGTGGTGGGCGTGTCGCTGGTGGTGGGTTTGCTGCTGGCCAATGTGATTTTGGCGCCGCGGAAGGTTTTGTAGACGGGACCGCTCCCTTATCCGCCTGCGGCGGACGGCTCGTTGGCATCGAGCAGGGAGCAGGGACCGCTCCGTTCCGGTCACGGCTCGTTGAGATCGGGTGTCTGGGCGAGCAGGTCGGCGTAGGAGGTGGCGATGGGCTCGCCCAGGGCGGGGAGGAAGGTGGCGCGGAGCTTGTCGGCCAGCTCATGCGCCCGCTGAATGTCGGCGCCGTCTTCGAGCAGGATCTCATACTCGAAGTACCAGCCCAGGTCGTGGACATCGTCGATGTGGATGCGGGCCGACTTGTAGAGGTACAGCTCCCGGGTTTTGACGACCTCGAGCCAGACGGGGAGGGGCTGGAGGCCGAAGCGCTCCTGGACCTGCTGCTGGGAGTACAGCTGGTAGTCGGAGACCTTGGCGTCGACGCGGTCGGGGCGCTCGTAGAAGATGTATTCGATCGGCTCGGGCGCGCCCACGGCGCGTTCGACGGCGATGGATTCGCGTCGCTTGAGCCGGCCGCGGGTGACATTGAAGTAGGTGTCGGTCTGACGGAGCTTGACGACGCGCGGGGCGCCGATCTTCTTGCAGATCAGGCGGGCGAGGTTGGGATCGCGGAGTTCGGCTTTGAGTTCGAGGTTTTTCAAGGTGCTTCCGGGTTTCAGTCGTTCGTGAGCGGCCTGAGGGCCTGGAGGAGCGCGGCTTCGTCCCAGACCTCGACGCCCAGGGCGTTGGCCTTGTCGAGCTTGGAGCCGGCCGAGTCTCCCGCGATGAGCAGATCGGTGTTCTTGGAGACCGAGCCGGTCACCTTTGCCCCGAGCGATTCGAGGATCTCGGTGAGTTCGGTGCGGGTGTAATGCTCAAGCGTCCCGGTGAGAACGATGGCTTTGGCGGCGAAGGGGGAGTCGGGAATCTGATTGATTGCGATGTAGTCGTGCGAGGTGAGGTCGAGACCGAGCTTTTTGAACTGGGCGAAGGTGTCCCTGGAGGGCTTGGAGTGGAGGTAGGCGAAGAAGACGGGGGCGGTGTCGGCGCCCAGGCCGGTCTCGTACTCGCTGTCGAGCTTCTCGTCGCGCCCCAGCACGGCGGCGCGGTCGGCCCTGGTCATCCGGTTGACGGCCATGGGCATGAGCTGGTGGAGCTCGGCGCTTATGAGCGCGTCGTAGTCTGGGAAGACCCTGGCGAGGGCCTTGGCCGTCGAGGATCCGACATGGCGGATGCCCATCCCCGAGAGCAGGCGGGCGAGGCCTCGGGATTTGGAGTTTTCGATGCTGGCGAGCATGTTCTCGACCTTCTTTTCGCCCATGCGCTGGAGCCCGATCAGGGCGTCGCGGTGCTGGTGGAGGCGGTAGATGTCGGCGAAGTGGTTGAGGGGGATGTCCGAGGCGCGGATCAGGTCGATGGTCTGTTCGCCCAGGGTGTCGATGTCCATCTGGCGGCGGCCCACGAACCAGACGAGTTTCTCGCGGATCTGGGCGGGGCATTCGGGGTTCACGCAGCGCCGGGTGGTCTCGAGCCTCGGGTCTGCGATCGCTTCGGGTGGTTCGATCTCCAGGGGCGAGACGCAGTCGGGGCATTCGGTTGGGGCCTTGATGGGCTTGGCGCCCTTGGGTCGCAGTCCCTCGACGACCCCGATGACCTGAGGAATGATCTCGCCGGCTTTTTCGACCTCGACGGTGTCGCCGATGCGCAGGTCGCGTTGGCGGACCATGCCGTAGTTGTGCAGGGAGGCGTGGGAGACGGTGGTGCCCGCGAGCAGGACGGGCTCGAGGGTGGCCCGGGGGGTGATTTTGCCGGTCTTGCCCACCATGTGCTCGACCCTGAGCAGGCGGGTGGGCTTGCGTTCGGCGGGGAACTTGTAGGCGATGATCCAGCGGGGGGACTTGGATGTGGTTCCCAGGGCGTCCTGCTGGGCGAGGCTGTTGACGCGGATGACGACGCCGTCGGTGGCGTAGGGGAGGTCGTGGCGGGCGGCGTCGATGGCGTGGATGCGCTGCAGGATTTGCTCGGGGGTGTCGGCGGTGGCGCGCAGGTCGGTGGTGGGGATGCCCAGGGCGACGATCTTGTCGCAGAACCCGGTGAAGGTGGCGGCGAAGCCGGGGTCGGAGACCTCGCCCATGCCGTGGGCGATGAAACCAAGGTTGCGGGCGGCGGCGGCCCTGGGGTCGAGTTGCTTGATGGTGCCGGCGCAGGCGTTGCGGGGGTTCATGAAGGGCTCGTCGCCCGCTTCTTCGCGCTGGTTATTGATGCGTTGGAACTCGGGGAGGGGGATGAAGACCTCGCCGCGGATCTCGAGGATGTCGGGGCAGTCGGCGTCGAGCTTGAGGGGCAACGAGCGGACGGTGCGGACGGTGTGGGAGACATCGTCGCCGCGGGTTCCGTCGCCACGGGTGAGGGCGCGACGGAAGAGGCCGTGCTCGTAGCGGATGGAGAGGGCGACGCCGTCGACTTTGGGCTCGCAGACGAAGCGGGCGGGTGCGGCGTGGGCGTCGAAGAGGTGGCGCTCGTCGGCCTGCTCGCCCACGGCCCTGGCGGTGCGTTTGACCCAGTCGCGGACCTCCTGCTCGGAGTAGGTGTTGTCGATCGAGAGCATGGGGATGGCGTGGGGGAGGGTGTTGAAGCCCTCGATGGGCGCGCCGCCCACGCGGACGGTGGGGGAGTTGGGGTCGGCCAGCTGTGGGTGGGCGGCTTCGAGATCGGCCAGTTCCCTGAGCAGGTCGTCGAACTCGCGGTCGGACATGATGGGGTGGGCGTCGCGGTAGTAGGCCCGGTTGGCGCGGGTGAGCAGGTCGCGGAGTTCCCGGATGCGTTCTTTGTCGCTCATGCGGGGGTATCGTATCCGGCGGCGGTGCTAGGATGAGGCGCATGGGCGCACAGATCATCGACGGCAGGGCCTTGGCGCAGCGGTTTCGCGAGCGGGTGGCGCTCAGCGCGGGCGAGCTGGTCGCGCGCGGTTTCCGGCCCCGCCTGGACGCGGTGCTCGTGGAATCGGGCGACAACGGGGCCCGGGTCTACGCCCAGAATCAGGCCAAGACCTGCGAGACGCTTGGGATCGGCTACGAGCTGCACACGCTTCCCGAGGGCAGCGGCCAGGACGCGGTTGAGGCGAAGATCCGGGAGCTGAATCAGGATGACTCGGTGCACGCGGTCATGGTGCACATGCCGCTGCCCGATGGTGTGGATACCTACCGCGTCCAGGAACTGATCGACCCGGACAAGGATGTCGAGGGCGTGAATCCGGCCAACATCGGGAATGTGGTGTACGGTCGTTCGATGCGGGCGCCGTGCACGGCCCTGGCGACGCTTCGGCTCATCGACGAGACGGGGATCGAGCTTCGGGGCAAGCGGTGCGTGGTGGTGGGGGCGTCGGCGGTGGTGGGGCGTCCGATCGCGGTGCTGCTGATGCAGCGTGAGGCGACGGTGGTCAGCTGCAACAAGCACACGCGGGGGATCAAGGAGTTGTGCCGTGGCGCGGATGTGCTGATCCCGGCGGCGGGGGTCCCGGGGCTGGTCCGGGCGGACATGGTGCGCGAGGGGGCGCTGGTGATCGATGTGGGGGTCAACCGGGTCAGCGGCCCCGACGGGCGGGCGATGACGGTGGGGGATGTGGATTTCGAGGGCGTTCGCGCCGTGGCGGGGTGGCTGAGCCCCGTTCCCGGTGGCGTGGGACCGATGACGGTGGCGGTGCTGCTGCACAATGTGATCGAGCTGGCGCAGGGGCGTGCGGGTTTGGAGCGTTGAAACGGCAATCGCCGATGTGACAAGGAATAACGGGGTGTTTGGTCCGTTGACTCCGGGAAGGACACCCCATTGAATCAGGTCATGGAGACATCTATGCAGACACTCGCCGCTTTACTTCCCAATGTCGGCTGGACCGAGATGCTGGTCATCGGCGTCATCATGCTCCTGCTGTTCGGACGCCGGCTGCCCGAGGTGGGGCGGAGTCTTGGCCAGGGGATCGTTGAGTTCAAGAAGGGGCTCAAGGATGTGACCGAGGACATCAAGCACGATGTGGATCGCTCGGAACCCGGCCGCCGCTCCGAGACGGCCAGGTTCGAGTCCGCCCGCCCGCCCGCCAATCCGGACCTTGCGGAATCGGCCCGCGCCGGCTCGACGCCGATTGCGCATGCTTCGGCCTCGGGCGACACGCCTCCGGAGGCGTGAGGCCCTTGGCGCGGCTCGGGACTCGATTGTGGCCTTGGTGGGGCTATCATTCATGCCCAACTCGGCGAGGTAGCTCAGCTGGCTAGAGCGGAGGATTCATAACCCTCAGGTCGGGAGTTCAAGTCTCCCCCTCGCCATTTTTCGCAACTGACGGGCGTGCCGGCCGATACATGTGGGCGGGCTCGCTTTTTTCATGCGCATCCGCGACCGATTTCGGTCATACTGGGGCATCTCATGCGTTCGACACTGCGGACGCTCGGGGAAGGATCGCGATGCACACGAAACATCTGGTCATGATCGTGGCGGTGGCCGTCGGCGCCACGGCGGTGGGGGGCCTGCTCCTCTGGGAGCGTGGGGGTCAGGAGCAACCCGGTGCGCCGCTGGCGCCCGGGGCGGTCGCCGGCCGCGCGTCCCAGCCGGATTACTTCGCCCAGACGGCGGTGGAGTCCACACCCTCGCGCGACGAGATCAGCACCGCGGGGCGCTCGGGTGCGGGGACGGGGGCGGACGGGGGGATGTGGGACCAGCTGCTCTCGCGCCTTGACGAGTTCGACGCCGACGGGGACGGGATTCTTTCGGGCGAGGAGCGTGAGGCGATGCGCCGGGCGATCCGTGACGAGATGATGGCGAAGATGGATCTCGACGGGGACGGGGAGATCAGCCGCGACGAGCGAATAGCGGCGAGGCAGAAGCGATTCGAGCAGTCGCCCTGGGGCCAGGACCTGATGCGTGAGTTCGACGCCGACGGCAACGGGGTGCTCGACGACGACGAGCAGGCGGCGATGGAGTCTCGCATGGAGGCCCAGCGCGCCCAGCGTCGCCAGGAGCAGCTAGCGCGATGGGACCGCGACGGCGACGGCGAGCTCTCCGGCGACGAGCGCCGGGCGCAGCGGGATCAGATGGGTGATCGGCGGGACCGCTCCATGCAGGAGATGACGGCCGAGTTCGACCACGACGGCGACGGGCGGCTGAGCATCGAGGAGTCGCGCGAGGCGTGGGCGACCATGCAGGAGCGTCGCGAGATCGACGGGTTCATCCGGCGCTACGACCGCGACGGCAACGGGAGCTTGGGGGGGAGCGACTACGACGCGTTCCTGTCGGATTACAGCCGCGGGGACATCCGGGCGGATGTGAACCGTGACGGCGAGATCAACTCGATGGATGTGGCGGCGTACACGGACATGGTGACGCGGTCGCGGAGCCGTCCCTGAGGCGCGGCTATTGCTCTGAGTTCATCACGAGCCCCGACGCCCCGGCGTATGCGGGCGTGTCGTGCTGCTGCGACTCGAATCCGCCATACCCGCCCACCATCGCGCACTGGAACGCGAGCCAATCGCCGGCGACCAGCTGAGGGCCCGGGGCGGCGGGGGCGCTTCGGGCGACAGTCCGCGGCGCTTGGGGTTGCGTGAACAACGCCAGCAGTTCTTCGAAGATGCGCTCTGAGGGCTGGGCCTGGAGCTGGACATGGAGCTGGGTATGGAGCTGGGCCCGGGGTTGGGCATGGGAATCCACGCCAAGCGGAGCGCCGGTTGAAACCGTCAGGGGCGTCGTCCGTGTGCATCCTATAAGCATGAGCGCCATGGCGAGCGGGGCGAGGCGTGCGGCGGTGGTGGTGGATATCGAGGGCATGCGGACGAGATCGGATGGATCGGGACTCGGTTTTGCTCATGTGGATGAGTTCGCGCACAATCGCTTCGCGGCGGCCGGCGCCCACGGGATTGAGGGGGTTGAATTCCCCTGAGTTTGACCGGTTTCGGGGGTTTTACGCTGATTGAGAAGCGAGACCGATGGCGTGGTGTAGACTTTCGCGCGAGGCGAATGCACGGAGCCGGTGATTTTGAGCAGTCCCATCTTCAGACCGCGTCTTCAGCGGATGATCTCCTGCGCGGCGATCGCGCTTCTTGGCGCCCTCTCGCATGGCCAGACCATGGAGCCCGAGCCCGGATCGAGCGAGACGCGGCTGGCCGTCCCGGAGACCGATCGGGACGGGTACGCGTACCCGGTGAGCGATCTGGTCTATGTCTATCCCTTCACGCACCCGGATCTGCCCGATCTGGCGGTGCTCGATGAGGTGGTGGTGCTGCTGAGCCCCGTCGAGGGCGGGTGGATCGCGCCCGCGACGGACGCGGATGTCGTCGCGGTGCGGCTTGGGGATCTCGGTGCGCACGGGGTGGAACTGGTGTACGGCTCGGCGTTGGCGGCGATCGACCAGGCGATCCGGGACTTCATGGAAGCGAACTACGGGCTGATCGGGCATCTGGTGACGCCCGACGCGAGCGAGATCGAGTACCGGTCCAGCCGCCGGGACCTGCGCCCCGAGGGCGATACGGAACTGACGATCATGGTGTGGCGTGCGGTGGTGGGGGAGGTGCGGACGGTGGCGCACGGGGATCGGCTGGCCGAGCGACCCACCGAGAGCGGCGAGGAGCCCGAATCCAACATCAACCGTCCCGAGCACCGGCGGATCCGGGACCGGCTGACGCTGGCGCCGGGGGAGTTGCTGACGCGGAGGCGGGTCGACGACGAGATTTATCGGCTCAATCGGCACCCGGGGCGGCGGGTGGACGCGGCGATCGCGCCGGCCGAGGGGGAGCCAGGGTCGGTGATCGTGGATTACCTGGTCACCGAGCCCAAGGCGTGGAACGCGTACGCGTCGATCAGCAACACCGGGACCGAGAGCACGGACACCTGGCAGGAGCGGTTCGGGTTCATCCACCGCCAGCTCACCGGGCGCGATGATGTGCTGCGCCTGGATTATGTCACGACCTGGTTTGACCAGACCAACGCGTTTCTGGGGTCGTACGAGTTCGATCTGGGCCCGCGGGCGCGGGGCAAGGTCTTCGGGCGCTGGAACGAGTACACGGCACGGGATGTGGGGCTGGGCTTTGAGAACTTCGAGGGCGACGGGTTCGCGCTGGGGGCGGAGATCGCGGTCAACGTCTGGCAGGATAGTGCGAGATTTGTTGACGCGCTGGTGGGCGTGCGGGGCGAGCACATCCATGTGGAGAACCGGCTGTTCGGGATCGAGGGTGAGGACGATTTCTTCCTGCCGTATGTCGGGGCGCGGTATGAGAAGAGCACGCCGCTGCACAGCGTGTACGGGGAGCTGATCCTGGAGAGCAACTGGGCGTCGGTGCTGGGGAGCAGCCAGGAGGATGTGACGCGGCTGGGGCGGTTCGGGGCCGACGAGGATTTTACGGTTCTGCGCGGGCAGCTTTCCCACTCGTTTTTTCTGGAGCCGATCTTCGACCCCGAGGGTTTCCGGGGCGACCGGGGCGACGAGGGGATGACGCTGGCCCACGAGCTGGCGATCAACCTGCGCGGGCAGTACGCGTTCCACAGCCGCCTTGTGCCCAACTTCGAGTCGGTGGCGGGGGGGTTCTCCACCGTGCGGGGGTATCCCGAGTCGGCGGCGGTGGGCGACGACGCGATCATGGCGACGGTGGAGTACCGCTATCACCTGGGGCGTTCGCTGCCGGCGAGCACGGAGACGACGACGCTGTTCGGGCGTCCTTTCCGCACCAGCCGCACGCGTCCGTACGGGAGCGCCGACTGGGACCTGATCTTCAAGGGGTTTCTCGACGCGGCGCGGGTGAGCCCCAACGACTCGCCGTTCTTCGAGCGGGCCGAGACGCTGGTGGGCGTGGGCGCCGGGATCGAGGCGCAGCTCAAGCAGAACCTGACGCTGCGGCTGGATTACGGCGTCGCGCTGACCCCGATCGGGGTGGGGACGGGGCGGACGACCGATGTGGGGGATTCTCGATTGCACTTCATGGCGCAGTTCGTCTTCTGATCCAGAGGGCGGCGGCACAAAGAGGAGTTGAACGATGACAACCAAAGAGATGACCACGACACGCATGCCCGTGCTGGCGCTGATGGGGGCGCTGATGCTGTGCGCCGGGACGGCGCACGCGTCTCCCGAGGGCGGCGATGTCGTCGAGGGCGAGGCCGACATCGATTACGGGGACTGGACGCGGGTGGTGACGGGCGAGATCACCATCATCGAGTGGCTCTCGTTCAACATTGCGGCGGGCGAGACGGTCGAGTTCATCATGCCCAGCGAGGCCTCGCGGGTGCTGAACCTGATCAACTCGGGGGTTCCCACCGAGATCATGGGCAACCTGATCGGCAACGGTCAGATTTTCCTGGTGAACCCCTCGGGGGTGATCTTCGGGCAGGGGGCGGTGGTCAATGTGGGCGCGCTGTACGCGGCGGCGGGAAACATCAGCAACAGCGACTTCATGAACGGGGTCTACCGCTTCACCGACGCGCGGGGCGTGGTGGAGAACCGGGGGCTGCTGGAGGGCGACATGGTCGCGCTCATCGGCGGGCGCGTGGCCAATCACGGGACGATCTCGGCGCCGGGGGGGACGGTGGTGATGGCCGCGGGCGAGCAGGTGCTCATCGGTGAGCACCTGGGGCATGTGTTCGTGCGGCTTGAGAAGCCGACGGATCTGGACAACACCGATCTGTTGAGCGATCTTGACGGGGTGGACCTGGCGGCGGGCGATGTCTTCTCGCTGGCGGCGTGGAACACGGGCGAGATCGACGCGAGCAGCACCACGGTGGCGGTGAGCGCGGGGCACATGGCCATCGACAGCGACATGCACGCGTCGGAACTGACGCTGGTCGCCGACGGGGGTTCGCACATCGAGCTGGGGGCGGACCTGTCGTCGGACGGGGAGGGGGTCTTTCTCGAGGGCGACACGGTGCTCACGGGCGATGTATCGGTCGATCTCACGGGGGGCGATGGCGTGATCGCGTTCAAGGGACGCGTCGATTCACGGGCGGGGGAGGAGCATGATCTCCTGGTTCACGCCGGGGAGGGGACCGTACGGTTCAGCGGCTCGGTGGGGACCGGTTATGACGGGGCGCGCCTGGGGACGCTGGATGTCTCGGCGGCCGATGTGCGTCTGTACGGCGATGTGGCGGTCAACGACCAGATGAACTTCTACGCGCCGGTGCAGGTCTCGGGGAGTTCGACGACCTTCGATGTGGGGTTCGGAACCGCGCTGTTTGCCGGGCCGCTGTATTCGTCGATCACGGGAGGCAGCGATGTGGAGTTCCTGTACAGCGGGAGCGCGTGGGTGGGGACGGGGGAGGCGCGGACGCCGTACCGGTTCAGGGATTCGATCGGGGCGCGTCCGGGCGACGCGGGGCGGGGGATGTTCCGCAACATCGTCTTCGGCGGGGACCTGAGCGATCCCTCGCGGGTCAGCGCGTTCCTGTTCGGGACGGGGGCGGTGGCGGGGCTGGACCTGATGAGCATGAACGATGTGGACCTATCGCACAGGTTTTCCATCAACGCGACCCGTTCGATCCGCATGGGGCGCGGTCAGAAGATGGTCTCGTTCGGGTCGCTGTCGATGAACGCGATCGGCGGGGGGGCGCTGATCGAGGTGGGGGACCTGAATGTGCTTGGCGATCTGCGCCTGACGGCGGTCGGCGACGAGGGCGAGGGCGGCGGGGGTTCGATCCGCTTCCTGGGGCACGCGCCCGGCGAGATCGACTGGACGGGCAACGAGGCGGACCGGGACCTGGCGGGGCTGATCGACACGGGGACCGAGCTGATCGCCTCGGGCGACATCACGCTCAACGGGGAGCTGTTGTTCGATGGGCCGGTGCTGCTGGGCGGTTCGAGCGTGTCGATCTACAACAACTCGGGCATGGGCGACGCTGGGCCGCTGGACATCGGGGTCTTCCCGGGCGGGGTGTCGCTTGAGTTGTTCCGGGGGATGCTTGCGGGGACGGGCGACCTGCTGTACCCCTACGACCTGACGGTGGGGACGCTGGCTGCACCGCGGGCGGAGCTGGCGACGGTGTTCAGTGACGAGGGGCCGGTGAATCTGCGGACGGATGATCCTCGTTTGGCGCAGACCCAGGTGCTGCGCGAGCTGGCGCTCAATCCTCGCCCGCCTCGCGCGGAGGCCGTCAGGCGTTCGCTCGACAACGGCGTGCTTCACTATGACGAGAACGGGGCCGCCGAGTTCGGCGTGACGCTGGAGCGGCTATCGTACCGGAGTGTCGAGCGGCTGACCGGGGCGTATGTGGCGCTCTTCGGGGACCGGATGCTTCCGGAGGGGGCCCTGCGTGAGCGCGACGGCGACATCCGCAACGCCCTGGCGGGCAAGACGGGCGAGCGGGAGCGGGGCGCGGTGGTCGAGCGGGTCCGGGCGGTGCTGCGCTCGATCGAGTTGCTTGAGCTGACGCCGCCCGAGATCGCTCGCGCCCAGCGGGCTCTGCTTGAGCGCATCAAGCCCGATTCGATGGGGATGGAGCCGCTGATCGAGATGATCCGCGGGGCGGCGACGGCGGTCGCGGCGGGTTGAGCGTCCGGCTAGACTGTTCGCATGCCGACGGTTTCTGTTGTCGCCCTTCCCGACCACCTTGCGCCCGAACAGCTCGCTGGCGGGGTGGCGGTGGTGATCGATGTCCTGCGGGCCACGACCACGATCGTGCGGGCGCTGGACGCGGGTGCGGCGTGCGTCATCCCGGTGGCGTCGGTGGAGGGGGCGCGGATGATCGCGCACGAGCGGGCGGGATCGCTGCTGTGCGGCGAGCGGGGCGGGGTGAAGCCCGAGGGGTTCGCGATGGGCAACAGCCCGTTGGAGTACACCCGCGGGGCGGTGGGGGGGCGGGCGTGCGTGCTGAGCACGACCAACGGCACGCGGGCGATGCACATGGCGACGGGGGCATATGAGGTCGTGATCGGGGCGATCACGAACCTGTCGGCGGTGTGCGGGCGCCTTGCGGATCAGTGGCGGAGTGTCGTGCTGATGTGCTCGGGGACCGACGGTCGGGTGACACTTGAGGACTGCATCGCGGCGGGGCTGATGGTCGATGCGCTCGACGGGTTCGATCCCGACGACAGCGCCGTGCTGATGCGGGATGCGGCGGCGGGCGCGATCGCGCGTTGCGGGAGGCTTGAGCGGGCGATCGCTTCGAGCTATCACGCACGGCGCTTGGTTGACATGGGGTTCGGGGATGATGTGCATTTCGCGGCGCGGATCTCCACCAGCAGCGTGGTTCCGATCTTCGATTCCGCGACAGGGGAGATCACGGCGGAGGTTCAGAACACCCGGCCGGTCGGCTAGAATGGGTTTCAAAACCACCCCCGAACGAGGAGCAGCAGCGTGTACACACTGGTCATGATCCGGCACGGCGAGAGCATCTGGAACAAGGAGAACCGGTTCACGGGCTGGAAGGATGTCCCGCTCTCCGACCGCGGGCACGAGGAGGCCGTGGACGCGGGGCAGCTGCTGCTCGAGGAGGGCTTCGAGTTCGACATGGCGTACACCTCGGTGCTCAAGCGGGCGATCCGGACGCTGTGGCATGTGCTCGAGGAGATGGACCTGATGTGGGTCCCCGTGGTCCGTTCGTGGAAGCTCAACGAGCGTCATTACGGGGCGCTGCAGGGGCTCAACAAGGCGGAGACGGCGGCCCGGCACGGCGAGGAGCAGGTGCACATCTGGCGCCGGAGCTACGATGTGCCGCCGCCAGCGCTGACCAAGGACGATGCCCGCTGGCCGGGCAACGATCGACGCTACAAGGGCCTGAGCGAGAGCGAGTTGCCCGCGACCGAGTGCCTCAAGGACACGGTGGCGCGGGTGATCCCGTACTGGGAGCGGGAGATCGTGCCGCAGATCACATCGGGCAAGCGGGTGCTGATCGCGGCGCACGGCAACTCGATGCGGGCGCTGCTCAAGCACCTCGACGGGATCAGCGACGAGGATATCCCTGGCGTGAATGTGCCGACGGGGATGCCGCTGGTCTACAAGCTGGACAAGGACCTTCGGCCTGTCTCCAAGCGCTACCTGGGCGACCCTGAAGCGGTCGAGAAGGCGATGGCGGCGGTGGCCAGCCAGGGGAAGGCGAAGTAGCCGTTTCGAGAATCCGCCAAAGAGCACAGGCGGGACGCCTGTGCCACCAGGTGCTTTCAGTTCCAATGAAGCCCTGTCGGAAGGGTGTTGAAGTTTTCGCAGCCGGCTTTGGTGACGGCGACCATGTCTTCGATCCTGATCCCGCCGAGGGCTTTGCAGTAGAGCCCGGGCTCGATGGTCAGGACATCGCCCACGACGAGTTCGGGGCCCTTGAAGTCCAGCAGCGGGGGTTCGTGGACCTCGAGGCCGATGCCGTGGCCGGTGCCGTGGACCATGGAGCAGAACGAGTCGGGGGCATCGGCGGCGGGGAGGCCCACGCTGTAGCCGTGGGCCTGGATGACGCCGATGGCGGCGCGGTGGACATCCTCGCCGGTCACACCCGCCCTGGTGGTCTTCTCAGCGGCCTGCTTGGCTTCGAGGACCGCCGCGTGCATCTTGACGAGCTGGTCGGGGATGTCGGCGTGGACGATGGTGCGGGTGCAGTCGCCGTTGTAGCCGGTGGCTCGGATGTGGGGGAAGATGTCGATGATGATGGGCTGGCCGGTCTTGAGTGTTCCCGCGCCGCGGTGGTGGCAGTCGGCGCCGATGGGGCCGCAGGCGACGATGGAGCCGTGGGGGGTGGTGGCGCCGCGCTGGAGGAAGGCGATGTCGATCATGGCCATGACGCGCTCGGAGGTGAGCGGCTCGCCCTCGAAGACGAGCACGCCGTGCTTGTCGGCCTTGGCCTTGAAGATGGTCTCGCAGACCATGCGCATGACCGCCTCGGTGGCGGCCTGGGCGTCGCGCAGGTGGGCGAGTTCCTGCTCGTCCTTGCTGCGGCGTTCGGTGACGCCCAGGTCGATGTCGCATTCGAGCTCGATGCCGGCGCCCTGGATCATGAAGGCGTAGATGAGCGGCAGCGAGCGGTCGGCGGTGACGCTCTCGATCCCACCGCGGAGCAGGCACTCGGCCAGGGCCTGGGCGGTGGCGGTCTCGCGGTCGCCGTCGAGCCCCTCCTCGGGCTCGAAATCGGCGGGGCAGTAGACCTTGTCGGCGCGGGCGTGCTCTTTGGCGCGGTCCATCTCAATGTCACGGATGATGAGCACGCGCATGCCGTCGTCGAGCTCGATGTAAGCGCAGGGATCGCCCACGCTGAACCTGATCTTGTGGAACAGGGCCAGGTTGGTCTGGGGGATTCCGGCCAGGACGGTGGCGTGGGGGGGGGCGTTCTTCTTGCCGACGGCTTTGCTCATGCCCAGACGATAGCAGACACGCGGCTACGATGCTGGGATGCGGATCGCGACCTGGAATGTCAACGGCATGCGCGCGGCCCTGCGCAAGGGCTATCAGGAGCACATCGAGCGGGTCAAGCCCGATGTGCTGCTGCTCCAGGAGGTGCGGGCGCTGCCCGAGCAGCTTCCGGAGCACTGCCGGAGTCCCGAAGGATGGGAGACCATCTGGCACCCGGCCCAGAAGCCGGGATACTCGGGCACGGCGGTGCTGGCCTGCGGCGGGGGGCTTCGTGAGGAGGGGCGCGGGGCCGAGAAGGAGGACCCCGAGGGGCGGGTGGTCGTGGCGCGGTGCAAAGGCGTGCGGGTGGTGAGCGTGTACATGCCCTCGGGCTCGTCGGGCGACCACCGCCAGGCGGAGAAGGACCGCTGGCTGGGGTTCTTCCACGAGTGGGCCAAGCCGCTGCTCAGATCCAGCGTCCCGACGGTGATGGGGGGCGATTTCAACATCGCCCACACCGAGCGGGACATCTTCTACTCCAAGAGCAACGCGAAGACCTCGGGGTTCCTGCCGCATGAACGGGCGTGGATGGGGGCGCTCTTGGATATGGGCTGGCGGGATGTGATCCGCGAGAAGCACGGGGATGTGGACGGGCCGTACTCTTGGTGGTCCAATCGCGGCCAGGCGCGGGCCAAGGATCGCGGGTGGCGGATTGATTACCTGCTGATGAACAAGGCGGCGCACGGCAGGCTGACGGACTGCCACATCGATCGCACCAGCGGCATGGAGGTCTCGGACCACGCGATGGTGGTCGCGGATCTGGATGTGTGAGTGCGGGGACTGGAAAGGGGTTGTCATGTCGGACGCGTTTGAACGCTCGGTCAAGCTGCACCGGGAAAAGCGTGGGAAGCTCTCGGTCGAGTGCAAGGTGGCGCTCAACACGCGGGAGGATCTTTCGCTGGCGTACACCCCCGGGGTGGCGCGCCCGTGCGAGCTGATCGCGGGCGACGAGATGGAGAGCTTCGAGCTGACCACGCGGGGCAACACGGTGTGCGTGCTCACTGACGGGACGGCGGTGCTGGGGCTGGGGAACATCGGTCCGGCGGCGGCGATGCCGGTGATGGAGGGCAAGGCGTGCCTGTTCAAGGTGTTCGCGGGGGTGGACGCGGCGCCGCTGTGCGTCCGGGTCCCCGAGGGGGACGAGGGGACGTGCCGGCTGATCGAGATCGCCAGGGCGATCGCGCCGACCTACGGAGGGATCAACCTCGAGGACATCGCGGCCCCGCGCTGTTTCGCGGTGGAGTCGGCGCTGCAGGACATCGGGATTCCGGTGATGCACGACGACCAGCACGGGACGGCGATCGTGCTGCTGGCGGCGCTGCTCAACGCGGCGCGGGTGGTGGGCAAGGAGATCCGCGATCTGCGCGTCGTGATCAACGGCGCGGGGGCGGCGGGCACGGCGATCGCCCGGCTGCTGCGCTGCGTGGAGCACGCACCCGATGTGTGCGTGAGCGTGCGCGAGGTGGTGCTGTGCGATTCCAAGGGGGTGATCGGGCCGGACAGGGAAGACCTCAACGAGGAGAAGCGGTCGCTGCTGGCCTTCACGAACCTCGTGGGCAGGTCGGGCTCGGTCCAAGACGCCATCCGGGGCGCGGATGTGTTCATCGGTGTGTCGAAGGGGAACCTGCTCGACGGCGACGATGTGCGGACGATGGCCGATGACGCGATCATCCTGGCGATGGCCAACCCGACGCCCGAGATCCTGCCTGACGAGGCCAAGCGGGGCGGGGCGGCGGTGATCGGGACGGGGCGGAGCGACTTCCCCAACCAGGTGAACAATGTGCTCGCGTTCCCGGGGCTGTTCCGCGGCGCGCTCGACGCGCGGGCGACGCGGATCGACGGGCGCATGAAGCTGGCGTGCGTGCACGCGCTGGCCGACGCGGTGGGCGAGCCCAGCGCCGAGAAGATCCTGCCCGACCCGCTGGACAGCTCGGTCGCCCCGCTGGTGGCGCGGGCCGTCGCCAGGGCGGCGGAGGAATCGGGGCTGAGCCGGGCCGCGGTGGGCGCCCGGGGATCGTGAGACGGTTGTGAGAGAAAATAGCCCCGCCCGGATTCGAACCGGGGACCAGGCGATTATGAGTCGCGTGCTCTCACCGCTGAGCTACGGGGCCGGTCTGGGGTCAGACGATGGGATTGTACACGGTTCTCGGCGTACGGGTAGGGGTTCAGAGCTGGTCCATGGAGATCAGCCCCGTGGCCAGCTCGTGGAGTGTCTGTTCGGCCTCGGCGGCGTAGTCGCCGCCTGACGCGTGGGTTTCGATCAACCGTCGCACCAGGGCGCTGCCGACGATCGCGCCGTCGGCGTGTTTGATGATCTGGGCGACCTGCTCGGGGGTCGAGATGCCGAAGCCGCAGGCGATGGGGGTGCTGGACCTGCTTCTGATCGAGCGGGCCCGCTGGGCGATGTCGGGGACATCGTTGCGCTCGCCGGTGATCCCGGCTCGCGCGAGGAGGTAGGCGAAGCCGGTGGAGGCGTTGGCGATCTCGATGGCGCGCTCGGTGGGGGAGGTGGGGGAGATGAGCAGGGTCATGGTCGCGCCGTGGTCGGCGCAGATCCGGCGGTAGTCGGCCGATTCGTCCAGGGGCAGGTCGGGGAAGATGAAGCCGTCGAACCCGGCGTCGGTGGCCCGCGTGATGAACGGCTCGGGGCCGCCCATGGCGGTGGCGATCGAGACGCTGACCATCGCCACGACGCCGATGTCGATCCGGTCTCGGACGGAGCGGAGCTGGTCGAAGATCAGGGTGGGCGTGACGCCTTGTTGGAGCGCCGCATGCATCGCCGCGGCGATGGTGGGGCCGTCGGCGACGGGGTCGGAGTAGGGGAAGCCGACCTCGACGACGGCGGCGCCGGCGGAGGCGAGCGCGGTGAGGAGCCGGGGCAGGGCGTCGATCTCGGGCGAGCCGGCGCAGACGAAAGGCAGCAGGGCCCCGTGGCCCGACTCCTTGGCGTTGACGAAGGCGGATGTGACACGGTTCATGTGTGCGTGCTCAGGGGAGGGCGGGTCCTAGCGGGTGATGACATCGTTGACCTCTTCGAGTCCCTGGGTCAGGATGCGCGGGCCGTCGGAAGTGACGAGCACATCGTGCTCGTAGTGCACGGACATGGAGTGATCGGCGGTGTAGATCGGCCAGTCCCTGGGTTTCTGGGCGATCTCGCCGGTCCCGACCCCGATCATGGGTTCGACGGCGACCAGGGCGCCCGGTTCGATGCGCCGGTTGGCGTCGGGCCACTCGTTGGGATGGGTGGGGACGACATTGGAGATCCACGGCGGGGTGTGGAGCTTTCGCCCATAGCCGTGCCCGCCCAGGCCCCGGATGAGGTGGAACCCGTATTCCTGCTCGACGATGCGTTGGACCGTCCTGGCCCAATCGAGCCAGGTGTTGCCGACGCGCAGTTCCTCGATGCCCCGGGCGAGCGACTGTTTGCCCGATTCGGTGAGCTTCCTGGTTTCCGGGGTCATCTCGCCGAAGACATAGGTCCATGCGGCGTCGCCCATCCAGCCGCGATATTTGACGCCGATGTCGATCTTGAGGATGTCGCCTTTTTTGAGTGGTTCGAGCATGTACCCGGCGGTGCCGTGGACCACGCAGTCGTTGACGCTCAGGCAAGCCTGGGAGGGGAATGGGGGGAGGCCGCCGGTTTTGTACTTGAAGAAACAGGACTTGCAGCCGCTCGATTCGAGCGTGTCGTAGACGAATCGGTCGATCTGGGCGAGGGTGAGCCCCTCGCGGAGGAAGTCGGCCAGGCGGTGGTGGGTCTCCACGACCTTCTGGGCCGCCGCGTGGGCGGCGTCGGCGTCGGAACGGGATCGGACTGCGGTCTGCATAGGATCGATGATAGCGAACGGGGTGGTCCTTTTCGGGGAAGCGGGGGCGGGAGCGTCCAGAATCCCGAGCATATCCCTCCGTGAGTACAAGGGGCACGATGCGCATCGCGATGGTGTACAACCCGAGGTCCGGGCGGGGCAAGGCCCGGCGGCTGGCGGCGGGGCTGTCGCAGGCGTGCCGAGGGCGGGGGCACACGATCGAGATGCACGATGTGCTGGCGGACCCGGGACTGATCGAGGCGAGCATCAGGGGTTCGGCTCGCGTCGTGATTGTCGGCGGCGACGGAACGGTGCACCACATGCTGCCGCTCTTGGCCGCCTGCGGGACCCCGGCGTACCACTGCGGGACGGGGACAGCGAACCTGATCGGGCGTGAGTTCGGGATGTCCCGCTCACCCGAGCGGGTGTTGGCGGACCTGGAGCGCGAGCACGAGGCCCTGACGGTCGATCTGCCGGCCTGCAACGGGTGGCCGTTTCTGATCATGGTGTCGATGGGGATCGATGCGTCGGTGATCCACCGCCTGGAGGAGTCGCGGAAGCTGGGCGGCTACCGGGCGTATGTGCTGCCGGTGATCCGCGAGATCCTGCGCCCGCGACCGGCGTCATTCAGCGTGGTTGACGACGAAGCGGGCACGGCCTCGCTCTCGGCGAGCGGGATCCTGATCGTGGCCAACATGCGTGGCTACGGGGGCGGGTTCAACCCGTGCGCCGACGCGTGCTGCGATGATGGGGTGCTCGACGCGATCAGCATTCCCTGCCGCACATCGGTGGGCGCGGGGCTGGCGTACGGACTATTGCGGGCGCGCCTGGGGACCTCTTCCATGCGCCGCTTGCGCGCGCCGGCCGTGCGGATCATGGGCGAGGGCGCCGCGGCGTGCGTGCAGATCGACGGCGAGAAGGCATCGGGCGTGCCGGGCCTGCATGGCGGGATGCTTCGTGCGGGCGAGACACTGCGGGTCATGATGAGCGGGAAGAAGATCCTGATGCACGCGGGCCCGAGCTGTCTGGAGTGTTCGTGAGAGACGGCGAGGGAATCACGGACAAGGTCCGATAATGTATCTTCTGTTAAAGTGGCATGATTTCGAGATTCATGATAGGATCAACGGTTCTTGATGCGGGCGGGCCGGGCCCCAGGTTCAAGATCCATGAACTTTCGTTCATCTCTGGCTCGGCCTGTACCCACTCCATGTTCAATGGTTCTCCGTGGCCACCGGCCCGGTCTTATGAGGCAGAATGATGTCAGGATACCCATCGCGGATCGATCAACGGCTGGCGGAATCGCGACGGCAAAAGCAGCGGCGTCAACGCCTTGCCCTCTGGTCCATTGCTTTGGTGCTGATCGGGGCGCATGTCGTCTTGTACCTGTATTTTCCTGAGATCACCGTCTGGGTGCGCCGTGTTGCGGCCATCGATTCCGCTGAACTCGCGGTGGAATAATCTGCATCCTTTTCGATAGGGAGTGTGTCTCATGGCAGGCGGGGATCCGCTTGTGACGGCCTGGCGGTAACTCCTTGCCTTTCATCCGCTTAATACAGACTCTTTTCCCTTCGGCTGGTCCAGTCTGCGGCCGTTCTGTTTTACGCGGCATGGTCTGGATCGCCATCTCCGCGTGCCGCGCACACACGGGGCGCTTGATGAGCATAGAGTGGGGATTGGTGTCAAGCGGCGGGGTGAACCTGGTTGGATGGTGAGGGCCGATGAGCGATACGCCGAGAAGAGATGAGGGGGCGCCGGTCGGGGAGCGGCTGGAGCTGGACGACGAGCCCATCGGCTGTCCGATCCACGACCCGGATCAGGAGGACATGGTCGGGGCGCCGTCGCTGATGCAGGGCTCGGTCGACCTGGGCACGCCGGTGGCCATCACGGATGAGGGGCGCTTCCGCACCGGGCGGCTCAAGGGGCTGACGATGGGCGCGGCGATCTTCGTGCTCGCGTGGCCGGTGGTGATCGAGTCGTTTCTCAACTCGCTCGTCGGGCTTGTGGACACCAAGCTCAGCGCTTCGTTCGAGTACGGTGTGGAGGCGACGGACGCGATCGGCGGTGCGAGCTATATCCTGTGGTTCATCAGCCTGGTGGTCATGGCCATCAGCATCGGGGCCACGGCCCTGATCTCTCGCTCGGTGGGCAAGGGGCGCCTGGGGGTGGCCAATGTCATCCTGGGCCAGTCGTTCACGCTGGCGGTGATCTCGGGCATGGGGATGGGGCTGGTCGTGTGGCTCTTCGCGGGTCATCTGTCGGCGGCGCTCAACATGACGCCCGCGGTGGCGGGCTATTTCAGGGACTACATGGGCGTGATCGCGCTGGGCGTGCCGTTCATGTTCGTGCTGTTCGCGATGATCGCGTGCTCGCGGGGGGCGGGGGATTCCATGTCGCCGCTGGTGGCGATGGTCGCGCGCAACGCTGTGAACATCGTGATGAGCTGGCTGTTCTCGGGGGTGACGGTGTTCGGGCTCACCAGCCCGCTGGGGCTCGGCTGGGGGGTCAAGGGGATCGCCTTCGGGACGATCATGGGCGACCTGATGGGGATGCTGATCGTGCTCTCGATGGCGTGCTCGGGGCGGTGGTCGATCCGGCTCAAGGCCAAGCGGTTGCGCCTGCACACCATCACGATGTACCGCATGGTCCGGCTGGCGGTCCCCAACTTTCTCGAGACCTTCGGGATGTGGCTGGGCAACTTCCTGGTGATCGCCCTGGTGGGGCTGCTGGCGGTGCAGACGGGGCGCACGGGGCTGCTGGGGGCGCACATCATCGGCGTGCGCATCGAGGCGTTCAGCTTCATGCCCGGCTTCGGGATGGGCATCGCCGCGGCCACGCTGGCGGGGCAATATCTGGGCATGGGACGGGCGGATCTGGCCAGGCGGGCGGTGTTCCGGTGCACGGTGATCGCCGTGACCATCATGGGGATGCTGGGCCTGTGCTTCTTTCTGTTCGCACGCCCGATCACGGCGTCCATGTCCGACCAGCCCGAGCACATGGAGCTGGTCCCCCCGCTGCTGATCATCTGCGGGCTGATCCAGATCCCGTTCGCCATCGGGATCGTCTTCCGCTCGGCGATGCGCGGGGCGGGGGATGTGCGCTGGGTGATGGGATTGACCTGGTTCTCGACCTACGGCCTGCGCCTGCCTCTGGCGTTTGTGATCTCGGGCGTGGACATCCCCATCCCGGGTTTTCTTGGCGGCGGGATCATCACCAACCCGCGGCTCTTCGAGGCCTGGTTCGGGCTTGAGCCGGGGCTGACGGCGATGTGGATCGCGCTGTGCACCGAGATGGTGCTCCGCGGCGTGCTGTTCTCCGGGCGGTTCTTTCAGGGCGGGTGGCTCAAGGCGCGGGTCTGAGAAACCTGAGGGTGATGCGAACACACACGAATCGGCGCGGATGTGCCCTTCACATGTTACGCAAGATGTGCGCGGATAAATCAGCGTGATGACGGAATTCATGTAAAGATGAATAAATTGGGAAGCGTGGGTATGTTAATCTGGTAACATATTCAAGATCGGCGATGTATGTACACATCGTGAAATACATCCATTTGAAAGGGGAATCTCGATGAAGGCAAAGTAATTTGCAGTCGTAGCGTGCCTGTGCCTCACATCCTGGGCACACAGCGCTGTCATTTATGTGGACAGCGGCGCCACCGGAGCCGATGACGGGAGCAGCTGGTCGGACGCGTATGTCTCTCTCCAGGACGCACTGGACGCGGTGAGCTTCGGTGATGAGATCTGGGTCGCCTCTGGCGAGTTCTTTCCCACTCGCCGGGCTGATATCAGCGATCCGAACAACACAACGATGACCACGCGCGATGCGACATTCTGGATTCCGCGAGGTGTGCAGATGTACGGCGGCTTCGCAGGGACGGAAACCGATCCTGACCAACGCACTTTTCCTCTGAATCACACCATTCTGAACGGCGATATTGGCACCAGCAGTGCCAGTTCGGATAACT
This sequence comes from uncultured Phycisphaeraceae bacterium, assembly GCA_964387925.1. GTDB lineage: Bacteria > Planctomycetota > Phycisphaerae > Phycisphaerales > UBA1924 > UBA1924. The sequence continues at coordinate 219,007 of CAYLXF010000005.1, forward strand.
CGTACCATGTTGTCCTGTATGTCGCCAAGCATGGCGGCGGGTACGGCTCAAGCGATACCGATCAGACTAGACAAGCGAGAATCGACGGGTTCAGAATCATCAATGGCAATGACGAGTCTACCTACTCAGGAGGTGGAATGTGTGTCAAATCCGCTTCGGTTCCGAATGTTACGAAGATCAACATTGCGAACTGTGAGTTCGAAGACAATCACTCAGACAATGGTGGCGGCGGACTCTTTGCGGGTTATCTTTATGGAGACATTTTGTCTTGCGACTTCACAAATAACTCGGCTGATGGAGGTGGTGGAGGGTGTCTGCTTCAGTTTGTCGGGTCAAGACCCATGTTTGTGAAGGATTGCCAGTTTACCGGCAATGAGGCGGGCGGTGTTGGAGGCGGCTTTGCCCGTTCGAGTGGAAACTATCTTGGCGGCATTGCCAGCCCCATGTATGTCGTCAATTGCGTCTTTGCTGACAACATGGCAGGCCTTTCTGGCGGAGGAATGTTTTACTTTGATTTTGGTGATTCGGACTGTGAGTTGGATGTGATCAATTCAATCTTCTTCGAGAATATCGCTGTGAATGGTGGTGGATTATATATCAGTAGTAATACTTCGACTCCAGCTAAAATTGCCTCGCACGGCTTTATATACCAAACCACCTTTGCAGATAACACCGCCTCGGGTGATGGTGGAGGAGTTGGGCTGCGTACTGATGCAACGGGAACGCTCTATAATTGTATCCTATGGGGTAACACTGCAACTATCGATTCACAGGCGGATTCGGCGTGCACCATCACCTACAGCTGCGTGCAGGGCGGGTTCACGGGCAGCGGCAACATCAGCACGGATCCGCACTTCCGCGATGCCTCAAGCGACGATTACTCGCTGAGGAATGATTCCCCGGCCCTCGACGCAGGAAGAAACTCTGATATCCCGACGGATTTCACTGACCTTGATGGCGACTCCACGGTTGCGGAGTACCTCCCACTGGATCTCGTCTTGTTTCCGCGGCAGATCGATGCGGGCGTGACCGACACCGGCAGCAGCGGAGGCCTTGGTCCAATCGTGGACATGGGGCCGTTCGAGCGCTGCTCGGCGGACATGGACCGCGATGGCGACCTGGATTCCACGGATGCGGGCATCTTCAATACGCTGTTTGCCGCGGGTGACCCCGACGCGGACATCAACGGCGACGGGACCGTGAACTTCTTTGACACCGGCGCCTTCACGACGAGTTATAACTCGGGCTGCGGGTATTGAGTCGTCGCATGCCGTCTCCGAGAAATCAGGGGCGGCATGATTGGCCGTTTTCGCTCATGTGGTTTAGAAACTTCGGCGAGCCAACAGGTTTACCGATGGGCGTCGGGGGATGCTTTGGCGATACCGCATCGCGGGCAAAAAAAGGACACCCGCGACCGGAGCCGCGGGCGTCTCTTGGTTTGTATTGTCGGCCTGATTGGGCGAGCCCGCTCAGGCGTTCAAGTCATGCGATTGCCGGTTACGGGCAGCCGGCGTTGTAGTCGGTGATGAACTTCGACACATCGAAGAAGTTCGTCGAGCCGTCCCCGTTGTAGTCGCCACCCTGGCTGTACTGCTGGATGAACATGGACACATCGAAGAAGTTGTACACACCGTCGTCGTTCAGGTCGGCGGGGCAGGGAGGTATGCTATCGCCCGGGCCCATCAGCTGGAACTCAAAGCCGGAGTAGGGGGTATACCCGTCGCCGCCCTCGCTGATCGGGACGCCCTCGCAGGCGAAGCCGCCGAAGAAGAAGACGCCGGCGTGGTTGCCGTCCTGGTCGTAGATCGTGAAGGCGTCCTCCTGGCCGGTGCCCGCGTCGGGGACGGTGGTGTCGATGTCCCAGGTCCAGGTGCCGTCGCCGTTGTCGACGGCGGTGCCCTCGGGCACGGCGAAGCCGACGCCGATGGTGTCGGCGTCGGTGGGCGCGGGCACGCCGTCGGGAATGCCGTCGCTGTCGAAGTCCTCGGTGCCGGGCTGGTAGAAGCGGACGCTCCACGACCAGTCGAAGAGGCCGTCGCCGTCGAGGTCGCTGTCGGGCAGGCCGTCGAAGTTGCGGTCCGCGTTGGCGACCGACACGCCGTCTCCGACGCCGTCGGAGTCGGTGTCGATATTGGTGTTGCCGAACGAAGCGCCCTGGAGGTCGCCGTCGGAGTCACCGATCTCGAAGGTCAGGCTGGTGGTGAAGGTGCTGACGAGATCGACATCCGCAGTGTACGCAGACAGGAAGCCGGGCTCCGCAATATTGCCGGGCAGGTCGGTGAAGATGAAGTCGACCAGGGGGAGGCGGGTCGACCGATCAATGGCGTTGCCGTTGTCGGCGTCCCAGACGATCCACTCGCCGGCCAGGCCCTCGACGCCATCGCCAATATTCGGAGTGCTATCGCTGTCGGTATCCGGATGAGCGACCACCCACTCAATGTGGACGAGGTCGACGACGGTGTCCTTGGCGATGTCGCCCCAGTCCACATTGGTGATGGCGGTGGAGAGCGAGGTGGTGCCGGGGTTGTCCACGCCGAAGAAATAGCTGGTGGTATAGCCGGCGGCTTCGCATGGGTTGGGGATCAGACAGGACCACAGGGGGGTGCTGTCCTCGATGCCGGCGCCGGTGGTCTGTTCGCCGAAGGCGGTGACGACGCGCTCGCCGGTGGCGAGGTTGTAATAGATGTGAGCGGCCTTGCGAACGGGGGCGTTGCTCGGGCTCAGGGTTGTCGGGGAGTTCGATGCCGCCGCGGTGCTGGCGATGCCAGCGGCCAGGGCGAGACTCAGTGCACTCTTCGCTTTCATGAGAAAAGCTCCTCTTTTGATTGAAACAGGTGAAACCACAACTCGACACTGATGCCCTTGAAGGCATCATGAACGAACGAAATGAGACCCGCCCAGGCACAAACCTGAAAAAAGTCTTCAACACTAACCGATTTCCGCGTCGAGGTTCTCTCTCCCTTGACTGGCGGGCAGGTCTGGTGATTCCCGAAAGAATCTCGCCAGGACTGTCCGTCTGCGGCACTCCCCAATGGGAGTGTGACCGTGCACGCACGGTTTGTCCCGTCTACTCCGGTACAGACCCGAATATACCTCATTCAGCATCCCTTGCAAGGGGAGAATCGGTGAAATTACCGAGTTTTTCTGGAATGAGGCCCCGTTCGAGCCGTTCCCGGCGCATGGCGGGAGGGTCCGAGAACCGGATTATCGCGTTGGATTCCGGGTGGCGGACTCTTTTATCCGGGCCATGAAGTCATTGAAGAATCGCGCGCCGTCGTGCGGTCCCGGAGCGGCCTCGGGGTGAAACTGAACGGCGGCGATGGGACGGCAGGCGTGTCGGAAGCCGGCGACGGTGCCGTCGTTGAGGTGAAGATGGGTGATGACGCCCCCCGCTTGGCGGATTGAGCGCTCATCGACCGCGAAGCCGTGGTTCTGGCTGGTGATCTGGATGCGGCGGCGCTCGAGGTCGTGGACGGGATGGTTCGCGCCGCGGTGGCCAAAGGGGAGCTTGTAGGTCCTGGCGCCCATCGCCAGGGCCAGGAGCTGGTGTCCGAGGCAGATGCCGAAGATCGGGAAGCGTTCGAGTTCGGGGTCCGCGATGAGCTCACGCAGCATGTCCACGGTCTCCTTCACGGCTTCTGGGTCACCGGGGCCGTTGGAGAGGAAGAGCCCGTCGGCTTCTCCCGAGAGTGCGAGGCGTTTGATCTGTGCGGCGGTGGTCGTTTGCGGGATGAGCCGGACCCTGCAGCCGACCTGGGCGAGGTTGCGGGCGATGTTGGACTTGACGCCGTAGTCGATGACCAACGCCGTCGGCTGGTGAGATGCCTGTTCCTGTCTTTCCCATTGGTCCTCCCACTGGTCTTGGGCCGGGGCGCTGCGCCAGGGACCCAGGTCCTGGGACCATTCCCGGGTTTCGGGGGCTCCGGCCTTGGCGGCGAGGTTCTGGCCGGTCATGGCTTCGACCTTTCTCGCCATCTCGACGAGCTGGGGATCGGAGAGGTCGGCGCGATCGGTCAGGACCGCCTGCACGACGCCGCCGGTTCGCAGAGCGCGGGTCAGGGCGCGGGTATCGACCCCGGCGATGCCCAGCACCCCCGCGTCGCGGAGGTAGTCGTCGAGCGACTGGGCGGCGCGGTAGTTGGACCAGTGCTCGGTGTACTCGTGGATCACGAACCCGGCGACCTGGACGCGGTTGGATTCGGTGTCGTCGGGGTTGGCGCCGGTGTTGCCGATCAGCGGCTGGGTCTGGATGAGGATCTGGCCCATGTAGGAGGGATCGGTGAGCGATTCCTGGTAGCCGGTCATCGCGGTGTTGAAGACGATCTCGCCCGTGGAAACGAGGCCGCACCCGGTCTGGCCGAAGGCACGGCCGGTGAGGACGAGCCCGGTGGAGAGGGCGAGGCGTGCGGGATTGTTCGGGGCGTCCTGGGTGTGGGTGTTCATGCTGGATTACAGTATATGAACGCGATGGATCTGTTTTCTCACGAGACCGAGCGGGGGGCGAACGATCGGGACGGCCCGGTGGACGGGGACGCGGTGTACGCCCGCGTGGCCATCGAGCGGGGGCTGGATCTGATGGGGGGATTGAGCTATCGCGTCCCGGCTCCGATGCGCGATGAGCTCCGGGTGGGGCAGCGGGTGACGGTCCCGGTCGGGCGGGGCGACGCCCCCACCGCCGGGTATGTGATCGAGGTCGGGGGGCGGGAGCTCCTGGACGGGTACGACCCACGCAGGGTCAAGGCGGTGAGCGGGACCAGCCCCACGGTGCTGCCGGCGAGCTTGATGGAGCTGGCCCGGTGGATGAGCGCGTACTACATGTGCCCGCTGGGGATGGTGCTGGGCTCGGTCGTTCCCGCGGCGGTCAAGGCGCGAACAGGATCGAGGACCAGGGCGATGGTGCGTAGGACCGAGCTCGGCGCGGACGGAGAGGAACTGAAGAAACTCACGCCCATGGCGCGACAGGCGTGGGAGCGGATCACGGGGCTCGAACCGGGCGTCTTCCCTGTTGAGGCGCGGGTGCTGGCGGATCGGATCGGGCAGAGAACGGTCGGCGGGATCAACAAACTGCTGGCGGCGGGGCTGCTCGGAGAGGTGGAGGTGATCCGGGCGCCCGAGGGATTCGAGCTGCTCGATGCGGGAGATTCGGGGTCGCACGAGCTGACGCGCACGCAGGGGGAGGTCGTCGAGGGGATCGCATCGGCCTTCGGGTCGTTTTCGCCGCACCTGCTGCACGGGGTGACGGGCTCGGGCAAGACGGAGGTGTATATCCGGCTTATCGAGCGGGTGCTGGCGTCGGGGAAGCAGGCGGTGGTGCTGGTGCCGGAGATCGCGCTGACGCCGCAGACGGCGGGGCGGTTCGTCAAGTGCTTTGCGCAGGCGGGGGTGGCGGTGCTGCATTCGGGGCTGAGCAGATCGGCGCGGAACCAGCAGTGGGCGCGGGCGGCTGGGGGCGGGGCGCGGGTCGTCGTTGGGGCGCGATCGGCGGTGTTCGCGCCGCTGATTGATCTGGGCGTGATCATCGTGGACGAGGAGCACGACGCGTCGTACAAGCAGGACCAGCTGCCGCGGTATCACGCGCGCGACGCGGCGGTCAAGCGGGCGCAGATCGAGAGGTGCCCGGTGGTGCTGGGGTCGGCGACGCCCTCGCTCGAGAGCTGGGCGAACGCCAGGTCGGGGCGGTACCGGCTGTGGTCGATGCCCCAGCGCGTGGGCGCGGGGGCCATGCCCAGGGTCAGCGTCGTGAACATGGCGCTCGACGAGGAGCGGGTGCGGGCGCCGGGGTCGTTCGGGGCCAACCGGGACTACTCGATCGGGCGTACGCTGGGCGAGCGGCTGAGCCATACGATCGGCTCGGGGGGGCAGGCGATCCTGCTGCTCAACCGGCGGGGGCTGGCGTCGGTGGTGGTCAGCAGCGATCGCGCCTGCGGCTGGAAGCTCGGGTGCGAGCACTGCGACGCGACGATGGTCGTGCACCGCGGGAGTGTTCGCACGCAGGGGGGGCGGCGCTTCGTGCGGTGTCATCATTGCCAGAGCGAGCGGATGATCCCCCCGGCGTGCCCCATGACGGGCAAACCCCTGATCGAGCTGGGCGTGGGCACGCAGCGGGTCGAGGAGGAGATCGTGACCCGCTTCGGCGACTCGCTGGGGCTGGTCGCGGGGGAGACCTTCGAGCGGGTGGACGCGGACACCATGAGCAGGGCCAGCGACTACTTCGGGGTGCTCGATCGGTTCAGCCGGGGGGAGCTGAAGCTGCTGCTGGGGACCCAGATGATCGCCAAGGGGCTGGACTTCCCCAATGTGTCGCTGGTGGGCGTGCTCAGCGCGGACACGGCGCTGTACCTGCCCGATTTCCGGGCCGAGGAGCGGACCTACCAGCTGGTGTCGCAGGTGGGGGGACGGGCGGGGCGCGGGAGCACTCCGGGGCGGGTGGTGGTGCAGACGCTCAACCCGCACTCGGCGGCGATCACGCGCGCGGCTCGGCATGATTATGCGGGGTTCGCCGGCGACGAGTTGGCGGCGCGACGCATGGCGGGGCTCCCCCCCACCGTTCGCATGGTGCGGATCGTGGTGCGCGACGAGCGGCACGACAAGGCGCTGGGGCGTGCGCGTGAGGTCGGCGAGCTGCTGCGCCAGGCGGGTGACGAGCGGGTGCGGGTGGTGGGCCCGATGCCGTGCGCGATCACGCGCATCGCGGGCTTTTATCGCTTCGCGATCGAGCTGACCTGCGCCAGCCCGGCGCCGATGCAGGAGGCGATGCAGCGCGTGCGAGAAAAAGGACTGCTCAAGAGCGATTCACGCGTCGCGATCGATGTCGATCCCGTCTGGCTCATGTGAGTCCTCGTCTGTCCCGGGCTTTTGGATAGCGGCGTCATCCGCCTCGGCGGGCTTCTTCTCGCGTGCTTCGATGCGCACGACGACCGCGACGCCCTGCCTGGGGAGCTTGTCGCGGTTGGCGATCCAGACCGGTTCGTCGACCGACGCCTTGTCGGAGACGGTCCACGCGGGCGCGATGACCTCGTCGCCGAAGGAGGTCAGGGAGATCAGTGTCCCGGCGCGGTCGGCGGCGTAGCCCTTGCCGGTCAGGAGCGACCCGGCGAATACGAGCCCCTCCCAGCGGTCTGAATCGATCAGCGGCGCGCTGTCACCGGCGCGCATCACCCAGTCGGTGATGGGGATGAACTTCTCGGGATGATGCTCGTCGTCGAGGGTGGAGACCAGGACGCCCAGGGCGTCGCCGTGGGCGGGGACGGGCCGGCCCTCGTCGCCCCGGGTGAGGGGCGCGCCGGGCTCGAAGCCGGCGGCGAGCAGGGCGGCGTGCAGGGCCGAGCCCTTGATGTTCGCGACCACCAGCGCCTCGTGCTCGCGCGAGTCGGGGGCGGTGACGAGCATCTCGAGGTAGACATCGGGCGTGTCGGGGTGGTGGGCGTCGACGGCGATCTCGCCCTCGAACTGCACGACCCCCTCGGCAAGTTGGATGCCCGGGAGCATCTCGACCAGCTCGGGCTCATCGGCGGAGGCGGGGGTCGGAGCTGGCGCGGCCTCGGGCTGGGCGGTGAACCACGCGAGCGAGATGACGAGCAGGGTGGTCAGCATGTGGGTTGGCCCGTGAGCTGGCGGGCGAGGGCGGTGAAGCGCTCGCCGCGCTGTTCGTAGTTGGTGAACTGGTCCCAGGAAGCGCACCCGGGCGAGAGGAGCACGGCGTCGCCGGGCGCGGCCCGCTCGATGACGGTGTGCATAGCGCGTTCGAGGGTCTCGGAGGGGAAGGCGTTGGAGACGGCGGCGCGGGCGATGGCGGGGCCGGTGTCGCCGATGGTGTAGAGGCCGGCCAACGCCGGCGCCAGCCCTGCGATGGGGGTGAGGACGGAGCCCTTGTCGTAGCCGCCGGCGATGAGGTGGATCTGGTCCGGGCGGTAGTGCTCGCTCAGCGCTTCGATGGCCAGGAGCGTCGCTCCCGGAACGGTGCACTTGGAGTCGTCGTAGTAGGCGACGCCGTTGGCCTCATGGCAGCGATTGAGGCGGTGCGGCAGGGCGGGGAAAGTGCGGACGGAATCGGTGAGCAGGGCCGGATCGGCGCCGGGGAGCATGGCGCGCGCGGCGGCGAGGGCGCAGGCGGCGTTGATCGCGTTGTGCGCTCCGGGGACGGCGCAGCCGGGGATCGCTTGGGAGGGAGGAACCATCTGGGTCCGGGCGCGCGTCAGCGGGCCCCAGTCGGCGAGCGGCTCGGTCAGGATCGCGGTGGAACTCAGGGGCAGGATCTCGATGAGGCGCTGCTTGGCGCGCCGGTAGTGCTGCTCGGACTCATGCCAGTCGAGGTGGTTGGGGGCGTAGCTGGTGACGCACGCAACCCTGGGGGGCGCGGGCGGGTCGGTTTGGTCATCGCCCCAGAGCCAGTGGATCATGGCGCTGGAGAGTTCCAGAACGATCAGCGCGTCGGGGGCGATGCGATCGAGGCGGGTGAGCAGGGAGCCGCCGATGTTGCCGCCCAGGATCGCTTCCTCACGGTCGCGGCTCGTTTGGGAGTCGTGGTGGGCCAGGATGTGGTGGGTCATGGCGCTAGTGGTGCTCTTTCCGGCCGAGCCGGTGACGGCGATGACCCGGCCGGGGTCAAGGAACCGGTAGGCGATCTCGATCTCGGTGGTGATCGTGATGCCGCGCTGGCGGGCCGCGGTGATGAAAGGATGACGCCAGGGTGCGGGCACGGCGGGGTTGACGATCAGGATGTCTGCGTAGTCGAGCAAGCCGGGTTCGTGCGGGCCCAGGGCGATGTCGAGATGTGGGCGCCGGCCGAGTTGGGCGAGGGGTTGGGCGAGTTCATCGGCGCCGGCGCGGTCGGTGAGCGTGACCCTCGCGCCGCGATCGAGCAGGAAGCGCGTGACGCCCAGGCCGCCCCCGAACCGGCCCAGGCCCATGACGACGGCGCGTTTGTCCTTGAAGGTATCGATCGCGGGCATGCGGGAGTCTATTCGTCTCGTGCGCGCCCGGAAGATGAACCGGGCGGGTAGGATCTCCAACACCGGCACGGACCGTTTCAGGAGGATCGTCATGGCGCTCATCGAACCCGGCAGGAAAGCCCCCGCGTTCACGCTCAGGGATCAGGACGAGCGGACGCACACGCTGGGCCAACACAAGGGAGAGGCCGTGGTGCTGTTCTTCTATCCCAAGGACATGACCAGCGGATGCACGACGGAGGCCCGCGAGTTTCGAGACCTGAGCCGGGCCTTCGCCGAGGCGGGCGCGGCGGTGCTGGGGGTCTCGATCCTGCCGCCCAGGAGCAAGAAGAGGTTCGCCGAGAAGGAGTCGCTTGATTATCCCTTGCTGGCGGACGACCAGGTGAATGAGGCGGGCAAGCCCGATCCCGCGGTCGCGCGGAAGTACGGCGTGTGGGTCGAGAAGTCGATGTATGGTCGTGCCTACATGGGGATCGAACGCACGACCTACCTGATCGACAAGGAGGGGAGGGTCGTGCGCCGATGGGACAAGGTGAAGGCGCCGGGCCACGCCCAGGAGGTTCTGGCGGCGGTCAGGGCGTTGTAAAGCGCCTGATCACCATTCGAGATGGAGGCGGACCACACGGGAATCGCCGTGGATGTTGGTGACGGTGAACTCGATCGGCTTGCCGGTCAGGATGCCCTCGTCGGCGACGAGGACGAAGAAGCCGTAGAACCGGGTGTAGGCCTTGCCGTTCACCAGGGTGATGATGTCGCCCTGCCTGAATCCGGCGCGTGCCGCGGGGAAGCCGGGCCAAACGGTCTGGACCGAGACCAGATCGTTCTCGCTGCCGAGCGACATGCCGAGCTGGACCATGATCGGCTCGGCGATGCGCTGGGCGAGCACCTCCTCGCGCATCTTGCCGAGCACGACGCGCAGGTCGATGAGCCTGTCGTCGCGGTAGACGGTGACATCGATCGACTCGCCCGGTCGTGACGAGCTCACGAGCGAGGAGAGCGATTCGGTGTTGATCACGGGGTTGCCCTGGACCCTGACGATGATGTCGTTGAAGCGGATCCCCGCCTCGTCGCCCGGGCCGGCGGGCTCGACGCCGATGACCCGGATCCCGGTCATCATCGTCCCGTCGGCGGTCGAGACGGTGACGCGGCCCTGCTGGGTGTTGTCGTAGCGGATGCCCAGGTATCCCCGCTTGACCTCGCCGTGCTTGACGATCTGGTTAACGATGGGGTCGATGGTTCCCAGCGGGATGGCGAAGGAGATGCCGGCGCTGTCGGAACCGGATTCCTCCGGCGCCTGGCCGACCGAGCGGGCGGTGGCGATGGCGACATTCATGCCGATGACACGGGCGTCGGTGTTGACGATGGGCCCGCCCGAGTTTCCCGGGTTGACCGCGGCGTCGGTCTGGATGTAGTTGGTGTACCCCCCCACCACATTGGAGCCCGACGCCTCGCGTCCGAGCCCGGAGATGATGCCCTCGGCCATCGAGAACTTGAATCCGAATGGTGAACCGAAGGCGTAGACGCGTTCGCCGGTGCGTGGGAGTCTCTCGGTGGCCCGGCGGGCGGGGAACACCGCGGCGCCCGGCTCGGCCTGGATCACCGCGATGTCGGTGTAGGGGTCCATGCCGATGACCTGGCCGCGCACGACGCGCCCGTCGTAGAACTCGATGGAGACGAAATTGGCCGACTGCACGACATGGGCGTTGGTGATGATGTGCCCCTGCTCGTCGTAGACCCACCCGGCGCCTGTGGAGAACGAGGCGGGTGCGGAGGGGGACTCGCTGCGGAGGCGCGTCTCGATATGCACGACGCTGGGCTCGACGATGTCGGCGATGGACGCGGTGGCGCGGTCGATCGAGCGGAGGATGTCGTCCTGAGCCAGCACGCTCCGCGCAAGCGTGATCCTGGCGCTCTGCTGGGCGTAGGCGTAGCGCTCGATGAGCGTGGGGACGATGAAGAGCGCCACGAGCACGCCAATGAGAACCACCAGCGCCGGGCCGAAGGATGCAAACTTTCTCATGATTTTCTCATGGCTTTCTCATGAATTCCACATGGCTTCCTTATGGCTTCTTCAGGAGCTTCCTCATGGCGTGTGCCTCATCGGATCGGGTTGTCTCAATCATTGATCGACGATGGCGCGCGGGGCGCTTGATCATCGGCGCCGGGGTCGGACAGGCCCAGCTTGGCGTGCTCGCCCTGGCGCATGGCGTAGGCCTGCCCCCCGATGGAGCGCTCCCGGACCCGTCTGACCCACTCCTGACCCGCGGCCTTGAGGCGGGGCCCGAACTGCTCGACGGCCTGGGCGAAGCGCGGCGGCTCGTCGGTGAGCCCGAGCAGGTCGTTGACGACGAGGATCTGACCGTCGCATGCCGTGCCCGCGCCGATGCCGATGACCGGGACGCTGACGGCGTGCATCACCGCGTGGGTCACCTCATGGGGGACCGCCTCGATCAGGATCAGCACGGCCCCGGCCTGCTCGAGGGCCACCGCGTCGCGAACGACCTGGTGCAATCCCGCGGCGGTGCGTCCGGCGGCGACGGGGCCGCCGGTGATCGAGCTGGTCTGGGGGCGGCACCCCACATGGGCGCAGATCGGGACCCCGGCGCGGGTCAGGCGGTCCACCAGCGGGGCGAAAGTCTCGTCGGCCTCGAGCTTGATGACATCGGCCTGCCCCTGGGTCATGAACCGCCCGGCGTTGACCATCGCGCCCTCAAGCGTGGCGTGGTAGGTCATGAAGGGCATGTCGGCCATGATCAGCGTGCGCGGGGCGCCGCGCTTGATGGCGGCGGTGAGCTGGATGGCGAAGTCGATGGGCATGTCGATGGTGCGATCGCAGCCGAGCACGACCTGGGCCGCCGAGTCTCCCGCGAGCAGGACATGGACGCCGGCGCGTTGGAGCCACCGGGCGGTGGTCGCGTCGTAGGCGGCAAGGCAGGCGAATGGCTCGCCCTGGCGCTTCATGCGCTTGAGCGTCTTGAGCGTGACCAGCTCGGGCTGGTGATACTCGGAAGTGCTGGCGTTGTCGGGGTTTGTGGGCGACAGACTCATGGATGAGTATAGCGTCATCGCTCGTGATCGCGGCGCCACGACTGATTTTCAGCCGACACCGCGCAACCCGGATTCGATGCGGCTACGGTATGTTCGGAGCACGCGATGCCGGCACAGATCGGGCTTCGGCCCATTCCCAATCTCGGCGACGATCAGGTTCTGCGAGCGGTCTGTGGCTTGCGACCGTGCCGGCGCGGGGGGCTGCGCATCGAGACCGAAACCATCGGGAGCAAGCGGGTCGTTCACAACTACGGGCACGGCGGGTGCGGGGTGACCATCTCCTTCGGGACGGCGGAGATCGCCCGCGAGCTGGTCGGGCGGGAGGCGTCGCCGGGTGATTCGGTGGCGGTGCTGGGCGCGGGGGTCGTGGGGCTCGTCACCGCACGGGAGCTGGCCGGTCGTGGATACCGCGTCACGCTCTACGCCCAACGGGCGGCGCGGGAGACGACGAGCGTGCTGGCCGGGGCGTTGTGGCTGCCGGTGGGGATCGAGTTCGGCTCGACGCCCGATGAGCTGCGCCGCAAGCAGCGGATCCTCTCGCGGGCCCGGACCGCGTTCGGGGAACTGGACGCGGATCGCTACGGGATCGAGGAGATCGAGGTCTACGAGCCGGCCGGGAGCAGCACGGAGGAGGGGCTCTTCGAGGCGGGGCTGATCGAGGAGCCCGTGCTGATCGACGCGTTCCCCTTCGCCAGCCCCACGCCCGCCGGGCGGATGTTCACGACGGCCTACATCCACACGCCCCGGTTCCTGGACGCGATGGTCGAGGACCTGGGCCGGATGGGCATCGAGATCGTCGCCAGGCGCTTCGCGAGCGCGGGCGAGCTTCAATCGCTTGAGGAGCCCGTGCTGGTCAACTGCCTGGCGCTGGGATCGCGGGAGTTGTTCAACGACGGGCGGATGTACGCGGCCCGGGGGGTGCTGGTGCACCTCACGCCTCAGGATCTGGGCTACTGCGTGCATGACGGGTACAAGTACATGTTCCCGCGCCGCGACGCGCTGGTGCTGGGCGGGTGCTTCCAGCCCGAACGCTGGGACGACGCCCCCGACGAGGCGATGGTCGAGGAGATCCTCAATCACCACCGGCGCTTCTTCGGGCAGGCGTGATCGCCCGCCGCACGCGGCAAACCCGGGGGCGTACACTCCCTGTCCATGCCGGTGCTCAGCGGGACCAACCTGGCGCTTTCCTTCGGCGAACGCGAGATCCTTCGCGGGGTGTCGCTGAGCGTCGAGGCGGGTGAGAAGATCGGCGTGGTGGGACGCAACGGCTCGGGCAAGAGCACGCTGCTCAAGATCCTGGCGGGGCTCATGAACCCGGACGCGGGGTCGGTTTCGGTGCAGCAGGGCGTGCGCGTGGGCTACCTGCACCAGAACACGAATCTCGAACCGGGCGACACGCTCAAGGAAGCGACGGCCAGGGCCTTTGCGGCGGTCGATGCACTGCACGAGCAGCTCGAAGAAGTCTTCCACGCCATGGCCGGGACGACGGGCGAGGCGCTGGAGAAACTCCTCAAGGAGCAGGGACGGCTCGAGAAGGCGATCGAGGCGGCCGGCGGGTACGCCCACGAACACCGGATCGAGCAGACCCTGCACGGGCTCGGGTTCGAGGATGCTCAGTTCGGGATCAGGGTCAGGGACCTCTCGGGCGGTCAGAAGGCGCGGGTGGCGCTGGGCAAGCTGCTGCTGGAGAACCCGAGCGTGCTGTTGCTCGACGAGCCGACCAACCACCTTGATGTCGCGGGTCGCGAGTGGCTTGAGGATTTCTTGCGCGACGACTACAAGGGGGCGGTGATCCTGATCTCGCACGACCGGTACCTGCTCGACAAGGTCGTGTCGCGGATCGTCGAGGTCGAGGACGGGCGTCTGGTGGATTATCCGGGCAACTACGCGGCATTCCGCAAGCAGCGCGTCGAGCGGCGCGTGACCATGCTGCGCGCGTGGGAGAAGCAGCAGACGGCGTTCAAGCGAGAAGAGGCGTACATCAGGCAGTACAAGGCCGGGCAGCGGGCCAAGCAGGCCAAGGGGCGTGAATCGAAGCTCGAGCGGGCCAAGGAGGACGCGCTGGAGCGTCCCATCGAGCTCGACGACATGAAACTCAACCTGCCCAGGGCCGAGCGGACGGGCGATATCGTGATCACGGCGCGGGAGATCTCCAAGGCGTACACCAACAAGGACGGCTCGCCCAAGGTGCTTTTCGACGCCCTGACCCTTCACATCGAGCGGGGGCAGCGCTGGGGGATCATCGGCCCCAACGGCGCGGGCAAGACCACGCTGGTGCGGTGCATGCTCGGCGAGGTCGGGCTCGATTCGGGGACGATCAGGCTGGGCGCCAAGCTCGCCGTTGGATACTTCTCGCAGACCCGAGACGACCTGGACCCGGAGAAGACGGTGTACCGGCACATCCAGGATGTGGTGCGGCGCGAGACCGACGAGCGGGTGATGATGAGCGAGCAGGACGCGCGCAACCTCGCCGGCGCGTTCCTGTTCTCGGGGCGTGAGCAGGAGAAGCCGCTGGGGGTGATGTCCGGGGGCGAGCAGGCGCGGGCGGTGCTGGCCGGGCTTCTGGCCAGCGCGAAGAATGTGCTGGTGCTCGACGAGCCGACGAACCACCTTGATATCCAGGCCTCCGAGCGCCTTGAGCAGGCGATCGCACGCAGCTACGACAACCCCAAGACCGGCGAGAAGGTCCGGGGTGAGTTCGAGGGGACGATCCTGCTCATCTCCCACGACCGGGCCCTGATCGACGCGGTGTGCGACCACATCCTTGTCCTCGACGGCCACGGCGGGGCGCAGGTCTACCCCGGGACCTACAGCGAGTGGAAGCTGTCGCAGGAGGAGCGGGCGACACGCGCGTCGTCGGCCAACAGCACGGCGCGAACATCGGCCCCTCTGGTTTCGGTGGCGAAGACCGAGCCCAGGGGGATCGCGCCCGAAGTCAAGAGCCGGTATTCATGGATGCCGCTCAACAGGATCGAGGAGCGCATGACCGAGCTGGGGATCGAGATCCGGCGCGTGGACGCGGAGCTGGGCGATCCCGACATCTGGAGCGACTTCGAGCGGGCCAACCTGCTGACCGAGAAGCGGGATCGGTTTCAGAGCGAGCTCGATGAGCTCGAGACCGAGTGGATTCGCAAGAGCGAATGATCAGAGCGTGGCCCGGATCTTCTCGATCGCTTCGAGCGCCGATTGGTGGGCGCTGGCCCGGGATTTCTTGAGGGCGCCGCGCATCGCCAGCGGGGCGGGCAGGATCGTCAGCGGCAGGTACCAGGCCCAGGTGTCGATGCCGATCCGCGCCATCAGCCCGGAGTACCACTGGAACGAGCTGAGGAAGCCGTCGGTCAGCGGCAGCCCGGGCCAGATGGTCACGACCAGCACCGCCGCGAAGACCCAGGGCATCGTGGGCAGCAGCTTGCAGACGAATGAGAGCGTTGTGCCTTCTTGGCGGAGCACGAGCTTGGAGTCAAAGGGTGTGCCGTGGGCCGCGACGGAGGCGATCCCGTCGGGGTCGTCCCCGTTGTATCCCGCGAGCTTGCCCCGCTTGGAGAGCGCCAGCAGGCGGGCGCGAATCTCGGAGGCGCTCAGTCGCGTCTCGATCCGGGGCAGGGGCTCGCGGAAAGCGTTGTCGGGGGTGTCGGGGGTGTCGGTCAATCGGGATCCCTCGCAATCATCGGTATCGGCATCATCGGCACGATCCTACCCCGCGCGCCAGACGGGGGCCGCGTGGCGTCATCCTCGGCACGGCCTGTGCACGGGTTCGGGCATGTCCACTGAAAACACGACGATTCAGCGTTCCGATCTCTCCCGCCTCTCGGGCTCGTTGCGTCTGGTCCACGCGCGACGCGCGCCGTCGCGTGCGCACCACAGATCTGGGTCAGCCGAACGGTTCTCGGACCCGCTCGCACGCGACGATGTGCGCTGGGTCTTCGCGGCCAATGTCCAGATGCATCTCACCCACGGCGACGGCGAGAACCATTCAAGCATGATCGAGACCGGGCGACGGATGGGCCTGAGCGACATGCAGTCGCGGGCGATCATCGGGATCGTCGAGCAAGCCGTGGCTCGCGGCGGGCTGGACCGTGCCGCGACGCGTCAGTTGCAGACGGTTCCCGCGCCCGATACGGATCACGAGTTGTCCGAGCGCGCCCGCTGGCTGGTCTTGGGCGTGCTCCTCGCCTGGGCGCTGCTGGTCGCGTTGTTGATGCGGTTGATGTAAGCGGGGCTGGCCGGGCGCCGATGAGCGATTGGGCGCGTGGCTTCGCTTTGGAGGATCAATGCATCCGCGTTTGTGTGGCGCCACGGGGCAAGGAAGGGCTGGTTCGGCGTCGAATTGGGCTGCGGGCTCGGGGCGGGAGACGCGCACGCCTTTGCGGCACGCTATCTTTGGTGTGTGTGGAACACCACTGAAATCATTGGCCCCATCGCCTCGCGGATCACGAGCATGGACCGTGATCTGCGGGACCAGCAGGCCTATCTCGGCGTCGACTCGCTACCCGAGACGCGGCTGCATCCGCTGATCGCGCAGGCGTTTGCGAGCGAGCCGTTCGGGGCGCTGCGGGAGGTGCGCTACCCAACGGCCAAGATCGAGCGTCCCAGCGAGACCCAGCGGGATCGCTGCGACCTGGTGCTCACGCCCGAGCCGGCGCAGCGGCTCTACGACCCGGTCGCGGCGCTGCGGGAGCTGGAGGGCGCCTCGGGAACGCTCTTCGCCCCCACCGCCATGGTCCGCCAGCCCGGTAAGGGCGAGGTGGACCCGAGCGAGGCCTACTGGATCGAGATCAAGGCCATCGCCCAGCACCGGTATGTCGGCGGCGTTCCCGCCCCCAACGCGAGGTACGCGCAAGAGCTGCTGAGTTGGCCCCGCGCCGATGTGGTCAAGCTGGCCTCGGACCCGCTGATCCGCCACGCCGGGGTGCTGGTGGTGATGTTCACCGAGGAGCGAGCGAGCGGCCCCCACGATCTCTCGATCGCGGTGCGTGAGATGATCGACCGGGACCTGCCGGTGGGCGTGCCCGAGATCGAGACGGTCGGCATCTGCGACCACGCGGGCAACGCGTGGTGCACGCTGGGGCTGATCCCGCTGCGGCTGTGACCGGCCGCCTGTCGGCGGTTACATGGGCTCGAGGCCGGCGTAGCGGGCGATGATGCGGGCGGCGTTGGCCGCCGCGTCCTGCCGGTCGTAGACCTTGCCGATGTCCCCGAGTTCCTGCACCTGGGTGTTGAAGGCCTCGGGGTCCTCGAGCAGCCCGACGACGCGGTCGGCGATGGGCTCGCTGCCGCCGAAATGCGGGACCAGCTCGGGGCAGACCTCTCGCCCGGCGATGAGGTTGGGCAGCGTGATGTAGCGCGTCTGGATCAGCCAGCGTCCCAGCAGGGTCCAGAGCATTCGTCCCAGCTTGTAGACGATCACCATGGGCCGGTGCTGCTTGGCGATCTGGAGCGTGACGGTGCCGGAGACGACCATGGCCAGGTCGCACCAGCGGATCACGGCGTCGGTGTTGGAGTGGGTGATCGAGAGCGAATCTGGCCAGGCGAGGTTCGCCTCTCGCGCGAGGCGGCGCAGCTCGGGCTCGATCTCGGCCCGGGTTGCGGCCACCAGCCCGCGCATGCGTGGGTGCTCGTTGGCCAGCTTGATGTACGCCCCCAGCAGCAGCGGGAAGTTCTTCTTCATCTCGCCCGGGCGCGAGCCGGGCATCAGGGCGATGTTCTGCTCGCCGCGGGGCCAGTCCCTGATCGTCTCGTCGAGGGCGGCGGTGTCGATGGACTTGTCGAACAGGGGATGGCCGATGAAGGTCGCCTCGACGCCGCGGTTTCGGAACCACTCCTGCTCGAAGGGCAGCACGCACATGACATGGTCGGTCAGGCGGCGCAGCTTGCGGATGCGCCAGGGCGCCCAAGCCCAGAGCTGGGGGGCGACCAGGTGCACCACCCTGGCGCCGGCGGCCCTGGTGAGCTTGCACACGGGGAAGTTGGCGGCCGGGGAATCCACGGGGATGTGGACCCGGACCCGGTGCGAGCGCAGCCAGCGCTCGATCGACTCGTTGATCCGCTTGTGCTGCTTGATCTTGGCCAGCCCCGGCATGCCCATGACGGCGTCGTCGCCGGTGAGCTCGACGAGCTCGGCCCCGGCGCTCTGCATCTTGCGCCCGCCCCATGCATAGATCTTGAGGCGCGGGTACCGGTCGCGCAGCACCCTGATCACCGCGGCGGCGTGGTCGTCGCCCGAGGGCTCGAAAGCAGTGAACAGAACGGCGGGTTGGTCGATCTCGCGTGTCACGGCTCAACACTAGGCCCCGACCCATTTCCCAGCCGATCCCATTCCCGCCATCGCATGAAAGGGGCGCACGCCGCCCATTCAGAACCCCGCGGCGGCGAACCACGCGCTGGGTTGAGCGCCCAGGGCCGTGGAGATGGCGACCAGGGATTCCACGCTGGGCAGATGGGTGCCCCGCTCGATCGAGCTCAGTTGCGAGACGGAAACCGAACTGACCTCGGAGAGCTCGCGGAGGGTCCAGCCCTTCTCGGTGCGGGCGAGGCGGATCTGTCGCCCCAGCACATGGCGCAGGCGGTCCATGGGACGCTGGCCGAGCCCGAAGGCCTCGGTGGCCTGGGAGAGCACGCGGCGCATGTCGTCCATGCCGAAGGGCTTGGCGATATAGTCGAAGACATCCTGCTTGAAGGTCTCGCGCATCGAGTCGAGCGAGGGGTAGCCCGTCACGACGATGACGCATTGGCGGGGCCAGCGGGCCCGGATCTCGCGCAGGACCTCCTCGCCCGAGTGCACGCCCATCTTGATGTCGAGCATGACCACATCGGGATCGAGGCGTTCGACCTGGGCGTAGAACTGGTCCGGGCTGGCGACGGTGGTCACATCGTGCCCCTCGGCGCGGAGGGTGCCCCCGAGATACTCGCGGAAATCGGGGTCGTCGTCGAGCGCCAGGATGGTGAGGCCCGGCTGGGGCGCCTGGCTGGTGTGGGGAGCGGGATCGGGCATGGGCTCTCCGGGGCGCGACGCGGGGACGGTTGGCTCGAAAGCCATGATATCCGAAAAGGGCGGGAGCGGGACCAAGTCTCAGGCCTGATTCATCGGCAGCATGACCTCGAACACGGCGCCGGCGCTCGCCTCGTCGCCCGAGCGGTTGGTGGCGATGAGCAGCCCGCCGTGCTCACGGACGATCCCGTAGGCGACCGCCAAACCGAGCCCCGTGCCCTGGGAATCGAGCCGGGTCGAGACGAAGGGCTCGAAAAGGCGGTCGATGAGCGCCGAGTCGATGCCCAGCCCGTTGTCGCTCACCCGGATCACCACCCAGGGCGTCCCGTCGCGGGTCTCTCGTTCGATGCTCATCTCGACGCGCGGGTCGGGGGTCGTGGACTGGGCCAGGGCGTCGACGGCGTTTCGGATCAGGTTCACGAACACCTGCACCAGGCGGTCGGGATCACACAGGATGGTGAAGCCGGCGGGGATGTGGTTGAGGATCTCGATCCCGCGTCTGGCGAGCTGGGCCTTGCGGTCGAGCATGACCAGCGTGCGCGCCTCGGCGACCAGCTCGCCGGCGTCGGCGTCGGTGCTCATGGGCGGTCGAACGCGCGCGAAGTCCAGAAGCCCGTCTGACAGCGTCTCGAGGCGGCGGACAACGCGCAGGAGCAGGGCGATCTCGGTGTCGCCCAGCGCCTTCTCGGCGCTGAGCTTCTCGACGAGCCCCTTGACGACCGCCAGGGGGGTGTTGAGCTCGTGGGCGATGCCCGCGCTCATCATGCCCAGCGAGGCCAGGCGGTCGGCGCCCTCGAGGTTTTTTCGCGCCGTCTCGAGCAGGTGGTTCTTCTTGTGCAGGTCGGCGGCGGTGTGCTCGAGCCGGTCGAGCGCCCGCGCCAGCTCGTGCTCGTTGCGGCGCATGGCCGTGATGGCCTCGTTACGCGAGCGCATGATCGAGCCCAGCTCGTCGGCGGGGATCTCCTCGTCGGGAATGATCTCGGCCCCGCGGTCGCCGCGGCCCACCGCGTGATCGGCGCTGAGCATGGCGCTGATGGGGCGGTAGACATGCTGGGGCAGCACGAAGAGTTCCAGCGCCGCGGCCACGAGCCCGTAGCCGACGATCAGGGTGGCGATAACCAGCAGGTAGACCATGCGAATCGCCTCACGGGCGCGATCGGAGCGTGCGCGGACGAGCACGAAGATGTCGGTGGCGGGCAGCCAGCGGATGACCCCCGCGCCGAACCCGTCGGAGGGCAGGGGCAGGGCGGCGCCCGGCTCCATGCGTGCGTTGTACAGGACCTGGTCCGGGATCCCCAGACTCGCGCGGGGGCCGACCCGGATCCGGACATGCGGGAGATCGGCCGGCTGGGGAGGGACGGGACGATCAGGCCGGTCGATGAGCAGGCTCATCAGGCGCTGGGCCTGGTCGTACTCGGCCCCGAAGATCACCTTGGACATGGCCGGGCGGATCGCGATCAGCAGGACCACCCCCAGGCTCAGCGAGAAGGCGGTGTGGAGCACGATCAGCTTCTTGCGGATCTTGAGCCCCGACAGGAAGCGGTGGGTGCTGAGCCTTCGTGTATTGACGGCGCTGGTGTTCATTGTGGCTCCGGGACCGGGATCGTACCCACCCGGGGCCCTAGTCTTCCGGGATGCCCCGGCCACGAGCTCCAGAACAACCCGCAAGGCGTCCGGTCCAGGGCGCGCGCGACGCGGCGTACCGGCACCTGGCTCGCCAGGCCACCCGGTTCCCCGACCTGCTCCCCAGCGAGGTGCGCGTCGGTGATCTCGATGCGCGCGATTCCGCCCTGGCGCACGCGATCGTCGACGGGGCGATCATGCGCTGGCTCACGCTGGGGCACATCATCGAGGTCCTCAGCGGGCGCCACCTCGGCGAGCAGGAGCCGAGGATGCGGGCGGTGCTGCTGGGGGGCGCGGCCCAGCTGCTGCTGCTGGAACGGGTTCCCCCGCACGCGGTGCTCGATGAGTCGGTCGAGTGGGCCAAGACGAACATCCGCCCCGGGGCGGGGGGCATGGTCAACGCGGTGCTCCGCAAGGTCGCGCGGGCCAAGGGCGAGCCCCGCGAGGCGTGGGACCACCATCTGGATTCGATCCCGATGCCCGAGGGCCCGGCGCTGGGGCTGCGCGGCGTCGAGCTGCCCGAGGACGGCGTGCGCCGGTTGAGCGTGGCGTGCTCGCTGCCGGCGGGGCTCATCCGGGGCCTGGAAACGCGGAATGGGGATCCCACGGCGGCGGCGCTGCACACGATCTGCCGCGCTCCGACGCTGCTGTATGTGAAGCACGCCCACGCCCCGATCGATTCCGAGCAACTGATCCCCCACCACTCGCCGGATCACCGCGTGTACACCGGCACGCGCCAAGGGCTGATCGGGCTGCTCGAAGCGCGCCCCGATATCTGGGTGCAGGACCCCGCCAGCTCGGCGACGCTGGGGCGGTTGGAGTTGGGAGAGGAGCCGGGGCTGATCGTGGACCTGTGCGCGGGGCAGGGGACCAAGACGCGCCAGCTCCGCGCCATGTTCCCCGCGGCGCGGATCATCGCCGCCGAGATCGACCCCCCGCGTCTGGCGACGCTCAAAGCCCTCTTCAAGGGCGACGAGCGGGTCAGCGTGATGCCTGTGGGCAGGGTTGGCGATGCCTGCGAGGGGCGTGCTGATTTCGTGCTCACCGATGTCCCGTGCTCGAACACGGGGGTGCTGGCGCGCCGTCGCGAAGCGCGGTATCGGCCCCTCCAGGACCAGCTGGCGCGGCTGATCCCCACCCAGAGGCAGATCGTGACGCTGGGCGCATCGTTGCTCAGGAAAGGCGGCCATCTGCTCTATTCGACCTGCAGTCTGGAGGGCGAGGAGAACGAGTCGCAGGCCCGCTGGGCGGTCGACGAGCTGGGACTCGCCGCGCAGCGGTCGCATCGGATCGAACCCGGGGGGCTCCCGGGGGACGGGGCGGAGCGGTACAGCGACGGGGCGTACGCGGCTCTGCTTGGCGCCTGAAACGGGATCGGAACAATTCTCAACCGCCCGGACACACCGCGGTGAGCGCCCGCTTACACTTATCCCCTCAAGACTCCCGACCGAGCCGCGCAAGGGATGGAACCATGAATCTGATTGATATTCTTGATCCGGAGTGCATCTGCTCGCCGCTGCGATCGGTCGAGAAGCACGAGGTGATCGACGAGCTGGTCGATGTGCTGGTGCAAGCGGGGCGCGTGAGCGACGGTCAGTCGCTCAAGAACGCGGTGTGGACGCGCGAGCAGACCCGGACCACGGGCATCGGGCACGGGCTGGCGATCCCTCACGGCAAGTGCGCGAGCATGAAGGGGCTGGCGATCGCCATCGGCAAGCCCGCCGAGCCCATCGACTTCGAGGCCATCGATTCGCAGCCGGTGCGTCTGGTGGTGCTGCTGGCCTCCCCGCCCGACAAGACCAGCGACCACATCCAGGCGCTGGCCCAGATCAGCCGCATGATGAACGACGCGTCGTTCAGAGAAGAGATCTACGCGGCCACCGCGCCCGAGGAGATCTTCGATCTCATCAGCAAGCAGGCCGTCTGATCAGTCTCCCGGGCGGCGCTCCGGCCCGGGCCCCAGTTCCGAGATCGCCCCGGCGAGCGTTTCGAGCCGGCCCAGGGCGCGGTCCGCGCGGGTCTTGTAGTACACATGGGGGAAGAGCGTGACCAGGGCGATCATGAGCCCGAAGGCGGTGGTGTAGAGCGCCTCGGCGATCCCGCCAGCCACCACCGCGGGGTCCGACACCGCGGCGGCGTCTCCGAGCAGGTCGAAGCTCTGGATGATACCCGTCACCGTGCCCAGGATCCCCAGCAAGGGGGCGGCGGCGATGACGGTCCCCAGCGTGGGCGCGAAGCGTTCGATCGCGGGGCGCATGTTCTCGATGAGCCCGATCAGCACGGCGTCGCCGCCGACGCGGTTCTCCAGGGCCCGGCGCACCAGCACGCCCTCCAGCGTCGGGTCCCGGGCCGCTTCCTCCCGCGCCCGCGCCGGGTCGTGCGATCCGATGAGGTGCAGGTAGCGATCGAGCCGACGCGGGCCGTGGCGCTGGGCTCCCAGCACCCAGTAGACAAAGCGCTCGAAGATCAGGGTGAGCGAGAGCAGGCTCAGCAGGAGCAGCGGGTACATGACCACCCCGCCGGCGATAAAGAACTGGACCGCTCGATCAAGCATCGACGGATGTTAGCACCTCTTCGCTTGCATCGGCTACGATCGAGGGTGAACCACGCGACGCCCGAACATGCGCTTCCGTCTCCCGCCGATCTCCCACGGGTGATCGAGCGTTTCGATCAGGCCATCGCGGCGTTTGTGGGGGCCAAGTCGCTTCCCGAGAACCTGCACGAGGCGCTGATGTACAGCGTGCTCGGCGGGGGCAAGCGTCTGCGACCGGCCCTGGCCTGGTACAGCTCGGTCGCGTGCGGCGGGTCGGGCGAGGACGCGCTGCATGCGGGGATGGGCGTGGAGCTGGTCCACGCGTTCAGTCTGGTCCATGACGACCTGCCGGCGCTGGACAACGATGATCTGCGGCGCGGGCGCCCGACGCTGCACCGGCACGCGGGCGAAGCGATGGCGATCCTCGCGGGCGATGCGCTGCTCTCGCTGGGCTACGAGGCGGTTCTCGGGCACCCCGACGCGGCGCTGGGATCGCTGCTGGCGCGCGAGCTGGGCGGGGGCACGCGTGCGATGATCGTGGGGCAGGTCCACGACACGCTGGGGGGACTCCCCGAGGGGATCGGGGGCGAGGCGCGGATCAGGCTGATCCATGAGAACAAGACCGGGGCGCTGCTGATCGCCGCCTGCCGCATGGGCGCGATCTCGGCCCACGCCGACGAGAGGCAGCTTCAGCTCGTGACACGGTACGCTCGGGCCATCGGGCTCCAGTTCCAGATCATCGATGACCTGCTGGATGTGGAGGGCGCCAGCGAACGGGTTGGCAAGGCGCTGGGCAAAGACGAGGCGGCGGGCAAGCTGACCTACCCGGGCGTGCTGGGGGTGGAGCGGTCCCGGGCCATCGTGCTCGGGCTGGGCCAAGAGGGGCACGAGGCGCTGACCCGTCTCGCCGGGCGCACCCGCGGCTCGGTCGAGCCCCTGCGCCGGCTGGGACAGACGCTCACAGGCCGCACATGGTAAGAGCCCCAGGGGGTCTTCGGACGCGAGAAACCCCATCCCAAGAGATGAACCTGTCTTTTCGTCAGTCCGTATCCCCGGTGGCAGCGTTCGGCCGATCTCACTATAATCAACGCCTGACCGAGATCCCTCCGCGCGGGCGATCGAAAGGATTCCATGGGATTGCTTGAACAGATCGGAACCCCCGCGGATCTTCGCTCGCTCTCGATCGCCCAGCTCCGGGAGCTGGCGGGCGAGATCAGGGCCACCATCATCGGCAAGGTCTCACGCAGCGGCGGGCACCTGGCGCCCAATCTGGGCGTGGTGGAGCTGACCATCGCGATGCACCGGGTGTTCGACTTCTCGCACGATCGGCTGCTGTTCGATGTCGGGCACCAGTGCTACCCCCACAAGCTGCTCACCGGGCGGCTCGAGCTGTTCGAGCACCTGCGCACGCGCAGGGGCGTCTCGGGGTTCCCCGAGCCATCTGAATCGCAATACGACCTGTTCCGGGTCGGTCACGCGGGAACGGCGATCTCCACGGCCGTGGGCATGGCGCGGGGCGATGAGTTGCTGGGCGAGTCGTACCAGCCCGAATCCCGGCCCAAGGGGCGTCGCGTCGCGTCGATCATCGGGGACGCCTCGATCGTCAACGGCGTGGCGATGGAGGGACTCAACAACGCGGGGATGCTCCGGCGGCAGTTCCTGGTGGTGCTCAACGACAACGGGATGAGCATCAGCAAGCCCCAGGGCGCGATGGCGCAGTACTTCGACCGCGTGCGCGTCAGCCATACCTACAGCGATTTCAAGAAGGGCGCCAAGGAGCTGCTGCGCCATGTGCCCGGCGGGGGGATGCTGCGCGAGGCGTACCACCGGATGGGGGAGATGACCAAGGCGGCGATCGCTGAGGAATCGTGGTTCGAGCAGTTCGGGCTGCTGACCGTGGGCCCCATCGACGGGCACGACCTGCCCACGCTCATCGAGTTCCTGAACGAGGCGCGCGATATCGACCGCCCCATGGTGCTGCATGTCAAGACGATCAAGGGCAAGGGGCTCGACATCGCCGAGCGCGACGCGACCCGGTTCCACTCGCCCAAGGCCTTCAAGGTCGAGCGCGACGAGACGCTGGGTTGCCGGGTCGAGATGAAATCGACGGGTCGTTCCTTCACGGCCGCCTTCGGCGAGGCGCTGGTCGAACTCATGGACCACGACGAGAAGATCGTCACCGCCACCGCGGCGATGCCCGACGGGACCGGCGTGGTCAGGGCGATCGAGAAGTATCCGACGCGGAGCTTCGACACCGGGATCTGCGAGTCGCACGCCATGGACATGATGGCGGGGCTGGCCAAGAGCGGGCTCAAGCCGTTCTTCGCGGTCTACTCGACCTTTCTGCAGCGCGCCTTCGATCAGGCCTTCCAGGAGGTGGCCTTGCAGGGGCTGGCGGTCAGGCTGTGCCTGGACCGCGCCGGGCTGGTGGGCGGCGACGGGGCGGTGCATCACGGGTTCTGCGACATCGCCCTGCTGCGCACGCTCCCCGACGCGGTGCTGATGGCGGCGATCGACGAGGGGAGCCTGGTCGCGTCGCTGGCGTTCATGCGCGACTGGGAGGCGGGGCTCAGCTGCGTGCGCTACCCACGCGAGGATGTCTCCGATCGCTTCGGCCGGACCCCGGCCTTCGAGCTGGGCAAGGCGCGCCTGCTGAGCCCCCGTTTCGCCGACCTGGATGAGAACAAGCCCGATGTCGCGGTCCTCGCGTACGGCGCTCCCGCCGTGCGGGCCGCCGAGGCGATCGACGCCCTGGGCGACGAGTACCGCGTGGCGCTCTACGACGCGCGCTTCGCTAAGCCGGTCGACCACGCGCTGATTCGTTCGCTCCTGGAGCGGCGGATCCCGGTGCTGACCCTTGAGGACCACTCGATCGTGGGCGGGTTCGGGACCGCGGTGCTCGAATCGGCGCAGGCGATGGGGCTCGATACCTCGGGGATCATCCGCCACGGCATCCCCGATCACTGGATCGCCCAGGACCCGCGCCATGCGCAGCTGGCGGAGGTGGGCCTCGACGCCGGGGGCGTCGCGCGGATGATCCGCCACGCCTACGCCCCGGCTCGCCACGAGCGGTTCATCGCTTCGCGCCCGTGCGCCTCGCCTCACAAGGGTTTCGTGTCCGACACGGCCGGCACGGGCGTCACGGGCCCGGGCGCCTGAGCACCAACCTCTTTTCCCGAGCCCCACCATGTCCCGATCCATCGTCCTGATCACCAACAGGCTCAAGCCCCAGGCGATGGCGGTGCTGGGCGAGATCCGCGCGCTGATCGAGCGGCACGGGCGGCTGGTGACGGAGCTCCAGACCAGCGAGGAGGACGGGCTTCCCCCGCCGGCGGAGGTGGACCTGGTCGTCGCGCTGGGCGGGGACGGGACGATCCTGTCCGCCGCGCGCAAGTGCCTGACGCTGCGCGCCCCGCTGCTGGGCGTGAACACGGGCAAGGTCGGGTTCATGGCGGGCTACGAGCTGGACCGGTTCCGGGCGTGCGCTGGCGGTCTGCTGGGCACGGGCCCGCTGGCGGTGCATCCCGTGACCCCGCTTCACGGGGTGGTGCACGACCGGGAGGGCGCGCCGCGGTATTCCGGGTTCGCGCTCAATGAGTTCGTCGTCAGCGCCGGGCCGCCGTTCCGGATGATCACGCTGGACATCTCGGTCGATGATCAGCCGGGCCCGACCGTATCGGGCGACGGGCTGATCGTGTCCTCGCCGCTGGGCTCGACGGCGTACAATGTCTCGGCCGGCGGTCCGATCGTGGCCCCCGGGGTCAACGCGATGATCGTCACCCCCATCGCGGCCCACTCGCTGAGCTTCCGTCCCATCGTGATCCGCTCGGATTCGAGGGTGCGCATCCGGGTCAGCTCGGTCAACTCGATCGAGTCGTCGGGAACCACGCTGATCATCGACGGGCAGCTCGAGCACCGGTTGCGCGAGGGCGATGTGGTGCGGGTCTCGGCGGCCAAGGAGCGGGTGGAGTTCGTGCTCGATCCCGAGGTGAGCTACTGGCGGACCCTGCTGGGCAAGATGCACTGGGCCAGCGAGCCCGCCGCGGCGGGGCTCAAGAGGCGCATCTGAGGGGGCCCGATCAGGCCATCTCCGCCGGGTCGCTCAGCGCGTTGATCACGAAGAGCTCCTCGGGGTTGACCAGCGCGATGACGGTGTCTCCCGAGGCCGGCTCCGCCGGCTTGTCGACCGTCGAGACGATCAGGCTTCCCGAGGCGGTGATCGTGAAGAGCGTGATCGCCGTCGAGCCGTAGAGCGTTCGGTAATCCTCGTAGGTGAACTCGTCGGAGATGGTGGTGGCCTTGATGACCCAGCCGTTCTGGATGCGGGATTCGAGCGCGGCGTAGTCGGCGTCCTGGCGGAAGAGGGCGCGCCAGCGGCGCTCGCCGTGCTCCTCCTGCCCCTTCTTCGATTTCCGCACGGGCAGCTGGTAGAGGCTCGAAGTCTCGAAGTAGCCCTTGAAGCGCTGCAGCGCCAGCGTGTTGACCTCGTCGTTTGGGGTGTTGGCCAGGACGCGCCCGATCCCGCGCAGGTCCAGGTCGGTGATGTCGGGGATGGTGAGGATGTTCTCCTGGATCGCGGGCAGGTCGGCCATGCGGGCGCTGCGGACGCTCTGGCGGTTGGTGTCGATCAGCAGCACCTTGATGCCCCGGTCGGCCAGGATCCTGGCCAGGGATCGCGCCCACGAGGGGGCGCCGATGAACATGACCCCCTGCGGGTTGTGGTCGGCGACGCCCAGGATCTTGGCGGCCCAGGGGCTGGTGAGCCCGTAGAAGGCCACGGTCCCGATGATGACCGAGAAGACCAGCGGGACGACCTGCTCGGCGCCCTTGATGTCCAGCCCCAGCGAGAAGATGGACGCGCCCGCCGCGGCGACGATCCCGCGCGGCGCCAGCCACGCGATGAACATGCGTTCGCGCCAGCTCAGCCGGGACCCCAGCGTGGCCAGGAACACGACCACGGGGCGGGCGATGAAGATCAGCACGCCCAGAAACAGAAAGACGCTCAGCCAGTCGAGCCCGACGAGCTGCTCGACCCGGATCCTGGCCGAGAGCACGATGAACAGGACGGCGATGAGCAGGACCCTCAGGTTCTCCTTGAACTCCAGGATGTGATGGACATCGACCTTCTTCTGATTGCCCAGGGCGATGCCCATGGTGGTCGCCGCCAGGAGCCCCGACTCGGGCATGATCTGGTTGGAGGCGGTGAAGGCGGCCACCACGAGCATCAGGGAGACCGGGTTCTGGAGGAAATCGGGCACCCAGAAGCGGGTGAGCAGCGTCCGCAGCAAGTACGCGGCCAGGACGCCCAGGCCGATGCCCGCCACCAGGGTGAGCCCGATGGCCCGGAGCACGGCGCTCGCGTCGTTCATGTGCGACCCGAAGGAGATCACCTCGAAGACCAGAACCGCGGCGAGCACGCCGATAGGGTCGATGACGATCCCCTCCCACTTGAGGATCAGGCCGCTGTCGCCGGCGGGGCGGATGTGGCTGAGCATGGGCCCGACGACGGTTGGCCCGGTGACCAGCAGGATGGCCCCCAGCAGCACAGCGACGGGCTGGCCGAGATCGAAGATGTGGTAGGCGCTGAAGCTGGCGATGACCCAGGTCACCAGCGCGCCGGTGGTGACCAGGAGCGTCACGGGTTTCCAGGTGCTCTGGAGGTCCTTGAAGTTGAGCGTGAGCCCGCCCTCGTAGAGGATCAGCCCCACCGCGATGCCCACGGCCGAGAGGAGCATCTCGTTGTTGAAGATGTGGTCGGGATTGATCGCCAGGGGCGAGCCCGGGAAGATCGCGCGCATGACGGGCCCGGCGATGATCCCCGAGATCAGCAGCAGCAGGATCGAGGGGATCTTGATCTTCCAGGCGATCCACTGGGCGCCCACGCCCAGCACGATGATCATCGCCAGCGAGATGCCGATGTCCGCGTTCGTGGCCGAGAGGGTGGGCATGCGTTCCGTCCGTGGGGTGGCTGCGACCCGGACCACATCCAGTGGGCAAGGCGACCGATATTATCAGATTCCCCGGCGTGGTGGGCCATGAACGACGCCCAAAGGCGTGATGTTTTCCCTCGTGTTCGATTCGTGTTCGCGCGGATGCGCGGGCGTTGCTTTGCGGGACGGCGCATCAGATGATCTCGGACTGAAGGCGAGCGCATGAAAAAGCCCCAGCATTGCTGGGGCTCTGAACGAGGCGGACGGGACTCGAACCCGCAACCTCCGGCGTGACAGGCCGGGACTCTAACCAGTTGAGCTACCGCCCCAAGTTGTGGCTCCGAATGGCCGGGGAAGGCCGGTTCAGAGAGAGACGATGGTATTCCATGTCTCGATGGTGTCAAGCGTAGGGGCGACCAAAGGACCGGGTTTGACACGAAACAAGTCCCGGCGAGGCCCGTCGAGCCCGGCTCGGCGCCGGGCCGGGTCCCTCACTGCCCGAGGATGATCCTGCTGGGATCCTGGATCTTGAGCGGGTTGCCCTCGGGGGAGACCTTGCTGGCGGCGATCCAGAGCATGGCGACGGCCACGCCCATGGCGACGACGCCCAGGAACATGAGCGCGGTGTACACATCGGGGCTCGCGCCGCGCTGCTGACGACCGCCTGGCATCTGCATTCCGAACTGGCTCATTGGCGTGCTCCTTTCCTGCGCGGGACATCAGCCGCCGATCTTGCTCATCACCTGATCGCCCTTGCGGATGGTCTGATTGTCGGCGACATAGGCGACGCGCCCGACGGCGTGGTTGAGGTCGACACTCTCGACGACCAGTTCGCCGAGGAAGACATCGCCGCCGCGATGGATGTACAGGCGGGAGTTCTCCCGCAGCCGATCGTTGCTCCCCAGGTTGATGCGCACGCGGGTGTACCCGCTGGCGGCGTCGTTCATGACCTCGTCGATGGTGCCGCGGACGATGGGGCCGGGGATGTCGGCCGGGGCCTTGGGCTCGGCGCCAGAGGCGTTGGCGACGCCACCGCCGCTGGTGGCGGCCTCGAGGGCCACGCGGGCGTCCTCGAGTCGCTCCTGGAGCGAGCGCTTGACCTGCTCGTAGACGAGGACCTGGCTCTGCAGGTCGGAGATGGACTTCTCGAGGTCGAGCTTCTCATCGCGGTAGGAGAGCTCCGACTCGCGCAGGCGGCTGAGCTCGGTCTTGTACTCATCGATGATCTTGGCCTGGGTCTCGGTGGTCACCCCGAGCTGGGCGATCTTGGAGGTGATCGATTCGCGGGCGGCCTGGGCCTGGCGGAGCTCGATCTGGAGCTTGGCGTTGGCCGCCTCGAGGCGGCGGGTATCGGCGTCGCGGCTGGCCAGTTCGTCCTGGAGGCGGCTCAGGTCCTCGGACATCGCGGCGTGCTGCTGCCCGGAGGCGGCCTTGGTGGCCTTGAGATCGCTTTGAGCGGCGGTGGCCTTGGCCAACGCGTTGCGGTAATCGGCCGTCACCCGGTCGGCGTTGACCGAGTAGGAAATGGCCAACGCGGCCATCATGATGCTGAGCACCGCCGCGATGAGAACGAAAACCTTGGTCAATATGTGCACGATCCGCTCCTCGATTCCAAGCTGGATTGATGTCCTGTTGCCGATGTCGTCCCCGAAAAGCCGCTTCCAAGCGATCTGGCGGGTTTCTAGTGTAGCAGCAATGGGCCCATGAGGGGGTTTGAGCCGCGGGCCCAATTCGCACTCACGGACATCCCCGAGACCCGGGGAGGGGGAACGATACGCGAAAAACGGGTCGGGGATCCGACCCGGGGCTGATTCTGTCGTGGATTCACTGATTTGAGCTGGTTCTGGTGGGTTGGCGCTGCGTGTAATCCACAATTCCCCCCGCCGCGGCGACCTGCGTCAGTGGGGATGGATCGTTGACCATCATCACCTCAAGCTTGCCCAGGTTTTCTCGCCCGTTGGTCTTGCCCAGCACCGCCGCCGATTGGGCGCGGACCGTGTCGATCTGCGAGTCGGTGTATTCGTCGGCCACGAAGGCGCCCTCGCGGTGCCCCATCTGGGCCAGCGCGCCGGCCACACCCAGACGCACCTCGGCGGGCATCGGGTTCTCGGCGTCGGGGTCGGCCAGGAAGATCAGTTGGTCGATCGAGGCCTCGTCGCGGACGGTGCCGATGATCTGCACCGCCAGCGCGGTCGCCTCGAGCTCGTCGGCGCGGGAGGGGTAGAGCGCGGCGCGAATGGTGTCGATGCTCTGCTCGTAGCCCAGCTTGAAGAGGGCCTCGGCGACCTGGAGACGGAAGATTTTTTTCTGGATCGTCGACGCGTCGGTCACGGGCTGGACGGCCGCCTGCTGGAGCATGGGGATGGCCGAGGATTCCCCCAGCTCGCCCAGGATGAACGCGGCCTGCGCGCGAACGCGGGGGTTGGGGTCTTCGAGCAGCATCGTCGAGAGCGGGGTGAGATCGACATCGCGACCGAACCGGGCCAGGGCGTACATCGCCGAAGCGCGCACGAAGGTTGAATCGTCGTCGAGCAGCGTTTCGATGGTGGGCGCCAGCGAGCTCAGATGGGATTCGCCCGCGACCATCGCCGCGACCGCTCGCACGCCCTCGTTGGGGTCCGTCAGCGCCAGGGCCACGACGGGCTCGGCCTGGTCGCGGACCGGGCTGAGGGCTTCGATCGCGTTGGCGCGGATCTGCGGGCTGCCCTCGCTGGCCATGCGGATGAGCCGGTCGATGGCCGCGGCGCGGAGCTCGGATTCGGGGGATACCTCGACGATGCGCGTGGTGCCGTCCGGGTTGGTGAACACGACCCGCTTGGGTCCGTCGGGACGGATCTGGGCCCCGCACCCGGGGATGGAGGCGAGGAACGCCGCGGTGGCGGCGGCGGACAGGACGATGTGGAAGCGGGTCTGCATCGGGCGTCTCCCGGAGGGGTGGGTCGGTTCGCTGGACATCTTACACGGGTTCGGGGGCGCCCATCGGGCGTACGGGCGCCGATCGCCCAAAGATCGCCGCCATCCCCCAGACGAGCGTGAGCCCGAAGCACGCCCATCCGAAGAGGTCTCCGACGCTCGCGTAGACCGTTGCGCCCTGCGCCAGGGGAATCCGGTCGATGAGATAGCCCTCGCGGGGATCGCCGCCGATGGCGGTGATCGAGCGGTTCACCACCTGCCCCTTCTGATTGATGACGCATGAGAAGCCGGTGTTGGCGCAGCGGATCATGGGCGTGTTGAGCTCGATGCAGCGCCAGCGGGCGAGCTGGAGATGGGCTTCGCGTCCCGGGTCCCAGGCGCCGAACCAGCCGTCGTTGGTCATGTTGACCATGATCCCGGCTCGCCGTCGCCCGTGGTGGAACACCAGTCGCCGGCAGACGCTGGCGATGGTGGCTTCGAAACAGATCGGCGTGGCGATCCCGGCCTCCCGGGGGCCGGAGCGGCGGTCGAGCGGGACGCTGAGCACACGCGCCTCGCGCCCGGGGCTGAGGGAGAACTCCATGCCATTGGCGCCGAAGGACAGCAGGTCCTCTTCGAGCCAGTCGAAGCGTGAGATCAGCGGCATGATCTCGCCGAAGGGCGTGAGGTGCAGCTTGTCGTACCAGACGGCCTGGGGCTCGCCGTGATCGATGACGAAGGCGCTGTTGTACATCGCGTCGCGCTGGTACTCGAAGCCCTCATCGGTGTCGACGATGCGCAGGTTGTCGAAGGCCGTCGAGCCCACGATCATGGGCACGCCAAGCGTCCGCTGCATCATGAGCATCTCGTCGACGACCTCGGTGGCCGGGATGGAGTCTGGGACGCCCGAGAGCTCGGGCGCGTCGTGGGGTCCTTTGGGCGTCATGCGCCAGTACAGGCGATGGCGTCGCTCGGCGGCCAGCGAGACGGGATCGAGGGTCCAGCCGGGGACGAAGCCCTCGGGCCAGATGATCACATCCAGAGGGCCGGGGTTCGTGGGGTCCCTGGTGGAGGCGATGGTCAGGTCGCGCAGGGTCAGCCAGTCGCGGTAGCGCTGGCGCACGGTCCAGTCCTGACGGTTGTCCTGGGGCACATCGGGCTGGATCACCGCGAAACGAAGGGAGGGCGAGCCATCCTGGTCGGGCGGGATCATCAGCAGCCCCGCCAGCACCCAGCAGGCGAAGACGACCGCCGCGATCAGCCCCGAACGCCTGCGCCGAGCATGGGTTGGCGCGGTGACGGTGAGCAGCAGGAGCGCGGCGTACAGGGCGCAGAGAAAGGAAACGAGATAGACCCCGCCCCACGAAGCGGGCATGGCCAGCACGCTGGCGGGCGACTGGACCAGCGGGTGGGCGAGCTGGTACCAGGGGTATCCGGAGCCGAAGACGCCCCCGCGGAAGAACTCGACGCCCACCCAGACCAGCGGGAGCAGGAGCGCCTGGCGGGCGAAGCGACGGACCACCCGCGCCGCGAGCCAGACGAAGAGGAGGGTGAACCCGCTGAGCACCGCCACCAGCGGGAGCAGACCCAGCGCCGAGACATCCTTGATCCAGAAATGGGTCCAGAGCCAGGCGGGGCTGACGCCCAGGGCGGCCCAGAACGCCGCCTTGGACGGGGCCATGCGGGGATCGCGGACGATGACGAACAGCGGGATGGGCATCACCAAGGCCAGGCCCCACAGCGAGAACGGGGGGAAGGCCAGGATCATCAGCAGCGCGTGGGCGAGCCCCGCCGCCAGTGCGCGGAGAATACCGACTCGCTTCCTGGTCTTGGGCATGGATCGGTTCGCAGCGTGTCCCGCGGCGCGGGCGGTTCGTGGTGACGCGGGGCTCATTTGCCGGCGTAGTCGATGAGCCGGGCCAGCTCGGAGCGCAGCTCGTGGCGGTGCACGACCCGGTCGATCATCCCGCGCTCGCGCAGGAACTCGGAGCGCTGGAACCCCTCGGGCAGGTCCTGGCGGATGGTCTGCTTGATCACGCGCGGACCGGCGAAGCCGATGAGGGCCCTGGGCTCGGCGATGTTGAAGTCGCCCAGCATCGCGAAGGAGGCGGTGACGCCGCCGGTGGTCGGATCGGTCAGCACGGAGATGAACAGCCCCCCGGCGTCGTCGTGGCGGGCCAGGGCGGCGGAGGTCTTGGCCATCTGCATCAGGCTCAGCGCCGCCTCCTGCATGCGGGCCCCGCCCGAGCAGGAGACGATGATCACCGGGAGGTTCTCGGCGGTGGCGTGCTCGATGGTGCGGGTGATGATCTCCCCGGCCACCGAGCCCATCGAGCCCATCATGAAGGTCAGGTCCAGGCAGGCGACCATCGCGGGGCGGCCCTTGATGAAGCACTTGCCCGCTTGGCACCCCTCGGTTTCGCCGGTCTTGACCTGCTCGCGGCTGAGGCGTTCGGGGTACGACTTGAGGTCGGTGAAGCGGAGCGGGTCCCTAGGGCGCAGCTCGGTGAACATGGGGACGAAGGTCTCGGGGTCGGCCATCTGCTCGATGCGCTGGCGGGCCGAGATCCGGAAATGGTGCTCGCACTCGGGGCAGACATGGAGATTGGACTCCATCTGGCGCCGGTAGATCATCTGGGCGCAGGAGGGGCATCTGAGCCAGAGCCCCTCGGGCACCGAACGGCGTCCTGCCTGCTTCACCTCGCTCCAGTTCCGGGTCGCGGTCTGCGTCATGTGTTCATCCTTGTTCACGCTCATGGTGATTATAGCTTCCGCCCCGACCGGTCAGGCACTGGCGTTCGCTCGTTGCTGGGATGCCTCGATGAGTGATTTCGAGACCTCGAATGTCTCCACGGCGATGGGCGAGCCGAGCTGTTCCCAGATGGCGCGGAGCTTCTCGTCGCGGAGCCAGCAGCGGACGATGGCCCAGGCCCATGGACGCAGGACGATGGCGATGCGCGGGTGGGTTCCCTTGGCCTTGGTCATCGCCTTGACGATGGCGCCGATCAGGCGGTCCTGGGCGTCATAGAACGATTCGCCCTCCGGCGGGGTGATGCGCTCGGGGTGGTCTTTCCACTGGCCGTACGCGCTGGGGCAGCGTTCCTGCAGGTCGGTGTGCAGCACGCCCTCCCAGAGGCCGAGCCCCACATTGGAGAGTTCGTCGAGGGACTTAATCCTGGTGTCGGGCCCGCTGACCAGGAGTTTGGCGGCCGCAAGGGACGATTCCTCCTCCGAGACCAGCACCAGGGAAATCGGTTGATCGGGATCGAAGGCCCGGACCGCCTCGGCGATCGCGTTGGCGCCGTGATCGGTCATGGGGAGGTCGGTCTGCCCGATGAGTCGCTGGTCTTTCTCCCACGCGGTTTCTCCGACGCGCAGCAGGTGAACGGTGTAACCGAGTGCTTTGGCCATGCGTGGCGTACTCCAGGGCCGACGAAACGGCACGCTGCCGACTCATCATTCATCGACCATCGAACTTCGGAAGCAAAAGTGTAGCAAAGAACACGAGGACCTGTGGGGCTCGCGACCGAATCCGCCCGATTTTGTTTGCATCATGATAGGGTATTTTGCTCAGATCCGGCTTTTCGGACCTCGGATCGCCTCGATCAGTCCGCGCCACTGCGATCGCGCCTTGCCGAAGACCGCCGAGCCCGCCACCAGCATGTCCACCCCCGCCCCGAGCGCCTCGGGAGCGGTTTGGGGGGTGATTCCGCCGTCGATCTCGAGGCATTGAGAGGATGTGAGTAGCGGCTTGATGGCGCGGGCTTTGCCGAGCACCTCGGGCATGAATCTCTGCCCCCCGAAACCGGGGTTGACGCTCATGACCAGCACCAGATCGAACGCGTCGACCACGGGCAGGATCGCCCGCACCGCGGTCGGTGGGTTGATCACGATGCCGGGGTGGACGCCCATGTCGCGCAGCTCCCGGGCCAGCTCACGGGCGTGCCGCTCGTTGTCCATAACTTCGATGTGAAAACTGATCGCGTTGGCCCCGTGGTCGGCGAAGGGCTTGAAGTACATGCGCGGGTCGGTGACCATGAGGTGCACATCGAGAAACGCATCGGGGCAGGCGCGCCGGCAGGCGCCGCAGACGGCGGGCCCCATCGAGAGGTTGGGGACAAAGTGACCGTCCATGATATCGACATGCAGCAGATCCGCTCCGGCGCTCAGAACCGCGCGGCACTCATCGCCCAGATTGGCGAAGTCGGCCGCCAGGATTGAGGGGGCCACCAGGGGGCTCGCCGGCGAGGGGGTAAATGGATCGATCATGCACGAGTGTAGAGCCCGGGCGGGTTCATCGATGTACCATCGGGTGCCATTTCGGGGGCCGTTGGGGCGTGATTCGGGAAGATGGAGGAGCGATGCCTCAGGTCGATGAACTCTGCGAACAACTCAGCGTCCGCGGGCAGCCGCATCTGGCCGAGTACCTGGCCAAGGTCACCCCTGAGAAGGCGCGCGGGGCGCTCATCGATCAGCTCGGGGGCATCGACCTCGACGGGCTCGACACGCTCATCGAGAAGTATGTCCGGAACTACAGCCCCCCACCGCCTCCCGGGAGCGTCCGCCCCGCACGCTGTTACGCGCTCGATGGAACGGGCCCGAGCGGGGCATGGGACCGGGCGGCGTACAGGGCACGGGGCGAGGAGCTGATCCGGGCGGGCAAGGTCGCCTGCTTCACCGTCGCGGGCGGGCAGGGGAGCCGGCTGGGCTTTGAGGGCCCCAAGGGGTGCTGCCCGGCCTCGTGCGTGCGAGGCAAATCGCTGTTCGAGATCTTCGCGGAGGGGATTCAGGCGACGGGGCGCAAGTACGGGTCGCCCGTCCCGTGGTACATCATGACCTCGCCGCTGAACCAAGAGCAGACCGGGGCGTTCTTTGAGGAGCACGACTACTTCGGACTCGATCGCGAGGAGGTGATGTTCCTGGTGCAGGGCGTGATGCCCAGTCTGGACGCCAAGACCGGCGAGATCCTGATGGCGGACCCCATGCACATCGCCAACAACCCAGACGGGCACGGGGGCGCGTTTCGGGCGCTGCGGGTCTCGGGAGCGCTCGAAGACATGAAACGGCGCGGGGTGGAGCATGTGAGCTACTTCCAGGTGGACAACCCGCACGCCCATGTCGCCGATCCCGTGTTCCTGGGGCTGCACGCGTTCGCGCCCGACAGCTCGGGCGAGTTCAGCTCCAAGATGGTCGCCAAGGCGAGCTGGGATGAGAAGGTCGGGGTATTCTGCGATGTCGATGGGTTCACGCGGGTGATCGAGTATTCGGATCTCGACGAGAAGCTCGCCAGACAGACCGAGCCCGACGGCCAGCTCTCGTTCAACGCGGGGTCGATCGCGATCCACGCGATCGGGGTCGGGTTCATCGAGCGGGTCGTGTCGAACCCCGAATACGCCCTCCCGTTCCATCGAGCGCTCAAGAGGGTCCCCTACTTCGATCTGAAAACCGGTCGGACGATCGAGCCCAAGGAGAACAACGCCGTCAAGCTCGAGAAGTTCGTGTTCGACGGGATCCCCATCGCCCGGGCGTCGATCGTGGTGGAGACCGATCGGGTCGAGGAGTTCGCCCCGGTGAAGAACGCGACGGGGGCCGATTCGATCGAGTCCTCCAGGCGTCTCCAGAGCCAGCGCGCCGGGCGCTGGCTTGAGTCCCACGGCGTGCGGATCCCCTGGACCGACGGCGGCGGGGTGGGGGCGGACATCGAGATCTCGGCGCTGACCGCGTTGTGCGCCGAGGACCTCCGAGATGCCGACCTTCCGGAGCGGATCGAGCCGGGCGCGAGCGTGGTGCTCTGAGATGGATCCGCGATTCGCCAAGCTGCCCAAGTCGCTTCAGTCGATGTCCCGCGCCATGCGCCTTGGCGATGACGTGCCGGCGCTGGTGGCCCACCCCGATTGGGAGGGGAGCGAGACGGTCCCCGCGGTGCTCTGGATGCACGGGCGCACGGTGAGCAAGGAGCTCGACCCGGGGCGCTACCTGCGCTGGGCGCGGGCGGGGATCGGGGCGATCGCGATCGACCTGCCGGGTCACGGGGAGCGGTACGACAAGGCGTTTCAGGGGCCAGAGAAGACGCTCGAACTCATCGAGCAGGGGAGCGCCGAGATCGACGGGGTGCTCGATTCCGTGCGTGGGCTGAGCGTCTTCGACATGAGCCGGCTGCTGATCGGGGGCATGTCGGCGGGGGGCATGGTCACGCTGCGCCGGCTGTGCTTGCCGCACCCGTTCATCGGCGCGTGCGTGGAGGCGGCCACGGGGAACCTGCACGACCTGTACTTCCCCCGGGCGGGGATCGAGGGGCGCTCCTGGCTGGTCGAGCATGACCCGGGCGAGGTGGCGCGGATCGACCCCATCGAGCATCTGGAGCGGTTCGCCCCGATCCCGCTGCTGGCGCTGCACACCACAGGAGACCGCATGGTGCCCATCGCGGGGCAGGAGAAGTTTCTCGACGCGCTGCGGGCGCACTACCGCTCGCGTGGGGCCGATCCCGGGCTGGTCCGGCTGGAAACCTTCACGGACACGGGGGCTCCCATGGAGCACTCGGGCTTCGGGCGGCGCGCCAACGACGCCAAGAACATGCAGCTCGCCTTCATCAGGGGCGTGGTTGGGGTAGACTGAGGCCCATGCCCTGGCCCCCTCCTTTCAGGTCGCTGTCCAACCCCGCCGCGGTCTTCGCGTGGGGGATGTACGACCTGGCCAACCAGTCGTTCCAGCTGCTGATCAACTCGCTGCTGTTTCCCATCTTCTTCGCGGGGGTGATCGTCGCCGATCCCGATCGCGGCGAGGCGTTGTGGTTCAGGATGAGCGCCGCGGGACTGCTGCTGGTGGTGCTGCTCTCGCCGATCATGGGGGCGCTGGGCGACGAGCGGGCGTGGAAGCGCGAGCTGCTGCTGGGCTCGGGCGCGGTCTGCGCCGTGCTGACGCTGGGTCTGGGCTTCCTCCAGCCGGGGCAGACGGGGCTGGCGTTCGGGCTCTACCTCATCGCCGCGGTGGCCTGCGGGCTGGGGGAGAACTTCCTGGGCTCGTTCCTGCCCGAGATCTCCACGCCCCGCACCGCGGGGCGGGTGTCGGGGATCGGGTGGACGATGAGCTACATCGGGGCGCTGCTGCTGCTCGGGATCACGGCCGCCTATGCCCTGGTGCTCGATCGCAGCGATGCGTCGCAGACGCGTCCGATCCTGGTCTTCGCGGGCGTGTGGTTCGGCCTGGGGATGCTGCCGGCGGCGCTCTGGCTGCGTGAGAAGGCCCGACCGGCGCCAGCGCGGGGCGGGGGCGCCGTGATCGGCGGGGCGTTTCGGCGCTTGGCGCAGAGCGCCCGGGAAACGGCGAAATACAGGCAGCTCGTTCGGTTCTTCGTCGCCTTCTGCGTGTACAGCGCCGGGACCCTGACGATGATCTACGGGCTCGGGCTCATCGGCAAGGGACTGGGTTTCGGGCTCGACAAGCTGATCCTGATGGGCGCGGTGATCGCGGTGACGGCGG
Source organism: uncultured Phycisphaeraceae bacterium (assembly GCA_964387925.1). Classification (GTDB taxonomy): domain Bacteria; phylum Planctomycetota; class Phycisphaerae; order Phycisphaerales; family UBA1924; genus UBA1924. Next base: position 258,448 of record CAYLXF010000005.1, read on the forward strand.
GGATCGCCTCGGCGATCGCCGCGCGGGTGCAGGACGGGCTGGGGCATGTGAGAACCATCTCGGTGTTCCTCGTGCTGTGGGTGGTCGCGACGCTGGCGATGGCCGGGGCCGAGTTCGTGCAGGCCGGCGAGGGGGTCTTCTGGGGCGTGGCGGCGCTCATCGGGTTGGCGCTGGGCGGGATCGGGACCGGCTCTCGCGCCATCGTGGGCGCGTTCACCCCCGACGAGCGGGCGGGCGAGTTCTTCGGGCTCTGGGGGATGCTCTACAAGCTCTCGGGCATTGCCGGGGTGCTGCTCTTCGGCGAGCTTTCGGGCCGGTTCGGTCAGGCCCCGGCGCTGCTGGCGGTCGCGGGGCTCTTCGCGGCCGGGCTGGTGCTGTTGTGGCGCGTCGATGAAGCCCAGGGCATCCACACGACCGAGGTGATCGACCAGGGATGAGCCGGGTGCTCGTTTGGGCCGCGGCTAGAATGCCCCAGCACTCGCAGAAAGGCGCTGCCCGGCCCATGAGCATCACCGATTCAAAGACCGACTCGCCCCACCGCCCGATCAGCGCCGTCCCTGATGAGCGTGGCCGGTACGGCCGGTGCGGGGGCGTCTATGTCCCCGAGACGCTCATCGAGGCGCTGCGCCAGCTCGGAGAGGTCTACGACAAGACCAGGGACGATCGACAGTTCTGGGATCGGCTGGCGGACATGAACCGGGTGTATGTGGGTCGGCCGACGCCGCTCTATCACGCGCAGGGGCTCACGCGCCGGGCGCGGCAGATGGGGGCCGACAAGGACCGGGGCGCGACGATCTGGCTCAAACGCGAGGACCTGGCCCACACCGGGGCCCACAAGATCAACAACACCCTGGGGCAGGCGCTGCTGACCCGAAAGATGGGCAAGAAGCGGGTGATCGCCGAGACCGGGGCCGGCCAGCACGGCGTGGCGACGGCGACGGCGGCGGCGTATTTCGGGCTCGAATGCGATGTGTATATGGGCAGCGAGGACATCCGTCGCCAGAAGCTCAATGTCACGCGTATGAAGATGCTCGGGGCGCGGGTGATCCCTGTCGAGAACGGGTCACGCACCCTCAAGGACGCGACCAACGAGGCGATGCGGGATTGGATGGGCTCGGTCGAGCACACGCACTACATCTTGGGCTCGGTGGTGGGCCCCCACCCCTTCCCCATGATCGTGCGGGATTTCCAGTCGATCATCGGGCGCGAGGCCAAGGCCCAGTCGCTGCGCAACATGGGGGCGATGCCCGACGCGGTGGTGGCGTGCGTG
>CAYLXF010000006.1:0-161763 GCA_964387925.1 uncultured Phycisphaeraceae bacterium
CCCCCCCCCCCCCCCCCCCCCCCCCCCCCCCCCCCCCCCCCCCCCCCCCCCAGGAGAGCGTCAGCTTCTTGATCAAGTGATCCACCTCCCGCTCGACGCGAGCCACGAAGAGATTGGATGCGCGATCATGGAGGCGTTCGATCGCTGTACATAATGGGATTCTCATCAACATGGCGTTAAGACTACCCCAGTAGCAGTTCCGGCGGACGCGACCGAAGAGCCGCTCCGCGCGATCCGAGGAGCCAGCGACTATGCTCGTTCGCGTCGAATCCGTCTCCGAGTCGTGAGGATCCCTTAATGAAGCAACCCGTGATAAAAGAGTGCTCCATGTACCTCCGGGAAGGAACGATCTATATCCGCACCGTCTCAGCCACCATTGGGGGGCCATGTCAGGTCGAAGGCCCGGTGGGTCAGGTCGCCGACCTGAGAGACCTGTCGCTGATCGGTTCGGCGGCCTTGCGCTTCGCGGAGCAGTCCCGGGAGGGCATTGAGTACCATATGATCGAGGATATCAATGAAGCGGCAAAGGAATGGTTGGAAGTCGCCGGAGTGTCCTCGTGGAGAACCTTCGTTCGCAGCGCGAAAAGCGTATCTCTGGGTATTTATGATGAGACCTTCGTTACGCCATATGTTAAGCTAGAATGTGGGTACAACATAACGCCCTATGCCAGGAAAGGGTTGGGATATCTCGCATTAACACATATCCATCTCCCGCCTGATTCGATCCATAAGGAGATTGGGCGGGCGATCATGGGGGCGTTTGACCGATGCGTTTGATTTTTTGATTCCGATTGTGTTCGAGATGTATATTGAAATTACATGATAAATTTACGCGGTTTTCTTGTATCTCTCATGAATGTCCTCATGCTCATCTCGCTCACAGCGATTCTGTCTTTGCTCATCGGGAGTGGCGCGCCGCGTGTGACGCTGGGCTACGGCGCGGCGGGCGGGGTTTCCGACCTGCTTGACCGGGTGGAGTCGCTCACGAGCACGGGCGGGCCGCAGGGGGCCGAGCTTGGGCATGTGGCGACCTACCGCTACGACGGCATCAGCCGCCTCGGCGGGGTCGATCTCGGCGATGTGCCGGGTCAGTCGTCGCAGACCTATGTACACACGGACGATCGTCAGTTCGACCTCTTCGGGCGTGTGGTTGATCGTCAGGTCATGAGCTTCGATGTGGGCTCGGGCCAGCACCAGCAGATCATGCACTCGCAGTTCGGCTACGACCTGCGCGGCGACCGCCTCTACGAGCGGCTGACGCAGCTGGACCACCCGACGCTGGGGAGCCGCGACAACACGCGCTCGTCGTTCTTCGACTACGACGCGCTGGGGCGGCTGGCGGGCGAGCACTACGGCACGCTGCTGTCCGACAACTCCGGGCTTGATGTCGCGGTGAGCGGCCGCAGAGCGCAACTCTACGCACTGGATTCGCTCAACCGGCGCGTGGGCACTGGCTCGGCCCCGGGTATCGAGGTCCTGCTCGACGGCGTTGCGGATTCGCAATGGACGCATGTCCTCGACGCGCGCGGCGGCCTGACGGGCCTCGACGACGGGACGACGGTCGAGCCCGTCGATCAGGACATCGCCGGCGCAATCACCGAGTTGCATGGACGCACGATCTACCACGACTGGCTGGGCCGCCCGATCCTGGCGCTTGACGCCGACACCGGCGATCCGATCTTCGCGGTGGACTACGACGGCTTCGGTCGCGTGGCCCAGCGCCGCGCGCCGTGGCCGGACAACAACCCCACGCTCACCAAGCAGCGGATCGAGACCTACTTCTACGACGGCGTGCGTCGCATCCAGGAGGTCTTCGCCGACCCGATCGCGGCGATCCCGCCGTGGCCGGTGGAGGTCCCCGTCGGCGGGCTCGGCGGCTATGTTGGCGACCTTGTGCGCACGGAAGCCGAGTACATCTGGAGCGCGGCGAGCGGTCAGCCCTTCGACACCTGCCATGTGCAGATCGACTGGTGGGATCGTGAGGCTTGGTTCGTGCAGGACCACCAGACGGGGACGGTGCGCGCCTACACCGACGCCAACGGCGAGATGGTCAGGCAGTACCGCTTCGACGCCTTCGGGAACCTGCTGAACCTCGACACCTTCCCGCTGGCCAGTGGGAGCGGGCTGTTCGCGAACTTCCGGAACCGCATCGGGCATCAAGGTCTCTTCGCCGAGCGTGTCGATGCGAGCACGACGGCGACGACGCTGAGTCCCAATCCCAATGCACAGATCTGGTATCAGAGCCGCTCGCGCTGGTATGTGCCTGAGCTTGGGCGGTTTATGACCAGCGATCCCAACGCGACGGGCGTGCCGACGATGACGGCGCTGGCGATGCTCGGGACGACGCCCACCGGGCCGCCGAGCGGGAGTTTCAGCGCAGGCGATTATTACGCTGACGGGTGGGACACCTGGACGGCGTACGGGGCCAACCCGGTGATGGGGCAGGATCCGAACGGAATGTTCATCCTGGGCTTCTTCGGCGGCGCCAGCGCGCTGATGGAAGTGTCGAGCGCGTACAACGATGAGGTGCTCGATAATGGCATGTCCGCGTATGGAAACAGCAGCAACTCGTTCCAGAACTACGCCAACTGGCAGATGGCGATGGTCGAACTTGCCCTGGACATGTCACCCCAGGGCGTGAGTGCATTCTCGATGTTGGCGACGGCACCGATGGCGGTCCGCTTCAACGCCCACCATGTCATCCCGAAGTTCCTGTACGGGCTGGATGGGAAGAGCAACCTCATGGATCTTCCCGAGGCTCAGCACAGGAGGCTCCACCAACTCATCAATAAGGAGTTCAAGGACAGAGATTTGCCGTCGCCGAATGCAAGGGGAAGAGACAACTGGCGAAATAGGTTGCTCGACGATCTTGTTCCGCCTGAGCAGATTGACCGCGCCAAGGACGCGCTCCGAGCTTCTGCACAGCAGTTCGATGTCGAGTTCCCCGACTACCCCGGAAAGAAGTTCAACCTTGTTGACAAAATGGATCGTCGGCTCCTTGAATATGGGGATGAGCTTTCAGACACGCTGAAGCGCGCCCGCCGAGTGCGCAGGAGGTGATGATAGTCAGTATGTTGCCATCACCATCCTACTACTACTGGATCGGGACCAAAACAGTATACGAGCGCAGCTTCGTAGGGGTCCAGGACCCGGACTGGTTTGAGCAGGCATGCGAGCATGGCATGAGGTGCGAGTGCAGGGCGATCCACCCAGATTATCCGCCCATGCCGGTCGATATGGACCTAGCGATCGAACCGCCCGGGTTCTGCTCGCCAGCAAGGCTGGCCTTTATTATCCGCAGGGATTTCTACGAGTGCATCCGTCCGTACGCGATCGATCAGATCATCGGACGAACTTTCCTCACATGGGAGGACGACGACGGCACGATCGGACGCGATCCATACCCCGACTTCGTCACCTGCTACACGCCGCCTGAGTTGACCGTATCCGCGAGAGGCGGAAAGCGGAGCTGGTATATATATTGCAAACTATGTCACTATTGGTATACATCATATGCAACTAATCCAAAATATTTTCTAAAATCCTACGCATATGGAAGGCATGTCCTTCAAGAAAGGCATGGGGGCATCTACTTATCCGATTCTCTGTTCGATTCGATCGACTGGACGCCCTTCCCAGATCTTGAGTACGAGAAGATCGGCCTGCGTGACACCCCCATCGACGGGCTGATCCTCCCCGGCGATCCCGGCTGGGACCCGGCCAACCACCCAGATGGGGTCATTGAATAATGCGGGAACACGGTCTCATGGTCCCTACATTATGCACCATCTTCTCCCTGCTGGTTGGTGGACTCCACGCAAATCATGATTCGCTCAACCGGCGCGTGGGCGCTGGCTCGGCCCCGGGTATCGAGGTCCTGCTCGACGGCGTTGCGGATTCGCAATGGACGCATGTCCTCGACGCGCGCGGCGGCCTGACGGGCCTCGACGACGGGACGACGGTCGAGCCCGTCGATCAGGACATCGCCGGCGCAATCACCGAGTTGCATGGACGCACGATCTACCACGACTGGCTGGGCCGCCCGATCCTGGCGCTTGACGCCGACACCGGCGATCCGATCTTCGCGGTGGACTACGACGGCTTCGGTCGCGTGGCCCAGCGCCGCGCGCCGTGGCCGGACAACAACCCCACGCTCACCAAGCAGCGGATCGAGACCTACTTCTACGACGGCGTGCGTCGCATCCAGGAGGTCTTCGCCGACCCGATCGCGGCGATCCCGCCGTGGCCGGTGGAGGTCCCCGTCGGCGGGCTCGGCGGCTATGTTGGCGACCTTGTGCGCACGGAAGCCGAGTACATCTGGAGCGCGGCGAGCGGTCAGCCCTTCGACACCTGCCATGTGCAGATCGACTGGTGGGATCGTGAGGCTTGGTTCGTGCAGGACCACCAGACGGGGACGGTGCGCGCCTACACCGACGCCAACGGCGAGATGGTCAGGCAGTACCGCTTCGATGCGTTCGGGAACCTGTTGAATCTCGACACCTTCCCGCTGGCGAGTGGGAGCGGGTTGTTCGCGAACTTCAGGAACCGGCTGGGGCATCAGGGGCTGTTCGCCGAGCGTGTCGATGCGAGCACGACGGCCACGACCCTGAGCCCGAATCCCAACGCGCAGGTGTGGTATCAGTCGCGCTCGCGCTGGTATGTGCCGGAGCTGGGACGGTTCATGACCAGCGATCCCAACGCGACGGGCGTGCCCACGATGACGGCGCTGGCGATGCTCGGGACGACGCCCACTGGCCCGCCGAGCGGGTCGTTTGACTGGGCGAGCCACTACGGCGATGGGTGGGATACCTGGACCGCGTATGGGGCGAATCCGGTGATGGGGCAGGATCCGAGCGGGTTGTTCTTCGGGCTGCTGGGAACCATGAGCGGCACGGGGATCGGAACCTTCTACAACGGCACGGTATTCGAATCTGGCGCCAACATCTTTTTTGGGCTCGATTCGCTGGCGGCGGGCATCTCGCTCCAGCAGGTCCAGATGGAGATGCTGGCCAACGCCGCCATCGGCCTGAGCCTGCCGGTGGCGGGCAAGGCGCTGTCGGAGTTTGGGAGTATCGGGAAGGCCATCGGCAGCGGCACCTTCCGCCGCGGCGCCTATCTCGGCGCGGAGCTTTACCCCGAGGTGGGGAGGATCCTACCCTACCGGCAGGCGCAGAAGCTGACGCGGGGATTCAGCGGCGAGATCCAGGCCCATCATATCGTGGAGAAAAGAGTCGCCAAAGCGCTCGGCATCCCCGACCTCGACGGCATGCCGGCCGTGATCCTGACACGCGAGCAGCATCAGATGATCACGAACGAGCTGAGGAACGCGATCCCCTATGGAATCAGAAAGATCACATCCGATGAAGCCAGATTGGCGTACATGAAAGCCTATCGGGACTTTCCCGAGTTGCTGTCCATCGCCATGAGGATCATCCCGTGATCATCAAAACACATATTAGCGAAAACTTCGTACATTGTCCACAAGATAAGGTATCCCAGTTTCTCAATTCCATACCAGATAATGAGTATGTCAAGAAAGAGATACATCCATCAATGGGAAGGACTGAGGCAGCATTTGCTATGGTTTTTATAACTGTGTTGAATGATAACACTCTTGAAGAATGGATCATCAACACCATAACTTCCAGATTTAGCCGTTGGGTGTCCGGCCCCCCCTTCGTCCGGCGCGAGTATGTCTTTACGAAGGAGGAGGTCGGGAGCGCGAAGCTGCACACCGTGTTCGGCAGCACGGCCCCGGTGGACAAGGTGGAGGCCCAGGAGGCCGAGACCGAACAGACCTGCCCGCGTTGCCGCTCGGGCAGCGCGGTGGCGGGCGCGGTGACGACGCGCTCGAAGATGCCCAGGCGGCGGCTCATCCAGACCTTGGAGGACGATGTGCTGGTCGACGCTGAGCTGGCCGAGGAGCTGGTCGGCGCCGGCTGCCCGCGCTCGGACCTTCTCCCCGTCCATCGCCACGACGGGACCATCCCCTTTTATCTGATCTGGCCATCGCGGCCCCTGCCGCCGATATCGCCCCAGTCGGAAGGGTATATGCTCTCGCCTGACCGCCCTTGCTCGGTCTGCAACCGGAACTACGCCGGGCGGATGGACGCGCCAGCGTTATTCCGTTACAGCCGAGCCGTTCTCGACCCGATCCCCGAAGACGAATGCGGGTTCTACAGGTCATGGGAGTACTTCGGGGGCACATGGCTCAAGCGGGGGGAGACGACCTACCCGCCTGATGCCCTCTTCGGCCGCCCACAGCTCTTCGCCACCAAGAAGTGCTTCGAGATCTTGCGAAAGCGCTGCAGGAAGCAGCTGGGATCGGATCCCGTCTTCCCCGAAGTTTGAACTCGACTCGCGTAAGACCCATTCATACGATTGCCTGTGGTGGACGCCACTCTTTGACAAGTGAATCAACAGTCTTGACCCCTCGGTGCTGGACTCGGACACGGGCGATCCAGTGTTCGCGGTGCGCTACGACGGCTTTGGCCGCGTGGCCCAGCGCCGCGCGCCGTGGCCCGACAACAACCCCAACCTCACCAAGCAGCGGATCGAGACCTATTTCTACGACGGGGTGCGTCGCATCCAGGAGGTGTTCACGGACCCGATCGATGCGATCCCGCCATGGACGATCGATCCGGGCGATATGCCGCTGTACACGGGGGCAACTCGCACCGTACCGAGGCCGAGTTCGTGTGGTCGGCGGCCAGCGGCCAGCCGTTCGATACCTGCCATGTGCAGATCGACTGGTGGGATCGCGAGGCGTGGTTCGTGCAGGATCATCAGGCGGGCAGGAGTTCTATGGCGACGGGTGGGACACCTGGACACCCACGGTGCGAATCCGGTCATGATGCAGGATTCCAGCGGGCTGTTCATCGGCGGGATATAAGATGTGCCTGCACTGAGTACCGCGAAGTGGTGAGTTTGGGAGGCTTATATGGCAGACTGCCAGCGTTGGGTGTCGAGCTAACTGTTTGTCGTGACGAGATTATGCTCGATGAAATCAAATCAGGCAGTATGGAGCCCGGATACAAACTTCTTATTGAGACAGAATTTCTTCATGGATCCATGTAGGGTGGAACGGCGGGATGGTCGAGAATTTTTGATTCAATAATTTATGAAAAACTCGGGCGGGAGGGATTTGATGTAGCCGAGTGGAAATATGAATATTTTAAATCCAAAACCTAAGATCCCCATCAACAAGCCCGATACCACAACTCCATATCCCCGTTCACGGCCCGGCCACGCACCAGCTCAAACCGTCTCGTTTCATCCAGCGTCTGCACATCACGCCCCACCGCCACCGGTCGCGCCAGCTCGTCGCCCATCACGGCTGGGGCAAGGTGAACAACCGCCTCGTCGATCAGGCCCGCACCCAGCAGCGATCCCAACACCCGCGGCCCGGCCTCGACCAGCAGCGTCGAAACCCCGTGGACCCGCCAGAGCTGTTCGAGGACATGCACGAGATCCAGGCGCCCGTCGCGCGTGGACGCCGCGATTACCTCGCACGCCGTCCCCTCCAGTTTGGCGGGCTCGGCGGTGAACACCAGCGTCGGGATCTCCCCCGCCGTGGCCACCAAGCTCGAATCACGCCCAAGCCGCCCGTGCGTGTCCAGCACGATACGCTTGGCGACCCGACGCACCGAGCGGCAATCCCTGGCCGTGAGCATCGGATCGTCGGCCAGCGCCGTGCCGATCCCCACCATCACCGCATCCACCTTGGCCCGCAACCGATGCACACGCCGCCGGCTCATCGCATTGGAAATCCACCGGCTCTGCCCGGTGCGCGTGGCGATGCGCCCGTCGAGCGTCTGCGCCCACTTGGCGATGACCCATGGACGCCCGGTGTTCACGCGGTGGATGAACGGCTCGCTCAGCCGCGCCGCGTTGACGCTCGCGTCGCTGAGTTCGACCGGGACGCCGGCGCGGGACAGCGTCTCGCGCCCGCCGCGGGAAACATCATGCGGATCTCGGCGAGCGATGACCACCCGACCGATGGCCGCCTCGATGATCGCCTCCGTGCACGGCGGCTGCTTGCCGTGGTGGGCGCAGGGCTCAAGCGTGCAGTAGAGTGTGGCCCCAGCCGGGTCGTTCCCCCGGTCCCGACAGTTTTCGATGGCGTCACGCTCCGCGTGGAGCCCCCCGAAGCGCCGGTGGTGCCCGACGCCGATCACCCGGTCATCCTTCATCAGGACGGCGCCCACCATGGGATTGGGCTCGACGAGCCCGAAACCCCGAGCCCCCACCCGGGCGGCGAGGTCGAGGGCCCGCCTTGTGCGTTGATCCTGGCTCATGCCAGCCGGACCAATGCGGCGCGCTGCTGATCGGTGAGATGGCCGCCGGCGTCGTCGAGCCACCGCCTCGCGTCCAGGGTATATCCCGCCGTCGGGCGCAGTTCGGGGATCCGCCGCCCCCAGTAGCGGTTGAAGCGGGCCATGGCCAGCTCGCGGACCAGCTTGGCGGCCATCGACGCCAGAGCGACGGGGAAATAGGCCCCGTCGGCGCCGGGCGTGAGTGTCACGCCCAGCGCGGCCCCCCGGGTGTAGCGTGAGGCGCGGGGCGATTCCTCCTCGATCTCGATCCCCTCGAAGACCGGGCTCAGGATGCCGTGATAGCGGGTGCGCCCGCCCTGGCGATCGCAGATCACGCGTGTATAAGAATGATGGCCCGCATGCGCGTGGAGGCGGCGCATGTGGGAGATCAGGGCGTGCTCGGTGGCGGCCGCCTTGGAGCGGCGCGACGCGTACAGCTCATTGAACCGCCGCTCGCAGATCACCTCGACCCGCAGCTCGACGAGCTCGACGCCCTGTTTTCCGAGAATCGAGCGCAGGTGCGAGGCGTCGACCCGCAGCAGGTTCTGCTCGCAGCCCAGAGGCAGCGGTACGGGCTCGCCCCCGTACCACGGCTGGTCGTCGAACCGGGCGCCCAGGGCTTCGAGAAGTTGGATATCGGTCGCGGGCAGGACCCCGTCGCGTGCGCCCAAAAACGCGAGCACACCCCGCTCGAGGTGGGTCAGGGGATGCTGGGTGGCGCATGAGTTGGCCAGCTTGAGGTCCTTGGAGTCCCCCACCGCGATGCGGGACTTGGCGTCCCGTTTGGACCGGCACACGCCCCTGCGAAGAATCGCCCACAGGTCGGGGGCCTTCTGCTCGGGCTCCCAGCCGTGAACGCGCAGCGACGCGCTGGCTACGCACAGCGGCCCGAGCATGGGCCCGTATCCCGCCTCGTCGATCCCGGCGTACAGCAGCGTCATCTCCGCAAGGCTCCCGTGGTCGAGGGGTGAAGCTCGGGTGTGAAAAGACCCGCCGGAACCAGTGTAGGGATATCGGATGCGTGAGTGGTGCATCCGTTGCGACCGGAACCCGGGAACATGAAGACTGGGATGGGGACTCGACCCCCGCCGGCGTTGACCCGATCTGAGCGACGAGGGCCGCATAGTGCATGGCCCGATATCGATCACCATCGAATCCGAGGACACCACCGTGCAGACCAACAACGCCTCCATCCCCACCCATCGCGTCCGCGCCGCGCTCGCCCTCACCCCCCTGGCCATCGCCATGGCCGCGGGCCTGAGCGGTTGCGGCGGCAGCAAGTCGCTCACCCGCATCCCCGGCAGCGAGTTCTCGCCCGAGAGCAAGGCGCAGCTGGCCACCGTCACCATCGACCCCAACCGGGCCCAGGGCGAGTTCACCCCCGAGGGCTATGTCGCCGAGGGTGACAGCTTCCAGCTCCCCCAGCAGTGGGTATCCGAGGCGCGCCATTCGACCGCGGAGCTCCAGGCCCAGCGCGCCAACGCCCAGGCCTACGAAGTGTACGCCGAATCGCAGTACACCGAGTCGATGGCCGGCGCCGACGCCGAGCTGCAGAACGGGTTCGTGAACCGCGACACCGGCTACGCCGACGCCCAGCGGACCAAGGAGGTCCACAACGCCCGCATCGAGCAGATGGGCAACCAGATCCAGGCGCGTGAGGTCGCCGCCGACGCCCGGTACGAGCGCCAGGAGGCCTTCCTGAGCGCGTCGGTCAAGGAGTGGCAGGCCGAGATCGAGCGGATGCGCTCGTCCGCCGAGAAGGAGTGGGCCGGCGCATTGGCCGAGCACGACCGCATGATGGCCAGCTACACGGCGGTGCGCGACCGCGGCCAGGCCGAGATCGACCAGATGGTCAAGACCGCCGACCTGACCGAGCAGCGCGCGGCCGAGAAGGCCCAGTCGCTGCGCACGCAGGCCCAGAGCGTCGCCGACCAGAGCGCGGCTCAGGTCTCGAACCTGAACCAGCTGATCAAGACCACCACCGAGCAGACCGACGCGACCTACGCCGAGCTCAACCAGCGCGCCCAGTCGCTCGACTCGCAGCTGTCCAGCCAGATCGCCGACCTCGACGCGCAGGCCAACCAGTTCATGGTCAGCGACGCCGACGCCAACTACAAGCTCGAGGTCGAGGCGGCCCAGACCGCCTACGAGACGGCGATCGCCGAGGCCCAGGACATCAAGCTCAGCGCTCAGGAACGCACCACCCAGGACCGCGCCCAGATCGCCCGCATGACCGCCGACGCCAACGCCAAGCTCGATTCGGCCAAGACCACCTTCGAGGAGGCCCAGCAGTGGGTCACCACGCAGTACGCCAAGTCGATGGCCGATGTCGAGAACCTTCAGGCCCAGGCCGACCGCGAGGAGAATGTCGCCCGCAGCGCCTTCGTCAAGGCCGAGACCGACGCCCGCGTCAAGGCGATGCAGGCCGAGGCCGAGCACAACCGGGCCCTGGCCCAGGCCGAGCTCGAGCAGATCCAGGCCCAGGCGGAGGCCGAGGCCAAGTCGCTGCAGGCCAAGTTCGCCAAGGAGTTCTCCGAGCAGGCGCGCAAGGGCAGCTTCGTGATCCCCAGCAACACCCGCCAGCTCCACCAGGGCGTGAGTGATGACGACAAGACCCCCGACCTGACCAGGTCCGAGGCCAAGCCCGTCAATGTTGAGGCCGACCGCATCGCCGACTTCAAGATCGGCCTGGCCAAGGCGGCCCAGCTCCGCCAGAAGGCCGACGCCAACCGTATGGACGCCGTGGCCCACCGCGACTCGGAGATGGGCAAGTTCAACGACTGGTGGAGCGGCAAGCAGGCCGATTTCCACGCGACCATCGCCTCGATCAACGCCTTCGAGCAGAAGTCCAACGCCGATGTGTCGCGGATGCTCACCAAGTCCGACTCGATGATCGCCAGCGCCGAGACCGAGCACAGCCGCGCCCTGGTCGACGCCGAGAGCGGCCGCACCGAGATCCTGGCCACCGTCGAAGCGCTCAAGGGCAACTCGACCACGCTGGCCAAGAAGAAGGACGCGCAGGTCAAGCAGCTCCTGGCCCAGGCCGAGGCGACCAAGCGCATCGGCGAGTCCAAGGTCGCGGCCCTGCGGGTCCAGCGTGACTCGGCCCAGCGCCGCGGGGCCGCCAAGAGCGCCCAGCTGCTGGCCGAGGCCTCCTCGCTCGAGCAGTCGCAGCGCGCGGTCGTGGCCCAGATGCGCGAGGAGATCGACGGCGCCCACCAGATCCTGGACGCCGAGCTGGCCCGCCTGAACCAGGCGACCGACAGCTTCATCGCCATCGCCAAGGCCAACTACAACGAGGGCGTGGCCATGGCCGACGCCTTCGAGCGCATCGCGGTGGCCAACACCACCGAGCTCACCGCCCGCCACATCGCCAGCAAGAAGCAGTCGGACGCGGACCTGGAGTACATGCAGCACCTGGCCTCGGCGGGCGAGCTCAAGCGTGACGCCGAAGTGACGAGGATGTTCGCCCGGGCCGACGAGTCGCTGGGCCAGGCCAAGGCCCAGGACATCGCCTCCCGCGGGCAGATCGAGGCCGACCACCGGGTCGCGATGGCCTCGGCGACGCGTGAGTTCGAGGTGGCCGACGCCCGGGAGACCGGGATCCGCGCCCGCTTCGATCATCGCGTGGCGATGACCGAGTCCGACCGCAACCGCGCGTACGCCGACCTGTACGCCAAGGGCCAGCAGCAGCAGGCCCGCACCGAGATGGCCCAGGCCCAGGCCGCGACCTACTCGGAGCTCTCGCTGGCGGCGCTGGAGCGTCTGAACACGACTTCGCAGGCCTTCAAGATCACGGCGCAGCGGAACTGGGACAGCCGCCTGGCGATGCCCAACGAGCTGCCCAAGCCGGCGAATGTGAACGATCTGTTCGATGACTCGAAGAAGACCTTCGACTTCGACACGGACTCGTTCGCCAATGTCCCCACCGATACCGAGTGATCGGTGAGGTGAACGCCTCTGAGCACTGGTGATCTTCAAGCCGCCCGGTCGCACGCCGGGCGGTTTTTTCGTGCCGTGGGCATGAAAAAAGCGGGACCCGATGGGTCCCGCCTGAATGCGGATGAGAGGACTCGAACCTCCACGGGATTTTACTCCCACTAGGACCTGAACCTAGCGCGTCTACCAGTTCCGCCACATCCGCAGTGGGTGTACATCATTGACCCGCTGGCGGGGTTTGGCAACCCATGAGGGCGGCGATGTTGCACGCGGGGGGAGGGCCCCGGGGCCCTTATTCGGCCTCGGCGAACTCGGGCTCGTCAATCTCCTCGGCGGTGTCGATGTCGGCTTCAATGGCCGCCTTGGCCTTGGCGGGCAGGCGGTTGGTGAGGATCTGCTCGCGGATCTCGTCGAAGAGGTCGGGGTTCTCGGCGAGGAACTCCTTGGCCTTCTCGCGTCCCTGGCCCAGGCGGACCTCGCCATAGGAATACCAGGCGCCGGATTTCTGGACGATCTTCTCCTCGACGCCCAGGTCGATCAGGTCGCCGGTGACGGAGATGCCCTCGTTGAACATGATGTCGAACTCGGACTGGCGGAAGGGCGGGGCGACCTTGTTCTTGACGACGCGGACGCGGACATGGTTGCCCACGGCGACATCGCCCTCCTTGATGCTGCCGGTGCGGCGGATGTCGAGGCGGACCGAGGCGTAGAACTTGAGGGCGCGCCCGCCGGGGGTGGTCTCGGGTGAGCCGAACATGACGCCGATCTTCTCGCGGATCTGGTTGATGAAGATGACGGTGCAGCTCGAGCGGGCGATGACGCCGGTGAGCTTGCGCATGGCCTGGGACATCAGGCGGGCCTGGAGCCCCACCACCGAGTCGCCCATCTCGCCCTCGATCTCGGCGCGGGGGATGAGGGCGGCGACGGAGTCGACGACGATGACATCGACGGCGTTGGACCGCACCAGCAGCTCGCAGATCTCGAGGGCCTGCTCGCCGGTATCGGGCTGGGAGACGAGCATGTCGTCGATATTGACGCCGATCTTGCGCGCCCAGGAGGGGTCCAGAGCGTGCTCGGCGTCGATGAAGGCGGCGACGCCGCCCTTTTTCTGCGCGTTGGCCAGGACGGTGAGGGCCAGGGTGGTCTTGCCCGAGGATTCGGGGCCGAAGACTTCGACGATGCGCCCGCGTGGGATGCCCTTGCCGCCCAGCGCCAGGTCGAGGGAGAGGGCGCCGGTGGAGATGCCGGGGATGTTGTTGTAGGCGTCCTCGTCGAGGCGCATGATCGAGCCCTTGCCGAAGGCCTGGTCGATCTGGGCCAGGGCCCGGTCGAGGGCCTGCTTGCGTTGTTTTTCGTTCTCGGGGAGGGGCTTGTGCTCGATCGCTTTCTTTGACTTAGCCATTGGTGCGGCGCCTTTCGGGCTTGCCGTGCGGGGCCTCGGGCGCTGTTGGGAGGGGGTTGGAAGGCCCTCCCGCAGCCGTGTGGGCGCACGGGGATCGGCGCAGAATCAGACGGGGCGATGTCCATATCAACCCACGATCCGGCCGAGGGCGGCACCGCACGCGGGCCCGGCGGGGCGACTATACCAGAGTCCGAACAGGGGGTCAATGGTTGGGTTGTGTTTGTGGATAAGTTTTTTGGGAGAGGGATGAGGGACTAGCCACTGGCCACTAGGGGGGAGGGGAGGGGGAGGGATGAGGGATCAGCCACTGGCCATCAGCCATCAGGGGGGAGAGGGATGGGGATGAAGGGGTTGTGGGATTTGGGGACACCACGGCGCCCGAGACGGTGAGTGTGCGGGGGAGGGGATGGGGTTGAACGCGAAGGGCGCGAAGGGCTCGAAGAGGGGACTGAACGCAGGGGGCGCGGAGGTCACGCAGAGGTCGCGGAGAAGAGGGGGATAAGAGGGGAAAAGGGCTATGTATGAGAAGAGGAGTCGTACAGTGGAGTGGCGAGGGGAGAACCTGCTTAAGCTGCGCGTAAGCAGGCAGCCGGCTTGTACCGTGCTTTGGCCCGGTGGGCAAAGCACGATCTTGGTGGTTTGGGGGACCTGCTTTGCCCTGGCGGGTCAAAGCAGGGCACGGGGGAGAAGAGCAGGGCACCCGGCTGGAGACCGCTCCGTGTGGGCACCCGTCCGTCGAAGAGCACCACTGCGCCGGGGCGGCAAGTAGTGGCACCCGGCTAGAAGACACGGCTTGCGAAGACGGCAAGGCGTGGCGCCCGACGCGAAGACCCCCTCCGCGGGGCTCGGCATCTCCCCCGGTAGCCCGGGGGAGGAGAGGTTTATTCATCGGCGGAAGTCGTGGTTCTGGATTCGTAGAAGGCGGACAAGTCCTTCTTGAGTTTGGCGAGCATCTGTTTCTGAACATACATCATGTGGCCGGCCTCGTAGTAGTGCATTTCGATGTTCTGACGGACATCGGGGCGGAGGAACATGTGGTCGATGGTGTACTGGGTGGCGTAGTAGGGTGTGGCGAGATCGTAGTAGCCGTTGGCGATGAAAAGCTTCATGGAGGGCATGCGCTGCATGGCGGCGCGGAGGTCCTCGGCGACATTGAGGTACTGGTTGTCGGCGACGCCCCGGAACGACCAGGGCCAGACATTGGTGAGGATCTCGTAGCGCATGTCGGAGCGGTACTGGAGGTCCCGGCGGAGGTACTGGTTCATGGTCTCGGTGTAGAGGGACTGGATGGCGGCGTAGGAGGGGTCGAACTCGGTGGAATCGCCGGCGTCGTCGCGGTCGGCGGCGGTGAAGCGTGAATCAAGGCGGCCGATGGTGACGCCCCGGTCGCGCAGGAGCTCCTTGGGGAAGCGGGGCATGTTGATGCGGAGGTTGGTTTGCAGGGCGTACTGCTGGGAGACGCCGGTGTAGGAGGCCAGTCGCTGGGCGATGTGGTCGCGCTGGGACTGGTCGAGGCGGTCGCCGCGGGCCAGGGCCAGGGTGTACTCGGTGGAGGCGAACTCCTCGACCTGGGCGAGGAAGTCGGGCAGGGGCATGTTCTGGTATTCGTCGCCCAGGGCGTGGTGGAAGCGGGCCGTAGCGGCGAAGGAGGGGAGGTAGAGGGGGTAAGGCAGGTCGTTGCCGGGGTCGAAGCTGATGGTGGCGAAGTTCATGATGGAGCTGATGAGGATGGTGCCGCTGAGGGCGATGCCGTGGGTTTCCTGGAGCTCGAGGGCGAGGCCGGCGGCGCGGGTGGTGCCGTAGGACTCGCCGACGATGTACTTGGGGCTGCCCCAGCGGTTGGCCTTCCCGAGGTAGATGCGGATGAACTCGGCGACGGATTGGATGTCGGCGCGGACGGCGTGGAAATCCTTGGGGTCCTTGTCGTCGGCGGCCCGGGAGTAGCCGGTGGCGACGGGGTCGATGAAGACGAAGTCGGTGCGGTCGAGCAGGGAGTATTCGTTGTCGGTGAGGGCGTAGGGAGGGGGGCCGGGGTGGCCGAAGTCGTCGATGGGGTTCACGCGCCGGGGGCCGAAGAGGCCCAGGTGGAGCCAGACGGAGGATGAGCCGGGGCCGCCGTTGAAGCTGAAGGTGATGGGGCGTGAGGCGGGGTCTGGAAACTGGGGCTCGCCGGGCTGTCCCTGGGGGTCTTGAGGGAGGGGGACGGTCATCTTGCGGTAGGCGATGTAGAAGATCTGGGCGGTGGGCTCGTGCCTTTGGCGCAGGTCGGCGAGGGTGAGCGTGCCGGCGGTGGCCTGGTAGTGGATGGTCTGGCCTTCGATGGTGACGCTGTGGTAGGTGATGGAGGTCTGGTCGGGGTAGACGACGAAGGAGCGGAGATCGTCGCTGGGCTTGTCCGCATCGCTGGGGTCGTCGGGGCTCGCGTGCGCCCCGGGAGCGAGCAGGATCGCGAGGAGGATGAGCGGGAACAGACAGCGGCGCGCCGGGGATGAGGGTGTGTTCATCCGCACAGCGTAAAGCGCTGGCGGGATTGTCGCAACCGGCGTGGGGGGCGACGCGGGGAAGATCGGGGGTTGGTCCCCTACCGTAGTGGACCATGAGTGAGACCCCATCAAGCTTGCGTGCGTTGACGGACGAGTTTCTCAAGGCCGAGGAGCGGATCCGGCTTGGGGGCGGGGCGAGGGCGATCGAGCGTCAGCACGAAAAGGGACGGCTGACGGCCCGGGAGCGGATCGAGCGGCTGATCGATGAGGGGTCGCCGTTCCAGGAGCTGGGGCTGTGGGCGGCGTACGGGATGTATGGCGAGGCGGGTGGGGCGCCGGGTGCGGGGGTGGTGGTCGGGATCGGGTCGGTGCACGGCAGGAAGCACATGGTCATCGCCAACGACGCGACGGTGAAGGCCGGGGCGTTCTTCCCGATGACCTGCAAGAAGATCATCCGGGCGCAGACGATGGCGCACATGGCGCGTCTGCCGCTGATTTACCTGGTGGATTCGGCGGGTGTGTACCTGCCGATGCAGGAGGATGTGTTCCCGGACACGGACGACTTCGGGCGGATTTTTCGGAACAACGCACGGATCAGCGCCGACGGGATCCCGCAGATCGCGGCGATCATGGGGTTCTGCGTGGCGGGGGGCGGGTACCTGCCGGTGATGTGCGATACTTTGCTGATGACGGAGGGGTCCGGGCTGTACCTGGCGGGGCAGGCGCTGGTGAAGGCGGCGATCGGGCAGGATGTCTCGGACGAAGAGCTGGGCGGGGCGAGCATGCACGCGTCGATCTCGGGGACGATCGATTTCCATGAGCCGGATGATGAGGCGTGCCTGGTGCGGCTGCGGTCGCTGGTGGCCAAGTATCCCGATGCGGGATCGGAGGAGATCGTTGATCCGCGGCTCCACGCGTACCGCGACGGGAGCGAGATCTACGGGCTGTTTACGGACAAGCCGGGGGAGCAGTACGATGTGAAGGAGATCATCGCGTGCATCGTCGATTCGCGGGCGGCGCCCAACGACGACGGTCACCGGTCGCTGGAGCCGGATTTCGATGAGTACAAGGCGGCCTACGGCGAGTCGGTGGTGTGCGGGTACGCGATGATCGGCGGGATGCCGGTGGGGATCGTGGCCAACCAGGGGAAGCTGACGACGCGGCGGATGCCTGGGGGCAAGGCGGGGCCGGGCAAGTCGGCCAACATGCCGCGGGTTATTTATGACGACAGCGCGGACAAGAGCGCGCGGTTTATCATGGACTGCAACCAGCGGAAGACGCCGATCGTGTTCCTGCACGACACGACGGGGTTCATGGTGGGTCGCGACAGCGAGCAGGGCGGGATCATCCGGGCGGGCGCGAAGATGGTCAACGCGATGAGCAACTGCGTGGTGCCCAAGCTGGTGGTCATCATGGGCGGGTCATTCGGGGCGGGGAACTACGCGATGTGCGGGCGGGCGTTCGATCAGTTCATCGCCCTTGCCTGGCCGGGGAGCCGGTGCGCGGTGATGGGCGCGGGGTCGGCGAGCGGGACGCTGGCGATGATCGAGGAGCGTTCGCGGGCGCGCAAGGGTGGGGAGATCGACGCGGAGACCCGCGACGCGATCCTGGACGCGGTGCGGGACTCGTACAACGAGCAGCAGGACATCCGGCATGGGGCAGCGCGGGGATGGGTGGACCGGATCATCGAGCCGCACCGGACGCGCGAGGAGCTGATCGAGGCGCTGCGTGCGGCGAACCAGGGTTGGGATTATTCCAGCGCGTTCCGCACCGGCGTGCTGCAGGTTTGATGTCTTGTGTGGAAGGTGTCGTGATGATGAAGCCGTTGTTGATCGCCGGGGTGCTGATGGCCGCGGGTGTGGGCGCGGGCGCGCAGAGCGAGCATGAGGCGCATGAACCGCAAGAGGCGCGGGAGGCGGACGAGCTTTCCGCTTCGCCCCCGTTCGAGTTCGCGGGGTTCACGGTACCGGGGCTGGGCGAGGGGGTCGATCTGCGGTTCAGGGAGAACGCCAACGGCGTGATGTACGGCGTGGACATCTCCCGCGCCGATCCGGCGGACCCCCACCGCTACGCCGATGTGACCCCCCTGGCGCGGTTCTCGCAGACGATCGGCCCCGTGGCCCAGATGGGCACGATCGATGACCTGCTCGCCGCCGTGGTCACCGACGCGCAGCGGGTCATGCGGGGCAGCGGGCTCAACGATTCGTTCGGGGAGGCCGCCCCCTGCTCGCGGGAGATCATGGGCGAGCGGCGCACGGGCAAGCGTTTCGACGCGGTGCTGAGCCACGACCCGTTGATGTCGCCCGAGCCGATCAGGGGGCATGTCGAGTGCTACGCGTTCGGGATGGGGGACAAGGGAGTCTCGGTGTTCATCCGAGTCGCCGAATCCGACGAGCGGGCTAGGGAGGACGACGCGCGGGATCTGGCGGCCCTGCTGGCCGGCGTGGGGTTCAAACCCGTCAGCCCCGTGTCCCCGTACACCTACGATCTGGGCGGCTACCCGATCGGGCTGCCGGTCGGTTCGCGGGTGATGTCGGTCGAGCAGCCCAACGATTCGACGATGACGGCCCGGGTGACGCTCGATTCGGTTTCTCTGAGTGTGATGCTCATGCGTCTGCCAGAGCAGTACGCCCCCGAGGAGGGCTTCGCCCGGGTCGAGGGCTCGTACGAGGATCAGATCAGGGCCTCGATCGCCCGGAGCAAGGGGACTCTGCGTCTGCTATGGAAGTCGGGTTCGGCGATCCCCGCGGGGCGGGACCACGAGGGGCTGATCGACGCGCCGGTGTACATGCTCGCGTCCAAGGGCGGGCGTGTGTACAGCGCGTTCTACAAGAACATGGAGGGGGGGATGCTCCTGTCGGGAGTGTTCACCGCCTCCCCGGCCAACGCCGACAAGCTCCACGCCGACGCGCGCGTCTTCGTGGACGCGTTCCGCGGCAACCGATACGACCTGGGATCAGACGCGTGGACGGTGCGCCTGCCGGGGCGACGCGTGCGAACGGCGCCGTCCCTGCGGGCGGTGGCGATGCGCGACGGCTCAGGAGCGATCGAGGCGACGCTGCTGGGCGTGGGCCCGGGGACCGACGCCGAGGGCGTGTTCCGGTCGTTATTGACGCATCATGCGTTCACGGTGGTGCGTTCGGCGCCGCTGGCGGGCACGGATGACCTGAGAGACTGGCATGGGCGGCTCGTCGGGCGCGTCGCGGCGCTGGGCGGGGGCGAAGCGGTGGGCGATCCCGAGATCGTCGAGGACGGGGATTGGGTCGCGAGCAGGCTCACGCTGACGCTCGGCGTGGAAGGCGGGGATGATGATCCGGCCGCGCCCGCGCCGCGGGGCGTTGATCTGACGGTCCGGACCCGGGGCGTGGACGGCGTGGTGATCTCGGCGATCAGCCCCGAGGTTCTGGCGCCCGA
This sequence comes from uncultured Phycisphaeraceae bacterium, assembly GCA_964387925.1. Taxonomy (GTDB): domain Bacteria; phylum Planctomycetota; class Phycisphaerae; order Phycisphaerales; family UBA1924; genus UBA1924. Next base: position 19,554 of record CAYLXF010000006.1, read on the forward strand.
TGCGGGGGCGATGGCCGAGCGCCTGGGCGGCATGATCGAGCCGGCCGCCGCGCCGGGTCGGCTGGGGTTGCCGTTTGGCACGCTGGTGTTCGAGCCGGGGTCGATGCTGGTCACCCGCGCCCGCGACGAGAGGCGGGGCGAATCGCACGCCTGGTTCATGGCGGGCACGGACCGGGTCGATGTGTTTACGACGGACCCGGACAGCACGCAGGATGTCCTCTCCGATCGGTTCCTGGCGGAGCGGTACATGCATCCGCAGTGGAAGCTGCTCGCCTACGACGACGAGGAGGGCCTGTATCCCCGCCAGGGCGAGGGGCTCGACAGGGTGACCATCGCCGGGCACGAGGGGCGGGGGCTGGCGGTGCGTCTGCCCGGCGCCGATGAGGAGCCGGGGCGGAAGCGGAACCGGCCGATCGGGGCGGGGGTCTTCGGGTTCCGCCACGGGGACCGATACACCACGATCGTGATCAAGCAGCTGGGGGCGTACCGCCGGGATCGCTTCGACGAGATCCTGGGCATGTTCGAGGACGGTCAATGACCGGGAGGCAAGCCATGTTCGCCAGAAGTCTGTGGTGTGTGTTCGCGTGCGTGTCGCTGCTGGCGGCGCCCGGGTGCGTCGTGTGGGATATCAAGGACCAGATCGCGCTGTCCAATGAGAATCTCACGAGCATCGAGAAGCGGCTGGACTCGATCGACCGGAACCTGGAGGTGGTCAACGGGAATCTCGATTCGATGGGCGGGACGCTGGGCTCGATGGACACCCAGCTGGTGAGCCTGCAGGCCCAGCTCGATGCGACCAATGAGCACCTTGCGTCGCTTCGCAAGACGATCAACAATATCGATCAGACGATTCCTTTCATGAGCATCTCGGGCGACAGCGAAACGGAGCAGGAGCGGCTTGAGGTGGGGACGCCTGCGACGGAGCCCACGCCCGCCGCGGAGAAAGAGTGATACATGGGCGAACTGGTCCGCATCACGGATGTCGCTGCCCGCGACGGGCTCCAGGGCGAGCCCTCGCTTGTGGACACGGCGACCAAGGCCAGGCTGGTGGAGAAGGTGGAGGCGACCGGGGTTCGTGAGGTCGAGGTTTCCAGCTTCGTGAGCCCCAAATGGATCCCGCAGCTGGGGGATGCGGCCGAGCTGTTCGCGCTGGTGGCGCTGACCAAGCCGGCGGGGGTGCTGTACTCGGCGCTGGTGCCCAACGAGAAGGGGCTGGAGGCGGCGCTGGCGGTGAACCGGGCGGCGCGCGACGAGCACGGGATCGAGCGGCTGATCGACAAGGTCAGCGTGTTCACGGCCGCCAGCGAGGGATTCGCCCTCAAGAACACCAACGCGACGATCGAGGAAACCCTCCGGCGCTTTGCGCCGGTGATCGGGCGGGCCCACGAGCACGGGCTGACGGTGCGGGGGTATATCTCGTGCGTGATCAGCTGCCCCTACGACGGGGTGACCGAGCCGGTGGCGGTGGGCGATGTGATGGGGCGGCTGCTGGCCCTGGGCGTCGACGAGATCGACCTGGGCGACACGATCGGGACCGGCACGCCCGAGACCATCGAGGCGGTGGTCATGGAGGCGATTGATCGGCTGGAGGGGGAAACGAGCAACGGCTTCGGCGAGCCCATGCTCACGCTGCACCTGCACGATACCTTCGGGCGGGCCGGCGATTGTGTGCGGATGGCGCTGGATCTGGGGGTGCGGTCGTTCGATTCGTCGGCGGGGGGATTGGGGGGTTGCCCGTACGCCTCGGTGGCGGGCAAGCGGGCGCCGGGGAACATCTCGACGATAAATCTCGTGGAGGTTCTCCACGGCGCGGGGTACCGGACGGGGGTGGATGCGGCGGCGCTGACGGAAGCGAGTTTGCTGGCCGAGGGGTTGATCGCATGATCCGTGTCGAGTCGGACAATCGGGTGACCGTGATCTCGCTCGACCGGGGCGACAAACGCAACGCGATGCTGCCCGGGATGCTTGCCGGGCTCAAGCGGGCCATCGAGGGCGCGGTCGATGCGGGGGCGATCGTGCTGGTGGGCGAGGGGAAGGTGTTCTGCGCGGGGTTTGACCTGAAAGCGTGCGCCGCAGACCCGGGAGGGGGGACGATGCGGGCGCTTTTGAGGGGGCTCTGGGAGGTCATCGTCGCGATGCGGGCGCATCGGGCCCCCATCGTGCTGGGGGCGCACGGGGCGGCGGTGGCGGGCGGGTGCGCGCTGCTGGGCGGGGCGGATATCGTGGTCGCCGATCGCGGGGCCAGGCTGGGGTACCCGGTGGTCAGGATCGGGGTGTCGCCGGCGGTTTCGGGGGCGTTCATGATGGCCTCAATCCCGGCGGGCGGCGTCCGCACGCGGTTGGTTGATACGGAGCTGATCACGGGCGAGCGGGCGAGGGAGATCGGGCTGGCGCATGAGCTGGTTGAGACCCCGCAACAGGTGCGGGGACGGGCGATGGAGATCGCACATGGGTTGGCGGCCAAGCCGGGGATCGGCGAACGGGAGACCAAGCGATGGCTCAACGAGCTGTGCGCCCCCGTGACCGGTCATGCTCAGGCGGGGCTCGATGCCTCGCTGTCGCTGGCCGGGGGCGACGAGGAACGATCACGACTGGCGGCGTTGTGGGGATGAAGACACGAGCAAAGGGGATGACATGACCGATCCGGTGCTTCTCGAAATCAAGGACTCGATCGCGACGCTCACGATCAACCGTCCCGAAGCGCGCAACGCGCTGTCGCTGGAGATCCTGGAGGGGATGCACGGCACGATCGATTCGGTGGGGCGATCGGACGCGAGCGTGCTGGTGCTCACCGGGGCGGGCAAGGCGTTCTGCGCGGGGATGGACCTCAAGGCGGTGCTGATCGAGCTCTCGGGGGACGCGGGGTTGGGCGAGCGGCTGCTCACCGGCCTGGCGCGCCTGACGCTCAAGATCCGCGCGCTGGACCAGGTGACGGTGGCGTCGGTCAACGGGGCGGCGATCGGTGGCGGGTGCGGGCTGAGCTGCGTGTGCGATGTGACGCTCTCGCACGCCGACGCCACGCTGGGGTTCCCCGAGGTGGACCTGGGGATCTGCCCGGCGGTGGTCGCGCCGTGGGTGGTGAAGAAGCTGGGGGCGGGGGCGGCTCGCAGGGCGCTGTTGATGGGCGGGGTGATGAGCGGGAGCGAGGGGCACGCGATCGGGCTGGTCGACCAGCTCGCGCCGGATCGCGAGGGGCTGGAGGCGCTGACTCGGCGGGTCGTCGCGAGACTGGCCGAGGGGGGACCGAAAGCACTTTCCGCAACCAAGCGTCTGCTCAATACACTTGATGGATCCCTGGATGAAGAGGTCGTGCTGCGCGGGGCCGAGTTGTCGGCGCGGGTGCTGGCCAGCCCCGAGGCGCAGGCGGCGCTGGCGGCACGGATGCGGCGTTGAGGAGCGCTTTGGCTTCTGTTCATTTCCTGTTCATTTCGTGGCGGCCTGCGTATGATCGTGATGCACGCGCGGCTGCGAACGGGCGTGCGCCGGGCGGGGCACGGTGGCCGCGCTGGTGAGCGTCTTCGCAAGACACGGGACATGGCATGCCCAGCGGACTCCTGCCTCTGACGATCGACCGTCCCGGCGAGGGCGGCAAGGCCATCGCGACCCTGACGCTCACGCAGCCGGGGCGTCCGGTGGTGGTGATCGAGCGGACGCTTCTGGAGCAACTCGATACGACGCTCGACGCGCTGCCCGATGAGCTGGACGGGTTCATCCTGGCCTCTTCGGGCGAGCGGGCGTTCGTGGCCGGGGCGGATCTGAGGGCGATCATGGCGCTGGACGACGCCGGGCTGCACGATTATCTGGAGTTCGGGTCGCGGGTGTTCCAGCGGATCGCGGATCTGCCCTGCCCGACGGCCGCGGCGATTCACAGCACGGCGCTGGGCGGGGGGCTGGAGCTGGCGATGCACTGCGACGGGCTGATCGGGCTGGTCGGCCCGGACGCCAAGCCCTATATGGTCGGGCTTCCCGAGGCGGGTCTGAGGATCTGCCCCGGGTGGGGCGGGACGAACCTGCTGCCGGCGCGGATCGACGCGAAGAGCGCGATCGTGGCGACGGCCAGGGGGATCCCCTTCAGATCGACCGAGGCGGTCAAGCTGGGCCTCTTCGACGCGGTGTGCGACGATCCCAAGGACCTGCTGTCCACCGCCGCACACTGGCTGATGGGGCGGGACCGTCCCAACCGCATGGGGCGTCCGTCGCGGTGCCTCCAGAGCATGGACACGGACGAGGTCGGGCGGGCGCTGCGGCGGGCGCGGGGCGAGCTGGACCGCTCGCCGCACGCCGACGCGGTGCTCGACGCGGTGCGGGTGGGCATCAGCGGGGGCTGGGGCGCGGCGCTCAGGTGCGAGCGGGAGCACCTGGTGCGGCTTCGTGGCACGGGGCCGGCGGAGGAAGCGATCGGCGCGTTCTTCGAGCGAACGAGCAGGAAATAGACATCACCGGCCGCGTGGGCTTGAGAGCCGACGGGGGGCAGATCATCGAGACAGAACAGAGTAACAGGAGTGAACGCCATGGCCCAGACCAGCAAAGCCGACCTCAAGAACATGAAGGGCGTCTCTGAGCGCGACAAGCAGATGATCGCCGACGCCGAGCAGCTGCTCGGGCCCGAGCCCTCGACGATGGGGGCGGTCAAGAACCTGTTCTGGGGCCGCTTCCGGGAGGAGTTGTACCTCCCGTACCCCGAGATCGCCCGGACCGCGCCCGAGGAGACGGCCGAGTGCGACCGGCTGCTGGCCGAGCTCGAGGAGTATCTGCGCACCGAGCACCCCGCGATCGAGATCGACCAGGAGCAGTACATCCCCGAGCGTGTGATCCAGCGTCTGTTCGGCATGGGCGTGCTGGGGATGACGATCGCCAAGGAGTACGGCGGGCTGGGGATGGGCATCACCAGTTACAACCGGGTGCTGGAGACCATCGGCAAGTACTGCGGCTCGACGGCGGTGATGGTGTCGGCGCACCAGTCGATCGGGTGCAAGGCGGTGATGCTCTTCGGGACCGACGAGCAGAAGCAGCGGTGGCTGCCCAAGCTGGCCAGGGAGTGGCTCAGCGCGTTCTGTCTGTCGGAGCCCCAGGTCGGGTGCGACGCGGGCGGGCAGGAGACGACCATCGAGCTGAGCGACGACGGCGAGCACTACATCATCAACGGCGAGAAGAAGTGGGCGACCTCGGGTGCGATCTCGGGGCTGTTCACGGTGATGGGCAAGCAGACGATCGACGGCAAGCAGCGGGTCACCGCCGTGGTGTGCACTCCGGACATGGAGGGGATCGACATCTTCTCCAAGAACCGCAGCAAGATGTGCATCCGCGGGACCTGGCAGGCGCGGATCCGGTTCACGGATGTGCGGGTTCCCAGGGCGAACCTGCTGCACAAGGAGGGGCGGGGGCTTAATGTCGCGCTGACCTGCCTCAACTATGGGCGGTGCACGCTGTCGGCGGGGATGCTCGGCGGGGCCAAGAGGGCGATGGACCAGTCGGTCAAGTGGTCGCAGACGCGGTATCAGTTCAGCCGCCCGCTGGCGGACTTCGAGCTGGTCAAGCAGAAGATCGCACGGATGAGCGCGTACTGCTACGCGATGGACGCGGTGCTGTACATGACGACCGGGATGCTCGATCGCCACGACGACGACATCATGCTCGAGACGGCGGTGTGCAAGGTGTTCTGCTCGGAGATGGGCTACCGCGTGGTCAACGACGCGGTGCAGATCGTCGGCGGCGAGGGCACGATGACGGAGAACGAGCTGGAGCGGATCTTCCGGGATTCGCGGATCAACACGATCGTGGAGGGCGCCAATGAGGTGATGCAGTCGTTCATCTTCGCCTACGGCGGCAAGCAGCTGGCCGAGCAGATGCTGGGCATCAAGGAGATGGCCGACAACAAGAGATTCACGCCCACGATGCTGCGGGCCGCGGCGCCGCTGGGGATGGAGGTGTTCCTGGGGATCAGGAAGAAGGCCCCCACGATCCACAAGCTCGATTCGTCGCTGCGGGGCTATGGCGATCGGCTGACCAAGCTGATCTCGGAGTTCACCTACCAGTTCAAGGTGATCTCCAAGAAGAAGGATGCGGCGATCGTGGCGGCGCAGGCGACGCAGGCGCGTCTGGCGGACGCGGCGATGTATATGCACGCGTGGGCGTGCACGCTCTCGCGGCTCGATGCGGACATCCGAAACGGCGAGAGCGGGACCGAGTTCGATCGCAACAAGGCGTCGGCGGTTCATTTCTTTGATCTGGCGGAGCTGGCGATCCACCAGGCGTTCCGCGAGCTGCACGAGAACGCGGACGACACGATGCTCGAGGCCGCCGACCTGGCCTTGGCGCATTCGTCGGCGCTGCCCAACAGTCTGTTTTATATCCCGGAGAGCTCCCCCACCACCAAGGGGACGGGGAAAGAGCACAAGCAGGATCACATCAGGCAGTTCCCGGGGACGGGGCGCGAGAACATCGGCGCCAACGGGCGTGAGCACATGCAGGAGACGATTGAGCAGTTGTGATGAGAGCGCACCGTATTTTTTCGCCGGGCAAGCTGATGCCCGGCGTTTTTATTGAAGCATCCGCTTTCTCAACCCCGTATCGGAGAAGACAACCCCCCTCCGGGGACGCGTTGCGACTCGCTTCCTATACTTGCCCACCCCGGTGAGTCGGCTTCCGCTTCGCCCCGGCGCGCTTGAACCACGACGGATGCGCGATCGTTGACCGCCACGGGGGTCGTGAAGTGAATCGTGTAGGAGAAGACATGCCCCATCACACCGTGTACGAAGCCAAGATCGAGCACATGCAGATCCTCGACGAGGAGGGGAATCTCGACAAGAAGCTCGCCAAGGACACGCTCAGCGACGAGCAGGTCGTGTACCTCTATGAGCAGATGCGGATCGGGCGCGAGCTCGACGAGATCGCCTTCAAGCTGCAGCGGTCGGGGCGGATGGGCACCTACCCCCAGAACAAGGGGCAGGAGGCCAACGCGGTGGGTTCGGCGCTGGCGATGAAGAAGGGGACCGACTGGCTGGTGCCTTCGTATCGCGAGAACGCGGCGCTCTTTATGCACGGCTTGCCGATGCACTATGTGATCCAGTACTGGATGGGCGACGAGCGGGGGTCCAAGTTCCCCGAGGGGATCAGGATGACGCCCCTGAGCGTGCCCATCGGGACGCACATGCTCCACGCGACGGGGATCGCGTGGTCGATGAAGCAGCGCAAGCAGAAGGACTGCGCGGCGATTACTTACTTCGGCGACGGGGCGACGAGCGAGGGCGATTTTCACAACGCGATGAACTTCGCCAGCGTGATGCAGGTCCCGGTGATTTTTTATTGCCAGAACAACTCGTGGGCGATCTCGGTGCCGCGCGAGCAGCAGATGAACTCGCGGACGGTGGCGCAGAAGGCCCTCGCATACGACATGCCCACGATCCAGGTGGACGGGAACGACATCTTCGCGGTGTACAAGGCGACGAAGGATGCGCGCAAGCGGGCGGTCAAGGGCGACGGGCCGTCGTTCATTGAGGGGGTGACCTATCGCCTGGGCGATCACACGACGGCCGACGACGCGCGGCGTTACCGCGACCAGGCGGAGGTGGACGCGTGGCTCGAGAAAGACCCGCTGATCCGGACGCGCAAGTACATGGAGTCGGTGGATCTCTGGGACGACAAGAAGCAGAAGGAGCTCGAGGCGCGGGCCAAGAAGATCGTCAAGGAGGTGGTGGACGCGGCGGTGAATGTGCCCGCCCCCGAGAAGACCGATTTCTTCGACAGCATGTACGCCGAGCTGCCGCGTGATCTGCGGATCCAGCGCGACACGATGCGGACCGCCTCGATCGGGCGCAATCCCTCGCAGATCGGGCTCAACGCCCAGCCGGCGGAGACGCGGTGATGCTGGTGGGGCTCACGGACACCAAGGGGCGGGTGCAGTACATCAACGCGGTGTTCGTCAAGGCCGTGCACCCCAAGGGGAGCGACTGCGTCCTGGAGATCAGCGGCCGCGGCACAAAGCTGCGGGTGCGGATGACGGCCGAGCAGGTCGTGGAGACGCTCAACTCGGCGATGCCCTCGGGGATCGAGGGGCTCATCGCGATCGAAGACCAGCTTCAAGCAGACCAAGCCACCGCGGCAGCAGCCGCGGCCGCGGGATAAACCAACCGGAGTGGAACAGATGGCACAGCAGACCCTTGTGGGCGCGATCACCCAGGCGCTCGATCAGATGCTCGAAAGCGACCCCGATGTGATCCTCCTGGGCGAGGACATCGGGCTCAACGGCGGCGTGTTCCGCGTGACCGATGGCTTGCAGGCCCGGCACGGCAAGGACCGCGTGGTGGACACCCCACTGGATGAGTCGGGGATCATGGGCACCTCGATCGGGCTGGCGATCGCGGGGATGAAGTCGGTCCCCGAGATGCAGTTCGACGGGTTCCTGGGCCCGGCGTACGACCAGCTCGTGAACCACGCCGGGCGCATGCGCACGCGCACGCGCGGGGCCGTGACGGTGCCGATGACCGTTCGCGTGCCCGTGGGCGGGGGGATCCACGCGCCCGAGCTGCACAGCGACTCGCCCGAGGCGATCTACGCCCACTCGCCGGGGATCAAGGTGGTGATGCCGGTGACGCCCTACGACGCCAAGGGGCTGCTGATCTCGGCAATCCGGGACCCGGACCCGGTGGTCTTCTTCGAGCCCAAGCGGGTGTACCGCTCGTTCAAGGAGGAGGTCCCCGAGGAGATGTACGAGATCCCCATCGGCGAGGCTAAGATCGTCAACGAGGGCGAGGACCTGACGGTGGTCACCTGGGGGGCGCCGGTGTTCCAGTGCCTGGCGGCGATGGACAACCTGCCCGAGGATGTGTCGGTGGAGCTGATCGACCTGCGTTCGATCTACCCCTTCGATCTGGAGACCATCGCGGCCTCGGTCCAGAAGACCGGGCGGTGCGTGATCGTGCACGAGGCGCCGCTGACGGCGGGTATGGGGGCGGAGATCGCGGCGCGGGTGATGGAGGAGTGCTTCCTGTATCTCAAGGCCCCGGTGCAGCGGGTGACGGGGTTCGATACCATTATGCCGTACTACAAGCTCGAGCTGGATTACCTGCCGGAGGCGCCGCGGATTCAGAAGGGCATCGAGGAGTGTCTGGCGTATTGAGCCGGCTGGTGGGTTAGACGGGAAGATTGACCACAGAGCACACAGAGCAACAGAGGGAAAGGCAGAGAAAAGACAGGCACTCATGAGCAGGGACCGATTTCCCGCCCGCTGATTACTGTGTTCTTTGCGATTCGCTTTTTTATCTTGGAGATTCCATGGCCGGCAAAGTCTCATCCGATCCGAACAAGTTCATTCTCCCTGACCTCGGCGAGGGGCTCGAGGAGGCCGAGCTCATCAAGTGGGTGGTCAAGGAGGGCGACGAGGTCGACGAGCACGACATCCTCGCCGAGATGGAGACCGACAAGGCGCTGGTCGAGGTGCCCTCGCCGCGAAAGGGCAAGATCAAGACGCTCCACGGCTCCGATGGTGACATCATCAAGGTCGGGGCGGTGTTCGTGACCTACGAGGGCGGGGGCGAGGTGTCCAAATCCAGCAGGCAGGACCCCGAGCTGACGACCGAGGCCGCGGAGGAGGAGTTCGGCGAGGAGGCCGTGCAGGACGCCGGGACCGTGGTCGGGAAGGTGTCCGACTCGCTAGCGGGGATGGGCAGCGGCGACGGGCGGGCCTTGGCGGCCCCGGCGGTGCGCCGGCTGGCGCGGGACATGGGCATCGATATCGATTCGGTCGCGGGGACGGGAATCGGCGGGCGCGTGACGGCCAAGGATGTGCGCGACGCCGCCGAGGGCGGCGGGGCGGGGCGATCGGCGCCGCAGAAGCAGACCACCAGCCGCGAGACCAAGCCCGCGGCGAGTGCTCCGGCGCGGCAGGGTTCCTCGCAGCAGCGTCCGAACGAGACGCGCCGCCCGCTGAACCTGCCGACGACACAGATCGGTCAGTCGTATGCGCCTCAGCGTTCGCAGCAGGCTCCGCAACCGAGTTACCAGCCTCAGTATCAATCCCAGTACCCCCAGGCCCAGTACCCGGGGCAGGGTTACCCGCATGCGTCGCCGTATGGCTATGGGCCTCCGCCGCAGATGTATCCGTATCCGCCGCAGTACCCGCCCTATGGGTACGCACCGGCGCCGGGATATGGATATCCCCAGCCGATGCCTCAGCACGGTTCTCAGCAGGGCCTGCCCGCATCGCCGGGCTATCAGGGTCCCTCGGGGCATCGTCCCATCCCCGACCCCGCGCAGCGGGGCCAGGTCCAGTCTGGGCAGGGCGAGGTGCATATCCCGTTCAAGGGGATCCGGCGGACGATCGCCAATCGGCTGCGTGAGTCGGTGAATACCGCCGTGCATTTCACGGTGATGGACGAGGCGGATGTCTCGCGGCTGGATTCTCTGCGGAAAGAGGTCAGCGCGCAGACGGGGGTGAAACTCAGCTTCCTGCCCTTCGTGTGCGCGGCGGTCTCGCGCGCCCTGGCGACGCGGTTCGGGGCGATGAACGCGATCGTCGACGAGGGTCGCGAGGAGATCGTGCAGTACGCGGCGGTGCATCTGGGGATCGCCACCGACACGGAGAACGGGCTGATGGTGCCGGTGATCCGCGACGCGGACCGCATGCATGTGGTGGAGCTGGGGCAGGCGATCATGGCGGTGGCCAACGCGGCGCGGGATCGGTCGATCCCGCGGGATCAGCTGATGGGCTCGACCTTCACGATCAGCAATGTGGGCTCGCACGCGGGCCGGTTCGCGACCCCGGTGATCAACAGCCCCGAGGTGGGGATCCTGGCGGTGGGCAAGGCGTACGACGGTGTGGTTGTCCGCGACGGGCAGGCGATGGTGGGCAGGGTGATGCCGCTGAGCCTGGCGTGCGACCACCGCGTGGTGGACGGGGCGACGGCGGCGCTGGCGCTGGCGCAAATCGTTGAATCGCTGGAGCATCCCGAGTCGCTGCTGTAAGCAGCTCGCGGGTGGGGAGAAGCGACGGCAAGCCGGAACACTTGCCTGAGGATCGCCCCAACGAAAAGGCCCCCGCCTTGCAGGATGCAGGGCGGGGGCTTTGTTCTGTGAGCGGTGGAGATCGGATGACCTCAGCCGCCGCGGCGGGCGGCGGGCTTTTTCTGGCGGGGGCCGGCGGGCTTGCCGCCGCCCGCGGTCCCGGGCTTGCTCCTGGGATCGCCCGGCTTGCCGCCGGACGCGCCCTGTCTGGCGTTGCGTTTGGCGTTTTTGCTGCGGGGTGCTTTCTTGGGGGCGCGGTTGTCGAACTCGCGCCGGGGGCCGCGGGCGCACTTGGGCTTGCCGTTGCTCGGGGCGTGCTCGCGGCGCTGGGCGGGGGCCTCGAAGGTCAGGTCGTCGTGGTCTTCTCCGAGCTCGATGGTGATCCGGGCCCGCTTCTCGATGGCGCGGTACTTGCCGATCTCCTCGCGGTCGCAGAACGAGAGGGCGATGCCGGTGGCGCCGGCGCGGGCGGTGCGTCCGATGCGGTGGACATAGGTCTCGGGGTCGACGGGCATGTCGTAGTTGACGACATGGGTGATGTTGGTCACATCGATGCCCCGTGAGGCGATGTCGGTGGCCACGAGCACGCGGACCTGTCCGGATTTGAACTTCCTGAGCGCCTTGGCGCGGTTGTTCTGCGTCTTGTTGCCGTGGATCGCCTCGGCCTCGATGCCCTCGTGTCGCAGGCCCTTGACGATCTTGTCGGCCCCGTGCTTGGTCTTGGAGAAGACCAGGGCGCGCTGGACATCGTCGCCGGCGAGCACGCGGCGGAGGAGGGCCTTCTTGTTCTCCTTCTCGATCATGTAGATCCGCTGGGCGATGGCGTCGGCCGTGGTGGCCTCGGGGGCGGTCTCGATGACGATCGGGTCGCACAGCAGGGCGTTGGCGAGTTTTCTGATCTCGCCGGAGACGGTGGCGGAGAAGAAGAGGGTCTGGCGGTCCTCACGAACCATCGCCACGACCTTGCGGATGTCGTGGATGAAGCCCATGTCGAGCATGCGGTCGGCCTCGTCGAGGACGAGGATCTCGATCTCGCCCAGGTCGATGTGGCCCTGCTGGATCAGGTCGTGCAGGCGCCCGGGGGTGGCGATGAGCACATCGACGCCCTCGCGCATGGCGGCGACCTGCTTGCGCTGGTTGACGCCGCCGAAGACGACGGCGTGGCGCAGCTTGAGGTGCTTGCCGTAGGCGACGAAGCTTTCGAAGATCTGCGAGGCCAGCTCGCGGGTGGGCGCGAGGACCAGGGCGCGGGGCGAGCGCCCCTTGCCGCGGTTTCGCTTGGACTTGTGGCCCTGGTCCTCGTCGAGGAGGTGGAGGATGGGCAGGGCGAAGGCGCAGGTCTTTCCGGTGCCGGTCTGGGCGGTGCCCAGAAGATCGTGACCCTCGAGGGCGGCGGGGATGGCGCGGGCCTGGATGGGCGTGGGATCGGTGTAGCCCTTGTCGGCGACCGCGCGAACGATGGACTCGTGGAGCCCCAGTTCATTGAACTTCATGTGTGTGTTTTCTCAGTTGCCGGGCCTTTTCAGATTCCGGGGTGGTCTCGGGCAATCAGGGGAGCCCGCGAAAGATCCGGAATGTCAGGCGTGCGCACGGGGCGTCAGAGGCGAGCAACCGGAGGTGGGGTATGGCGCCGGTGCTCCTGATCGTGCACGGCGCTGAGAGATGGTAGGGGCTTCGTGGTGGGAAGTCCATGCGGGGACTTCACTTGGGGTGATCCCGCCCGACTCTCGCGAGATAGGGGGCCCACTGGTCTGATTCCGCCAGCTCTTTCAGCACGCGGTTGCGTTCGATCAGGAATCGGCGCATGTACCGGGTGAGAAATAGCGTCTCGGCCAATCGGCCCAGAAGTCCCAGCGGGGCCTGGAAGTTCAGCTCGTCGCCCATGAGGGTGTGGCGTTCATCGATCATTTCAAAGCGATGGGTGTGGCGCATCCGCCGGAACGCCCCCGCGGTCATCTCGTCGGTGAACAAGCATGGCCGTTCGAACTGGGTGATGCGGACGGTGAGCCGCTGGCGAACCCCGAGGTGGCGAGCTTCCCAGGTCACGGTTTCGCCGGGCCCGATCAGCCCGGTGGTGCGGCCATCCACCGCCCGCTCGCCCGAAGCCGAGGTCGAGGCCATGTGCGCGTCAATGCTCCGGGCCAGGTCGAACACCCGCTCTCTCGGGGCGTTGATCCGGGTGGTGATGAAGATCGTGGGCATGGGGCGTGTCTCGTTTGCGATTGACCTGTCTCCGGCCTGGGCCTATCCTTCCCGCCCTCCGGATGGAAACCGGGGATATTCGAGGATACACCCATGAAAAGCGACACCCACCCCACCTGGTACCCGTCCTGCAAGGTCTACTACAACGGCGAGGTCGTCATGACCGTCGGGGCGACGGTGCCCGAGCTCAAGGTTGATGTCTGGTCGGGTTCGCACCCGTTCTTCACTGGAAAGTCGGCGTTTGTCGATGCCGCCGGGCGGGTGGAGAAGTTCCAGAAGAAGTTCGCAGGCAACTACTTCCAGAACAAGAAGAAATAGGGTCCGGGGCGTCGAGATTTGTGGATTCTTTCGGCTCTTCTCCCGCCTTTTCGGGTGATGGACGGACCCTCGCCCGCCCAATCAGTTTACGAATATCGGAAGTGCGTCACCCCGGAATCGGCGATTCTTGGGTGTTTTTTTCATTTTTGTCTCGAACGGCCCGGAGGATCGGGTATGAATTGGATCCACTACGAGGCCGTCTGCGTAGGGTTTCTCGTCTGATTCCGAGTGTCAGTGGTGTTTTGACGCTTCCGGTTGGCCCGTGGGTTTCTCCATGGGTTTGAAAGAATGCAGGAATGGGCACACGCTGTTCTAGGGGCCGCTCGCGAGCGGCTTGGCTTCTGGGCGTGTTTGTTGCGGACCCATGCTGATCGGCTTGCCGGCGTGAGGATTACACCGGGGCCGATGGGAAATCCTCCGGGTGTTCTGGCACTCGCGACTCGACCATCTCGCCCGGCTCGGGCGGGCGAACGAAAAGGGAACGACATGAATCACAAAGCGCTTTTTTTCACCACCCTGACCCTGCTCGCCGGCGGCGCGAGCGCCTCCACGATGCCCGATTGCATCGCCAGCCCCAACGAGCTGGACATGCAGGCCATCGCCCGCTCGATGGTCCGTTCGCTGACCCCGGCCGAGCAGGCCAAGATCGCCGCCGCCGACGGGCTGGGCGCCGACGCGATCGACGTGAGCCAGCTCGACTGGGCGCGGCTGAGCCGGCCCCAGGCGCAGATCCCCTCGGGCGTCACGGCCAGGGAGTACCTGGGCATGCTGCTCAACGACCAGATCCGGGCCTCGCTGAGCGAGGAGCAGATGGGCGTGCTCAACGAGATGGCGCGCCTGATGGACGAGAAGCACGACCTGCCTTTCTTCTGCTTCGCTCCCGGGACCAACCCCGACTACACCTTCATGGTCAACGAGCTGCTCAACTACCAGTTCGTCTCCGAGGACGGCTCTCGCTTCCAGCAGGGCAACCGCTGGTCGCGGACGGCGACCGACGGCAACGGGCTCAACCAGGGCGACCCCACCACGCTCACCTACTCCTTCGTTCCCGATGGGACTCACATCCCCAACAGCGGGCTCGGCTCGGGCAACTCGACCCTCTTCGCGTGGCTCGACGGGCGCTACGGCGACACCGCGACCTGGCAGGCGCTCTTCGCCCAGGTCTTCGACCGGTGGGCCGAGCTCACGGGCATCAGCTATGTCTACGAGCCCAACGACGACGGCGTGAGCCTCAACGGGCTCTCGGGCGTCCTGGGGGTCCGGGGCGATGTCCGCATCTCGGCGTTCAACTACCCGGCGGACGGCAACTTCGGCGTGCTGGCCTACAACATGTTCCCCAACGACGGCGACATGGCCATCGACGCGTACGACACCTTCTTCAACAGCACGACCCAGAACTCGCGTCGTCTGCGCAATGTGGTCGCCCACGAGCACGGGCACGGGCTGGGCATGGCCCATGTGTGTCCCGCCAACGGGACCAAGCTCATGGAGCCGTACATCGACACCTCGTACGACGGGCCCCAGCTCGACGACATCCTCAACGGGCAGCGCCACTACGGCGATCCGTATGAGCCGGACAACACGACCGCCGAGGCCCAGGACCTGGGCTCGTTCGGAGACAACGGTTTCGCCGCGGTCACGAATGTCAGCATCGACGACAACTCGGCCTACGACATGTTCAAGATCACTCTGACCGAGCGGGCCAAGATCACCTTCGCCATCGCGCCCGACGCCGGCCAGTACCAGTCCGGCGGCCAGACCCAGTCGTGCAGCTCGGGGCAGGTGGTCGACTACAACTCGATGCTCGACCTTAAGGTCGACCTCTACAGCGGGGCGAACCTGATCACCCCGGTCTCCACCGCCGACGACACGGACGAGGGCGGCACGGAGACGCTGGTGTACGAGGCCCAGAGCAGCGGCGTGTATTACGCGATCGTCTCGGCCACCAACAACACCAACAACATCCAGCGGTACCTGATGAACATGTTCACCACCCCGCTGCCCCCGGTCGAGTGCCCCGCCGACATCAACACGGACGGCCAGCTCAACTTCTTCGATGTCTCGGCCTTCCTCGGCGCCTTCAGCGGCATGCAGGGCGACGGCGACTTCGACGGCAACGGGGTCTGGAACTTCTTCGATGTCTCGGCGTTCCTCAACGCCTTCAGCTCGGGCTGCCCGTAACGAGGTATTCCACAGACGGGTCTGGAGCGCGCCAACCGCTGGGGTTGGTCCGCCCCGCCCGTCTGTTTTTTTATGCCCGGGGCGCGTGATCCGAGAGCTCGGCCCGTCCCGGAGAGTTGATCGCGGCGCGCAAACGAGCGGCTCGGTTTGTTCTCCTCCTCCCGGATCTCGCGCCGGTTGGTGGTGGTGTTCATCGGACGCGTCCGAGGGGGACGCGGTGACGCAGTAGCCAAGACGCAACCAGACAGAACAAGAGCAAGAAGGGAGCACTCCGCATGCAGCGCAGAAGTTTCGAACTGTCCCTGATGATCGCCCTGTCCGCCTGCGCCGGGATGGCGCCGGATGGTCAGATCGTCGACCGGTACCCCGTCGCCATCGCCAGCGACCATGAGTCGCGACTGGTGGAGATGGCCCAGCGGCTCTTCCCACAGCTCCCCGAGGAGCACCGGGCCCGGATCGCCCGCGCCGGGGGCATCGGCTCGCGGGGCTTCGATCCCGCGGCATTCGATCTCGGAGCCACGGATGTCCCTTCCTTGCCCGAGGTCGATCCCGACATCACCGCCAACGAGTACCTGGGCCTGCTGGTCTCCGACGAGCTGGCCGAGCGGCTGACCGGGGCGCAGTGGAACATCCTGCACGCCATCGCCGACACGCTCGATCAGGGCAAGCGGGTCCCGCATATGTGCTTCGCGCCCGACACCGACCGCGACTACGCCTACGCCGTGAATCAGCTCATCGAGTTCCCGTTCCAGGTCCGGTTCCAGCAGATCACGCGGTGGACCTCGACGGCGACCGATGGCGGCGGGCTGGGTCAAGGCCAGCCCACGACCCTGACATACTCGTTCGTCCCGGACGGGACCCATGTGCCCGACCTGGGCATCGGGCTGGGTTCGGGCGACTCGACGCTCTTCGACTGGCTCGACGGCGTCTACGGCGACACCGCCACCTGGCAGGCGCTCTTCGCCCAGATCTTCGATCGCTGGAGCCAGCTGATCAATGTCACCTATGTCTACGAGCCCAACGACGACGGGGCCGATCTCAACGGGCCCGGCGGGCAGCTGGGCGTGCGGGGCGACATCCGCATCTCGGCTTTCAACTACCAGAACGACGGCAACGGGGGCGTGCTGGCCTACAACAACTTCCCCAACGACGGGGACATGGCCATCGACGCGTACGACACTTTCTACAATAACACCGCGGGCAACTCGCTGCGGTTACGCAATGTGCTCGCCCACGAGCACGGGCACGGGCTGGGCATGCTCCATGTGTGCCCCGCCGTGGGCACCAAGCTCATGGAGCCGTTCATCTCCACCGCCTACGACGGGCCGCAGCTCGACGACATCCTCAACGGGATCCGGCACTACGGGGATGTGTACGAGCCCAACGACAGCACCGCGCAGGTGACCGATCTGGGGACGCTCGGCATCGGCCAGTCGGCCACCATCGAGAACATCGGGATCGACGACAACAGCGACAGCGACTACTTCCATGTCGCGGTCAACGAGCGAGCCCGCATCACCTTCGCCGTAGGCCCCGATGCGGGGCAGTATGTCCAGGGCCCGCAGGACAGCTCGTGCAGCGGCGGATCGCTCACCAACTACAATGTGGTCCAGGACCTGCGGATCACGGCGGTCGACGCGGGCGGGAACTTCCTGGCGGGCGTCAATGACACCGGCTTCGGCGAGGGCGAGATGATGCTCTTTGACACCGAGGTCGGCGGTGATTTCTACTTCGTGGTCAACGGCGCCACGAGCGTCAACAATGTGCAGCGGTACCTGGCGTCGGCGCTCGTGACGGAGATCCCGTTCCTGACGCCGCTGATCGAGGGGGACATCCCCGGGACGGTCGATCCCGGTGTGCCCACCAGCTTCGGGGTGACCATCGACCCGCGTGAGGATGTCGTGGCGCCGGGCAGCGCCGAGCTGCTCGTGTCGGTCAACGGGGCGGGCTACTCCGCCATCCCCCTGACCAGCAACGGCGGCGACAGCTACACCGCGACGCTCCCCGCGTTCGCCTGCGGCGACAGCGTGCTGTTCTACCTGGCCGTCGAGGGCGAGACGGGCGGTGTGGTCACCCTCCCCGAGGACGGGAGCGCCGACCCCTTCCGCGCCTTGGTGGGCGACATCACCGTCGCCTTCGAGGACAGCTTCGAGACCGACATGGGCTGGAGCGTGACGGGCGTGGTCGGTCGCGCCCGGGGGCGCTGGGAGCGCGGCGTGCCCATGGGCGACGGCTCACGCGGCGACGCGCCCAGCGACGCGGACGGGTCGGGCTCGTGCTATCTCACGGGCAACGGCAACCCGGGCTCGGACACCGATGTCGATAACGGGCAGACTGTGCTCGCCTCGCCCCTGCTCGATCTCTCGGGTGATCCCGAAGCGGTGCTCTCCTACAGCCGCTGGTACGACAACACGGGCTCGGGCACGGGTGCGGCTCCGGGGGCCGATGTCTTCACCGTCGAGATCTCCAACAACGCGGGGATCAGCTGGACGACGCTGGAGGTGGTCGGTCCGGACACGGCCGAGTCCTCGGGCGGCTGGTTCGACGCCTCGATGCGTGTGGCTGATTTCGTCACCCCCACCAACGCGGTGGTGGTTCGGTTCATCGCCGAGGACGCGGGAGAGGGCTCGGTGATCGAGGCGGCGGTGGATGGCGTGCGGATCAGCGGCCTCTCCTGCGAGGAACCCGCAACCTGCATCGCCGACATCACCGGCGACGGGCAGCTCAACTTCTTCGATGTCTCGGCCTTCCTGGTCGCGTTCAGCGGCGGGGACCTGTCGGTCGACTTCACCGGCGACGGGAACCTGAACTTCTTCGATGTCTCGGCCTTCCTGACGGTGTTCTCGGGCGGCTGTCCGTAAGCGGGGCCTTTATCCATACCCTTTCGCCGGATCGAAAGACCCGGTTTTTTGATTTTTTATTGAGGTTCATTCTTTTATCCACATATTTGGATATAGTCTTGTCATGAGTACGAATGAGCGTCCAGCGTTGATCGAACTCCTCGACAGCCGTGTTCTGATCTGGGACGGGGCCATGGGCACCCAGACGCAGGGCTACGACCTTGCGGTCGAGACCGATTACATGGGGTGCGAGAACTGCCCCGATGTGCTGTGTTTCACGCGTCCTGATGTGATCGAGGAGATCCACAGGGGCTACTTCGAGGCCGGGGCCGATGTGGTCACCACCAACACCTTCGGGGCGGCGGCCCACACGCTGGGCGAGTTTGATCTGTACGATCGGGCCGAGGAGCTGGCGCACGCCGCGGCGACGATCGCCCGAATCGCCGCGGAAAAGTACTCGACGCCCGACAAGCCGCGGTTCGTGGCCGGGTCGCTCGGTCCGGGCACCAAGCTCATCACGCTGGGGCAGATCGGCTTCGACGCGATGCGGGATTCGTACGCCCACGCGGCGCGGGGGCTGATCACCGGCGGTGTTGACTGCGTGCTGCTCGAGACCTGCCAGGACCTGCTGCAGATCAAGGCGGCGGTGGCCGGGGTGCGTCAAGCCGAGGTCCAGCTCGGGCATGAGCCGGGGACGACGCCGATCATGGTGTCGGTGACGATCGAGCAGACCGGGACCATGCTGGTGGGCTCGTCGATCGAGGCGGCGATCGAGGCGCTGCGCCCGCTGCCGATCGCGTCGCTGGGGCTCAACTGCGCGACGGGACCGATCGAGATGGTGCGCAGCGTGCGGACGCTGGCGTCGCGATGGGACCGGCTGATCACGGTGATGCCCAACGCGGGCTTGCCGGCGCTGGTCGAGGGCAAGACGATCTACCCGCTCACCTCGCAGGGGTTCAGGGACGCGATGGGGATCTTCCTGCGCGAGGGGCTGATTAACGCGGTGGGCGGGTGCTGCGGGACCACTCCCGAGCATATCAGGTATCTCGCCGAGCTTGTGTCCCACACCCCGTTTGGTCCGCGCCCCGAGCGCAAGGTCGCGCCCGCCTGCTCGTCGCTGTACTCGGCGGTCGAGTATCGTCAGGACGCGTCGTTCCTGATCGTGGGCGAGCGGTGCAACGCGTCGGGATCGCGTGCGTTCAAGCGCCTACTCGAATCGCAGGACTGGGAGGGCGTCAGCTCGCTGGCCAAGAACCAGGTCAAGGACGGCTCGCATGTGCTCGATGTCAATGTCGATGTGGCGGGTCGCAGCGGGCCCGACGACATGCGCGAGGTGGTGTCGCGCCTCGTCCAGCAGGCCGACGCGCCGCTGATGCTCGATTCGACCTCTCCCGCGGTCATCGAGGCGGGGCTCAAGAGCGCGGGCGGCAAGTGCATCATCAACTCGGCCAACTTCGAGGACGGCGAGGAGAAGTTCGACCGGCTCTGCGGGCTGGCCCGGGATTACGGGGCGGCGCTGGTGATCGGGACCATCGACGAGGACCCCCGGGAGGCGATGGCCCGCACGGCGGATCGTAAGCTGGCCATCGCCACCCGCGCCATCGAACGCGCGACCGAGGTCCACAGGCTCAGGGTGAGCGATCTGTTCATCGACCCGCTGGTGCTGCCCATCTCGACCGGGCTCGACAGCGACCGACGCAGCGCGCTGGAGCTGATCGAGGGGACGGGGCGCATTGCCCGGGCGTACCCCGGGGTCCAGCTCACCTGCGGCCTGTCGAATGTGTCGTTCGGGCTCAAGCCGGTGGCGCGGACCGTGCTCAACGCGGTGTTCCTGCACGAGCTGGTGCGGGCGGGGATGACCAGCGCGATCGTGCACGCGTCGAAGATCATGCCCCTCAACCGGATCCCCGAGGACCAGAAGCAAGCCGCGTACAACCTGATCTTCGACCGGCGCGACCCGAGCCGGGGCGGGACGGGGCTGCCCGATGGGGTCACCGATGTCGATTTCGACCCGCTCGACGCGCTGATCGACCTGTTCGCCGACGCGACCGAGGAGGCGAGCACGACCTCAATCTCCGACCTGCCGCTCGAAGAGCGGCTGCGCAAGCACATCATCGACGGCGAGAACGAGCACCTGGAGGAATCGCTGACCGAGGCCAGGGGGAAGTACACGCCGCTGGAGATCATCAACGACCACCTGCTGGCGGGGATGAAGGTGGTGGGCGAGCTGTTCGGGTCCGGCCAGATGCAGCTGCCCTTCGTGCTTCAGAGCGCCCAGACGATGAAGAAATCAGTGGCGCTGCTCGAACCCTTCATGGACAAGGCCGACACGCAGACCAAGGGCTCGATCGTGGTGGCCACCGTCAAGGGCGATGTGCACGACATCGGCAAGAACCTGGTGGATATTCTGCTGACCAACAACGGGTTCAAGGTGCACAACCTGGGCATCAAGCAGCCGATCGACGCGATTCTCAAGGCCTACGAGGAGACGAGGGCCGACGCGATCGGGCTCTCGGGGCTGCTGGTCAAGTCGGTGAATGTGATGGAGGATAACCTGCGCGAGCTCAACAGCCGGGGGATCCGGGTCCCGGTGATCCTGGGCGGGGCGGCGCTGACGCGTTCGTACGCCGAGGGGCACCTGAGCGGCGTGTACGGGGGCGAACTGCTGTACGCCAAGGACGCCTTCGAGGGGCTCGACACGATGAACGCGATCGTCTCGGGCCGCACGGGCGAGCTGCTCTCGGCCGCCAGCGAGCGGCAGACGGCGCGCAAGGCCTCAGTGGCCAAATACGAGGCGGGGGAGACCGCGGCGCCCACCGCCACGGCGGTGCGGACGCGTTCGGAGGTCTCGCGCGACAACCCCGTGCCCACGCCCCCGTTCTGGGGGACGGCGGTCATCACAGACCCGAGCCTGCGCGACATCTTCGCTTATGTGAACCCGACCGCGCTGTTCTCGATCCAGTGGCAGATCAAGCGGGGAACGCGGTCGAAGGGCGAGTACGAGAAGCTGCTTAGGGAGACGGCGCGCCCCAAGTTCAAGGAGCTCACCGAGCGGTGCTATCGCGAAGCGATCCTGCGCCCCCGGGTGGTCTACGGCTACTTCCCCTGCGCCTCGCAGGGCGAGGAGCTGATTGTTTTCGATCCCAAGGACCACGATCGGGAGATCGAGCGCTTCGGCTTCCCGCGTCAGCAGCAGAACAAGAATCTGTGCATCGCCGACTATTACCGCGATCAGTCCGAGTGCGAGGCGATGGGCGGGCGCGATGTGCTGGCGATGATGTGCGTGACGATGGGCGAGCAGATCACGCGGCACACCAGGGCTCTCTTCGAGAACGATGAGTACCAGGAATATCTGTACTGGCACGGGCTGGGGGTCGAATCGGCCGAGGGCCTGGCGGAGTACTGGCACAAGCGGATCCGCACAGAGCTGGGCTTCGGGCACGAGGATTCGCCCGAGATCCCCGAGCTCTTCAAGCAGGGCTATCGCGGCTCGCGGTACTCGTTCGGCTACGCGGCCTGCCCGGATATGAGCGCTCATGAGATCATGTGGCGTTTGCTCGATCCCACCCGCATCGGGTGCGAGCTGACGGAGAACCACCAGATCGACCCCGAGCAGTCGACCTGCGCGATCGTGGCGCACCATCCCGAGGCGCGGTATTTCAACGCCTGAGCGGGTCTCAACGGCTCACCGGCGCATCTTCATCAGCAGGACGAGGAAGACCGGGCCGCCGATGAGCGAGGTGACGACGCCGATGGGGATCCGCCCCGCGTCGGTGCCGATCAGTCGCACGAGGGTGTCGGCCCCCACCACCAGCGCGATCCCGGCCAGCGCCGAGCCGATCAGCAGCGACCGGTGCGAGGGCCCGGCGAGCAGGCGCACGATGTGGGGGCTCACGAGCCCCACGAAGCCGATGGGGCCTGCGAGCACGATCGAGATCGCCGTCAGCGCTCCGGAGCCCAGCAGTTGTCCCAGCCGGATCGCCCCCACGCGGACGCCGACCGATCGGGCCTCGTCCTCGGAGAGCGCCATGGCGTCGAAGGCGTTCGCGACCCAGACCCCCCAGGCGAGGATTGCCACGAGCACGCACGCGGAGACCCAGATCGCGACCGGAGCGATGTCTTCGCGCAGTGAGCCCATCATCCATCGCGACACCGAGAACCCCCGATCGGGCATGAGCGAGGCGACGAGCATCGTCGCCGCCCCCAGGATCACGCTGACGATCACGCCCACCAGGATCATGGTCACCGGGTCGATCAGTCCGCGGCGCTGGCTCAGGAACCAGACGAGGGCCAGCACCGCGATCGCGCCCACCAGCGCCGGCGCGGCCGCGGCCCCGGCGCCCAGCACGATCCCGGCCCGCCAGGTCCGCAGCGTCACGGCCAGGCCCGCCCCGGCGGTGAGCCCCATGAGGTCAGGGGCGGCCAGGGGGTTACGCAGCAGCGACTGGAGCATCGCCCCGGCCAGACCCAGGCTCGCGCCCACAACGGCGCCAACCAGCACACGGTGCAAGCGGAGCCGGTTGATCTGGTCGAACTCGGAGATGCCGAACCCCTCAGAACCCACGAGCAGGCGCAGCGTGGCGATCGCCGCGCAGAGCACCAGCAACCCGGTGATGGTGAGTATGGCGCGTCGGTGCACAGCACAGCGTATGCACCGGCGCCCTTGAAGTTTGTTCGGGCGGCTCAAGAGCCGGGCGGGGGTCTGAAGAGGGGCTCTGGCGGGGCTATGATCGAGACCTGATCCCGGCAGGCCGCGGAAGGACGCGGCGGGCCGGGATCGGCGGCTCAATCACCGATCGCAGAGGATTCCCACCGTGGCCGACAACACCATCACCTGCCGACTCGTCACCCCCTCCGCCCAGCTGCTCAACGAGCGGGTGACCTACGCCTCGGTCCCCGCCTGGGACGGGCTCATCGGGTTCCAGCACGGCGGGGCGCCGCTCGTCTCGCGCCTGGGCATCGGCAAGCTGCGCCTCGACTTCCCCGCCGACAAGGGCTCGGGGTCGCGCCAGTACTTCATCGACGGCGGGTTCCTGGAGATGGGGCACGACGAGCTGGTGATCCTGGCCGAGCGGGCGATCCCGGCCGAGGAGCTCATCGAGAGCGAGGCCCGCGCCGAGCTGGCCGAGGCCGAGGCGCGTGTCGTGCCCGACGACGCGCCCAACAGGCTCGAGGCCGTCGAGGAGCTCACGCGCGCCAAGGAGCGCGCCCGGCTCAAGATCGCCATGGCCCGGGACTCGAAGGTCAACGGGATCTGATCCGATCGGCTCTGGCGGGAACTCCACCGCGTGGATCGCCGTTTTTTCATGCGCATCCGGCCCGGGTGCTCACGGCGCGTATCTGGACATCGCCCGGCGCAGCTCGCGCCCGGTCTCGCGCTCGACGATGGCGCGACGCTTGTCGTGCTGGGCCTTGCCCCGCGCCACCGCCAGTTTGATCTTCACCAGGCCCTGGGAGAAGTACATTTCCAGGGGCACCAGGGTCACGCCCTTCTGGTCGACCTGGCGCGCCAGCTTGACGATCTCACGCTTCCGGGCCAGCAGGATCCGGTCGCGCTTGGGCAGATGGTTCAGGATCCCCGCGGGCTGGTAGGGGCCGATATCGACCTGGTGGAGCGTCAGGCGGGGGGGATCGAGATCGACGCTGATGTACCCTTCCTTGAGCGAGGCGTTGCCCTCGCGGATGGCCTTGACCTCCGAGCCCTCGAGCACGATACCGACCTCCATCGTGTCCTCGATGAAGTAGTCGTAGAGGGCGCGCCGGTTGTTGAAACTGGGGGGTCCCTGCTTGGATTTCTTCTTGTTCTTGGCCATCGCTTGGTCCTGATGGGAAGCATACGCAGCCGTCTCCCACCCGTGCATACGATCACGCGATGACTTGGACCACCTCTAAGCGTGCGTTGCCCGTGCTGCGCCTGATGCTGCTGGCGGCGTTGGCGGGGTGCTCCCAGACGCTCAACGACCGCCTCACGCTCGGCGGGGCGCAGCTCCCGCCCACATTTGACGGGCCCGTCCCCGGCGCCCGCACCGGCCCGGCGGTGCTCTTTGGCGCCGATCCCAGGCCGCGATCGGCGTGGACCCCCACCACCTATATCGCCGCGTTCGACGGGGTGGTGCACGGGCACACCTTCGTGCTCCGCGCCCCGCTTGAGAAGGTCAGCACGCCGCGCGAGTACGGGCGTTTTCCCACCCGGCGCGACGCCCTGGCGTTGCAGTCTTCGGGCTGGTTCGAGGATCTGATGATGACCATCGACGAGCTGGGGCGTTCCTTCATCGGAACCCCTTACGCCATCGGCTACTGGGTCTGGGTGGGCGAGATCGACGAGCCGACGCTGTCGCCCTCGCCATATAAGCGCACGGCCGGGGTCGGCTGGGCCTCGGGGTACCCCGCTCCGCCCGCGGACGAGCATAAGCCGCGGGGCGATCTGCCGCCGAGCAGGGAGGAACCCGCGTCATGAACGGCGATCAGCGTGACGACAACCCGCCGCGGTGGCCTTTTCAGGAGGGGCTGGAGATCAGCGTCCCCGAGGCCGCCTCGAAACTGTCCTCGGGCGACGAGGGCTTTGTGCTGATCGACATCCGCGAGCCCGACGAGCTGGCGGTCGCGTCGATCGGCGGGGCGGTGCACATCCCGATGGGAGACATCCCGTCCAAGATCAACCAGCTTGAGGCCGACGAGGACACCACGATCGCGGTGATCTGCCATAGCGGGCGTCGATCGCTCAAGGCCGCCATGTTCATGCAGCAGCAGGGGCTGGCGGGCGCGAGATCGGTCGCCGGGGGGATCGACTGGTGGTCGCTGAGGATCGATCCATCCATCCCGCGTTATTGACTCGCACGGAGCCCACGATGCCCGATACGCTCGCCGAAACGATCGAACTCAACCTGGCCCACTCGCCCGACTCGGACGATCTGGTGATGTGGTGGCCGCTGGTGGGCGTGCGCCACCCCGACGGGACCCCGGTGGAGGGCGGGCTTGGCAGGGCGCAGGTCGATACGGGGCCGTTCCGCTTCAACCTGGTGGCGCGGGATGTGGAGCGGCTCAACAAGCTGGTCATCGGCGACGCGCAAGACGAGATCGACTACGACATCACCGCCATTTCCTGCGCCGCCTACCCCCGGATCGCCGATCGTTTCGCCATCACCGCCGCTGGCGGGTCGTTCGGCGAGAACTACGGCCCCCGCGTCGTGGTGGGCCGGGGTTCACCCTGTCAGACGCTCGACGACCTGCGGGGCGGCGGAGGCCGCATCGCGATCCCCGGCGTGAACACCTCGGCGTACATGACGCTGCGCATGGCGCTGGGACGCTTCGAGCACACCGAGATGCTGTTCTCGGAGATCCCCGGCGCGGTCGCGCGGGGGGAGGCGGACGCGGGGCTGCTGATACACGAGGCGCAGTTGACCCACGGGGAGATGGGATTGCGCGAGATCGGGGACATGGGCGCGTGGTGGTTCGCCCGGACGGGCAGGGCGCTGCCGCTGGGGCTCAATGTCATCAAGCGCGATCTCGATGACCGCTACGGCCTGGGGACCTGCGCCCGGCTGGCGGGGGTGCTCAACGCGTCGGTGCGCTGCTGCGTGGCGATGAGCGAGGCCTCCCGGCGGCACCTCCAGCTCAACAAGGGTGACCGGACCGAGTGGGACGACCCCGAGCTGGTCGATCGGTATCTGGCGATGTATGTGTCCGGGTTGACCCTGGACATGGGGCGGCGCGGTCGCGAGGCGATCGAGCTGTTTCTGGGCCGGGGCGCCGATGAGGGGTTGTGCCCAAGGGTGGAAAAACTGACGGTGCTGTGACCGGTTCTTGCGAGCGCGGCGCTAAACTTCGGTGCGCACCCCTCGAATGCACGCCCGCCAGCCGGAGCCCGAAGATGCCCAGGCGTATCTCGCTTCCTGTCTCCCCCGCTCCAGCCGGCACTTCCGCCCGTGCATGTCCCACATTCCGTAGCGATCGCGACGACCAGCCGCGTGAAAAGTGCGGCGTCATCGGCATCTGGAACGACCCCGACGCGGTGCGCAAGGTCTACCTGGGGATGTTTGCGCAGCAGCACCGGGGCCAGGAGGCCGCGGGGATCGCGGTGACCGACGGCGGGGTGATCGAATCGCATGTCGGCTCGGGTCTGGTGGCCGAGGTCTTCGATGAGCTGTCCATCTCCCGGCTCGAGAAGCAGTACAACCATACGACGGCCCCGGGCGCCAACCACGGCGCGATCGGGCACAACCGGTACTCGACGAGCGGCGGGTCCAAGTCGTGCAACGCCCAGCCGCTGGTGGAGGTCACCTTCGACGGGCCTATCGCCCTGGCGCACAATGGGAACCTGGTCAACGGGCTGGCGTGGCGCAAGGTGCTCTCGCAGGCGGGGCGGCTGTTCCACACGACCTCTGACAGCGAGATCATCGTGCACCTGCTCGCCTCGCCCGAGCAGCGCGACTCGCCCGATCCGGTCGCGGCGACGATGCGCAACCTGCTGGGGGCGTTCTCGCTGGTGATGCTGTTCCCCGATCGCATCGAGGCGACGCGCGACCCGTGGGGGTGGCGTCCGCTGGTGCTGGGCGAGCTGCCCAGCGGCAAGCCGATCGTGGCCTCGGAGACGGTGGCGCTCGATGTCGTGGGCGCCCGCTACATCCGGGAGGTCGAGCCGGGCGAGATCGTGACACTGAGCAACGATGGGGTCCGCTCGCGCCGCTACGCGTCGCCCGCCGAGCCGCTGGCGCAGTGCGTGTTCGAGCATGTGTACTTCGCCAACCCCGCGTCCAATGTCTTCGGGCAGAATGTCCAGATCTCGCGCGAGCGATTCGGGGCGCGTCTGGCGCGCGAGGCGCCGGTGGAGGCGGATTATGTGATGCCCATGCCCGACTCGGGGCGCAGCGCCGCCAACGGGTACGCCAACGAGTCGGGGATCCCGTACCGCGAGGGGATCGTTCCCAACCGGTATGTCGGCCGCACCTTCATCAAGCCCACGCAGGAGGAGCGGTCGGCGGCGGTGCGCCTCAAGCTCAATGTCATCTCCGACATCGTCCGGGACAAGAAGCTGATCGTCGTGGACGACTCGATCGTGCGCGGCACCACCACGCGAGAGAAGATGATCCAGCTGCGCCAGGCGGGGGCGAGGGAGATCCATCTGCGGATCTCGTGCCCGCCGATCAAGCACCCGTGCTTCTTTGGGGTCGATTTCGCCGACCGCGAGCAGCTCATCGCCCACAACCGCAGCGTCGAGGACATCCGCGAGTTCCTGGGCGTGGACTCGCTGCACTTCCTGAGCATCGAGGGCATGCTCGCCGAGATGAACCAGGCGCCCGAGCAGTACTGCACGGCATGCTACTCGGGCGACTACCGCGTGGACATCGACCACCCGGTGGCGTGCGAGGTGGCGACCAAGTCGCAGATGAGCATGTTCGGGGCGGGGCGCTGCTCGAACCGCTGAGCGGCGCGACGGCCGGTCATCCTCCCCAGGCGGGGTCGTCGGCCAGATCGTCGCCCGAGCCCAGCGGGTGGAACACGAAGCCGATGCTGGTCTCGCCGCGGATGTTGTCGTAGCTGATCGACGCGCCCAGCGTGCCGACCTGAAATCGGCGGAGGATCTGGGTGTTGAAGTTCTGGAAGTCCTTGAGCGTGAAGTTGTAGTTGGCGTTGACCTGGAGCGCGTACTTGTCGCTCAGGCGGTAGCGCGCGCCCACGCCGGCGAAGGTCGCGTCCAGGGCCCGCACCTCGCGGTACTCGATCGAGGTGGTGAGTCCGGGGCGGTGCTCAAGGATCAGCCCCACGCTCGAACGCGCGGTCGAGTCGGCTTCGAGGTCGTAGATCCATTCGCCGGCCAGGGCCAGCACCTCGGTGGGCTGGACGATCATGCTGGCGCCGAGGTATTCGCCGGGGTTGGAGAGCTCGGGGCGCGAGGAGAAGTACCGGGGGATGGGGCTCTGGCCCGCGCGTTCGCTGGCGTCGACATACTCGGTGCGGAGCCGGACCAGATCGACATCGCGCCAGCGGCCCACGCCGCCTCGCTTGGTCTGCCAGGTCTGGTCGACCGCGGCGCGGAAGGCCGTGCCCCGCAGGAGCCCCTCGACATCGTCGTCGTAGATCGGCACATCGTCCGCGGCGAAGTTCGAGTCCGCGCCCCAGATCGTAATCGAGGGCTCGATGATGTGGCGCAGGCGGTGGATATCGAAGAAGCGGCTCTCGACGCCGTCGTTGACCTTGGAGATGGTCGTCGAGAGCGTGAGCCCGCCGCCGCCCCAGAAGCGGACCTCGTCGCCCTGATCGGGGCTGAAGGTCGGGTAGTCGCTGTCGTAGGCGGTCAGACGCCCCACGGCGAAGGGGACGACGCGCACGGGGCCCAGGTCCAGCCGGGCCGTCAGCTCGTGGCGGGTGTCGACGCGTGAGACATGGCCCTCGTCGAGCCCGATCGCCCTGAGCCTGTCGCCCAGCGACTGTGACGCGGTGGTGCCGAACGCGTCGTCGGCCAGGGAGTTGGTGGTGAACCCGTACTGGGACGCGTCCACCTCGGAGAACGCCAGACTCACGCGGCCGGCGCGGGCCTCGAACGAGTAGGTCAGCAGCCCCGGCTC
Source organism: uncultured Phycisphaeraceae bacterium (assembly GCA_964387925.1). Taxonomy (GTDB): domain Bacteria; phylum Planctomycetota; class Phycisphaerae; order Phycisphaerales; family UBA1924; genus UBA1924. The sequence goes on from CAYLXF010000006.1 coordinate 48,661, forward strand.
GTAGTCGGGGAGCAGGTCCCTGGCCATGGAGACGAAGCGCGCCTCGGGGAGCTTGTTCACCCGGTACCCCGGGCTCTGGAGCAGGTGCTCGGGGACGATGAAGTCGTTGAGGGTGGTGCTCGCCTCGACCGCGAAGTAGGTGTCGTCGCCGCGGCGCTCGAGCTGGAGGCGGTTGCGGAAGTCCTCGGTCGTGCGTCCCAGTTCGTCGAAGAAGGCGGGGACGAACGCCTCGTCTGAGATGTAGCTGAGCTCGGTGACCAGGGTCCAGCGGTTGGTGAACTCCCAGATGTCGCTGCCCGCGAAGATGCCGCGGGTCTCGCCGTCGCGATCGATCTCGCGTCCCGACGCGGTGATGTCGGTCCCGTTGTCGTCGGGGAGCAGGTACGAGAAGAAGCCCCCGCGGTGCTCGCGGGTGCGCCATCGGCTCGTCAGCCCCAGGGCGATGCCGCGCTCGGCGTAGTAGTCCAGATCGAGATCGGCCTTCACCCCCGGTGGGGCGTCGATCCTGAAGAGCGACAGCGCGTTCCATCGCGTGCGCAGGGCCAGGCCGGACCGGTTGGAATCTCCGATCTGGATCCGGCGCGGGGGGTAGGCGTTTGGATCGCCCTTGTATCCCGGCAGCCAGAGCAGCGGGACGGGCCCGGCGCGGAGCGTCACGCTTCGGGCCTCGACCTCCACCGCCGGTCGGCGATCGAGCGTGTCCCGCTCAGGGCTGGTGGATGGACCCTTGAGCGTGACCCGGATGTCGTTGATCCCCAGCGTGACATCGGGCTCGAAGAAGGGGGTGTTGGAGATGCGCGCCTTGGAGGCGGTGAACTCGTCGCGGGCGGTCTGGCGGACGGTGTCGGCTCGGACATACAGCGGCATCGCCGTGCGCTGGTCGGTCGTCCAGAACACGGTGTCGAGCATCAGGGCCCGGTTGTGGACGACATCGAGGTACATGCGCGGCGAGCGGACCGACCACTGGTCGTCGCCGGCCAGGACGCCGCCCTCGAGGTAGATCCCCTCGATCTGCCCCGTCCCGAAGCTCGAAGCGCCCGCCACGGGCTCGTCGCCGCGGGTGTAGATCACGACCCGCTCGGCCCTGAAATCGACCCAACGCCCCGAGGATGGCGACTGGTACTGGATCGTCACCCCGCCGTCGGCCGTGATGACCGAGCCCCCGCCCGATGCGGCGCCGTCGATCACGATGCGTCCGCCGATGGCCACCGAGAACACGCCGTCGGGCTCGAAGACGGGTGGCGAGGGCGTGCCGGCCACATCACCGGGCGCGTCGGCTGCGCGCTGGGGCTGGGTCCCGGCGGGGGGCACGGAATCGCCCGAAGCCCACGGACGCGGGGGGGATTGCTCGGGCGTGGGCGTTTGCTCGCCGAGCACCCGCTGGGTGAAGAGGGCGCTCGTACGCGCCAGCAGGCGCCCGGCCTGGGTGGCGCGTGGGGGCGGTGAATCAAAGCGGGCGTCGAGCGCCATGGAGAGGGGCGCGCTGGTCTGGATCACGCCCCGCACGGGGAGGCGCTGGGCGTTCATGGTGATCGTGCCGTCGGCCGAGCGGGTGTCCTCGAAGACGGCGTAGACCTGATAGGTGTTCGCGTCGCGCTTTCGGAGCCAGAGACTCGCGCCTCGCGCCAGGAAGCGGTGATCGGCGATCGTGACATCGACATCGCCCGAGAGCAGGACCCGGTGCGTGTCGCCCTCGCGCCAGACCCAGCCCGCGCGGGCGCTCATGGCGATCTCGCCGGCGATGGGCGCGATGCGGAAGTCGATCGTGTCGAATGTCTCGGCCCGATCCGGCTGGGCCGGCGACGGGCGCACCGCGCCGGCCGGGGCGAGCCGGGGGGTGACCGCGACGCCGGCTCCGGCGATCAGCGCCAGCATGAGCGTGCGTCTGCGTTTGGGCGGGTGCGTCTCAGCCATGCACGGGGGTCGTCCTTGCTCGTTGGTCGGCGTGGTCAGCAAGTGTACCCGATCGAGAACGGCCCTGTGGGAAATGGAGAATCCCGCCCGGGATAACTATGCTCTCTCCATGAGCACGAACACCGCACGCCGAACCCTCTCCGAGATGAAGCCCGCCGAGCGCCTCGACGGGATCTATTCGATCGCCAACGCGCAGCTGGGGACCACGCAGAAGGGCAAGCCCTACCTGCGCTGCCTGCTGGGCGACTGCTCGGGCCAGGCCGCCGGTCGCATGTGGTCGATCGAGGAGACGCTGTTCCGCCGCCTTCCCACCGACGGGTTCGTCTGGGTCGAGGGCGAGACCCAGGCCTACCAGGGTGAGATGCAGATCATCATCCATCGCATCGACCCGCACGACCCCACGCCCGAGCAGCTGCGCGAGATCCTGCCGGCGTCTTCGCGCGATCCCAAGGAGATGTTCACGCAGGTCACGGCCCTGCTCGACACCCTCGTGCACCCCTCGATGAGGGCGCTGGCCGAGACCTACCTGGCCGACGAGTTCCTGATGGACGGGTTCCGCACCGCGCCCGCGGCCGTGCGTCTGCACCACGCCTACCTGGGGGGGCTCATCGAGCACACCCTGACGCTGATGCAGCTGGCCGATGTCGTCTGCCCGTTGTACCCCAAGATCAATCGGGACCTCGTGATGATGGGTCTGTTCCTGCACGACCTGGGAAAGACGCGCGAGCTGTACTTCGATCGCGGGTTCGGCTATTCGGATCGGGGCGAGCTGATCGGGCACCTGGTCGAGGGCGCGATCATGCTCCACGACAAGGCCCAGCAGATGATGCGCGAGAAGGGGGTCCGGCTGCCCGCCGGGGCGCTGACGATCCTCCAGCACATCATCATCTCGCACCACGAGAAGCCCGAGTACGGCTCGGCCAAGATGCCCTCGTCGCCCGAGGCGGTGCTGGTCTCGCTGATCGACAATCTCGACGCCAAGACCATCATGGCCCTGTCGGCTACCCGCCCCGAACGCGAGGCCGAGTTCGCGCTGGGTGGGAACTTCACCGAGAAGAACTGGGCCCTGGGGGTCAGGCTCTATCGCCCCGACCCGCTGGCGGATTGAAGAAGCGCATCGCCGCGCATTGACCCGCCGCCGGGCGATGAATATCGAGACTCCGTGGCCATGGAGCCCCCTTTGCTTGACTCAGGCGGGGTCGGGGGCTTGAATCGCCTCCCCCTGGCACCGTGCCCGGGCCATACGCACGCCGGACCGAAGCCTCGGGCCCCGGCATGGTCGCTGCACATGGCAGCATCGCAGAAGATCGCACTCCGATCGCTCTGCGGACGGAAGCAGAAAAGGAACCGCCTCCATGGCCACATACACGGGCCCCAAGGTCCGACTCTCACGACGCGTGGGCGTGCCCATCTCCGACACCCCCAAGCACACCTCCAAGCGCCAGCTCAACCCGCCCGGGATGCACGGCTACCGCGGTCGGCGTCTGCGCGACTACGGGATCCGGCTCCAGGAGAAGCAGAAGCTCCGCTACCACTACAACATCCTCGAGAAGCAGTTCCGCCTGACCGTGGACGACGCCAAGCGCCGCCAGGGCAACTCGGGCGACATCCTGCTCCAGCTGCTCGAGCTGCGTCTGGACAATGTGATTCGGCGCATGGGCGTGGTCCGCACGATCTGGGCGGCGCGTCAGATGGTCAACCACGGGCATGTCCTGGTCAACGGCAAGAAGGTCGACATCCCCTCGGCCCGCGTCAAGGTGGGCGACACCATCACCCTCAAGGACAAGATCCAGAAGGTGGCGCGTGAGAATATGGAGTCGATGGGCGGGCACGAGGTGCCCGGCTGGATCGCCTTCAACCCCAGCGAGCTCAACGCGAGGATCTCCTCGCTGCCCACCACCGATCAGATCCCCTTCGATGTCAACACGAACCTGATCATCGAGTTCTACCGCTAATCCAATCGAACCTCGCGTCCCTCCAGGGATGGGACGCCGAGGATGAGCCACGCGAATCCTCGGGATCATTCCCCGCGGGTTCTTTTTCATTGTCCCTCCCGACACATGTCCGCGACACCCCAGACGGAGCCCCCATGCTCAAGTTCCTGCGCAAGTACCAGCTCTACATCCTGGCGATCGGCGGCTCGCTGCTCATGGTGGCGTTCCTGCTCCAGCCGATCCTCAGCCGCCTGAGCCCCTCGCCGCTCAAGGCCAAGGTGGCGCGGCTCGCGGACGGGACCAGCTACAACCGGGCCGATATCGAGCAAGCGAACACGGCGATCAATGTGCTCAAGCGGGTCAACCCGAGGGCGCTGGCCAGCCGCGAGATGGGCGGGCTGGGGCTCGACGAGACGACCGAATCGAGCGGCGCGCTGCACTGGCTGCTGCTGGTGCGCATGGCGCGCCAGGCGGGGCTGGTGGGCGAGGCGGGCGACGGCGCCTCGTGGCTCGACAACATCGCCGAGCAGGAAGCATACTTCCAGACCCGCACCGAGGGCCAGCAGGGCAAGTTCCAGACCCAGGCCCAGGCCGAGCAGCGCATGGCCGAGCTCAAGCCGCAGATCCTGGAGATCCTCAACCGCAATGTCGCCCTCTCCGCGGGCAACTCACGCGAGACGATGGACGGCATCTACCGGATCCTGGCCGAGGCGCGCGGGGTCTACCGGCTGATGAGCGCGGTGCGGACCATGCCCGCCTACAGCGATGTCAGCGCCGTCCACGCCGCCCACGAGTTGCTCGACGCCTACGCGGTCAACGCCGCGGTGCTCGACTCGGGGCTGGTGGGCTCGGCGATCCCCGATCCCGGTGACGACGAACTGCGGTCGTTCTTTGATCGCTACAGGAATCTGCGGCCGGGCGAGGATGACTACGGGATCGGGTACACCCAGCCCACGCGCGTCCGGATCGGCTGGCTCACGCTCGACAAGAATGTCTTCATGAACGCGGTGCCCGTCGACCTCGTCGAGCTCCAGAAAATCTACCTCCAGAACCGGGACAAGTACACAGGCGACTTCCCGGCGGAGCGGTTCGAGATCGAGCGCCGGTTCCGAGAGGAGCGGGCCACCGACATGATGGTCGAGGCCGACATGGTGCTCCGCGCCCAGGTGCTGGCTAAGACCCGCGGGCTCTCCAAGGTCAACGGGATCCTGAGTCTGCCCGGGGACTGGGACGAAAATCGCCCCCGTCTCGAGGCCATGGCCCAGAGCGTGGTCGAGCGCATCAACGAGCGTTTCTCCGTGCCCCTGCCCACGCCCGAGGTCACGATCATCGGCGATCGCTGGCTCAACGCGCAGGGGGTCTCGTCACTCCCCGGCCTGGGCAGCGCGAGTTACCGCGTGGGTTCGAGCCAGATCCCGGCCTACGCGCTGCCCCAGTATTTCCAGATGACCGAGCCCAACACGACCGGTCTGGATGTGCAGGTCGGGCTGCCCCTGGTTGAGCCCGCGGCGACCGACGAGGCGGGCAACCGCTACTACGCCGTGATCCTCGGCGTCCGTCCCGCCGGTCCGGCCGATTCGATCGAGGACATCGGACGGGAGAGGGTGCTGAGCGACTACAGGTCGGTCAGGGGCTACGAGATGCTCACCGAACGGCTCGACGAGTTCCGCGCGGCCATCGTGGAGAACGGCTCGATTGCGCCGGCGGTCGACCTGGCCATGGCCATCGGCGGCGACACGCAAGTCAAGCGTCCGGGGGTGATTCGAAACATCCTGGTCCGCCGCGACAGCGTCGGGCGCGGAGCGCTGGCCAGCACGGTGGATCCGCGGCTCAACACCGAGCCGTTCCGCACGGCGGTGATCGAGGCCGGCTCGGGCGTGGACCCGCTGGCCAGCCCCGAGCAGCTCGCTCAGAACCCCGTGCCGGTCGTCGTGGGCGTGCCCTCGGCCCGGGCGGTGGCGCTGGGGCTGCTGATCGCGCCGCGCCCGCTCACGGCCGAGCAGTTTCGGAGCGTCGGCGGCGGGGTGATCGCCCAGACGGCCCAGCAGGAGCTGATGGATGCGGGTCTGGGCGAGCACGACCCATTCTCGTACGAGGCGCTCGTCAAGCGCTATAAGCTGGTGCGTCTCAAACAGGACGATGAGGGGGGCGTGGCGCCTGTTCCCGGAGATGAGGCCACCCCTGAGACCGATACCGGGACCGGGAACGGGCCCGGGAATGAGCCGGCGGCGACCTGAGGCAGGCGGCGCGCCCCGCGTTCAGCGCGCCGCTCAGCCGCCCCCGACGAGGGTGACGATCTCGATCGACTGGCCCTCCTGGATCACGAAGGAAGATCGTTCCCGCCTGGGGACGATCTTCCGGTCCACCTCGGCGGCGCAGATCGACCCCGACAGCCCCAGCTGTTCGATGAGCTGGTCGATGGTGGTCTGGTCGGGGATCTCGCGTGGCTGGCCGTTGACGGTGCAGAGCATGACGCAGTTTATGCGTCCCAACGCTCCCGTTCATGCCCGAGGGTTTCGCGCCGCCCCTCAAAGGCCTGGATCGTCATCGAGAGGGAGGCGATGACCGAATGCCGGCGCACCTCGCTGCGATCGCCGGGGAAGAGGAAGCGTCGGCAATCATCCTCGATCTCTGTGCCGTGCACGGCGATCCAGACCGTTCCCACCGGCTTGTCCTCGTCCCCCGTGCCGGGGCCGGCGATCCCAGTGATGGAGATGGCGATGTCGGCCTTGGCGTGCTCGCGCCCGCCGCGGGCCATCTCCATCGCGGTCTGCGGGCTGACGGCCCCCCACCGCTTGATGGTGGATTTCCGGACGCCCACGCAGTGGTTCTTGAGTTCCTTTGCGTAGGTGATGTAGCCGCCGAGGTAGCCGTCGGAGACCCCCTCCAGGTCCGTGATGGCGGCGCCCAGCAGCCCGCCCGTGCAGCTCTCGACGGTGACGAGCATGGTCTTAGCGGCGCGCAGGCGAGCCGCGAGGCGTTCGACCAGTTCCGGGATTGGCTCGGGGAAGTCCATGCGGGCCTCAGTGGGACATGAGCATGTCGAAGAGTTCGGGGACGCCCTTGGCGTGGGTCGCCACGGTCTCGATGATGGGCGCCTTGCCGGCGATGTCCCGCAGGTCGCGGACCAGCTCGTCCTCGCCGGGGTGGTCGGCCTTGTTGCACACGAACAGGTCGGCGATCTCCAGGATGCCGGCCTTGTCCATCTGCACCGAGTCGCCCATGCCCGGGGTCAGCACCACGGCGGTGGTGTCGACGAAGTCGCGGATGCGGGTCTCGTTCTGGCCGGCGCCGACGGTTTCGACGAAGAGCGTGTCGTAGGCGTCGTGTCCGTCGCAAGCGCCCCCGATGAGCTCGATGGCGTCCGCCAGCCCGTGGTAGTCCTCGCCCCGGATCGCCAGCGAGTGGTAGTAGACATGCTCGCCCACGGTGTTGAAATCAACCCGGAGGCGGTCGCCCAGCAGGGCGCCGTTGGTGATGGGGCTCTTGGGATCGAAGGCGAGCACGGCGCAGCGCCCGATGCCGGGGTCCTGCTGGGCCCGGGCGTGGTGCTCGCGCACGAGCTGGGCCACCAGGGTGCTCTTGCCCGCGCCGGGCGAGCCGGTGAGCCCGATGACCCGCCTAGGGCGGCGCCTGGTCGCGTCGGGGCGGGAGGGCTTCTCGTTGTGCATCAGGGCGATGTCACGCGAGAGCTGGGCGCTGGGGTGGCCCGATTCGATGACCTTGGGTTGCGGGCGCACCGTGGCGCGCACGGCGTTGACGATGTCCATCAGCCCGGTCCCGGTCGGGAAGCACTGGCGGACCCCCATCGCCTTGAGCTTGGGGATGTCCTCCTGGGGCAGGATGCCGCCCATGAGCACGGGGATGTCGGGGCGTCCGACCGTCTGCATCGATTCGACCAGGCGGCGTCCGAGCACAAGGTGGGAGTTGGACATCATCGACGCGGCGATGACATCGACATCCTCGTCTCGGGCCGAGATGGCCAGCGACTGAGGGGTCTGCCAGAGACCCGAGTAGATGACATGGATCCCCGAATCGCGCAGGGCCCGGGCGATGACCTTGACGCCCCGGTCGTGCCCGTCGAGCCCCATCTTGCCCAGCAGCACGCGCGGGCGGTGGTCGAGATCGGCGCACCGATCGAGTTTCTCAAAGGCGCTGGTCGCTTCGGCGAGTTGCTGGGCCATGCGTGGGGTCCTCGCGGGTCGTGGGTCGTGAAATCCCCCGGCGGGCACCGGGGCAGATTGTACGCCACGGGGCGATGAATGCCCAATGGCTCCAGTCCCCGCCAAGGGCGTCGCAAGGGGACAACTCGGGGGTGATCGTCTATGATTTTGACCCAGTTCGAAGCCAAAGTACGCAGCGAGGGCAAGGAGAACGGCATGGAGCACGGCATCGGGACAGTCGCGGTGATCGGCAGCGGGCAGATGGGCGGGGGGATCGCCCAGATCGCCGCGGTCAGCGGGTTCGAGACGGTGGTGTACGATGTGTCCGCCGACGCGCTGGGGCGGTGCCGGGCGCTGCACGACAAGCTGCTGGCGCGGGGCGTCGAGAAGCAGCGGATGACCGAGGAAGAGGCCCGGGCCGCCAAGGGGCGGCTGACCTATGCGGACAAGCCGGATGCGATCGAGATCGCCGACATCGTAATCGAGGCGGTGGTCGAGGACGCGGGGGTCAAGAAGCAGATCTTCTCGGGGCTGGCCGACCGGTTCACCGGCAACCAGATCCTGGCGAGCAACACCTCGTCGATCTCGATCACGGATCTGGCCACCAGCGTGGGCGACGCGGCGGACCGGTTCATCGGGATGCACTTCTTCAATCCGGTCCCGGTCATGAAGCTCGTGGAGGTGATCAACGGGCTGGCGACCAGCGAGCAGACCACGGCCCGCACGATCGCGCTCTCCGAGGCCATGGGCAAGGTGGCGGTGCCCGCCAACGACCGGGCGGGGTTCGTCTCCAACCGGGTGCTGATGCCCATGATCAACGAGGCGTTCTACGCCTGGATGGAGGGCGTCGCCCAGCCCCAGCACATCGACGAGATCATGAAACTGGGGATGGCCCATCCGATGGGGCCGCTGCGTCTGGCGGATTTCATCGGGCTCGACACCTGCGTCCACATCATGGATGTGCTGGCCGAGGGGCTCAACAACGACCGGTACCGGGCCTGCCCGCTGCTCAAGCAGCTGGTCGTCGCGGGTCGTCTGGGCGACAAGACGGGGCGGGGCGTGTTCGAATACGGGAGACGAGCGTTTACAGGGGCCTCCCCTTGCGGTAGCATTTCTTGAGCTTTCTGTCTTTTTCCTCGCTCCTAAAGGCCGCGTCATGCCCACGATCCCACAGCTCGAAAAACTCATTGCGGCCGATCCCGGGGATCCCTTCGGGCACTACGCGCTGGGCCAGGAACGGGCCAAAGGGGGTGATCACGGCGGGGCGATCGCGTGTTATGACACTGCGTTGGAACTCGACGCTCAGTATTGCTATGCATACTACTTCAAGGCCCAGTCGATGCGTGCGCTGGGCATGTCGCGCGAGGCGCTGCTGGTGATCGCCGCGGGCATCGCGGCGGCCAGGAAATCGGGGAACAGCAAGGCGCTGGGCGAGCTTTCCACCCTTGAGCAGACCATGCAATGAGCTACGGCGGGGGTGGTCATCGCGGTCGGCGGGCGAAGGATGCTATTGAACCCCTCCCGCTCGACGGTTCGGCTTTGGTGACCTCGCTACGCCCTTGTGCCGATGATCCCGCGCGGGTCACGCTCCGGGTCGATCGTCGCCGCCTGGGTCGGATCCTGATTGAGACCGGGGCCGATCTTAAGCTGGAGGTCGGCACGCCCTGGACCCAATCGCTCGCCTGTGCGCTATCGGGGGAACTGTCGCGGGGCAACGCCTACCGGGCCGCGGTGCGGATCATGACCAGGCGGGCCAAGTCGGCGCAGGAACTGCGGCGCAAGCTGCGCGAGTACAAGCACGAGCCCGAGGCGATCGGGTGGGTGATCGAGCGTCTGACCGAGCTGGGAGTGCTCAACGATGCGGAGTATGCAAGGACGGTGGTGCGTTCGCAGCTGAGCCGTAAACCGGCGGGGCGGCGGCGGCTGGCAGGGAAGCTTTGGGAGAAGGGGATCGAGCAATCGGTGATCGACAGGGTGCTCGACGAGGCGCTCGGGGAACGCGACGCGCTGGCTGATGCCCGCAAGCTGGCGCGGCAGGCGGCGCGATCGATCTCCGATCGGCACGGGGCGGAGGTGCGCAAGCGGCGCATCGCGGGGCGTCTGGCGCGGCGGGGATTCGACTTCGATGTCGTCAGGCGGGTTGTGGACGAGCTCGATCTGGGTTGAGTCGGCATGAAAAAACCGGCCCGCTTGGAGGCGAACCGGTCAATGACCCCAGCGGGATTTGAACCCGCGTTCCCAGGATGAGAACCTGGTGTCCTGGACCTGGCTAGACGATGGGGCCCAGTGACGGTGGTTGTCAATCTCAATCGTACGCTGGTTGAGCGTGCGATCAAGCGGGAAAAAAGACCGAGCACCCGTCGGGGCGCCCGGGCGAAGTGACCCCAGCGGGATTTGAACCCGCGTTACCAGGATGAAAACCTGGTGTCCTGGACCTGGCTAGACGATGGGGCCAGAACGGTTGGTCAAGGGGCAATCTTATCCCGCCAAGGGGGAGCGTCAAGCCGCACGGGAACCCGCTGGCCCGTTTCTCGCGGGGAAACGCCGCTCTGCGCGGAAATCGCTAAGGTGGAGCAAAGCGGATCGCGACGCTCGCTGCGGTTGAAATCGGTTGCCCCCGCGCGCTTCGTGGTGGCGATCGCGACGGCTGGAATCCGTCGTCCGTGTTCAGCCGGCATCGTGCTGGATGCCCGGCATCACCACGAAGACGAGCAGGTCGTACATGAGGTGCGCCCCGACCGCGATCCCCAGCCCGCGCGCGAGGAACAGGATGCCGAAATACACACCCGCGAGGGTGTAGAAGGCCGCCAGGCGCCAGTTGATGCCCGACCCGGGCACGAGGACCTCATCGTGGTGCCATGCGAAGGCGAGGGCGGAGAGCACGATCGCCACGACCCTGCCGGTCTTGTCCCTGAAGCCCAGCACATCGGTCACGATGAAGTGCAGGATCGTGATCAGGACCAGGCGGAAGAGCATCTCCTCGTAGAGCCCCGCGCCGAAGGCGAGGAAGAGCCCCTGGAGCGTCGAGTCGTGCGAGCCTGCGGGGACGGAAACCGCCTGGGCCGCGGCCGGAGCGTCCTGGACCAGCATCGCCGCGGCGGCGGGCTCGAGCACGATCGCCAGGACGACCAGCGGCCCGGTCAGGAAGGCCGACTCGGCGATCATCGCCAGTGGGATGGTCGGGACGATTTTCCACGGCTCCCTGCTGAGGATGTGCTGGATCAGCAGGATGACGATCAGCGCCAGCGCGGGAAGATGGAGCCCCAGCACGCCGAAGAGATCGAAGAACCGCACCAGCATGTCCTGGGCCTCGAGCTTGGCGGCGACGCCGTTGCCGATGATCCCGGTCGAGCCCAGCTCGTAGACCACGATGATGGGCAGCAGGAAGATCAGGATGTGCAGCGGGCGCGACGAGAGCCAGAAGTACCCGCCCCGCGCCAGCAGCGAGCGGGGCCCCGTCTGGGTGGGCAGGATCGGGGGCTGGTTGGCACTGGTCTTGGGCATGTCCCGGTGTTCAGTCGTCCATCGCCGTTCGCGAGGACCGCGCGGGCGGGCGCGAGCAAGCACGAACCAAAGAAAAAGCCCGACCCGGATCGGTCGAGCTCAGATCATATCAGCGGCGATCGCGTGATGAGGGCATACCGTTCATCACGCAGACGCTCCGGTCGGGACACGCTCAGCCCTGGACCATGGCCTTGAGACGGCCGTTCATGCGGCTCTTGCGACGCGACGCCTGGTTGCGATGGATCACACCGGCTTGCGCGGTGCGATCGACAATCGCGGCGGCCTGGCGGTAGGCCTTGACGGCGTCCTCGTTCGAAGCGCCCAGGAGGGCGCCTTCGAAGGCCTTGATCGCCGAACGCATCGCCTTCATGCGCCAGCGATTGCGGGCGCGGTTGGTGATATTCTGGCGGATGCGCTTCTTGGCGGAGTTTGAATGAGCCATGTATTCCTGTTCCTGTCTGTGGGGCGTCCCGGGCCGATCCCCTTGGGGAGGATATTGTTGCCCTGAGGCGCAAGAAATCAACCTCCACAGCGGCCCGAACTTGCCATTTCGCGCCCGGAGGCTTATTCTACCTCCTGCCTAGCCCCGAGGGGCAGGGGCAGCCCTGCGGGCGTAGCTCAACTGGATAGAGCACCTGACTACGGATCAGGAGGTTGAGGGTTCGAATCCTTCCGCCCGTGCTTACGCAAGCCCTGCGAAACGCAGGGCTTGCGTCGTTTTGGGGTTTCTGTGCCCCCACCGCCCATTCCAGATCCATCCGTTTTTCCATCCGTTTTGGGCTATCATCCATCCGCCGGAGGGGAGCGCCACGCGTGCTCGATCCGGAGCTGAGCGGATGGCAAAACGGATGGCGAAACGAAACGGGTCAGTTGTGGGACGGGGCAAGTCACCAAGACTGCGGTGGAACGAGCGGGAGAAGTGCTGGCGCTACCGGCGGACCATCCGGGGCAAGGAGCACGCCTTCTGGGTCGGGCGAGGCGGTAGCGGCCCGGACGACCAAGTTGCATACGCCCGGGCCGTGCAAGAGGCCGTGCTCAAAGAGGAGCTGCTCACCGGCGGGCAGGAAATCCGGGAGTTCGCCGCTCGGCACACCGAGCAGATCGAGCGGGTCGCCGTCCAGGTCGAGGAACTCCACAACCTCATTCAGCCGGCCGATTCGCGAGGTGATGCAGCGGATCGTGGTCGACCAGGAGATCCCCGACCTGCTCCGGCGGGCGTGGCGGGCGGCAGTCCTCGAAGAAGCCATCGAGCTCAAGGACGCCAAGATCGCGGAGTTGGAGGCCATCCTCGCCGCCCACGGGCGGGCCGCGATCACCGACGCAAACGCCCCGCTCGACGAGCTCATGACCAAGTGGGTCGAGTCCGTCGAGAACGAAAAGAAGTCGGCCAAGCAATCGTCGAGTCACATTGGATCGTTCAAGACCAACATCAAGCCGTTCATCGAGTTTCTCGCGGAAACCGACCCACCGATCCTGTTGACGCGTGATCTTGAAGCGAACTGGCGCGCCATCGCGGACTACCGTGAGCACATCATCGAGGAGATGAACGAACGCGAGCTGTCCAAGGGCTGGGGCAAGGGCCGCTTGGACAAGGTGAGGTTGTTCTGCGAGTACCTTGTCAAGAGCGGGTACCTGACCACGATGCCGCGTGCGATCGATCGACACTGGTCGCAAATCGGCAAGGACGACCCGAACCCGACATTCTTCAGCCTCGAAGAGATCCATGCATTGTGGGCTCAGGCGGACGACCGCATGAAGCTCGTGATGGCTTTGGGACTGAACGCCGGATACCGGGCCGCGGATATCCGAACACTTGAACGCGAGACCATCGACTTCGAGCGCGGCGAAATTCTGCGACAACGCAGCAAGACCGGCGCTGCCCAAGCACACACGCTCTGGCCGGTGACCAAGGCGCTCCTCGAAGCCCATGTCAAGAGCGTGCCCGACAAGCTGCCGTTCGGGAAGGGATACAGCAACATCAGCCGGGACCTCACCGCCTTTGTCGACGAGGTGCTCACGAAGGAGAAGAACGAGGACCCCAGGCGTACGGCCAAGTCGTTCCGGTCAACCGGCGCTCAGGAACTCGAACGCATCGTGCGCGGGACCACGCCCCATGTTGTCGACCAATACCTCGCCCACGGCGACAAGAAGCCCGCCCGTCACTATCGGAAAGAAGAGTTGGCCGCATTGTTCGAAGCCCTCGAAAAGCTCGGCGAGCACTTCAATCTGGATGGACCTCAAAGGGGGCGGAGGAAGCGTTCTTCCAAGCGTCCCGCACCCGACGCGTGAACTCGGCGTTGGTGCCGACGCGTGTGAACCGTGCACCCTCATGATGGACGAGACCTGAGGCGGACCAGAAACGTAGTGAGACGCGGGCGGCGTAGTCGGGTAGCTCCTCACCCAGCCGGCGGCTTGCGGCGGCCTTGATGGTGGCGAAGAGTTGCGGCTCCCCGGTTGACGCGACCTCCGCCGCCACCGCCCGGTAGTGCAGGAGCGGCACCTTGTACGGCCTCGCCGACGCGTCGGGGCGAATCTCGACGAGGGCGGGGCCGCGACGGGACTCTTCGACGGTGTAGGTGGCGGCCCGCACGCGGGCACGGGGGCCGACGATCCGTCGGCGGCGTGCGTCGTCCAGCGTGTCGATCTCTCTGATCACCGCGGAGTCCAGTTCGTCGAGCTTGCGGAGTAGTTTTGTGCGGCCGGTACCCGTGCGCGACACGAGCTCGCGTATCTCATCAAGCACATCACGCCATGACTGATTGGGTGTACCTGCTCGCGGCATGAGCATGATGGTACGCCGGATCTGCGTGTTGGCGTCTATATCCGTATACCCGAGAATTGGCGATTTGCGTCAGGATCCATTGGGCTTTGGGCTGGATCCTGAAGCGACTCCAAAACCGTCTCCAAATTGTGGAGTTCGCCGCGGATGGATCCTTGCCTTCGCTCCGATGCACCGCTATGTACGCCGTATTGACCCCTTGGCGTACTCACGGAGCATCGGATGGCGAACGACAACACCCACACGGCGGACGAGATCACGGCGGCGGCAGACGGGCTGCTCGCATGGGCAAAGGAGCACGGGGGCGTGCTCGCGGTGGCGGCAACGCTTGGGGAGGACCGGGATGGCCCAATCCCCGCGGCGCAACCGGAGGCGTTGGTCGCCGGCGCGGTCGGGACGCTCAACGAAGCCGAGGTCGCGGTGCTGCTCGCGCAGCTCGATGTGGCGGTGCTCATGGTGTTGTCGCAGATGGCGGCGGGCGCGGAGATGGGCGAAGACGCGTTCCGCGTGCTTGTGAACACCGCACGGCGCGAGATGCTCGACGCGGCGGGGCTAGACCTCTGCGATGACTGCGGCGGATGAGGGCGGAGGGTAGAGAGGCTCGCCGCGGGGCCAACGCCCCGCGGCGGGTTTGGTGGTTCAGTCCTTTATAGAGAGGTACGGCGATGACGACGGCGCACACATTCAACGGCCCGGATGGGATGGCGAAAAAGATCAGGCTGCTCGCGAGCAACTGCGAGACGGCGACGGCGGAGTTGTCGCGCACCCTGCTCATCGCGGTGAGCGCGCCGGACCCGGTGAGCACGCCGGACTGTGAACATGCGGACCCGCGTGGGATCCGGATCCAGACGCTCGACAGGGGCATGACGAGCACCGATATCGCGGTGCTCATGGGCACCCTCTACGGCATGCTCGATGTGATCGAGGACGGGTACGCGCGAGAGTTCGGAGACGGCTTCCGCGAAGCGGTGGACGAGGCACGCGGCACACATGGGCACGGGCAGCGGATGGCCGTGGTGCCGGTTGTTCCCATGGAGACCAAGCCGTGGCAGGCACGCGTGAGTGAGCGCGGAAGCTGAGAAACCTGCCAATCGGAGGGATCGCGCCCGTCACCACCAAGAAATCTGGCGCGCAAGGGAGGAGTCGTGGCATGACTTGTGGAAATGAGAAGGGCAGACCACATCTGCCGCAATCGGACGGCGACCAAAGCGGCGAGATCGTTTCTCGTCGTCGAGGTCGTCCGCCGCGGCAGGTCCGGGTCGCGGTCGCGTATCGGCCGCAGGATCTGGAGGAGGAGACGAACATCAACGAAGCCGTCCGCCTCTTACTCCGCGAGATGGTCCGCAGGCGGATGGGATCTACATAGGAGGGCATGCCATCATGGAATCCCCAAACAACAAAAGAAAGCGGGTCAAGCCCATTCTCAGATGCTCAACCAACGAACAGAGCGAGCGGTCGCCGGACGATCAGCTAGCGATTATCAAAGCCATGGCGGACGCCCGCGACTGGGAAGTCCTCGACCCCATCCGTCTGGAAGGCCGCTCCGGTAGTCTCCATGCGACCATGGATTGGGCCGTCGAGCAAGTCATTGCCGCAAACCGGGCCGGCGAGGACATCGATGACGCGATCGTTTATGACCAGAGCCGTATGGGCCGGACTGGCGGGTTCGCGTTCGGTACGCATAAGCAGCAACTCGCCGCCGCGGGCATTGGTTTCATTTCCGTCGACTGCCCCATCGAGGGTCCCCATGCAGACTTCATCCAGTTCGCGAACGCCGAAGCAGCCCGGGCCCAGGCTATCAGCATCGCGGCAAGTTCGGCGCGCAGCTCGCAGATCTCATTGGAACGCGGGCTACGAGGCCATTCAACGCAAGCCCCATACGGACTTGACCGGCTGTACCTGAACGCACAAGGCGAGGAGCTCTTCATCATCCGCAAGCTCGCGGATGGAACAAGCCTCCGACTGGATCCGCGAACCGGGGCCGAGCTCGAACGCTACCCCAAGGGCGTTCGGGCATACCGCAAGGGCGGGCTGGAAACAGCAACGCTTTGTATCGGCAGCGAAGAACATCGGCAGGTCGTCATCCGCATCTACCGCCTGCGGCATGAGCATGGTTGACGGGGTGTTCGGATCGCCCGCGAGTTGAATGACGCCGGCATCCCTTCGCCGCGGGGGCGGCATTGGACCAAGGATACGGTCGATGGCATCCTCATGAACGAGGTCTATCTCGGATTCGCATACGCGCGCCGGTACACCGATGCGATCTACTTCCGTCATCAGGACAAGGCCCCCGAGAGGCTTGAAGGACCGGGCGGGCGGAAGGTCCGAGGGTACCGCCCCCGCGAGGATTGGTTCCGCGTTGAGTAACCAAAGCTGACGGAGTATCTGCCGAGCAAACTCCGAGACGCCGCCGCTCGATGGCAAGCTGCATATTGGGACAAGTACGAGGACGGGCATGTCAGATCGCCCGAACGCGGGCAGAAGCGACTGCATGCGTTGTCCGGAATTCTGATCGAAGAAACGACCGGGCAACCGATGTCCGCGACCTAGAGTGGAACGCGAGCCAATCCGAAAACATATTATTTGTTGCCCGGCTCGCATCAATACTCGTCGCAAGAGTCGTTTCTTCGTCGCAGAATTCCATCAGCCCCGCTATATCGAGCGATCATCGATGAAATCGAGATGCTCGTCTGCGACGACGACGAGCTTCGCGATATCTTGCGAACAGAGATTCTGAAGGCGGAAGCGGAAAGGCGCGCCGGCGACGGCGAGGCCGAGTCGCTGCGCGCCCGATACGAGAAGCTCGGTCGAAAAATGGAATCCCAGATCGATCTCTTGGGCGAAGATGATGACGATGTGATGCGGCGAAAGGTTGAGCAGACCAAGGCCCAACGGCGAGCTGTCATGGAGCGTCTCGCCGAGATCGATCAGGGTCCGCGTTTGACGGCCGATCAAACCGACGAGCTCGTTGAGCAGCTCATCGAAGCTCTTCAAAGCGAGCTTGCTGCGTTCGCAACTGCGGGTCATCCGGCGTTCCGCAAGTTGACCGAGATGCTCATCGCGTCAGCGGTCGCCGACCTCAAATCCGGGACGGTCTCAATCGAGTTCGCCGTTCCTGCCTCGATGATCCAGCATCGCTTTATGGGTATGGATCGACCTTGCGAACCCAAATGGCGGACCCATACCCATAAATGGAAGCCCCTTCCGTTGGCCGCCATAACCGTTGAACTGCCCGAGCGTTGCAGCAAGGACTGTTGGGAGCCCTTCGAGCCCAAAGGTTGCGATGACTGTCGTCGCCAACGACGGGCTGCATGAGGATCCCAGCCAATTGGGACGGATCCTGCAACGACCTCGCCGCCCCTGGCTCAACGGCCGGGGGTGGCCTTCAGAAAAAAAATCGTCGACGGCGGAGCCGTCGAGCATACCGGAGGCACCCATGGCGTACGAGGGACTTACCGACATCGAGCGGACCTGGCTCGTGAGCATCGATGCCCTGCTCGTGCAAACCACGGTGGACGCACACGGTGCCGTCGCCGGTCGATTCGTCGATTTGTGGGACAGTGGCGGGCCGACCTTCCGGGCCGAGCTTGCCAAGCGGGCATCGGTCTGGCGGCAGCGGCATGTCAAGGTGCAGCAACTCATCCTGAACAGCCACGGTGCGTGCGAGCGGCTCGTCCGGCTCATGGGCGACCCCGAGCCTCCGCAACGGAAGCCGGTGAAGACCAAGCCGAGGTCGAGGCGGGATCGGGTTGTGCCGAGCCGGCGGAAGCACACGCCGGTCCAGGGCATCACCGAAGACGAAGCTGCCAAGTTCATGGCGATGCTCGACGCCGAGGGTATCGCCGAGGTGTTCGACCCCGGCGTCAGCATCCTCGACGACAAGCTCTTCCGACCGCCGCTGATCATCCTGAACAAGGTGAGCGTGTTCCACGAGGACATCGCACCGGCGTACGAGCGTGGTGCCATCGATCGGCGTTGGGATCCCGTTGAGCGTGAGCCGGCGATCGCCTTGGCGTTCAACCTCGCATTGCTAGTCACACTTCGGGAGGGTCGGTGGACCTGGGTGATCTCCGATCGGCACTTTGGCCGCCTGCATTGGGGGCACCCGTGCAAAGTCACCCCGGCGGGTCGGCCGGGGTGGAACTTGGTCACCGGGCTGCTCGATCGTGCTGGGCTCATCGAACGGCGGACCAGGCAGACATGGCGGCTCACTCGCGAGGCACGCCCGGTGGTCGCCGATCACCTGTTGCCGGAGTGGATCACGATGGGCACATCGCGTTCATCTTGATGTAACATATTGAACATGCAGAATGGCACTGTGACTAAGCATGACTTCTTGACCGCACTCGGGTGCAAGACCCGAGCGTGGTACGGCATGCGTGAGTCGGGCGGGACATCGACAGCGGCCGATCTGCTCCGAATGCAGGAAGGGCAGGATGTCCACCGACGTGCTCAGAGCCTTCATCCCAATGGCGTGTTCGCGGGCTCGACCGAGAAGACCAAGCGACTGATCCTTGATCGTGCCGTCGATGTCATCTTCGAGGCCGCGTTCACGATCGAAGGGTACGCTGCCCGGGCGGACTGGATCCGTCACGTCAAGGGCGGTTGGGTCATCGGCGATATCAAATCGAGTTTGTTCAACGAAGACGGCCCCAAGGACGAGCACCTTGAGGATCTCGCGTACACCGTGATGGTCGCACGGCGTTCTGGGTTGCCCGTGAAGGGCTGCGAGTTGGTGCTGATGAACCGCGACTGGCGGCTCGGCATGCCGGAGCCGGATCTGTTCGTTGTCACCGACCACACGGCTGAGGTGACCCCGATCGCCGACGAGTTCAACCGGCTGTGGGATCAGATCGCCCCGCTGCTCCTTCGACGCAGCAAGCCGAGCCCGCACTGGTGCTGGGAATGCCGGGACTGCGAGTACTTCACTAATCGATGCGTGGGCGTCGGGATCTCCGATCCCATCTTCCAGCTCCCAAGGCTGAGCGAGAAGAAGTTCACCGACCTGACCGCGATGGGCGTGACACGGATCTCCGCGATCCCGTCGGACTTCAAGCTGAGCGATTCGCAACAGAGAGCCGCGACCGCGATCCGAACCAAATCGCCGCAGATCGATGCCGCCGAAATTCAGTCAGCGTTGGACTCGCTCGAATTGCCGATCGGCTATCTCGACTTCGAGACGCTCATGACCGCGGTGCCGATGTACCCGAATGTCGCTCCGCACGAGCAGCTCGTGACCCAGTACTCGCTCCATGTTGAGGCGTCGCCCGGCAGCGAACTGGCGCACCGGGAGTACTTGGCTGACCACACCCGTGACTGCCGCGAGGAACTCGCGACCGGGTTGATCCGCGATACTGCCGGGTGCGGGACCGTCGTGGTCTATAGCTCGTTCGAGAAGACTCAGATAAGGGGGCTCGCCACCCTTCTGCCCACCTACGCACCCGAGCTCGCCCGCATGGAGGGCAAGCTCCTCGATCTTGAACCCGTCGTGCGGAGGGGCTTGGTGCATCCGGACTTCGGTGGGCGATCGAGCATAAAGGTCGTGCTCCCGGTGCTCGCGCCCGACCTCAGCTACGCCGACCTCGAAATCGGCGACGGCGGCGCGGCCGTGGCTGCCTTCGCCAAGCTCGCATCCGGGGAGGTGACCGAGGAGGAGATCCGGGCTGTCCGGGGGGCTCTGTTGGAGTACTGCAAGCAGGATACGCTAGCAATGGTGCGGGTGCTCCTGGTGATGCGAACGCTGGTCTAGATCCGGCCCGAGCCCAAGGAATAGCGGAATATCCACGACTGCCGTACTTCATGCTTACGGCAGAGACATAGTTCAACATTTAAAAACTTAGTCGCGGTCCGATTGTGGCCAGTTCTGCATGCCGTACTGCGTAATCGGGCATGACTCGTTCAAGTAACCGCCAGAAGGCTTTGGAATGATCTGCGTGACGGATGTGGCACACTTCGTGTGCCGCGATGTACCGGACCAGTCTCCGTGGTGCCATCATGATGCGCCAATCGAACCGAATGCCATGACTCGTACAGCTGCCCCAGCGGGTCTTCATAGCGGTCACTGACACACCAGGTGGGTCCACCGCCACTCGTGACGCGAACTCGGCGACCACGCCGGGCAAGTATGCTTGCCCCCGGAGCTTGTACCAATCGACCAGCACATCCTGAACCCGGCCCCGGTCCGTTTGCTGGCGAGGAGGAGCCTGTCGGAGTGTCACCCGCAGCGAGCACCCAATAAGCTTGGCTTCGTCTGAATCACCGTCTTCGATCACCAGCCTGTACCCGCGGCCAAGGTACCGAAACGTCTCGCCGCCGACGAACTCTCGCCGACATGGCAATGCCCTGCGTCGCTGCTCATCCCATTGCTGCAGGATCCATGAGGCTCGGCTACGAACGATCGTGTCCGCCAAGTCCTCCCCGCACTCTGGCGGAGCGACGACTCGAACAGATGAGTTGGGATTTACGGTGATGGCTGCGGTGCGCCGCGCTCGGGATCGGTGTAGCACGAAGGGAATTGTTGTCGCACCGAATTGGACTGATCTCGTTGACGCTGCCATCAAGGCAACCTCGCCCGTGCGAGATCCATGACTGCGGTGACCAACGATTCCAGGTGCTCACTCTCAACACCGCGAAGCCGGAGTTCACGCTTGACCTGTCGACGCATCTCGCGTTGCACATCTTCCTTGCGTCGCCAATCAATTACTGCCTCCCGCTCTAAGACGCCAAGGACGGCATCTGCCAGCGCTGCCAACATCTCATCCGAGTCGTGCCCGGCGTCTCCAATAGCTAGTTCCTTGCGGAGCACCCCGAAGAATGGCACCGCCTCTTCACGGAGCCCGAAATCCTCAGAGACGTCAACCTGGCGTGAGCGGATCTCATCACGCATACTGAACAGCAAACGGAACTCTTCGGCATCATCAATTCGCTGCTCCTCTCGCTCACGAATGATCCGCTCAAGTCGCTCGCGAACTGATTCGTAGAACGCTGGGTCCTCATGCAGCTTTACAGAGATCGTCTTCGCGATCGCGTGCTCCATCCGGCTCGCCCTGGCCCGTGGCGATTCCAGCTTCTCGACCTCCCGTGCGAACTCCTCTGACAAGATTGACACCGGTTCAAGCAGCGGAGTGACCTGTTCCCCCTTCACATGCCGGTTGATGAGAGCTCGTACTCGCTCGCTGCAGTCAGCCACATCGAGATCTTCCGTACTGAACAATGCTGCCGCCTCTCTCCGCAATCGACGTAGAAACGCGAAGTCTCCGAGGTAGGCCAAGCCATGCTCGTCAGGGAGGACCTGCTCCAGTGCCTTGTAGAAGGCGCGATATCGAGAGCGGAAAAGCGAGCATGCGTCCTCAGGCTCAATAACGAGAAGCCATGGCTCGATGGCTTCGCGCGACAGTCCATCCGGGAACAACGAGAATACATCCTGGCATCGCTGCTTGAGCTCTTGAAGTGCCGCTTCACCATCACGCCGAGACATGATCTCTTCAGGCTCGATGTCCTCATCAAACGCCTCTAGGGCTTTGTCGAGAAATGCCGAGACACCCCAGTAGTCAACGATCAAACCCCACTGCTTGTCTCGCTCGGGCATAGGTCGGTTGACGCGAGCAATTGCCTGGAGCAGGTTGTGTTCCTTCACGGGCTTGTCAAGATACAAGACTCGCTCGATCGGCGCGTCGAAGCCGGTGAGATACTTGTTCATGACCACGATGATCGCGAGCGACTCCACACCCTCGTGCTTGAACTGCTCGATGACGGCCTCCTCGTCATCAAACGGCTCCTTAAGCTTCCAAAGTGTGCTGTCTTTTTCGCTAGGGTTGGAGATCAACAGCGCGACCCGATCCGGGAAATGCTTGGACAGCTCGGTGTAATACAAACCGGCCGCGTGCTGTGAGCACGCGGCAACCTGCGCCTTGAACCCATCCGGCTCAAAGTTTGCTTTGTAGTGTGCAGCAATATCAGCCGCGATCATCTCGACTCGGTCGGGTGCCTCCGCGATCCGGCGCTCCGTGACCTCTTGCTTCTTCAACTTATCACGCTGCTCTTCCGTGAGGTGCCCGAACTCGGCTTCGAACAGCGGATCGATGCGCTTTCCCCAAACTGCGAGTTCGGGCAGGCGTCCCTCGTACAGAATCGGAACGGTGGCGCCGTCATCAACGGACTGCGGCATGGTGTACTTGTGGATGTAGCGGCCAAACTTCTGCTCGGTCTTCCCGATTGGCGTTCCCGTGAATGCGAGCAGGCACGCGTTCGGGAGGGCACGCCGCAGGTGCGCGTTGAACTGCCCGTACTCCGTGCGGTGGGCTTCATCGATAAGGACAAACACATTGTCCGCCTTGGTGAGCACCGGGTGACGGCTTCCTCGTTCGAGGTCGACATCGTCACGGAACTTCTGCACTGTCGTCATCACGGTTTGACCGGGCGGACCATCTAGAAGCTCGCGAAGGTGGCTCACGCGCTGGGCACGCGTGGGATTCTCGAACCCACAGTACTTAAAAGTCTGCGAGATCTGTCGGTCGAGATCGCGGCGGTCTGTGACGATGAGCAGAGTCGGGTTGTCGAGTTGCTTCACCCGGCGCAACTTCAAGCAAAGCCAGAGCATGGTGAGGCTCTTGCCACTGCCCTGCGTGTGCCAGACGATGCCGCCGCGCTCCCGAACCGGGTGCTTGCTCGACGGGTCGGTGATCTGTGCGATAGCACGGTTGACCGCCTCAAACTGCTGGTACCTCGCGACCTTCTTGACGACCTTGCCACCGTCGCGGTCAAACACGAGGAAGTTCCGGACGATATCGAGGAGATTTCCCTTCCCGAGCATCCCGGCGAGCTGGCGATCCTGTGGCGTTGGCTCTCGGCCGATCCGGCGTTCGATTTCCTTGGCGGTGCCCGGGTAGTAGCTCTTCCACTCCGCGTATCGACTCAGCGGCGTGTAGATGGTGCCGTAGCGGGCATCGTTCCGCTTGAGGGCCATGCAGAGCTGGATGGTGTGGAAGAGCCGAACGACTCCCTCGTCCGGGTCCTGATACGCGTGCAGGTCCTTCACGGCCTTGGCGATCCCGCGTTCGTCGGCGGGGTCCTTGCACTCGCAGGCGACCAACGGGATGCCGTTCACGAACACGACAAGATCAAGCCGGCGCCGCCAGCGCGGCCCCTTGACCGTGAACTCCTCAACCACGAGGAAGTCGTTGTTCTCGGGGTCGTCGTAGTCGATAAACCGCACGCTCCGGCTCGTAGGCCGCCCGTCGATCATCTCCTCCACCGTCACCCAGCGGCTGAGCAGGTGGTAGCACCCCTCGTTGGCGTCCATGAGCCCGGCCGCGGACGGCTGGCGCAGCGCGTTGATCGCTTGGCGCACGCCGGTGTCGGTCAAGCCCGGGTTGATCCGCTTGAGGGCCGAGCCGAGCCGGTCGAGCAAGAGGGGCTCCGCCTCGCTCTCCCGGGCGGCCTGAAACGCCTCAGAACGGCCATCGGCGTACTCGTAGCCGAGGTGGTCACGGAGCAACTCCCAGGCGGGGCGCTGGCAAAGTCGATACTCCGGACCTGTGTGCTCGGTGGTACTCATCACTTTCCTACACGAACATCAATTGGACCTGATCGCGCAACGCATACTCCGTCCTTGACGACGAAGGCCTCGATCGTGTGGGTCCCGTTGTACTTGGTGTGCTCAAGGCGGGTGTTGCCGTAGGGCGGATTGCCATCATCGAAACCACCTCGGAGTTGTCCGGGTCCGTCGGCAGCGGCTTCTTGACCAGTGTTGACCACCTGCCATTTCACGGTGTACGGCTTCGGCACATTGGTGTCGGCGTGGAAGGCGATGCCGAAAGACTTTGGTACAGGCCGACCCGTCAGTCGCCAGAGGTTCTTGAGCGCCTCGCGACTCTTGCGAACTTGCCCGGTCACTGAGACGCGGTACCGCAAGTCCATCGGCCACGGCGGGGCCTGCTTGTGTGTAGTCGAGCCGAGCCCGGGAACTGACTCCGCAACTGCCCGAACCACGGCTCCGGTTGCAGTACCCGAAGCCGTGGTCGCGAGTGCCTCCGTGAGATATTCGCGTGAGTCCTTCTCGAACGCCTTTTCCCTGGCGGTCGACAGATCCTGCCGGACCCACGCCACCCACTCAAAGAAGGCGTCAGCGCGGTTGCTCCCCGGCTCGTTCCAGCGATTGGCAAAGTTCTCGCTCGGGTTCACTGGGTTAGGGATGAACCACTGACCATCATGCTTCCGAATGAGCCCAGAAGCCGAGTATTCCTCCATCTTGTCGAGGATTCCGGCCAGCGCCGCCTCGATGTCCATCTGTCCCTCATAGGCCAGAGCCGCAAGGGTGGTGATGATCATCGAGATCGGCTTCTCCTTCTCCCACTTATGCCCACTGAACCGGACGTCGCGGTGACGCTTCAGGATCTGGATCACACGCTGCAAGGGTGAGCGGACGAGCGCATCCGGAACAGCGTCGACGCTGGCGTACAGTGCCTGATTCGCTTCAACAAGCATCCGCTTTTGCCCATGCGCGACGCGATTCCACGCACCAGTGTTCAGACTATCGAACCAGCGGGCAAAGCCTCTGGGGTTCGACCCACCTTCCGCCCAGGTATACTCCGCCGGATTCACACGTTCGGTCAGCGCGATCGCCAAGTCGGCGTATTCGTTCGGCACTCCGGCTACAACGAGACCCGTCTTGCCGGGGTCATCATCCGGGATCGATGGAAGCACATCGAGATGGAAGCCAACCCCATCTGCCTCTGCGTACTCGAGCGTCCAGCATCGACATCCTTCTGCATCCAGCATCCGTTCGTATGTGGCGTGGGCCTTGAGCCGATCCCCGACCATGTTCTTTAGGTCACCCGGGGTAACCGTTCGTTTCACGATCCCCAACTCGCAGACAAGGTCGATGTCGTAGTCGGCGTTCTTGCCTCCTCGCACCGGCCGAACAACCGTCCCGAGCCTGAATGAGCCTTGGGGATAGATCGAAGGCTGGTATTGAGCGACGGGAGAGTTCTCAGCATCAAGCCAACGGCCCACCGCCTCGTACCGCTCGACCGCCTCTTTGTACTTCGACGGCGGAATGTCGAGGTCGCGAGCAATGGACTCAAGAATCGGTCCAAGCGCCACACCGGTCATGCTGCTCATTTGGTGGCCTCCTTTGCAGGCATGTACGGGCGGAATGGCGTCGCGACATGCGAGATGAACTCTGATGTGAAAGTGGGGCCAAAGTGCTGGCTCGTGTGCGCCGCCTCGGCGATGAGCTTGTCCATCGTGTCTGTCTTGTCGAGCAGGAAGAGTTTGTTCGGCACCTTGGGGTCGAGCCGGCGCACACGATCCCTCCCCAAGAGCAAGGCCGCGAGGTTGTCGGTGCCGACGCTTTGCCCACGCATGATCACCTTCGCGGCTTCCTTCCTCCACGCCCAGAAACCGCCCTCGTCCAGATCGTCGGGTCGATGCACGAGCTCGTCGCAGGTGCCAAGACTCAGGACTCGGAGCTGATCGAGATCGGCCCTGAGCAGGCTCTTGGCCTCGATAATCCCGAGCATGGTCGGGTTGTTCGCCCACACACCACCGTCGACGAGCCGCTGATCCTCAATACCGCGCCAGGCGGAGAAGAACGTCGGTGCCGCCGAGGTTGCCATAGCGATCTGCCAAGCCGGGAGCTTCCAATCTCGCTTGAGCCGAGGATGGTGCGCGGTCTTGAAGAGGCGAACCTCGTCCCTTCCGAGGTTGTAGGTGGGGATCACGAGGCGTTTAGAGCTCTCACCGAGGATGCGGTCACCGATGACTGAGCCCAGGCTGTCGCGGAGCGCCGTGTTGCCGTACTTACGGCGCCGGAGGTGGTGAATGAACCCCCTGACTCGTCCATTTGGAGCCCCGCCGAAGATGCCCGGCCCGTGGTCGACATAGAACTCGACGAGTTGTGCGGGTGTCACTCCAAGACCCAATGCGATCGCGATGATGCCGCCCGTCGATGTACCGACGATCAGGTCAAAGTGATCAATGACGCGGACATTGTGATCCTCCTCAAGCTTTGCCAGCACGGCAGCAGAGAAGAGGCCTTTGATACCTCCACCATCGAGCGACAGAATGTGCAGCGGGCCGGCCCATGCCGGCTGGTTCTCAACCATGAGATACCCCCGCTAACTGTGGGGCAATTCGATGCCAAGATCCGTAGTTCAGGCCCGGCGCGATTCGATCGTCAGCCATGACGGGTGGAATCCGGAATAAATGTTCGGGACTGCCTCCCCGGCTAGTCCGATCTGCTCCGCACAAGCTACCGACGCGCCAGCAGCCGAGATGATCATGCAACAGCTCAAAGGAGGATTGGTTGCTGTCAATAAATCTGGATCCACTACGCGGCATCTGCACTGTCCCTTTTGTCTTGACCGGGGTGGACACCCCCACCGCACCATTCACCGGTCGCAAGCCAGATCTCGTAGTACATACACCACTCGGATGCCCAGGGCACGATCGTGGTCGCGAGCACCATCTCTCTTGTCCATTCCATCGCCCGCGGCAAGTACAGACACAGGCGATCCGCTGAGTACATGTGCGGAGGGCGTTCGCCATCCCGGTCTTCAAGCTTTGGAGATACCACTCGGACCTTTGGAACACTGTCAAGTTTGTAGAGGAGTTCAAGCTCATAATTGTCGCTCAAGTGAGTGGGATGCACCGTGCCTATCCAACGGAGACAACTCCGTCTGATAGTGCACTGCGCCGATGGGTAGTGCTTGCGCAAATGCATCATCTGCACCGCGAGGCTAAGTCTTGGGAGTTTTGTGTACATCACCAAAGAAAGTATGTGGAACCACAGTGTTCGCGCCCGTTGCTCCAAGCGTGGCCGAGTTCGCTGATACCTTGAGTTTGTTTGAGTCCCTCGCTTCCCTCATTGAATCGCCAAATCGCCGAGCCGCACCCGAGGCTGCCGAAGAGCCGAAGCTCTCGCCCAGGATGCTGGCAGACTTGTGAATGCCTGTTGCCCTCATCGCCCGATCAACATCGTCGCGCACCTGCTCGATCCACTCAAAGAAGCGATCTGCGCGCTGCGGGTTGTCGACCCACTTGTCCGCAAAATTCTCCTTCGGCGCGACAGGATTCGGTATCCACCAGCGACCATCTCGCCTCTCGACATGACCCTGCATCTGTCGCGTAACAGTGTCCATCGCCTGGTAGACGTCGGTCTCGTTCTGATAGGCACGAGCAGCCAGCGTCGTGATGATCACGGAGATTGGCTTGTCGTCGGGATTACCGTCATACCGAAGGTCGCGGTGCCGTTTGAGCAGTTGAACCACCCTGTGTAGCGGTGTTCTCACTGCGTGCTCAGGAACATCCTCGACATCGACGCTTGCGGCCTTCGCCATAGCCTGGCGTGACTCCGTCAAGACTACCTGCATGCGGGATTCGAACCACAGCGCATACCCCTTGGGATTGCTCGGCTGCCAACGCACGAGATCCTTGTCGGTGATGATGATCCCATGCTCGTGGTGGCGGTCGTTGTTGGCGTACGCCTGCTCATCCGGAAGTGCGGGCAGGACATCCATGTGGTAGCGATCTCCAAACTGCACCCGCCAGCACCGCTGCTTCTCCAGCAAGCTGACCTGACGCCCTTCAGACTCTCGAAGCTCACGGGTGTACCGCCTGAGTTGATCACCGGCCTGCTGCTTCAACTCTTCCTGTGTGATCCCAGACTTTGCCAAGTGGCGGAGATAAACAACATCAATGTCGTAGTCATCTTCGTCATTCACCGGACGTACCAGAGTGCCCAGACGGCGCGACCCCTGCGTGTACAGATCGGAATCTGTATCGAATCGCTTCGCGTTGTCCGCCCTGAGCCACTCGCCGAGCCGGGAGTACTCTGCAGTCAACTCTGTATCGAGGTCCGCAGGGATGTCCAACTCCTGAGCAGTGTAATCTAGGAGTTGGCCGAGTTGCTGTTGCTGTGCTGTGATCATGATGAGGCTCCCGTCGTTCCGATTGTCAATGCTTCAGTAAAACCGCCCAGCTCCTTTACCTCGTCGTAAACCACCCATGCCGTGTCAGCTTTGGGCATCCTGATCCGCCCGAAATCGATTGCCACGGAGACCGGGATAGCCGGAAAGATGTGGAGAGCAGCTTGTTCACCGTGGGCAGCTTTGATTTCGTCGACTAGGCGACGAGCTGTATCTCGGAAGGCGGCGAGATCCCCCGGAGATCCAATGCAGTCTCGCCCGACGCAATCGACGCTGATTCGCCATATGCAGGCATCGGGACCGAGCACACGATGTATCCGATCGTCGTTGATGGTCGCGCTGAGTGACAACACGAGGGCCGGCGTGCCGGTTGTCGTCGATGGCCTGTGCACTGAGAACTGGGTTGGTTCTTGGGAAGTCGGCCATGCCCAGCCCGGCGGCTCTCGTCGGAGCTGTCGCGTCTGCGCGGCGGGGATGTCGGTAAGCAGAGACCCGAAGAGGATCAGTAATGGCTGCGGAGCAAGCCCGAACACCGAGAGATGCTCGATCTCACCGTTCTCAATCAGGGGGCCCAGATCACGCCCGTAACACTTGCGCAGATGCTCCGCCTCGATCTCCCAGAACTTCTCCTCGCGATCTCGCCATGAGCCGCGCATCTGCAGTGTGATGGCGCGGTCAGCAGCGGGATACCGCTCAGGGAACAGGCTCGGAGAGGTCGCCTCGTAAGTAAGGGGGCTGGAGTGATCGCCAACTGGCGCGCCGTATGTCACGATGTGACTGGTCTTCGAAGAAACAATTCCGGTGACACGCTCGACTCGCTCTTCGTGGTTCTTCTTCCATGATAGGAGTAGCTCGGCCGTGTACCGCCCCCCATCCTTCGCCTGATCGATGGTCCGGTGGCAGTCGTGGCAGAACAGGAGGAGGTTCTCCATCGAGTTCAGCCTTTCCGTAGGCACACCGGAGTTCCCGCGCGGCCCGTCATCGCTCGCCGCCCAGATATGGGCGCGCTCGGCAACATTGACCTCTTCCTGTGTAACGCCTGACTTCCACAGCGGACGGTTACAGCCATCAAACTGACACCGGCCTGCGGCGCGCCCCCAGAGCATGCGATTCACGACCTCGGAAATCTCACCGTTGTTCACCTTACGAGGCAACGGGCACCCCCTTCGCCGCCGGCACGCGCACCCGCCCGGTCAGCAGGGCTTGGCTCAGGGCGGTCTTGAGTTGGGCCAGCCCGAACAGATGCGCCTCGGCTCTACCAACTCGCTGTTCAATCGAACGCAGAGCTTCGATGATCGTTCCCTGCTCGTTCGGGTCCGGAAGGGGGATACGGGTAGTCCGAATCGTGTCTGTGTTAAGGTTGTAGTTACCCGCAGAGGTACGGATGCCGCCGACCAGTTCCCTCCGCCCACGATGGGAATTCAAGAACGCATGAAGGTATTCAGGAAGAAGCCGTTCGCGCTTGCATCGAGCGCGGATCAAGTATGAGGCGAACGCCCACACGCCCGACTCTTGAGAGAACACAACGGAACGCCCGACATAGTTGGGATTCCCATTCGTCCGAACGAGCACTACATCACCAGCCATGAGCCGTAGCCGTTTGAGTTCCGCCGGCGGGAGGTCTGCCCACTTCATCTCTACATCCTCTGTCGTATCGCGAACGATGTTTGGGATGCGAAGCACGGCCACGGATTGCCTATCTGAAGTGCATTTTGCAGAGGTGCCGTAACGGAGGTCCTCAAGCAGATCTCCGAGTGCGATAATGCTCCACGCCCGCGGCACCTGGCCGAGGCCCTTGACCTCACGGAACTCGCCGTGTCGCCCCGGCAGGCCGCGGGTGAGGAGGTCTTGGAGGACGGCCGTCTTGAGCCGGCGGGTCTGCTCGATCACCCCACGCGTCGCGTCGATCGCGGCGTCGACGGCACCCAGAATCTCGGCGATCCGACGCCGCTCACTCACGGGGGGACAAAGCAGAGGCAACTGCTCAAGATCGTCGCGCCCGATCGCGTCGAAAGTGCTTCCCTGCGAGACGCGGTTCAGCCGTCGCCGCTCGAAGTGCAGCGCTGCCCAGAGAAACGCTCGATCGTCTTCAGCGATTCGGATCGCCCCAAGGCCGCGTCCGATGCAGTACCTCTGGTCGGCGATGTTCAACTCACCGACCGGCGCCCGGACGCTGATCAAGAGATCACCCTCCTCGGCAATGCGGCCTGGCTGTGTGCACCAATGCGTGGCCGTCGGGGAAGTCGTCCCAAACTCGGCGTTCCCCTGAAGGAATGGCACACCATTGCCGGTATCGTTCACCGACTTGCCCGGGGGCGATTGTCCCATGTGGACCGTCGCCAAATCAACGAGCGATCGGCGCGTCCAGCCGGCAGGATGTGCATCCGCTTGGGTCATTAGTGCTCCCGGTCCTTCGGCGGGTGGGGGTCGTTTCCGGGCGCGATGGTGTCCTTACTGCGGATCTTGCCGTCGCGGCCCTTGGTGGTCAGTTCGCCGCCGCCCTGGTTCTTCAGGTTCTGCCGAGCGGCCTGCTCGGCCTCGCGCTGCGTCTTGTGGACGCTGCTGGCGCGGCTTGCGTCGTTCCGCTTGTTGGCCCATTCCCCGTCGTCGTTCCTGTAGACCGTGCGGTCCTGCTTCTTGCTCATGATTCGTTCCTTTCGTCGTGTGCCGGTGGTCCCGGCTATTGGTCAGGCGGGGCTGTACCCCAGCTCCGCGAGCAGCTCGTTCATGCGTGCCTCGGCCCGGTTCCGCTCGTCCTCCAGCGTCCGCAGGGCGGCGAGCTCCTCGGCGACATCGAGCACGGGCGGCGGCTCGGTGGCGTCGACATACCGGCTGATGTTGAGGTTGAAGTCGTTCTCGTCCCGGATCTCGTCGAGCGTGGCGACGGCCGCGAACTTCTCCAGCGGCGTGCGCTGCATCTCGATGGGGTTGCCCTCGGCGTCCTGTGCGTCGAGCCAGCGGTGAACGGCCTGCTCGGCCTCGTCGATCTCGCGGAGTTCCTTGGTGGCCTGCTCCGCGATCCGTTCGGCGGCGTCCTCGGACTGCCCCTCGGCGTTGGCGAGCTGGCGCTCGCAATGGAGCCGGACACCGCCGCGCCACTGCTCGGCGAGGGTCGCCGCGGCCTCGTGGACCTTGACGACATCGAGCTCGCCGTCGTACGCGTGCTCGACGGCGGCGGGGCGGAGGATGTCCTGGAGACGGAGGTAGTTGCGGGCCTTGCCTTCGAGGTAGAGCCCATCGGACGAGGTGTCGATGAAGAGCACCTTGCCCTTGCGCTCGGCGGGCTTGGCCTTGTTGAGGATGATGATCGACGCGGGGATGCCGGTGCCGAAGAAGAGCTGCGCGGGCAGGCCGATGACGGCCTCGAACAGGTCTTCCTCGATCAACGCCTTGCGGATCTTCGCCTCGGCGCCGCCGCGGAAGAGCACGCCGTGGGGCATGACCACACCGATGCGGCCGGTGGAGTTGGTGACCTCGACCATGTGGAGGAGGAAGGCCATATCGCCCTTGGTCGCGGGCGGCACGCCACGCTTGAAGCGGTGGAAGGAATCGCTTCCCCATTGCTCCTGAACGGTCTTGGAATCGACGGTCTTCTTGCCCTCCTCGGGCGTGATGCCGTGCCACTCCTTCAGGGAGAACGGCGGATTGGCGATCACGCGATCGAAGACATCGAGCACGCCGGCGGACTCGAATTTGGGCGTGCGGATGGTGTCGCCAGCGCGGATGTCGGCGTCGGGGTAGTCGTGCAGCAGCATGTTGAGCTTGCAGAGCGCCCAGGTGCCGTAGTTCTTCTCCTGCCCGGTGAGGGTCAGGTTGCGGGCGTTGCCGCCGCGGTCGGTGACATGACGGCCGCACTCGATGAGCATGCCGCCCGAGCCGCAGGTCGGGTCGTGGATCCGCATGCCTTCTTCAGGCCGGAGGATCTCGCCGATGAGACGGACGACCTGACGCGGCGTGTAGAACTCGCCGCCCTTCTTGCCCGAGCCCTCGGCGAAGCGCTCAATCAGGAACTCGTACGCGTTGCCCAGGATGTCGGGTTCGGCGAGGTTGCGGTTCCCGAGCGGGATGCGACTGAAGTGCGTGAGGAGCCGTTGCATCACGGCGTCCATCGTCTTCGGGTCGCCGAAACGGCGTTCGTCGTTGAAGGTGACGCCGCCGAGCACGCCTTCGAGGTACTGCGCGTTCTGATCCTCGATCGCGTCGATGGCCTTGTCGATGGCTTCGGCGCGGTTTTCGCCCATCTTCATCAGGTCACCCCAGCGGGCGCCCTCCGGGATGAAGTAGCTGCCACGGGTGTATTCGTCTGGGTCGTTGGCGATGCTCTCGGCCTCGCCGCGGGCCTTGCCGGCACGCATCCATGTGTCGATGATCGCCTCGCGGCTCTCGTTGAAGCGATCGCTGAGCCGCTTGAGCACCATCAGGCTGAGGATGTGGTTCTTGAAGTCCGCGGCGTCGATCGCGCCGCGGAGGATGTCCGCCGCGGCCCAGAGCCGCTGATTGAGTTCGTCCCGGGTGATGATCTCGATGGTCTTAGTCGCCATGGTCGTTCTCTCGTTTAGTGATCTGCCCCGGCCATGGCGTGCATGACCACATCGCCAGCGAGCCGGCGCCGGCGCTCGGCGGACTGAAGTGCAGCGGAGTATGCGGAGTCGGCCGCCTCAAGCATGCTGGCAAGACGCTCCTGCTCAGCGGCTGGCGGCACCGGGATCAGCAGCTCACGCATCGCTCGGACGGTGATGTTCATTTGGACCGCGCCCGATTGACTGATCGCCTCGATTGCGGCGAGCCCCGCCGGGTGGCAGAGGTACGCCGCGAGGACGCGCGGGCGTAGGCGGTCGTTGCAGCGGATCCGGATCAGCGTTGAGTTGAAAACGATGCCGTGCAACTCGGGTGGGACGACGGCCGCACTAAAGAAGGTGCTCCGGGCGGGAACGAGGACATCGCCTGTCGCAACGCGATATCGAGCGGTCTCGCTCGTCATCGAGTGGGCGTACCCGATTTCTTCTGGGTCAATCTGGCCAGCCCGTAGTGCCCGGACCGTAATCACAGAGATCGCGCCGACCCCAGCTTCGGCCCGCGCAGACTTCGTCGGCGCGCCGGCCAACAGGTCGGCAAGATCTTCCAGCGGGATAGCGGTACGGGTACTCAGCATGACAGACACAGTATAGCAGATGTACCCGATCGATCTACAAACACGGCAAGTTTTTTGATTACGATTTATCATCGTCGCGATCGATTGCCATGATGACCACGTCAATTCCGGTGATATTGTTTTCTACCGACATTTTGATGCCGTACTTTGTCCTATCATGTGGGATTCATTTGACTCCTGAGGCCTGATGTCGCATACTTGTCCAAAATATTTGGACATTTATGCATGCCCTACCGAGACAGCCAATCCGCCCAGAGTGCCCTGCACTCCGTCGCCCACGCCCAAGGGGGCTATTTCACCGCCAAGCAGGCCGAGGGGGCGGGATACTCGCGCCAGCACCTCGACTACCACGTTTCAGCCGGCAACTTTGAGCGGGTGGAGCGGGGCCTGTATCGGGTGCCGACCATCCCGGTCGCCGAGCACGACGATCTGATCCGACTGTCCCTGTGGAGCCGCGGACGCGATGACCGGCCGCAGGCGGTCGTATCACACCAGTCCGCTCTCGCGCTGCACGAGCTCAGCGATGTACTCCCAGGCAAGGCCCACCTCACAGTACCGAAGCAGTTTCGCAAACGGCCACCGAGCAATGCCGTACTGCACAAGGCCGAGCTCGGCCCGAAGGACACCGTCGCCTTCGCCGGATTTCGCGCAACCACACCGCTTCGGACGGTGCTTGATGTCGCGAGCGATCACGATGTGTCTACCGAGCAGCTTGCACTAGCCGTTCGAGACGCACTGGAAAGAGGGCTCGTGATTCGACGCAAACTGCTTCAGGAAGCCCAGCAAGCAAAGTTAGCGCGCCGCCTGCTTGCCGTACTTGAGTCCACCGGATGACCACAAGCTACGACAACCCCGAGTCGTTCAGGCAAGCCCTTCAAGCTCGCCTGCGAAATGTCGCGGCAGACCGTGGCGTTTCTGTGCAAGATCTTCAACTCCGCTTCCTCATGGAACGGCTGATTGCACGCCTTTTCCATGAGCCGGCACCGCCATGGATTCTCAAAGGCGGATTCGCGATGGAGCTTCGCTACCGGCCGCGGGCGCGCACGACACGCGATATCGACTTGACGATTTCCGATGCCAACGAGAGCCCGCTTGATGACCGGCTCGACGAGATCCGTGAGAAAATCCAAGAGGCCGCGGCGATCGAGCTCGGTGACCATCTCGACTTTCGCGTTGGCACCGCGCGCGGCGAGCTCCCGGGTGCCCCCGCGGGTGGGGCCCGCTTTCCGATCGACGCCTTGATTGCTGGTCGCACTTTCGGCCGATTTCACCTCGATGTCGGCTTTGGTGATCCGATCAGCGGCGACCCTGAAGAGTTGATCGGGGACGATCTGCTCGCCTTCGCCGGAATCGCTCCAGCCCGCGCCCTCGCGATCCCCAAGGCACAGCAGTTCGCCGAGAAGCTGCACGCGTACACCTACCGATGGACCGACCGCGACAACACCCGGGTGAAAGACTTGGTTGACTTGGTGTTGTTCATCGAACGTGGGGAGCTTGATCCGGCGGCGGTTGTCGCGGCTGTCCACGAGACATTTGCACGACGAGGCACCCATCCGGTGCCGGACACACTCGACCCGCCGCCGTCTTCGTGGACCGATGAGTTTCCTCCGATGGCTGAGCAAGCCGGATTGACAGCCACAGACGCCTCGACGGCGTTCGCCCGCCTCACCGAGTATTGGAACACTCGAACGCAGTGATGTTGCCCAGGAATCGAGCATGATCGTCAAGCCCTACAACAACGAGCCGCTCCCATCAGAGTCTCGACACCGCGCCGGCGCAGAGGCTGCCAGTGACACCTTCGAACAGTCCGTTGCTTTCTTGATCGCATTCCGCCGCGATCACCGAGCGTCAGCTCAAATGCTCTCGCTTCGACAAGACCAACTGGGTCCGTCGGCAACGACGCCGCCTCCGCGAGTTGTGTCGCGGACACGGCATCGAGCACGCCTTGGCATAAGCCCGCTTACTTCGTGACGATCGGCCGATCCGGCCTGGAAGGCGGGTAGGGCCTCGGGTTCACCGGCGGTAACGACGGACGCTCCGGGATCGGTCGCGGCCGGGGAACCTCGGGCACTTGCGGTCGCGTCGGGATTTCCGGCCTGTTGATGGGTCGAAACATGATGAATCTCCATGAAGATCGCGGCTTGCCCCGGGCCACGCGCCGCGGGGCTCTCGCCGCGGTGTGTTCAGTGCTTGCGGTCCTTCGGGGGGTTCGGATCGTTGCCGTAGCTGTCCGAATCCCGAATCTTCCCGTTCGGGCGATGGATCACGACCTCGCTCTTGTTCTTCTGAGCGATGGGCTTGGCCGCCTTCGTCGCGGCGGTCTGGGTCTTGTGGTTCGAGACAGGCTTCCCGCCCGCGGGCTTGACCTGCCAGTTCTTGCCGTTCGGCACGACGTGGACGTTCTTTCCTTTAGCCATTTCGGCCTCCTTTCAATCGAGTCACTGACTTGAACTCACCCCATCACGGCTTGGAGCGCCGGTGGGGACGAACACTGACCGTCTTCGGGCCGGGCTTACCGGGCCCGTAGCAGGTCGAGCCCGGCGTTGAGCGCCGGTGCCCCCCCACCGGAACCGTCCTGGGCCCCCGGCCCGCCTTACCTCCGCAGTTCTTTGCCATCGTTCTGTCTCCAAGGGCTGAAACGGCCTTTGACCACGCGTCACCGACCATTTCACCGAGTGCTACGCCGGAATCATCTGCTAAGTATATCAAGCAGTCAAGCGGTGTGCTTGAGACATTTAGCAACTCGGCTACACTTCTCCCGGGCGGGCTCCGATGCAGGAGCCGCCGAAGGAGCGCCCACCATGACCACAAACACCCCAGAAAAGAGCCGGGCTCAGTCGCTCGGCCAGTTCTTGGCGAATGTCCGAACCACCAAACGGATGTCTCTGCGCGAGGTCGAGGAGGCCTGCGCTGGCGTTGTCTCGAACGCCTATCTCAGCCAGCTCGAACACGACAAAATCAGCAAGCCCTCGCCGAACATCCTGCACGCTCTCGCCGAGGTTTATGCCGTTCCGTACGCCACGCTGATGGCAAAGGCGGGGTACATCACAGAGACCCAATCACCCAAGAAAAAGAGTGGCCGGCACGCTCAGGTGCCGACCTTCGCCACAGGTGACCTCACGGCCGAGGAAGAAGAAGCTCTACTGGAGTACCTGGCCTTCCTCCGCTCGCGCAAAGGGGGCAGCAAATGAAGCCGGACGATCAACTCGAAGACCAACAGCAACTCGCCCGCATTCGAGATGCGGCCGTGCGGGCGATCGAGGAGGGTGGCGGATTCGGCGTCTTCCCAACGCCGGTCGATGACATCATTGAGGCCGCAAAACACAGCGTGATCTCCGATCAAGAGATCGACGATCGCTTTCTCGCAAAGGCCACCAAGAAAGTTGGTGGAGCGCTCAAAAAGGCTCTATCCAAAGTGCTCGGCGTCCTGGATGTCGCCGCGAAAACGATGCACCTGGACAAAACGGTTCACGCCGCAAAGCTCCCGTTCCTCAAACTCCACGAGCTCGGTCACGGACTGCTCCCGTGGCAACGCGATGTCTACGCCCTCACGGCGGACTGCAAACAAACCCTCGATCCAGAGGTCAACGATCTCTTCGAGCGGGAGACCAACGCCTTCGCATCGGAAGTCCTCTTTCAGGTGGACACCTTCACCAACGAGGCCGCCAATCACCCGTTCTCGATCAAGACACCGATGAAGCTCAGCAAGAAATACGGGGCTTCTGTCTATTCAACCGTCCGGCGCTACGTGCGAACGAACGCCCGCTCGTGCGCCGTGGTCGTACTCGAGCCGCCGGAGCTGGTAACCGGACACGGTTTTACAGCGAAGCTCCGGCGCGTTGTGGCTTCCCCAGCCTTTGAAGCCGAGTTTGGAATCGCCGGATGGCCCGAGGCCGTCACGCCCGATGATCCTCTCGGAAAAATCGTCCCCATGGGGGGACGCAGGATGTCGAGGCCTCAGCAAATCGTGCTCACCGACCTGAATGGCACACGCCACGAGTGCGTGGCCGAGGCGTTCGACAGCAAGCACCAGGTCTTCATCCTGATCTGCCCGCAGGCGGCGCTGACGAAGAAGGTGGTCCTCGTCAACGCCTGAAATGACCACATGGCCATTTTGGAGCCATCACGAGGTTGTCCGCGATCGCATCCTCGCACTACGACATGCCCGCGTGATCCCCTACCGATGGGACACGGAGATCCGGAGTTCGCTTGATTGGGCCCGGATCGTACACTCTGCACCGGCGAGCATGGGCCAGAGCGCATAGGTGACTTGGCTGTAGTTCACCTTGCTCCCAAAGGCTGCCGAGATCCCGGCCATGGTCTAATCCAATCGAAATCTCAGCAATTCGAAAGCGAAGATCCCTGCTGCGTACTTCATCAGTCCCACGAAACCGGCCTCGCGAGCGCTATTGGATGGCTTCTGCGAGTTGCAGCATCATCGCCAACCGTCACCGCACCTTCGAGTTGAAGAGCAGAGAGAGCCTTGCGGACCGCCGCACGCGTCGCCCCACTGAGCTTGGCGAGGGCGACCTCGGACGGTGCTGAACCGCCCGGGACATCCCGGCGGAGGGTCTCGATGATGCTGACCCGCAGGTCACCCTTCCGGATGATGCGTTCGCGGAGCTCGGTGTTGTGTTCAAGCAGCCAGCTCACGGGCCGGATTGCGTCCAGCTTCGTCTCGACCGGCGGTGCCCATGCCCCCCATCGCACCGAGACTTCGGACGCGTGGCGTTTCGAGACCTCGGCGAGCGATACCTCAGCACGCTGAGCCCGGGAGAGCGGTCCCGCCGGCCGGCACGGTTCGCAAACCTCCGAGACAGTCAGCAGCTCACGCGTCCCACCGGCTGCGATGGCCTCCTCCACGATCAGCCCGAGGGTGGCCGAGTGCTCCGGCTCAAGCTCGGTTTGCACAAGCCGTTTGAGACGGTGCCGGGCGACGAACTGCCCGTACTGCGAAAGCCATGTCACCACGAGGGGGAGCAACCGCGCGTTGTCGGGGCACGCCCGGGCCGTGTCGAGAAGGAGGCGTTCGAGGTCGGGAGTCCGGCGGCTCGCCCGACAGTTGAAGAGCACTCCGAGCCGCGCCCAGTCCCTCTCGACGCGGGCGTCCCAGAGCCCAAGTTTCCGGGTGCCGGAGTTTGATTGGGTCGCAGCATCGGGCACGCTGACATGATACCACAAGTAGACAGATACGCCTGATTTGCGATAAGGTGTACTGGGCGCGTAGGGGTCGAATCAGACAGCCGATCAGAGAAAAACCGGATGCCAAAACGGATGGCACTTCGTACACCTGACCAAAGGTGAGAAGGCAAAAAGTGGCCAAATTGGGCCTTCAGGCGGCATCCGTTTTCCCATCCGTTTTGAGATTCTTGACCCTCATTCATCGCTCTTTAGAGGCCATTAAGGCGTATTACTGCTTTCTACGGATCAGGAGGTTGAGGGTTCGAATCCTTCCGCCCGTGCTTGAAGCAAGCCCCGGCTTTGCCGGGGCTTGCGTTGTTTTGCCCCATCCGATAGGAACCTCACCCACTTCCGGCGTTCTCCCGTCGCTTGCGATGCTCTGCTCAAAGCCCATCTGGACCAGCGAGCGCTCCGTTCGGGTTGATCTTGCGGGATCGGATCCGGGGCGCGCGGACCTCACGGAGCGGGCGCGAGCGATGGCGATGGTGCTCCGGGGCGCCGGGCTGGGATGGATCGAGGAGATCGTCCCCAGCGCTGTGAGCGTGCTGGTGGTGATTGATCCCCTTCGCGTCACCCGGGGTGAGGCCCAGCGGTCGATCGCCTCGCTCGTGGAGCGGCAAGAAATGAGGGCGGACGGGGTTTCCATCCCGCATCGGGAGGTGCTGATCCCCGTCTGCTATGAGGCCCAGATGGGGCCGGACCTGGGGATGATCGCTCGGAGGATGGGCGCGACGGTTGAAGAGGCCATCTCGATGCACACCGGCGGGAACTACACGGTGGAGGCGATCGGCTTCTCACCGGGCTTCGGGTATCTGACGGGGCTCGACCCGCGCCTCCACGCGCCTCGGCTCGCGACACCCCGCACGCGGGTTCCGGCGGGGAGCGTGGCCATCGGTGGCGATCGGACCGGGGTATACCCCCAGTCGACCCCGGGCGGATGGCGGATCATCGGGCGTACGCCGCGCCGGCTGTTCGATGTCGGGCGCCAGCCGCCGGCCGTGCTGGAGGTGGGTGACCGGGTTCGTTTCGTTCGGATCAGCGCCGACGGGTTCGAGCGGGACGCTCGCGGGGCGGGCGACGAGGAGGCGGATCCGAGCATGGGAGGGCGGCCGTGATGTTGCGTCTCACCCGTACGGGCACCCAGACCAGCGTGCAGGACCTGGGACGAGCCGGGTACGCGTGCTCGGGGGTGCCCCGGAGCGGCGCCTTCGACGCCGTGTCGCTGCGCGTCGGGAATCGGCTGGTGGGCAACGACGAGGGGGACGCGGGGATCGAGATGACGCTGCGCGGCGCCTGGTTCCGGTTCGAGCGCGCGGCCGTGGTCTGTCTGGCCGGGGCCGGGAGTGAATCGTGCATCGTCGGCGCCGATCGGCGCCGGACCATCGAGCGTTGGCGGCCGGAGGTGATCAACGCGGGCGAGGAGCTGCGTGTGGGCGCGATGCGGGGCGGGGCGCGGAGTTATCTCTGCATCAGCGGCGGGGTCCTGTCGCCCGTGGTGCTCGGGAGCCGATCGACGCTGGTCTCGGGCGCCCTGGGGCAGCGCGTGCTGCGAGATGGGGATGGCGTTGAGGTCGGAGCATTCCCGGCGGGTCTGCAGGTGGCCCCGGCGGGGGCGGACATCGTGAGAGCGCTGGGGACGATCAACGCGAGACGGACGCTGCGGGTGACGCCGGGCACGCATCATGCTCGGTATTCGCCCTCACAACTGCGGAGCCTGACCGAGCACGCGTTCACCGTCAGCCCTCAGAGCGATCGCGGCGGGGTGCGGTGCCTGGGTTCGAGGCTTGCCGCGGATGATGCTTCGGGAATCGTGTCCGAGGCGGTGGTCCCCGGGTGCGTGCAGGTCCCGCCGAGCGGGGAACTCATCGTGCTCGGTGTCGATGGCCCCACCACCGGGGGCTACCCGGTTGTGGCCTGCGTGATCGGCGTCGATCTGCCGGCGCTGGGGCAGTGCGCGCCCGGGGACGAGATCCGTTTCGAGTGGGTGGAGCGGGAGCAAGCGGTCACGCTGCTGCGCGAACAGCAGCGGCTGATCGGCTCGGTCGCCACGGCGCGGATCTCGGGAATGCACAAGGGGGCGCCCGATGGAACATGAGGGAAGCAAGCGAGTGCTGCTGGGTTGCGATCTGGGCGAAGCGCCGGCTGGTTCGGGTCGCGACCGGGAGCTGGCCCTGCTGGCCCATGTTTCCGCCGCGAGCATCGCCTGCGGCGGGCACGCGGGCGATGAGGAATCGATGCGGATCATGGCCGAGCGGTGCGCCGCACAGGGAACACTGATCGGCGCGCATCCTTCCTTCCCCGATCGCGCGGGCTTCGGGCGGGGGGCGATCGAGATGGACAGGAGATCCCTGTGGGCATCCATCGGCTCCCAGGTCGAGAGTCTGGAACGCGTCTGCGCGGCGGCGGGGGCTCCGATGCGGTACATCAAGGCGCATGGGGCGTTGTATCATGCATGCGCCGGCGATCGCGATTGTGCCCAGAGAATGGGACGGCTGGTGCTGGAGCGTTTCCCCGGCGTTCTGCTGGTGGGGCCGGCCGGATCGCTGGCGATCGAGATGTGGCGCTCGATGGGCATCCCGGTGATCCGGGAGGGCTTCGCCGATCGGGTCTACGCCCCGGACGGCGGGCTGCGCCCGCGCGAGTCGGCGTGCTCAGTGATCGATGATCCCCAGCGGGCGGCCGAGCAGGCGCTTGGGTTGGCCAGGGGCGGGGGCGTCGTCGCCTGGGACGGGTCGGTTCTTCCATTGCGGATCGACATGGTCTGTGTGCATTGCGACACCCCGGGAGCTCCGCGGATCATCGATCGCGTGCGTGAGGGACTTCGTGCAGACGGGCTGCTTTGAGGCGGAAGAAAAGCCGGGCATGGCACGCCGCTTCCTAATGTGATGGCTTCCCTGACCGGGCGATGCGATCCAGCGGGGGAACGGCGCATGAACAAGCCGCAGGATGACTCCTGCGGCTGATCCAAATGGGCGTAACTGGACTCGAACCAGTGACTTCTGCCATGTGACGGCAGCGCTCTAGCCAACTGAGCTATACGCCCCGGCGGTCGTGATGGTATGCCTTTGCGGCGTCACGCTCAACTCGGGGCGGGCATCAGGGGAGGATTTTAAGACGCACGGTCATGCGTCGGCCCGAGGCGTGCATGAGGGTGACCGTCCGGGCCTGGCCGTCGATGCTCAGGAGCTTCCACTGGGTTTCGCCCTCGATGAGGTCGCCGATCTTGCAGGGCTTGCCGTTGATGACCGCCAAGGAGTTGCGGCTGCTGGGGAGGATCGAGCTGACTTCCACGACGGGCAGTGGTTCCTGCTCCTGTGGGCGGCTCGTGGGGCTCGGATCCTGGTAGATCTGGGGGTTCTGGCTGACGAAGACCTCGTCGAACCAGAACGGTGATTTGATCGAGTCGGTCTGCAGGGGCTGGGAGGCCGACTCCATCCCGTCCGTGGGTGTGGCGTCGAGGGTGGCGAACCGCCCGAGGCTGGGGAGTTCGATCCCGATGATGTCGGCGCTGGCGCGGGCTGGACCGTTGCCGACAAACTGGGCGCCGAACATCACCGCCACGGGGGTGATGATGGCCGCGGCCAGGTAGAGCGTGTGCGTGTCATGACTGGCCATCTTCGCCTCCCGCCTGGGTGATCCGGGTGGTGGTTTCGGTGAGGACCTTGTTGAAGTCCTCGGGGCTCTTTACGAGCTGGTGGAGCGACACCTGCATCACCATCCGGGCTGAATCCCCGGATGTGGGGATCATGCGGAACATGGTCACCCTGGGCAAGTTCGGGCCCGAGTCGAGCTCGTCAAGGAAGGCCACGATGCCCTGGTAGGGACCCGTGCACTCGATGCGGAACTCGTCGGTCCTGAGTTCGGCGGCGTCGGGAACCATCCCGCTGGCGCCCTTGGCGCTGGCGCTGCGCATCGGTTCGAGCCGGATGACGGTGAGCGAGTTCTGCTCGGCGGCGTGCTGGAGGCGGTTGTGGACCTGCGTTGACTCGCACGGGGCCAGACGCTGGTTCATCTCGTCACGAACAGCGCTCATGTTTCCGACCGTTTCGCCCACCTGCCTGGAGTACGCGCCGATGGCCTTCTCGCCCTCGCGGGCCTGTCGCGTCTGCGACTCGAAGCGCTGACGCATCTCGCCGACCTGTCGAACACGGGGCAGCACCAGCGTGTAGCGGGCGGCGAA
Organism: uncultured Phycisphaeraceae bacterium; assembly: GCA_964387925.1. Classification (GTDB taxonomy): domain Bacteria; phylum Planctomycetota; class Phycisphaerae; order Phycisphaerales; family UBA1924; genus UBA1924. The sequence continues at coordinate 91,396 of CAYLXF010000006.1, forward strand.
CACGGCGCCCGTGACGACGAGCAGCCGCAGCAAGAAGGCGCGTCTGTTGTCCTGGTTCATGGCATGCTCCGCGTGAACTCGTCGGCCTTGGGGGTGATGTAGGCGGCGTAGGGGGGCGGGGGTTGGTTGATCATGACCTTCATCCTGAACTGGCGTCCCCACTGCTGGTCCCCCACGCTGACGCGCGAGGTGGCGCCCAGGCTGACCGATCCCACGGCGTCGAGCCTCTCGACGGAGGCGACGAACTCGTCGAGGGCCTTGCCGGTGCCGCGATCGGAATCGGCGATGGCCAGGCCGTTGATCTCGATGGAGGCGGCGTCGGCGGTGTATTCGCCGCGGAGCTCCTGGATCCTGATGGAGTCGCCGGTGAGATCGCCCAGGCGCGCCAGCGGGAACTCCCATTGGGGGGCCTTGGCGACCGACGCGGTCACGAGCGAGGCGACATCGCTGATGGCCGAGGAAACCTCGCCGGCGGTGGCGCAGCGGTTCTGGAAGCGGTTGACCGACTCGATGCGCGGCTTGATGCTTGCTTCGAGCCGATCGAGGCGCTGCAACTGCACGGTGGAATAGACGAACTCGCCGCCCAGGGCCAGCGCGGCCACGGCGGCGCCCGTCATCAGGGCCGAGTTGAGTCGCGAGCGGACCTTGGCGTCGCGGGCGATCTCGGGCATGAGCCCGGTGAAGGTCGCGCGTGAGTCGATGAGGTACCACTCGAGCGTGCCCCGCCCGAAGGCGGTGTTGGGCATGTAGGCCTCGGCGCCGTTCTCGGTCTTGATCTGCACATCGACATGCTGGGCGATGGCCTTGTTGAGGCCCGAGATGCAGGCGCCCGGGCCGCAGATCATCAGGCTCTTGGGCTGTGGGGTGTTGCCCAGCCCGAAGCGCATGGTTTGCTTGATGTCGATGCAGATGCGTTGGAGCACGGGCGCGAGGAAGGGGAACACGCCCGAGCGCAGGTCCTTGCCGTCGACTTCCCTGGTCTGCATGGGGATGCCGTGCTCGAAGAGCATGGCGGTGGCGCGGGCGTTGTGCTCGATGGCGCGCCTGGACAGCTCGCCCCGGGGTTCGTCGGGTCCGGGCTGTCCGCCCGGGAAGGCCTGCAGATAGGCCTCGGTCAGTTTTCGGTAGCCGATGTCGGCCGGGCGGATCAGCTTGAGCTCGCCCTCGCTGGCGTAGACCATGACGCTGACATCCGAGTCCATGTAGAACACGGCGGTCTCGGGCTCAACGGTCGAGGCGATGCTCGTTGCGGCCTTCATCACCGCGGCGCTGGAGGGCACCATCGTCTCCACCTCGACCCCGCAGCGGTTGAGCCAGGCGTAGATCGCTCTGAGAGGTTCCTCGCGCTCGCTGAAGGCCAGCACGGTGGTCTGCTTGGCGTCGCGCAGGTGCTTGGTCAGGGTCGAGGCCTCGACGGGGTCGCGGAACCCGATGCTCTCGCGGATCTTGGCGACCGCGGCCGCCTTTGCGGCGCCCGAGGGCAGGTCGAACGAGTAGACCTGCTTGGTCATGGTGGGCGAGTGGTACAGGAGGATCGCCGATCGGCGGGCGCGGGCGGGGAAGCGGGACATGAGCTGGCGCAGGGGCTGGTCGAGGCGCATCATCCCGCCCGACCACAGCTCGTTCCATTGCGAGGCGTCGAGTTCGATGGCCTCGGCCTGCAGGATGCGGCCCCGGCGCACGAGCGCCGCGCTGAGCATGTCGGGCGCGAGGCTGAGGATGACGCGGGTTGTGGAGCTCATGAAGATCTCTCCTCTTGCCTCGTGGCAGGGGCTTGGATCGGCCGGATCGGCGCGCGACTTGGGCCGAAGTCACGGATTGACCCCAGGTGGTCCCACGCGGTTATTCGCTCGTCAGCTCGATACGACGGGTGGCGTCCCCGCTGATGCCCTCGAGGACCGCGGTGGGATCCTCGTCGGGCAGGCGGATGAAGCTGATCGTCTGGCTGCCGAGCACGATCGAGCTGCCCTGGGCGGGCATGGGCGAGTCGCCCTTGATGGCGCTGACGACGATGAAGGCCCCGCTCTCGGAGGAATAGAACGCCCGGGTGGTCTCGACGCGGAGCGTGGCCAGGTCGGCCTCGTCGCGGACCGGGCGGATCGATCCCGCGACCACCATGGCCAGGATCGCCATGATGACCACGATGACGATGAGCACCGTTCCGCGGCGACTCGAGTGGGGCATCGGGGGGCGGGGGGTTGAGCGTTGTCCGTTCATGCGTCCTCCTGACCGATCCAGACCCGTGGGAACACGAGCACGCTCATCTCCACCTGCCCGGAGGTGATGGTGACGACGAACCGCTGCGTGAGCGCGGGCGCGGCGGAGGTGTCGCTGACCCCGTCGCTGGCGAGGTAGGTGATGACCACATCGTCCACGCCCTCACACAGCGGGGCGCTGCCGCCGGCGGGGAGGAGCATCTCCAGGGTCGACCCGCTGAGCTGGAACCCGGTGCCGTCGGTGAAGGCGACCCGGGTGGGTGTGGCGCTGGCGACACCGATGCCCGAGTCTCCGGGGCCGATTGGCGCCTCGCGGAGTATCCGCGTGACTCGATCGATCGCGAATGCCACATGCTCGGTCCCGGTCCGCACCCGGCGCGTCTGCGTGTAGACCTGCGAGGCGCTGGTGATGATGGGCATGAGCACGGCGGCGATGATCGACATGACCAGCACGGCCGCGAGCAGCTCGAGCAGGGTGAAGGCGTGGCGGGATGGGCTGGTTCTTGCGCGCATCAGAGCTCCGAGACCATCATGGTCACCGGCATGTCGTAGGGCGAGGAGGTGGCGGAGGGGAAGCTCACCCGCACCGTCACGATCCGGAACACATTCTCGGTTGGATCGGCGGAGACCGTGGCATCCGAGGAGACGGGGTCTCCGATCTCGACGCTGTAGCTCAATCCCATCGCGGTGTAGGGCTCGATGGCGGCGTCGAGCCGGTCGTACAGGCCCGTGGAGGGCGTTGTCAGGTAGGCCGCGGAGTCGGCCAGGGCGTCGAAGCCCAGTGCGGCGTTGTCGCTGGCGATATCGGCCATGACCGATTCGAGCACCGTGGTGGCCAGGGCGGTGGCCCGGGTGGTGTTGATGGCGTCGGCGCGTCCGGCGGCGGCGGAATCGAGCAGATTGAGCGTGGGCGGGACGGCGATGGCCAGCACGAGCACGGCGATAACCAGCTCGATGAGCGTGAAGCCCCGCTGGGGTGATTTCGTCGTCATCATCGCTCCTCTACCATCCCCGAGTAGGGGTAGACCGCGACCGAGCCGCCCGAGCTGAGGGCGACAAGGGCCTCCTGCGTGTTGAAGGCGTCGAACGAGCCGTCCGCGGCGCGGGTATGGGGCTCGCCGTCGTGGTTGAACCAGAGCGTCCCCTCGCCGGTCGAACCGTCCCCGTTGGTCATGCCCGAGATCTCCACGCCGGGGTAAGTGGCGTCCAGATCGATCATCCGTGCCGCGCCGGTGAGCGGGTCGGGGTCGTCCTCGACCACGCCGGGGGCGGTGATCCGCACGATCGTGACCGTGGAGTCGCTCAGGCTCACGGCCAGCCCGTGGGGGCGCCCCGAGGCGGAGGCGCGGGCGCGGGCGATGCCGAGCATGCGCGCCACATCGTCGCGTGCGGCGCCGCGGCGCATGGCCCTGACATTGTCCATCGCGGGGATCACGCTCACGGCGATGACGCCCATGATCAGGACCACGAACAGAACCTCCGCGAGGGTGAAGGCTCGCGCGGATCCTGCCTGGCGGGATGGGGGGCGGTCGCTGGGCATGGCTCACAGGTCGTTGGCGTCGGCCACGCCCCCGCTGCCGTCGGGCGCGGTGGTGGCGTCGTCGCAGTTGGCGTAGAAGACCACCACCGGGGGGTTGGCGGTGTTGTCGACGAAGTAGTTCCAGCCCGCGGTGGTCGGGGCGACCACGGCGCGGCTGTTGGCCTGGGCCGAGCTCACCCCCTGCACGCCGCCGACCTGGGTGAATGGGTTGACGGGGAGATCGAACTTGATGACGGTGCCGTCGGTGAGCTGTGTGAGCGAGGGGTACGGGTCGTCGCCGGCGATGACCGCCCCGGTGCGGTAGGTGGCGATGGCCGAGCGCACGCCCGCGAGGGCGCTCTGGGTGGCGGCGGTGCGGGCGTCGTCGCTGGCGGTGGAGAACTTGGGCACGGCGATCGCGGCCAGGATGCCCAGGATCAGGACGACGATGAGGACCTCGATGAGTGTGAACGCGTGATGTGCGGGTCGCATCGTGCTCTCCGGTTTACTTGTTGATGCTGATCATCTGCCACATGGGCAGGAAGACCGAGAGGGCCACGAGCAGGACGATGCTCGCCATGGCGATGGTGATCATGGGCTCGATGATGGTGTTGATGTTCTTGGCCAGGTGGTCGGACTGGCGGTCGTAGTGGTGGGCGATGATTTTGCCGGCGCGGGCGAGTTCCTTCGAGTCCTTGCCCGATCCGAACAGGCGGCGGGCGAAGTTGGGCAGACCCATGGCGCGGTTGATCACATCGGGCAGCGACTCGCCGCTACGCATCCGGTCGCACATGCGGACGCACTCGTCCTGGAACACGGGTCGCCCGGTGGCGCCGCCGGCGATCTCGATGGCCTCGATGACATCGATGCCCGACTCGAGGCCGATGCTCATGACGCGGCTGAATCGCGCGGCGGTCACGGCGGTGAACATCCTCCCGATGTAGGGCAGCGTGTGCAGGAATCGTTCGATGCGCCGTCTTCCGGCGCGGTCGCCCCAGGCCCTGCGGAGGAGGAACACGCCCGCCAGCAGGGCGCCCAGGTAGCCCCACCAGTACCCCGTGAGCGATCCTCCCGCGGTGCGGATGATGCGGGTGGTCAGGGGGAGGTCGACGCCGTTGGCCTCGAAGATGGCGGCGAACTTGGGCACCACGAAGATGACGATCACGCTCAGGGCCAGAAGCACGAAGCAGATGACGATGATGGGGTACGCCATGGCTCGGCGGATCTGCTGGGTGGTTTCGATGTTGCGTTCGAGCATGTCGGCCAGGTGGGAGGCGACCGGGCCGATCTGGCCGGTCTTCTCCGCCGAGCGGAGCGTCTCGATGTAGACATCGCCGAAGACCTTGGCATACTTGGAGAAGGCGACGGTGATTTTCTCGCCCGATTCGATCATGGTCGCGATGTCGGTGACCATGTCGCGGAGCATGGGGTTCTTCTCGTGCTCGGCGATGGACATGAGCCCGCGCCCGATGGGGATGCTCGCCTCGACCAGGACACTCATCTCGCGCGTGAGCGTGGCCACCTCGAGCGGCGTCACCCGGCGCGCCCGCAGCTGGAAGAGCGAGGCGGACGCCTCGTTGAGCGTCAGGGGCGTCAGCCCCCGCCCGGAGAGGATCTGCAGGGCGGCCTGCTCGCTGGTGGCCTCGATCCTGCCGGTGCGCCGCGCGCCGTGCTCATCGACGGCCCGGTATCGGAATGTAGTGGCTCCCATGGTCGCTCCTGGTCAGGCGCTGAATCGGTAGTTGTCGGTCTCGGCGGGGGCGAGCTTGATGTCCACGGTGGCGTGGAGCTTGCGCACCTCGTCGATGCTCGTGAGCCCCAGCCGGGCCTTCTGGACCCCGTCCTCGAGCATCAGGCGCATGCCCTCGGCGCGAGCCAGCTCGAGGATCTCCGCGGCGCCCGCCTGGCGGTCGATCAGCTCCCGCACGCCCCGGGTGGCGTTGAGCATCTCGTAGACGCCGATGCGTCCCTTGTATCCCAGGCTCATGCACTTGGGGCACCCGGCGCCCCTGACGAAGGGCTCGCCGGGCGTGGGCGTGATCCCCAGCTCGCGAAGGGCCCGGGGATCGGGGGCGTCGGGGCGGGCGCACGATTCGCACACCCGGCGCACCAGGCGCTGGGCGATGACGCCCAGCAGGGCGTTGTTGATGGCGAAGGCGGGGACGCCGAACTCGCGCAGGCGCGGCACGGCGCCGATCGCGTCGTTGGTGTGGAGGGTGGAGAACACGAGGTGCCCGGTGAGGGCGGACTGGACGGCGATCTTGGCCGTCTCCTCGTCACGGATCTCGCCCAGCAGGATCACATCGGGGTCCTGTCGCAGCATCGAGCGCAGGGCGCTGGCGAAGGTCATGCCGATCTCGGTGTTGACCTGGACCTGGCGGACCAGCGGCAGGCGGATCTCGACGGGGTCCTCGATGGTCATGATGTTGCGGTCGGGCGAGTTGATCTCGTTGAGGGCGGTGTAGAGCGTCGTGGTCTTGCCCGAGCCGGTGGGGCCCGTGACGAGCACGATCCCGTGGGGCTTGCGAATCATCTGGGAGAAGGCGTCGCTGACATCCGGGGGCATGCCCAGGTCGCGGATGTGCCCGATGGTGCTGGCGCTGCTGAGCAGGCGCAGGACCGCGTTCTCGCCGTGGATGGTGGGGATGATGCTCACGCGCACATCCGTGGGGGCGCCGTGGTGCTGGAAGCGGAACTTGCCGTCCTGGGGGCGTCGCGTCTGTGTCACATCGAGATGGGCCATGACCTTGAGGCGCTGGATGAGCCCCTCGTGCATGGCGATGTCGGGCCCGCGCTGGGGCTGGAGCACGCCGTCGATGCGGTAGCGCAGGAGCAGCTTCTTGTCGTCGGGGTTGATGTGGATGTCGCTGGCGTTGAGCTCGGCGGCGGTGAAGAGGATCTGGTTGACCGCCGCGACGATCGGCTCCTGGCTGTTGTCGAACTGGCGGATGTCGCTGTGGCTCTCGGTCTCCTGGGCGCCGGTGTCGAGCGTGTAGGCCCGGGTGATGAGCATCCGCAGCTGCTGCGCGTCGCACACCACGGGGTCGATCTGCTTCTTGAGGATCTGTCGCAGCTCGTCGATGGTCTGGAGGTCCAGGGGGTCCTCCATGCCCACGGTGGCGATGTCGCCAAAGATGAACAGCGGGAAGGCGCGCAGGCGCTCGGAGACGGGCTTGGGCATGCACCGCGAGTGCCGGATGTCGATGTCGAACCTGGTGATGTCGGTGAAGGGGTACTCGCAGATCGAGGCCTTGACGATCGCGACCTCGTAGGGCGAGACGATGTTGGAGCGGATCACCGCCTCGTCGAAGTCCAGCTCCTTCTCGTGGATGTAGGAGCGGAGCCGGTTGGCCTCGCCCTCGCTGATCCTGCCCGCCTCGAGCAGCGCCTGGAGGATGAACTCAGAGGTATCGAGCATCGTCGCCCCCTTGATGCTGGTCTTCGCCGCGTTGGGCCAGCCCGCGCAGGCGGGTGATGAGCGTGTCGATCGAGGCCTGCGCCCGCTCGTCGAGGTCGATGAACGAGCACCCGGTCTGGTAGGCGGGGCGTCGGTCGATCATCTGCACGCGTTTGATCTTCATCAGGCAGCGCAGCAGCGCCGCGGGCTGATGGTTCTGAAAGTCCGTGATCTCGACCTCCAAATCGAGATTCCGCGGCAGGTAGACATCGCCCACGAAGCCCATTCCCTCGGCGGCGAAGTCGATCACATCAACATCGAGCCAGCGGTCCGGGCCGGTGACGCCCTTGACGAAGTTGAGCATGTCGGCGTGATGGGCGGCCACGCGCACCCGGGCGGGCAGGGAGATCTCGAAGCGTTCTGAGCGTCTGACGATGAGCCCGCTGGTCATGGTCCGGTCTCCGGTTCTCGTGGGCCGATCCCCGGCCTGCTGGTTTCGTGCCGCCTGACATCGGAGCAAGGGCGTGCGGACTCAACCCCGATCGGGGAGTTGGCGTACGATGCGGGCATCCGCCCGGCCCAATCCGCCAGCGGGTCGGGCATGTTCATGTTTCGTTTGGCATCGGTCCCCCGCTTCTTTCGCCCTCTACGGGTTGTTTGCGCGGTTGTGCTTCCTATACTTTTCAAGGCCCCGTGTGATCGGCGCGGCGCCCGGCCTCCTGGCCCCTCGTTTTTCACCAGCACGGACCGATGAGTCTGAAACTCATGGGTTGCACATTCGTCGCCAAAGCGCCCTCGGGCTGCGGCCGATCACGCCGCCGGTGCCGCTGAATAAGGAACGGATCAGTATCATGGCCAACACCCTCGTCCAGGACCTCATCGAATCGGGCATCCATTTCGGACAACGCTCGAGCAGCTGGAATCCCAAGATGACGCCGTACATCTACGGCCGTCGCAACGGGATCCACATCATCGACATCAAGGAAACCGTCAAGGGCCTGCTCCTGGCTCGCAAGTTCATCACCAAGACCGTCGCCGGGGGCAAGGATGTCTGCTTCGTTGGCACCAAGCGTCAGGCCAAGGGCGTGATCGAGCAGCGGGTGGGCGATGTCGAGATGCACTATGTGACCGAGCGCTGGCTGGGGGGCACCCTGACCAACTTCGCGACCATCCGCAACCGGCTCAAGCGCCTTGAGGAGCTCGAGGCCATCGAGGCCGAGGACAACTTCCAGAGCTACTCCAAGAAGATGGAGTCGCAGCTGCGTCGCGAGATGCGCAAGATCAAGCGGAACCTCGACGGGATCCGGCGCATGCACAAGATGCCCGGGGCGATCGTCGCCATCGATGTCAACCGCGAGGTCACCGCGCTGCGCGAAGCGCGCAAGCTGGGCATCCCCACAATCTGCCTGATCGACACCGACGGCGATCCGGACATGGCCGACATCGCCATCCCCGGCAACGACGACTCGATGCGCTCGATCGATGTGATCGTCCGCGAGCTGTGCAAGGCGATCTCGGACGGGAAGACCTCCCGCGTGGAGACCTCCGAGGGGCGCGACGAGCGTGGCGGCAAGGACAGCGGCGCCCCGCGGCGCTCGCGCCGGGCCCAGTTCCCCGCCAACGAGGACCGCTCGGCTTCGGGGGCTGACGAGAACGCGTCGGCATCCACCACGGCGGCCGCCGCCCAGAGCGAGTCCTGAATCCCGTAACGATACCTGTCGCTCGACGGCGGTCCGTCGCCGAGCGATGTTTTAACCGACAGCAATACGCCGCGGCGTCCGGCGCCACCGGGCGGCCCCGACCATCCATACGGAGACACCAGCGATGTCCAGTATCAGCGCCAAAGATGTGATGAACCTCCGCAACAAGACCGGGCTGGCCATGATGGAGTGCAAGAAGGCGCTCCAGGAGGCCGACGGCGATGTCGAGCAGGCCGAGACCCTGCTGCGCAAGAAGCTCAAGGGCAAGATGGAGACCAAGCTCGACCGCGTGGCCGGCGAGGGACGCGTGGAGATCGCCGTCTCCGACGACGGCGCCTCGGCGGCCCTGGTCAAGGTCAAGGCCGAGACCGACTTCACCGCCAAGAACGACAAGTTCATCGACGCGGTCAAGCGGATCGCCCGGCTCGCGCTCCAGGCCGACAAGGGCGATGTCGCCCCCACCGACGAGATGACCGAGATCATCGACGAGCTGCGCATCTCCACGGGCGAGAACATCTCGATCGACAAGATCGAGAAGCTCACCGGCGAGGCGGGGGCCACCTCCTACGGGTTCTATGTCCACCACGACGGCAAGACCGGCTCGCTGATCGAGGCCCAGGGCACGGTCGACAACGAGGTCCTTCGCCAGCTTGCGATGCATGTCACCGCCGCCGTCCCGCGCCCGCTGGGGCTCACCAGCGAGGACATCCCCGCGTCGATGGTCGAGAAGGAGCGCCGGTTCCGCATCGAGCAGGCGATGGAGAGCGGCAAGCCCCAGGAGATCGCCGAGAAAATCGTGGAGGGCGGGATGAAGAAGTTCTTCTCCGAGGTCGCCCTGCTCGAGCAGCCGTTCGTCATGGATCCCTCCAAGGCGGTGCGGGACCTGATCGGCAAGGCCCGGCTCTCCAACTTCCGTCGCTGGCAGGTGGGTGAATCCGAGGATTGAGGCCCTCGCGGCGCATGGTTTTTTCGCCGGCCCCCTACGCGGGGCCTGTTTTTCTGTACACTCAGTGCTCCACCCACCAGAATCACACCGGGAGCAGCGATGGCGTTCACACCCCTGGGCAACGAGCGGTACACGATCCGGCGGCAGGTCTTCAAGATCTTCGGGGCCGCGTTCCATGTCTACGACGACCAGGGCTCGGTGATCGGCTACTGCAAGCAGAAGGCCTTCAAGCTCAAGGAGGATCTGAGACTCTACACGGGCGAGGACATGAACGACCTGCTGCTTTCGCTGCAGGCCAGGAGCATCATCGACTTCGGGGCGACCTACACGGTGTCGCTCCCCGACGGGACAACGCTGGGGTCGCTGCGGCGCAAGGGGCTCAAGTCGTCGTTCGTGCGTGACGAGTGGCTGCTGTTCGACCGGGAGGGCGGGGAGATCGCCAGGATCCGAGAAGTGGGCTCCTTCGCCCCCTTGGCGCGCCGGTATATCGATTATGTCTCGCTGCTGCTGCCACAGCGTTATGAGGTGATCCGGGCCCGCGATCAGCAGACCATCGCGGTGCTTCGTCGCCACTTCAACCCCATCATCTATCGCCTGAGCGTCGCCATCACCCTGGAGGACGACGAGATCGACGACCTGCTGATCCTGGGCTCGGCGTGCCTGCTGGCGGCGATCGAGGGGCGGCAGGAATAAACCCGTCCCCGCCTATGATGGTCCGCGTAGGGCTTTTTCTGGAAAGGACCATCCCATGAGCACAGACATTTCACGCAGGAACGCACTCACCAGCCTGGCCGCGATCGGCGCGACCGGGATGATCGCATCAAAGAGCATGGCCGGCGGGCGGGCCGGGTTCGGCTCGGGCGCCCTGCTGGCCCCCGACGACCTGGGCTGGGACGAGCAGTCGGGCTCGTACACCCTGCCCGATCTCCCGTACGCGTACGACGCACTGGGCGATGTGATTGACGAACAGACGATGCGCATCCACCACGACAAGCACCACGCGGGGTATGTCAAGGGGGCCAACGAGGCGGTCAAGCAGCTCGGGAGCATCCGTCAGGGCTCGGGCGACCCCGCGCTGATCCAGCACTGGGAGCGTTCGCTGAGCTTCAACATGGGCGGGCATGTCAATCACACGCTCTTTTGGCGTGGCATGGCCCCCGAGGGGCAGGGCGGGGGCGGGAACCCCGGGGGCGCGCTGGGCTCCATGATCGAGCGTGACTTCGGGTCATTCAAGAGCTTCTCCGACCAGTTCACGACCGCCGCGGCCAAGGTTGAGGGCTCGGGCTGGGGCTGGCTGGTGTACGAGCCCATCGCCGGTCGGCTGCTGGTGCTGCAGATGCAGAACCAGCAGGACATGCTGTTCGCCTGCGCGGTCCCGCTGCTGGGGGTCGATGTCTGGGAGCACGCCTACTACCTGAAGTACCAGAACAAGCGGGCCGATTATGTCAACGCGTTCATGCGGGTCGTCAACTGGTCCGAGGTGGGCCGCCGGCTCGAAGCCGCGCGCGCGTGAGCACGCTTATCCGCCGAGTGACGCCCGCCGATCGCGGGCGTTTTTCGTGGGTCATCGGAGCCGGGCGTTGACGCTCAGGCGACATGCTTGGGATCGAAGGCGTCCTGGAGGGCGTCGGTGAGGACATTGAACGCCAGCACCAGCACGAACATGAAGAAGGTCGCGGCCCCGATCTGCCAGAAGAAGCCGGAGACGACCTCGGACCTCGACTGGTCGATCATGATGCCCCAGCTGGCGCCGTTCTTGAGCCCCAGCCCGAGATAGGTGAGCACGACCTCGCCCTTGATCGCGCCGATAAACAGCAGCGAGAGGTTGATGAACATGAGGTGCGCCGTGTTGGGCAGGATGTGCCGGGTCAGGATGCGCCATCGCCCGGCTCCCAGGGCGTTGGCGGCCTGGACATAATCGAGCGCCTTGAGCTTGAGCGCCTCGCCCCGGGTCACGCGGCAGGGGCCGATCCAGAAGGTCAGGCAGAAGGCGGCGTAGAGCGGGATGAGGGTCCCCTCGAAACGCGACCCGATGAACATGAAGGCGAGCACCACCAGCAGCACGAGATACGGGATCGAGCTGAAGGTGGAGTAGAGCCAGATCACGAGGTGATCGACCCAGCCGCCGAAGAAGCCCGCGGCGGCGCCGATCAGACTGCCCACGAACACCGCGATCACCGAGACGACCAGCCCCACCTGGATGGCGACCTTGGCCGAGAACAGCGCCCTGATCAGGATCGAACGCCCCTGCCGATCGGTTCCCAGCAGCAGGCGCATTTTGTACAGGAATCCCTCGACGCCCGTGGGCGTGGGATAGAGCTCCTCGACGATGGGTTCGATGGAGTCGAGCTTTGAATGGATCTGAGCGGTGATGACATCGAGGCGCTGGCGGGCGGCGTCGTAGACGGCCGAGAGGAGGCTTGAGTCGTAGAGCGGGTCGGGCAGGGCCCCCTCCAGGGCCGCGTCGGCGGCGTCGAGCAGGACCGAGGCGTCGATCGCCGCCAGCGGGGCGTCCTCATCCAGCTGCGTCTGGGCGTCCTCGACGAGAAACCCCACATTCTCGAGCGAGAGCGAGAGCTCCTCCCGCAGGGTTTCGGGGTCGGCCCCCTCCGGCGGATCCTGGAGCTTCTTGGCGCTGCGGCGGACCTCATCGACGCCCAGCTCGATCTTGAGCAGGGCGCCGCGCAGCACCCGGAGTTGTCCCTGCTCGATGAACGCCTCGCGTCCCCTGTCGTAGAGTTCGCGGAGTTCCTCGGTCGGGAGCGGGGCGATGCGCCGCTCGGCCAGCGCCGCTTTCTCCAGGATCTGCTCGCGTGTCGGCCCCCCCTCGGTGCGTGGCTTCTCGAGCTCGCTCAGCACGCCGCCCACCATGTCGAAGTAGAACGAGAGCTGCTCGGAGCGCAGGTCCGGGTCCGATCTGATCTCGAACCCCGAGAGGTTGCGAGCGCCCACGCGTTCGAGCGTTCGCTGGGGAAGCATCGCGCCGAGCACGGGGTTCCGCTCCAGGTCGAACGAGTCGGTGGCCTTGCCGACCCAGAAGACGAACTGCATGGAGATGATCCATACGAAGAGCAGGAGATAGAGCGAGATGACGCCCAGGGCCACCATCGCACCCCGGTTGCGAAGCAGCTTACGCATGGAGGGCGATTCTTTGAGCTTTGCGATCACGAGAGCCTCACGCGGGGGTCGGCCAGTGCGTAGAGCACATCGGTCAGGATGTTGGATGCGATGAACAGGGCCGCGAAGAGGGCCGTGAATGTCTGGATGACGGGGAAGTCCTTCGCCTTGATGGCGTTGATGAGCGTCAGCCCCATGCCCGGTATCCCGAAGAACACCTCGATGAGGATCGAGCCGGTGATGATGAACGGCAGGGAGATCATGATCCTGGTGATGATGGGGATCATGGCGTTCTTGAGCATGTGCACGAACATGACGCGCATGGTCCCGGCGCCCTTGGCGCGGGCGGTGCGGATGTAGTCCTTGTGCGTCTCCTCGACCATCACGGCGCGGTAGAACCGGGTGTCGTAGCCCAGCGCGACGATGACATTGATTATCACGGGCAGCGCGCAGTACGCGACCCAGTTCCTGGGGATGAAGAAGAACCAGACGCCGGCCGAGGAGTCCACCGAGACACGGAACGGCCAGTAGGGCAGGTGGGTCTGGGGGTAGTACGCGCCGTAGTACTGCCCCAGGATGATGTACACGAGCACCGAGATGCTCATCCCGATGACGGCCACGAACATGAGCGTTCGATCAACGAGCCTTCCCCGGTTGAACGCCGAGACCAGACCGATCACGATGGCCAGGGCGCTGGTGATCACCAGGGTGGGGAGCATGACCGCCACCGATGGCGGGATGGCGTGCATGATCATCTCGCCCACCGTCAGGGGCTGGTCGTACGACCGGGTGTCGTCGTTCCAGAAGGTGGCCAGGTCCTTGAGAAACACGCCGTACTGGACAAGGAACGGCCTGTCGAGCCCGTACTCGTGACGCTTGGCCTCGATCTCCTGGGGGGTGGGGTTCTTGGAGAGCTGGGCGGCCACCGGGTCGCTGACGCGCAGGGCCGCCATCACCAGCAGCACGATGGCCAGGAAGACCGGGATGTTGTACAGCGTCCTGCGAAGGATGTAGTTCCACACGGGCTCGGGCTCCAGTCGTTACCGGGTCGGCGGTTCGATCAGGGTCGATCGGCTTCGATCATCGCTTCGAGTTGTCGACATCGAGGAACTTGAACCAGCCGTAATATCGCTCCGTGGGACGGCAGTTGAGCAGCCATGGGTTGATGAGATAAAACCGCTGTCGCGCCTGGGACCCCACATAGGGGCAGTCCTCGAGGATCATGTCGCGCATCCTGGCGTACAGCGCCGTCCGCTCTTCGCTGGGCGACATGGTCAGGACCCGCTCATAGAGTTCGTCGTACTCGGGGCGCTTATAGTTGAAATGGTTGGAGCCCGGCGACTCGTTTGGGCTGTAAAAAAGCGCCAGATTGTTCTCGGCGTCGGGGTAATCGCTGGCCCAGGCGAAGCCGAACATGGGCGCCTGCTTCTTGTTGATGGATTCGATCAGGGTGGAGAAATCCATGAAAACGGGGTCGAAACGGACATTGATCACGGCCAGCTGTCGCTTGACCATCTCGCCCATCTCCGCGTTGATCGTGCTCTGCGAGGTGTAGAACCGGATGGGGGGAAGGCCTTCCCCGTTGGGGTAGCCCGCCTCGGCCAGTTTCTGCCTCGCCAGGGCGAGGTTCAGCCCGCGATAGGAACCCTCCGCGGTGTGGTTCTCGGGATGCCCGTCGAGTCCGGGGGGGATGGGCCCGTCGTACACGATGGTGCGTCCGTTATAGAAAGTCTGGTTGATCTCGTCGAGGTCGATGGCCAGCGAGATGGCCTGGCGCAGGGCCTTGTGCTTGGCGTCGTACCCGCCCAGCAGAGAGTCCTCCATGTTGAAGCCCCGGAAGATGAAATCCAGCAGCAGATCGGAGTGCTGGCGCACCCCCCGGCGGAGGTAGTCTTCCTTGAGCGTCATCGAGACCTTGTCGAAGGCCTCGGTGAAGTAGTCCTCGGGCACCTGGGTGTAGCCCAGATTGCCCTGCTCGAACTCGAGCCACATGGGCTGGTCCTCGATGAACATCGTGAACTCGATGCGGTCAACGAAGGGCACACGCTCACCGGCGGCACGGTGGAGCCGGGCTCGTTTGTCCTCGCGGGACCACTCGTCGCGCCCGGGGTAGAGCACCTCGTGGTAGTTGGGGTTTCGGTTGGCCGTCAGGGACTGCTTGGGGACCCATGTATCCAGGATGAAGGGCCCGGTGCCCACGGGCTCACGCTCGAAGCGATCGCCCAGGGTCTCGACGGCTTCGCGGGGCACGATCGAGGTCTGGAACATGCCCAGGATGTACAGGAATCGGTAGACAGGCTGCTTGAGCTCGATCTCGAACTCGGTGTCGCTGATTTTTCTGAACCCCTCGACCGGGAGGTCGTAGTCAAACTTTTCCTTGGCGTTCTGTGCCTCGCAGTACTCATCGAGCCCCTTGATGGTGTCCTTGAGCAGCCACCAGTTCTCGAACTGGTACTTCTTGTCGCCCAGGCGTTTGAGCGAGTAGAACACATCATCGCTGGTCACGACGCGCCCCTTGCCCCCGGGAAAACACGGGTGGTCGCGGAAGTGCACATCGGGCTTGAGCTTGAAATGCCAGGTCAGCCCGTCGTCGGGCGAGGTGGGCATCTCGGCCAGCAGCAGCGGCTCAAGCTTGCTGGGATCGGCATAGCTGGCGGTGAGCAGCGTCTCGTAGAACTGGGCGCAGGCCATGTTGTCGTAGGTCGTGGAGCCCTTGACGGGGTCCAGGCTCTTGGGACCGTCGGTGCGGATCGGGAGCTGGAGCACCTTGCGTTCGCCGTCGGCCGGGCGGGCCTCGTGTCCAGCGAGAGCGGAGGGGGCGAGCAGGGAAAGGCTCGCGGCGACGATCGTGGGCATGATCGCGGGGAGACGGCGGGTCAAGATCCGGCTGGGCATCGGTTCCTCCTGGCATGGCTCGCGAAGGGCGTTGTTTCAAAGTTCCCGGGTCGCGTCGGGTATCGTAGGGGATCGCCCGGCGGGGCTCAAACCCCGCGTGGGCGTTTGTCCCCCTTGCGGCGATCGCGCGAGGTTCCTGACCAAATACAGCGCTCGCGGGGCCCGGGCTGACGATAATCAGCGCAGATGCCCAACATTCCCACTGATTTCTGCGACGCGACCACGATCATGCGTGGCGAGACCCCGTATCTGAGCTTCGGCGGGTGCAACTATCTCGGCTTGGCCCACCACCCGCGTGTGGTGGGCGCGGTCCGGGAGGGCTCGGACCGCTACGGGCTCTCGAGCTCGGCCAGCCGTGAGACGACCGGCAACGCTCGGCCCCACGCCCTGCTGGAAGCGCGTCTCACCGAGTTCTGCCGCCATGAGGCGGGGCTGCTGGTCCCCGACGGGTACACCGCCAACCTGGCCGCCATGCAAGGGCTCGGGGTGCTGGATGTGCGCCACGCGCTGATCGACCGGCGCGCCCACGCGAGTCTCAAGGACGCCGCCCGCCTGGCGGGGATGGAGATCACGCTCTTCGACCATCTCGACGCGGGACACGCCGGGCGGCTCATCGAGGGGCTGGACGGGGCGTGCGCGGTGCTGACCGACTCGGTCTTCACGACCGATGGGGACCTGGCGCCGGCGCACGAGCTGCTGGCCGCGCTGCGGGATGATGACTGGCTTGTGCTCGACGACTGTCACGGGTTCGCGGTGCTGGGCGGGCAGGGGCGGGGCACGCCCGACGCGATCGGGCTCAAAGCCGAGCGGCTGCTGGTCACCACCACCCTGGCCAAGGGGCTCGGTTGCGCCGGCGGGATGGTCATGGGCGCGTCCCGCGCCGTCGAGGCGGCGCGGGGCCATTCGATCGCGTACCGCTGCACCACGCCGGCGTCCCCGGCGCTGGTGGCGGGCGGGCTGGAGGCCCTGACGGTCCTGATGACCGACGAGGAGTTGCACCCGCGACTGCATGAGAATATCGATCGCGTGCGGGGGATTCTCCGCGGGCTGGATCTGCCGGCCCATGATCTGTACAGCGCCATCTTCGCCTTCGTGATCGGCGATGCGCGGAACATGCGCCGGATTGAATCGGAGCTGCTCGACGCGGGGATCATCCTGCCGTTGATGGCCTACCCCAACGGTCCGGCTCCCGAGTATTTCCGCCTCTCGGTCAACGCGCAGCACACCGGCGAGCAGCTGAACCGGCTCCGGCTGGCGCTGAACGAATCGGTGCGCCCCCGGCGCGTGGTCGGGTCGCGAACATGAGTGGCGGGGGGAGCGAGGCCCTGCGCCGGCGGCTCGGGTTCGCGGTCGGAGCGGCCAGGGCGTCGTCGCTCGTCACGCTCGAGTACTTCGGGCAGCGCAGCGGGCTCGACGAGCGGGCCAAGGCCGACGGCAGCCCCGTCACCATCGCCGATCGCCAGAGCGAGGCCGACCTTCGCCGGCGGATCGGCGAGGCCTACCCCGAGGACGCGATCCTCGGCGAGGAGTTCGAGCGCAAGGCCGGGACCAGCGAGTACGAATGGGTCATCGACCCGATCGACGGCACCATCTCCTTTGTGCAGGGGGTCCCGCTCTTCGGGACCATGCTCGCGTGCCTGCGCGGGGGCCGGCCGGAACTGGGCGTCATCGTGATGCCCGTGCTGGATGAGACGGTGTACGCCGCCGATGGGCTGGGATGCTGGCATCAGCATGGCGTCCGCGAGCCGACCCGGGCGTGGGTCTCGCGGGTCGAGCGGCTGGAAGACGCCCTGGTCAACACGACCTCGATGAGTTATTTCAGGACCGCTCAGCACCGGGCGTTATACGAACGGCTTGATGCCCGGGCGAGGCATTCTCGCGGCTGGAGCGATTGCTACGCATGGGTCCTGCTGGCCACGGGACGGGTGGACGCCGTCATCGAGCCGGCTTTGAGTCTGTGGGATTTCGCCGCGGCGATCCCCATTGTCCTGGAGGCGGGGGGCGACTGGTCCGATTTCGCGGGCCAAAGAGCCCTGGAATCGGGGGAAATGGTCGCCGCCAATCCTATTCTGCTCGGGCAGATCCTCCGCCTGATCCGCGCTGGAGCGGGGCCGAGCTGACCCCGGATCGGGAACCGGGAGATGGTGCGGCGGCGGGGCCGGGATCGGGTCGAAGAGATTTCTCAGTTTTCCCGCTTGTCGCGCCCGTGGATGTGATAGAATTCATCGCCACGCCATGAGGCGTTGCCGTCGACGAAGAAGATGCCCGACTCTCTCTCGATCTCGTAAAAAATGACCCGGGCACTTTGGAAAGACAGCAATGCTGAACCTGTATGTAGGCAACCTCCCGTACTCGATGACTGACCAGGAGCTGAGCGATATCTTCGCTGAGATCGGGGAGGTGCAGTCCGCGCGCGTGATGAACGATCGGGAGACCGGCCGTTCGCGTGGCTTCGGATTCGTGGAGATGGCGAACGATGACGATGGTCGCGAAGCGATCGAGAAGCTCAACGGTCAGGACTGTGGCGGTCGCGCCCTGGTCGTGAACGAGGCGCGTCCCCGTGAAGAGCGTCCGCGTCGCACCGGCGGCGGTGGCGGCTTCGGTGGCGGCGGCGGCGGTGGTCGCGGCGGCTACGGCGGCGGTGGTGGCCGCAGCGGCGGCTTCGGCGGCGGTGGTCGCAGCGGCGGTGGCCGTGGCGGCTACGGCGGCGGCAGCGGCGGCGGTGACTGGTAAACCACGATCATCACTCAAACACACAACCGCTGCTTCGGCAGCGGTTTTTTCGTGCACTGCGCCGAGTCCGCTGGAATCTTGCGCTGATTTCGTGCCCGGGAGTTGACTCGTAGGGACGGGCGCGTATCTTCATGACGATGAAGCATCAAGAGTCCCGGGATGTCTCACAAGGTCCCGGGCGGCAACCGAGCTGATATGCAGCCACGGTGCCGAGACCAGCCCCGGCGTGGGGAACGATGCGGATGAGACGGCCACCCGGCGGGATCTCATCAAAAACAAGCATGCGGCTGCGTCGCCGCACACCACGCCAAGCACTGGATGCTCTCGATGCTGTGAAGGAGTTCACAGCATGGGATACCTGCAGGCCAACTCGCACGGATCAATCTCCGCCCCCCCACGCCTCTCTCCCGAGGCGGTGTGCCTCAATCGCGGCCACACCACGCTCGACGGCGAGCCGCTGGTCGAGGCCATCGTTCAGTCGACGACCTTCCGCCGCTCGGGCGTGGGATCGGACCCGGCCCACCAGTACTCTCGGGTCTCCAACCCCACGGTGCTGGCGCTGGAGACCACGCTCGGGCGGCTCGAGGACGCGCCGCCAGCGGTGTGCTTCGGGACGGGGCTGGGCGCCGAGACGGCGCTGTTCCTGTCGCTGCTCAAGGGGGGCGATCATGTCATCTGCGGGCAATCGGTCTACGGTGGGACGACGAGGCTCTTGCGCCAGCTCCTGGGCGATCTGCGCGTCGAGGCGGCCTTTGTCGATTCGACGCGCCCCGACGCGGTGCGAAGCGCCATCCGGCCCAACACCAAGCTCATCTTCATCGAGACCCCCGCCAACCCGACGCTGGGGATCACCGACATCGGCGCGTGCGCCGAGATCGCGCGCGGGGCGGGCGTGGCGCTGGCGGTGGACAACACATTTCTGACGCCGATCCTCCAGCAGCCGCTCGACCTGGGCGCGGATATCAGCGTGTACTCAACGACCAAGTTCATCGACGGCCACTCGCTGGCGCTGGGCGGGTCGGTTGTTTCCCGCGAGGAGAAGCTGCTCGAACGCATCCGGTTTATCCGCAAATGCACCGGTGGGATCCAGTCGCCCTTCAACGCCTGGCTCACCGGCAACGGGATCAAGACGCTCCCGCTGCGCATCCGGGCGCAGTCGGCCAGCGCCGAGGCGATCGCCGGGTGGCTTTGCGAGCGGCCCGAGATCGAATCGGTGTACTACCCCTCGCTGATCGAGGGAGAGGCCAGGGCGATCGCTGATCGCCAGCACCGCGGCGGGCACGGGGCGGTCGTGTCGTTCGAGATCCGGGGCGGCTATGACTCGGGGTGCGCCCTGGTGCGGAATCTGAAGCTGTGCACGCTGGTCGAGCATGTGGGCTCGGTGGAAACGCTCATCACGCACCCCGCGTCGATGACGCACGCCGATGTGCCGCGAGAACAGCGCCTGCGGGCGGGGATCAGCGACGGGCTGCTGCGCCTCTCGGTGGGGCTCGAGGAGGTCAACGAGCTGATCGCCGACCTGCACGGCGGGCTCGACGCGGCGGTCGGCGGGGAGAGGGGATCCTGTTCGGGCGAGCGGGAGGTGGCCCATGCCTGAGTCTACGGGACAGGCCGGAAAGACCATCGTGCTCAAGTTCGGCGGCTCGGTCCTGCTCGACGAGCAGCGACTGCGCATCGCGGTGCACGAGATCTACCGCTGGCGGCGCGAGGGGTGGCGAGTGGTCGCGGTCGTCTCGGCGCTGGCGGGGCGCACCGAGGAGCTCATCGCCCGCTGCCAGCGGCTGATCCCGGACGCGTCGGAACGCACCCGGGCGGCGGCGGTCGCCAGCGGGGAGACGGAGTCGGCGTCGCTGCTTGGCGTTCATCTGGACCGCGCGGGGATCCCGGCGTCGGTGCTGGGTCCCGCGGCGGTCGAGCTGATCGCCCAGGGCCCGGCGCTGAACGCGGACCCGGTCTCGATCAGGACCGGCCCGTTCCTTGAGGCGCTGGAGCGCGAGGGCGTGGTGGTGTTCCCGGGGTTCGTGGCGCTCACCGCCAGCGGCTCGACGGTCACCCTCGGTCGCGGCGGATCGGATCTCACCGCGCTCTACCTCGCCCACGCCCTGAACGCGGATCGCTGCCGGCTCATCAAGGATGTCGATGGGCTCTACGAATCCGACCCCGCCAAGAGCGGCCCGGCCCCGCGCCGGTACGGCCACGCCGGCTACGCCGACGCCCTGGCCACCGACGGGTCGATCCTGCAGCACAAGGCGGTGCGGTTCGCCCGGTTGCACGCCGTGTCGTTCGAGCTCTCCCGGTTCAACGCCACCCGCCCCACCATGGTCGGAGAGGGCGTCCGCCGGTACGACGACCGGCCCGATCTCCCCAGGCGGCTCTCGCTGGCTGTCTGCGGCCTGGGCACGGTCGGCGGCGGGGTCGTTGAGCTCGCCTCCCAGCTCCCCGAGTATTTCAGGTTTGTGGGCGGGGCGTGCCGGTCGCCGGCGACGCACGGCGGGCTCGAAGCGATCCTCGGCTCGATCAGCGCCGACGCGGCGGGGTTGGCGGGATCGGGCGCGGATGTCGTGCTCGAACTGATCGGGGGGACGGATGTCGCGCGAGAGGTCACGCTCCACGCGCTGCGCGGCGGGAGCCATGTCATCAGCGCCAACAAGGCCCTGCTCGCCAGGGACGGGGGCGAGCTGCGCGCCCTGGCCGACGAGCGTGGGGTCCGCCTGCGGTGCTCGGCCAGCGTGGGTGGGAGCGTGCCCGTGCTCGAGGCGTTGGCCTTGGGCGACCCTGTCCGCCTCTCGGGCGTGCTCAACGGCACGGTCAACTTCGTGCTCGGGGCGCTTGAGGCGGGTCGCTCGCTCGAGGATGCGGTTCAAGAAGCCCAGCGACTTGGCTTGGCGGAGGCCGATCCCGCCCGGGATCTCGACGGGCGCGACGCGCTCGACAAGCTGCTCGTCATCGCCCAGGCGCTGGGATGGTCGATCGACGAGCGTGCACGCGAGACGGTATCGATCCATGCGTGGCTTGGTGCGTCGGCGTCGAAATATCCCGCCCGACAGATCGCGACCGTCGTCGCGGGCAGCGCGAGGGTCACGGTTGAGTCGGCGCCCGAGTGGGATGTGCTGACGCAGCTGACCAACGAGTGGAACACGGTGATCATCACCAACAGCAACGGTTCGTCCCTGACGCTTCGCGGCAAGGGGGCGGGTCGGTGGCCCACGAGCGAATCGGTCTTTGGAGATCTGCTCCAACTCAGCCGCGAGCTTTCGGAGCGAGCCAGTGAAGAACACCACGAACGGGAGGTGGCGTGTGTCTGATTCGCCTCCCACCGTCGCGATCGTCGGCGCCACGGGGGCCGTGGGACGCGAGGCGTTGTCGATCCTGGCCCGGCGGGGCCTTCCCGGCGACCGATTGTCGCTCTACGCGTCCTCACGCTCGGCGGGCGCCCGCGTCGCGTACCAGGACTCGGCGATCGAGATCCGATCGAGCGAGACGCTCGCGGCGCATGCGCCCGACTTCGCTCTGCTGTGCGCCGACGCCCCCACCGCCCGCGCGGCGCATGATTCACTCGTGGGGACGGGGACGGTCATCATCGACAACTCATCGGCGTTCAGGATGGACCCCGGGGTGCCGCTGGTGATCCCCGAGGTCAACGGGGAGCTGCTCGACCACGGATCCGGGCTGATCGCCAACCCCAACTGCTCGACGATCATGCTGCTCACGGCGCTGCACCCGCTGCGCGAGTCGCTGGGGATCAGGAGCGTGATCGTCACGACCTATCAGGCCGTGTCGGGCGCGGGGGCGGCGGGGATCGAGGAGCTTCACGCCCAGACCGCGGCGGCGCTGCGCGGACGGAGGCGCGCCACGCGGGTGTTCCCGGTGTCGTGCGCTTTCAATGTCTTCGAGCACGAGTCACCCGTTGATCCCGCGACGGGGTTCAACGGCGAGGAATCGAAGATGATCGCCGAATCACGCAAGATCTGGGGAGAGTCGGGCCCGCCGGTGCTGCCGACTTGTGTGCGCGTGCCGGTCGAACGGGCCCATTCGCAGGCGGTGATCGTGGAGTTGGGGCGGCCGGCGAGCGTCGGCGAGATCCGCGGCGTGCTCGCGGCGGCCCCGGGGGTGCGCCTGCACGAGGGGAGCTCGGCGCTGAATCCCCGCTCGATCGCCGGCAGCGATGAGGTCGTCGTGGGTCGGGTCAGGATCGATCCGGGTGATCCGCGCCGGGCGATGCTCTGGCTCTGCTGCGACCAGATCCGAAAAGGGGCGGCGCTGAACGCGATCCAGATCATGGAGCGGATCGTCTCCAACCGCCGGGCCGTGTCAGTGGGGGCTCAGTGAGCGGGTCTGGAGGTTGATGCGTACGGCGGGGAATCGGGATTCGAGCTCGTCGATGCGGCCTTGGCCCAGCACCGAGATCGCGCTGGCCAGCGCGTCGGCGGTCGCGCCATCGGGCGCGATCACGGTCGCGGCACGGCGCTGGGCGATCCCCATGCCCGTGCGCGGGTCGAGGATGTGCGAATACCGTACGCCCCCGTGCTCATAGAAGCGTTCGAGATCGCCCGAGGTGGCGACGGCGCAGTTGGCGAGATATGTGTCGCGAGAGGCGTCCAGCCCGGTCGCGATCTCGACGCGCCAGCCCTCGGGCTGATCGGGTGGGGGGTCGCCCAGCGCCAGGTCGCCGCCGATATCGACGGTGGCGATGGTGAATCCTCGTCTTGCGAGCAGGTCGAGGGCGCTCTGGGCCGCGTAGCCCTTGCCGATGCCGCCGAAATCGAGCACGATCCCCGGCGCATCGAAGAGGAGCGTGCTGTTAATGGGATCGAGACGAAGGTGCTCAAAGCCGACCGAGACGCCTGCGGCCTTGAGCTGCGCGGGCGTGGGGATCTTCCCCTCACGGCGCGCGAGTCGCCAGAGGTGGGTGTATGCCCCCACGGTGGGATCGAACGCCCCATCGGTGCGATTGTGGATATCGCGTGACTGGAGCAGCACATCGAGCAGGATCGTGGAGATCGGGCGCCACTGGCCGGGCGTATGGGTCGTGGCCGTCATCGCTTCGGATTTCGGGTCGTAGTCGGTCAGAACCCGCTCGATGCGGGCGATCTCGTCAAAGGCGGCTTCCGCGGGTCCGGCCGCGGAAGCTTCGTCCGGGGCGTAGAGCACGATGGTGCAGCGAGAACCCATCAGGATCCTTGCGAAGCTGCTCCGCTTGAGGGTAGTCTGTGGCTTCGAGCGGGCAGCTTCTGTGCCGCGGGCGACCTGTGTTTGGCACCCGCTCATGGACACGGCAACGCTCAGGACCACGGAGATCATGATGCTCAGCGCAGGTTGTTTGGTCGTTCTGCTCATGGGATTGTTCGCGGGGGCGTCGGGGATCGACGCCCAGCGGGCAGCATACACGATCCGTGAGCCCGCCACGCTCCCCGGGACGCTCGATATCCGGATCCCCGGAACGACGGTGCGCTTCGAGATGGTCGTCTGCCCCGCCGGCGCGACCAGCGGCGATCGGGGCGAACCGGTCGCGGTCCCCTCGATGTATGTGTTGACCACCGAGGCCACCTGGGACCTGTACGACATCTTTGTGTACCAGCTCGACGAGCCGGACGGCTCGTCGGACGCCGACGCGGTGTCGCGCCCGAGCAAGCCCTATGTCCCGCCCGACCGGGGTTTCGGGCACGAGGGGTACCCCGCCATTGGGATGACCCGGGAGGCGGCCGAGGGTTTTTGTGCGTGGCTCTCGCTCAAGCTGGGGCTCGGGGTCCGGCTCCCGACCCAGTCCGAGTGGTCCTACCTGGCGACCGGGGGCGAACCAGCCCCCTACTGCTGCGGCGTGGACGCCGGGACGCTCGATCAGGCCGCCTGGTTCGCGGGCGACAGCGCGCACACGACGCACCCCGTGGGGGAGAAGAAATCCAACGCTTTCGGGTTGTTCGATATGCACGGCAACGCGGCCGAATGGGTGACGACCGGCTCGCGCACGCCCATCGCGATGGGCGGCGGGTACCGCGACGACGCGGACGAGTGCACGGCCCGGTCCTTTCAGGAGCAGACCGGCGACTGGAACCGGTCGGACCCGCAGATTCCCAAGAGCAAGTGGTGGCTGGCGGACTGCTCCTGGGTCGGGTTCCGATTCGTCATCGACGCGGATTCGATCGATCCCGAGGCCCTGGCCCGGCTGATGGAGAACTGAACACGCGCCCGACGAGTTCTGATATGCTCTATGACTCACCGTGCTGCTCGCACGACCAGATGAAGGAATGAAAATGGCTTACGACTGGACACGCAGAGACTTTGTGAAGACGACCGCGGCGCTCGGTGCGGCCTCGCTGGTTCCTTCGGCACTGGCTTCGAGGCTCGATCGACGGGCCGACGACACGATCCGGGTCGGGATGATCGGCTGCGGCGGACGCGGGACGGGTGCGGCCTTCAACGCGCTGGCGGCGCACCCCAAGGTCCAGATCGTCGCGATGGCCGATCTGTTTCAGGATCGCCTCGGGAACTCATACGGGTACATGACCGAGAACGACGACATCAGGGACCGCGTCAAGGTCGACCCCGCGCACAAGTTCGTCGGGTTTGATGCGTACAACCAGCTCCTGGCGGTCAAGGACATCGACTATGTGATCCTGGCGACCCCGCCGCATTTCAGACCGATCCACTTCGAGGCCGCGGTCAATGCCGGCAAGCATGTGTTCATGGAGAAGCCCGTCGCGGTGGATCCGGCGGGGATCCGCAGGGTGCTCGACGCGGGCGCCCGGGCCAAGCAGCGGGCGCTCTCGGTCGTGGCGGGCACGCAGCGCCGCCACGAGCGGTCGTACCTCTCGCTCATGGAGCGGGTCAACGCGGACGAACTGGGCGAGATCGTCGCCGCCAGCTGTTACTGGAATCAGGGCGGTTTGTGGGTCCACGATCGCCAGCCCGAGTACAGCGACATGGAATGGCAGTGCCGCAACTGGCTGTACTTCACATGGCTGTCTGGCGACCATATCTGCGAGCAGCACATCCACAACATCGATGTCATCAACTGGGCGATGGACGGCCCGCCGGTCAAGGCGACGGGGATGGGCGGGCGGCAGGTGCGCACCGATCCCAAGTACGGCAATATCTTCGACCATTTCTCGATCGAGTTCGAGTACCCGGACGGGATGACGCTGCACTCGATGTGCCGCCAGATCGACGGCTGCGCCGGTCGCGTTGAGGAGGTGCTTGTGGGGACCAGGGCGCGGTCGGTGACCCGTCCCGGGTACGCGGTGATCGAGGGCGACAGCGCGTGGCGCTTCGAGGGCGACAACCGGAACCCCTACGAGCAGGAGCATGTGGACCTGATCGCCTCGATCACCGGCGAGGGCCCCTATCTCAACGAGGCCAAGCGGGTCGCCGAATCGGTGCTGACGGCCATCATGGGGCGGATGAGCGCCTACACGGGCAAGACGGTGACCTGGGAGCAGGCGCTGAACTCGAAGCTCGATCTCTCTCCCAAGGCCTACGCGTTCACCGATCTGCCCGTCAGGGAAGTGCCGGTTCCGGGCAAGACCCCGCTCATCTGAGGAGGACCGCCATGACCATGAATCGCAGGGATTTCATCGCCAGCAGCGGCGCCATCGGGGCCGCGACCACGCTCGGGCTGGGCGCCGTGCATGTCGCCGATCAGCCGGGAGCAGAGACGGGCAAGAAGCCCGAGTACAAAGAGTTCTCGATGAAGTTCGCCCCTCATTTCGGGATGTTCCGCCACCACGCCGGTGACGACCCCGTGGCGCAGCTCGGGTTCGCCGCCGATGTGGGTTTCAGCGCCTGGGAAGACAACGGGATGAGCGGGCGACCGGTCGAGGAGCAGAAGAAGATCGCCGGGGCGATGGAGCGGCTGGGCATCGAGATGGGCATCTTCGTGCTTAATCCATCCACGGCCTGGAGTCCCTCGTTCTCGCGCAACGACAAGGATGATCGGGAGAAGTTCCTCCAGGAGGCCCGCGACGCGGTGGAGGTCGCCAAGCGACTCAACACGAGTGTGGCCACCGTCGTGCTGGGCTCTCGCCATCCGCGGATCAGCCTCGAATACCAGACCGCGTACGCGATCGACCAGCTCCGGCGCGCGTGCGACATCCTGATGCCCGCGGGGCTGACGATGGTGCTCGAGCCGCTGAACCGGCGCGATCATCCCGGCATGCTGCTGGCGGAGATGGGGCACGCCTACGAGATCTGCCGCGCGGTCGATTCCCCGTCGTGCAAGATCCTCAACGACCTGTATCATCAGCAGATCGCCGTGGGCAACCTGATTCCCAACATCGACATGGCCTGGGACGAGATCGCCTACTTCCAGATCGGCGACAACCCCGGCCGGCGCGAGCCGGGCACGGGGGAGATCAACTACCGGCAGGTCTTCAGGCACATCAAACGCAAGGGCTACACCGGGATCCTGGGCATGGAGCACGGGCAGAGCGACGGCAAGGCCGGCGAGCTGGCCGTGATCGAGGCGTATCGCGCCTGCGATCCGGTCTGATTCATCGGCGGAGAGACACCAACACGACAGAGACATGAGGAGCTTGCGTTGAAGAAGACACTGATCACCCTGATGGGAGCCGCGTGCCTGGCGCTGGGAGCGTGCGCTACGACCCAGACCGCCGACCGCGACGGCGGCTGGACCGACCTGTTCAACGGCGAGGATCTCACCGGCTGGGCCTGCGAGGGCGACATGAGCGCGTGGGGCGTCGAGCATGGCGAGATCGTCACCGAGAAGCCCGGGCAGGGCTGGTGGCTGCGGACCGACAGGATGTACCGCGATTTCGAGCTGACGCTCGACTTCTGGATGCCCGAGGGCGGCAACTCGGGCATCGGGCTGCGCGGTTCGTCCAACGGGGACCCCGCGTTCACCGGCATGGAGGTCCAGATCCTCGACACCATCGGCCAGGCCCCCGATGTGCACACCTGCGGGTCGGTCTATGAAGCGATCGCTGCGACGAGCATGGCCGTCCATCCCGCCGGGGAGTGGAACTCCTACCGCATCAGGCTTGTCGGCGACACCCTCGATGTCTGGCTCAACGGCGAGCACATCCAGGACGCCCAGAAGCTCGATGATCGGGGATATTTCCGTCAACCCGAGCAGAAGATGCCGCTCAACGCCCGCGCGACGACGGGGTACATCGCGATCCAGGACCACGGGCATCCGTTCCGGTTCAGGAACATCCGCATCAAGGACCTCTCGCCCGATCCCGAGCCGCGGGGCATGGTGCAGCTCATTGATCAGAACCTCGACAACTGGTTCGCCGAGGACAACGCGACCTGGACCAATGAGGACGGCGCGCTCGTCGGACGCGATGGCCCGGGGCACCTGTTCACCAAGAAGAAGTACACCGATTTCGAGCTGCGCTCGCTCGTCAAGATCAGCGACCACGGCAACTCGGGCATCTTCTTTCGCACGAAGCCCAACCCCGAAGCCAACAACCCCTGGCCCATCGGCTACGAGGCCCAGATCGACCAGCACGACCCCAAGAACTACACCGGTTGCGTGTATAATGCGGCTTGGCCCCGGTCCGGCCCCGGCGAGGCCGGGCCGATCACCTGCGACGAGCACTGGTTCGATTATCGCGTGCGGGCGGAGGGCGACCACATCCGGACCTGGATCAACGGCGTTCCCTTTGTCGATGCGCAACTCGATGAGTTTGATTCCGGCTCATTGGCCGTGCAGGGGCACAATCCCGGCAGCGTGGTCGAGTTTCGGGATCTGCGGGTGCTTGAGCTAGACTGACCGTGGGCGTCAAGCCGACCTGCCTCACACCCGGTTGATCCGGGTGTTTTCATGGCTGCTCCGCACGCATTCTTCGACGAACTTGACGCCGCGCAACCCGTCGGCGATGGTCGGGACGAGCTGCGCCAGGCGGGGCAACTGGGCGCCGTCGCGACGAGCAATGATGGCGTCGGCAGTTCCTCGGTAGAGATTCGCGAACGCTTCGAGATACCCCTCGGGGTGGCCCTGCGGGATGCGGGTCGAGATGATCGCGTCCTCGTGCAGGCCCGGTCCGCCGCGGGAATAGGTGACAGGGTTCTGGTCGAGCAGCGCGACGCGCAGCTTGTCGGGGGTTTCCTGGCGCCACCAGAGCGAGCCGGCGTCGCCGTGGACGCGGAGCGTGAGCCCGTTGCCCTCGCCGATGCAGACCTGCGAGGCGGTGAGCACGCCGTGGGCCTCGCCCTTGAAGCGCATGAGCACGCTCGCGTCGTCGTCGAGGGCGCGCCCGGGCACGAAGGTGTTCAGGTCCGCCCGGACCGATGCGAGCTCCAGCCCCGTGACGAACGACACGAGATTCTCGGCGTGCGTGCCGATGTCGCCAAGCGCCCCGCCCAGCCCCGCCCGGCGTGGATCGACGCGCCACGACGCCTGTTTCTGGCCGCTGCTTTCGATATCGCTTGCCAGCCAGCCCTGGTGGTACTGGGCATAGACCTTCCGGATCTTCCCCAGTTCCCCGGCGGCGATCATCGCCCGCGCCTGACGCACCATGGGGTAGCCGGTGTAGTTGTAGGTGACGGCGCAGAGCAGGTTCTTCGACGCCGCCAGCTCCGCCAGTTCGCCCGCCTGCCCGCTCGTGTGGGTGGCGGGCTTGTCGAGCATGACATGGAAGCCGTGCGACAGCGCCGCCTTGGCGACGGGGTAATGCGCGTCGTTGGGAGTGACAATGGTCACGAAATCGACGCGATCCGGGCGTTGTGATTCACGCTCGAAGAGCTCTTCAGAGCTCCCGTACGAGCGTTCGGGGTCGAGACCGAGCTGTTCGGCGCTCTGCTTCGATTTCTCCGGGGTTGACGACAGCGCGCCGGCCACTAGCGTCGCCGATCCATCGAGCGCGATCGCGCGCCGGTGGACCTCGCCGATGAACGCGCCGATGCCGCCGCCGATCATGGCGTAGGTGAGCCGGTTGGGCATCACGGCCGCTCCTTGTCGAACGCCGAGTCGAACGCCCGCCCCGAGGGCGTGAAATCGAGCGCCCGCGTGAACGCGCACGCTTCCTCGGCCCCGTGCTCGCGGTCCATGGCGCTGTCCTCCCACTCGATGCTCAGCGGGCCCTCGTAGCCAACCCGGTTCAACGCCCGGACGATCCCCTCGAAATCGACATCGCCGCGACCCGGGGAGCGGAAATCCCACGCTCGTCGGTGGTCGCCGAAGCCCAGGTGCCCGCCGAGAATCGAGTTGGTCCCGTCCTGGGTGACCGCCGCGTCCTTGATATGGACATGAAAAATCCGATCGGGGAACGCGTCGATGAGCTTGACGGGGTCGAGCCCCTGCCAGATCAGGTGCGAGGGATCGAGGTTAATCCCGAAGGCGGGATGGTGATCGAGCGCTTCCAGGCCCCGCTGGAAGGTCACGATGTCGTAGGCGATCTCGGTGGGATGGACCTCCAGGGCGAACTTCACGCCGTGGGATTGGTACGCATCAAGGATCGGCTTCCACCGGGCCGCGAACTGCTGATAGCCGCGAGCGATCTCATCGTCGCCTGTTGGTGGGAAGAAGTACAGCTTGTGCCAGATGGGCGAGCCGGTGAACCCGTTGACGACCCCGACCCCGAGCGTCTTGGCGGCCCGGGCGGTGTCGATCATCTCCTGGGCCGCGCGCTGCTGGACGCCCTGGGGCTCCCCGTCGCCCCAGACACGAGCGGGGACGATGGGCTTGTGGCGCTGATCGATGGGGTCGCTGACGGCCTGACCCACCAGGTGATTGGAGATCGCCCAGCAGCCCAGACCATGTTCAGCGAGCAGGTCGAGCTGCGCCTGGCCGTACCCGTCCTCGCTCAGGGCGCGGTCGACCTCGAAATGGTCGCCCCAGCAGGCGAGTTCGAGCCCGTCGTACCCCCACTGGGCGGCCTTGGGTGCCAGCTCACGCAGGGGCATGTCGGCCCACTGGCCGGTGAACATCGTGATCGGTCGGGGCATCATTGTTCTCTTCTCATCATCGCCACCGGCGGTGGCGGCGGCAAGGGCTTTCTGTTACGCTCTGCACACCCACGGCTCCGTGGGAACAGCACACACGCAGGATACACGATCATGGATCAACACGACACGAAGTTCGGCGGCCTGGCGTTCATCCAGCTGTCGGTGATGATGTTTCTGCAGTTTTTCGTCTGGGGAGCATGGTATGTTTCCATGACCGGATTCATCAACAAGCAGGAGATGAGCGATCTGACAGGTGCCGCATATATGGTCGGCCCAATCGCAGCCATCGCGTCACCATTCTTCCTGGGCATGGTTGCCGACCGATTCTTCTCATCGAAACATGTCCTCAGCATACTCCTGTTGATCAGCGGGCTGGTCATGTTCGTGGCGCCTGGGTCAGCCAAACCATTCGAAGGCACCACGGCACAGGCTTTCGGACACCCATTTATCCTGCTGCTGTTGGTTCATATGCTGTGTTATATGCCCACACTTGGGCTCTCAAGCAGTGTGGCGTTGCACAGCATGTCCAACCCCGAAAAGCAGTTCCCGATTATTCGTGTGTGGGGCACGATCGGTTGGATCGTGGGAAATATCGCGGTTAGTTTCCTGCCTGGCAAAGACGCATCCGCTTCCCAGTTCTATCTGACAGGCGGGGCGGCCATTCTTCTCGGCGTATTCGCTCTGATATTACCCAAGACTCCTCCACCGCTGAAGGGGCAGCGAGTTCGTGTCGCCGAGATTCTCGGCTTTGACTCGTTCAGGCTGATGAAGAAACGGTCATATCTCGTTTTCGTGCTCTGCTCCTTCCTGATCTGTATCCCGCTGGCGGCCTACTACCAGCAGGCAAGGAACTTCGCTGAAGCCACTGGCTCACTCATCAATGGCTCCGCTGTGTTTGCGATGTCGCTGGGGCAAATGTCCGAGATCTTTTTCATGCTGGTGATGCCGCTCTTCTTTGTCCGGCTGGGTGTGAAATGGATGCTCGCTATGGGTATGCTCGCATGGGTGGTCCGGTACGCACTCTTCGCAGGAGGGGCCGAAGACCATATCAAGTGGATGGTGTTCGGCGGCATCATCCTGCACGGTATCTGCTATGACTTCTTCTTCGTGACCGGACAGATCTATGTAGACCGGGTGGCAGGCCCAAAGATTCGTAGCCAAGCACAAGGGTTTTATGTGCTTATCACGCAGGGGCTGGGCATGCTGATCGGCGCCCAGTTGATTCAGATTCTCGCGAAGCGTTCCGTAACCGATGCGGGCACAACCGATTGGAAGACCCTCTGGATCTACCCCGCCGCCTTCGCCCTCGTCGTCCTGATCATCTTTGTGCTGCTCTTTCGGCACACGCGCAAGACCGCGACGGAGGCACAGGTCGAGCAAAAGCCGATCCCCGATCCTGTCTAAACAGATACCGGTCTCGTCGTCTTGGTTTCCATGCTCTTGCGCTCCTCATCGAGCAGGCGCGCCACCCGCGCCGCGTCGTCCATGGTTGTGCGCACAATCGTTGATTTCCCCGCGGTCGCGTCGAGCATGGCCCTGATCTCTCCGTCGTAGCCCGTCAGGTCCCCCACCGTGACCGCCTCTCGCCGGTCGCCCTGGTGCACCACGAGCTGCTCGTCGCGCCCGATGTCGAAGTCGATCGTCGCCCGCTCGCACACGATGGTGCAGCGCATGCGCAACCCCACGCCCGGCTGGTGGTCCCATGCGCCCTGGGCCAGCACATGCACCGGGCCGTTGTCGTAGTGGTAGATCGTGCTCAGGTGCAGCCCGTCGCCTGAAGTCGTCACCGCGCCGGGGAGGCCGAAGCAGTGGACGATAAAGTCCGTGTCGTGGATGTGCAGGTCGTAGAGCGCCCCGCCGCTGCGGGCCTCGTCGGCGTAGAACGCCTCGGCCCAGCGGGGGCGCGATCCCAGGCGATGGAACTCCGCGCTGCGGGCCCGCCCATAGGTCTCATTCGTGATCATCGCATGGATCTTCACCCACGCGGGCCAGTACCGCATGCACATCGCGGGCATGCAGGCACGGTCGGTCGCCCGGGCCGCGTCGGCGAGGCGTTGGACCTGAAGGGGATCGATCGCGACGGGTTTCTCGACGAGCACATGCTTGCGCGCATTGATCGCCCGGATCGCCAGCTCCACATGCGTGTCGGTGTGGGTGCAGATCGAGACGAGGTCGATCGACCCGTCGGCGAGCAGCTCGTCGGCGTTCGCCGGGAGCCCGACGCCGCTCAGATCGACGCTGGCCCCACCGGCCTCCAGATTCCCCGGCGAGCGGTTGGCGTCATCGAACGACCGCCGCGTGCTGTCGGCGATGGCCACCAGTTTTACCGCGTAGCCGTCGCGCTGGGCGCGCTGGTACGCCCGGGCGTGGGTCCGGCCCATGAACCCGTAGCCGATGATCCCCACGCGGACCGGATCGGAGGCGCTCACGCTCGGGCTCCACCGAGCTGCCGCTCGGCCAGCGCTCGGGCGGCGTTGACATCCTCGATGCGGGCGTCGCCCGCCTCGCGCTCGATGACGACATCGATCTCACGCGGCAGTGAACGCACCACGCTGAAGAAATGCGTCCAATCGACCTCGCCCTTTCCCGCGACCACCTCCCGCCCCCAGGTCCCCGGCGTCGCGGTCGATATCGCGTCCTTCATATGCACCTGCACGATGTGCTCGCGCAGATCCTCGATCGCCCGCGCGGGATCGCCCATCCCGTACAGGATCATGTTCGCGGGATCGAAGTTCACGCCCACATCGATCCCCGACCGACCAGAAATTGTGGATAACAGCCCCAGCAGCGTGTCCGGGCGTTCCTGACCCGTCTCCAGCCCCAGTGTGAGGTCCTCGGCCGCGAAGATCTCGGCGACCGCGACGATCCGGTCGGCCATGATCTCATGCAGCCGCGGGTCGTTCTCGGGGATGAACCCGGCGTGGAGGGTGACCAGCGACAGTCCCAGCTCGCTGGCCAGATCGGCGCAAGTGCGGGCCCGAGCAAGGTTTGCCGGCCAATGCTCGTCGGGTCTCAGCCCGCCCGTGCGGCGGATGGATTCGAGCGTCGAGTAATCCTCGTGCACGGCGGACATCATCCCCGAGCAGATCGAGATCCCCTTCGCATCGAACGATGAGCGCAATCGTTCGATGGACCACCCTCCCTGAGCGATCGGATCCAGCGCGATCTGGACGCTCCGCACGGCACATGCGGCGACCGAGCGGGCCAGATCGGCCTCATCGCCGGGTCGCAGCGACCACGAGCAGACCGCAAGTGTGTTGGGCATCGGTTGGCTCCACGAAACAGTTTGCATTTCTCGCTGGAGATGGTACGCTGGCGGCTCTCCACGCTCGTTCTGAGTTTCATCATACCGAGGACGCACCGCATGACGACCCACGACCACAGGAAGTCCGGGGACACCCGGCGTTCATTCATGGCCAAGTCGGCCGCCCTGGCCAGTGTGGCCATGCTGGGGGCCTGCGCCACCGAGCAGTCGCGATCGGTCGCCGACCTCACGCCGACGATCCAGCCCGGGAAACCGGTGCTTCCCAAGGACGGCGAGCCGATTTGCATGGGCATCATCGGGACCGGCGGCATGGGCACCGGGCACCTGCATTCGATCATGGCGCTGACCGAGCAGGGAAAGACCAACACGCGGATCGTCGCGGTGTGCGATGTGTGCGATCTGAAATCCGCCGAGGCCAAGCAGGCAGCCGAGGAGAAGCAGGGCATCAGCGTGGACGCCTACCGCGACTACCACGACCTGCTCAGGCGCGACGACATCCACGCCGTGCTGATCGCCTCGCCCGAGCACTGGCACGCCCAGCACATCATCGACGCGCTGGAAGCGGGCAAGGATGTCTACACCGAGAAGCCCATGACCCTGCGCCTCGACCAGGCCCTGGCGGTCCGCAAGGCGGTCCTGGCCCGCCCGGACCTGATCTTCCAGGTCGGCACCCAGATGATCATGCTCCCCAAGTACAACAAGGCCCGCGAGGCCATCAAGGCGGGCCTGATCGGGACGCCCGTGTGGTCACAGACGAGCTACTGCCGCAACTCAACCACCGGCGAGTGGAACTATTACGCCATCGACGACCGCTGGCAGCCGGGGGTGAATCTGGACTGGGATGCCTGGCTTGGCTATCAGGCGCCCCGGGAGTGGGACCCCTTGGTCTACGCCCGCTGGCGGCGGTACAAGGATTTCTCGACCGGGATCATCGGTGACCTCCTGGTGCATGTGATGACGCCGCTGATCTTCGCGCTCGATTCGGGCTGGCCCACGCGGGTGGTCGCGACGGGGGCCCATGTTATCGACAAGGAGATGGAGAACCACGATCAGGTCAACCTGACGGTGCAGTTCGAGGACGGGCACACCATGGTCCTGGCCGGGTCCACCGCTAACGAGGTGGGGCTTGAGACCATGATCCGCGGGCACAAGGCGAATATGTACCTCAACTCGCGTCACTGCGAGATCCGTCCCGAAAGAATCTTCGTCGATGACATCGAGTCACAGCGCATCGAGTGCGAGGACATCGGCAACGATCAGGACCAGCTGCGTCTGGACTTCCTCGGGTGCGTCCGGACCCGCGAGCCGGCCAAGAGCAACATCGACCTGGCGTCCAAGGTGCTGGTGGCCGTGGATCTGGCGACCCGTTCCATGTGGGAGGGCCATGCGTTCAGCTTCGACCCCGACAAGATGCGCGCCACCCGGGCCTGAGCCCTCGGCGATCCATGCGAACGATCGGTACGCCCACCTCGGCGTCGGCGCGATGGGGTGCCGGTTCGAGATCCTGATCGATGCCCGCTGTGCGGGGCACGACCGTTCTTCGTGCGCCGCCATCGCCCGCGAACTGGGCGAGCTGATCGTGGACTGGCATAATCGGCTGACGATTTTTCATCCCCACTCGCTCGCGTCGCGCATCAACCGCCAGCCGGCGGGGGTCCCGCTGCGGATCGACCTCGATATGTTCGAGTTGTGCGCCCTGTGCGAGCGCCTGCGCGTGCGGACCCACGGCGCATTTAACATTGCCTCGGGGACGCTCATGCACGCCCACGGGTTTCGCGGCGACCGCTCACCGATCGACACGGCTGGCCTGGACCTCGGCCAAGCGATCGGTCTCGACGAATCCCATCTGACCATCACCCGCAACGACCCGCGCATCGCGCTCGACTTCGGCGCCATCGCCAAGGGGTTTGTGCTCGATCTGCTCGGCGCCGAGCTCGGGGGCCACGGCGTCGCCAACGCGTTTTTTCACGGCGGAGCCTCCTCGGTGTTGGCGCGGGGGCTCGACGCCAACGACCACGCCTGGAGCGTGCGCGCGGGTGGGCACGATTTCCGCCTCGGTGAGCTGGCCCTGGGGGTCTCGGAGCACGAGTCGCGCGTCGTCGATCGAGCCGGTCAGACCCTGGGGCAC
The DNA here is from genome assembly GCA_964387925.1 of uncultured Phycisphaeraceae bacterium. Taxonomy (GTDB): domain Bacteria; phylum Planctomycetota; class Phycisphaerae; order Phycisphaerales; family UBA1924; genus UBA1924. The sequence continues at coordinate 127,216 of CAYLXF010000006.1, forward strand.
ATCATGGACCCGCGCACCCATGCGCCTTGCCGGAACGCGGTGTCGCTTGTCACCTGCGCTCACGCCAGCGCCGCGGTCGCCGACGCCTATTCAACCGCCCTCAGCGCCGACCCCTCGTTGGCGCCCCTGCTCGCCGACGACGCGTGCTCCATGCTCATCCGTGAGTCGGAACACGCCACCATGCTCGATCCCCTCGGGGTCATCACCCGCCCCGCCCACGACAAGGACCGTCCATGACCGATCTCGACCGCCGTTCGTTTCTCGCTCATACCGCCGGCGGCGTCGCCGCGATGGCGCTGGCGCCCAATCTCAGCGCGATCGGGAAGTACACGCTCAACGCCCCGCTGCGCGTGGGCGTGATCGGCGTGGGCAGGCAGGGGCGTGAGATCCTGGGCGAACTCACCAAGCTTCCCGATGTGTCGCTCGTGGCGGTCTGCGACAGCGACCAGCGCCGTCTCGACGCGGGGCTGCGCCGTGCCTCGGGCGCGCAGGGCTACGCGACGGCGAGGGAACTGCTCGACTCGGGGACGGTGGACGCGGTGGTGATCGCGACCTCGACGCACACGCACAGGGAGGTCGCTCTCGAATGCTTCAAGGCGGGGGTGCATGTGTATCTCGAGTGCCCTCTGGCGCACACGGCCGAGGACTGCGCCGCGATCAACGACGCCGCCCGAGCCGCCAAGGGCGTGATCGCCGCGGGCTTGCAGGGGCGCGCCAACCCGGTGTATCAGCTCGCACGCGGGTTCTACCTGAGCGACTCGGTCCGCGATCCCGTGCTGATGCGCGCCCAGCACCACCGCAAGACCAACTGGATCTCCCCCAGCAATGACACGGCCCGCTACCAGGCGCTCAACTGGAGGCTCGATCCCCAGCGCGCCTGCGGGCTGGCGGGCGAATGGGGCACGCAGCAGTTCGATGTGTTCCACTGGTACTCGGGCAAGTACCCCGTCAAGGTCATGGGCGCCGGGAGCGTGCGATACTGGCGCGACGGGCGCGATGTTCCCGACACCATCGCGTGCACGCTGGTCTTCGATGACGGGCAGACCCTGCTCTACGACGCGACGCTGGCCAACTCGTACGCGGGGGCGTACGAGGTCCTGCACGGGTCCAACGCCGCCATCAAGCTCGCCTGGTCCCACGGCTGGCTCTTCAAGGAGGCCGACGCCCCGACCCAGGGCTGGGAGGTCTACGCGAACCGGCAGCAGTTCCACAACGACGAGGGGATCACGCTCATCGCGGGGGCGACCAAGCTGGCCGAGCAGGGCAAGCTCAAGGAGGGCGTGGGACTCCCCCACCCCGGGGTGTATTACGCGCTGGAGGACTGGGTGCGCGCGATCGCAAGCAAGACCTCGGCGGCCTGCTCGATCGACGAGGCGGCCCGGGCCACGCTGGTGGGGATCGCCGCCAACAAAGCGGTCATCACCGGCCGGAGCGCCGATATCGATCTCAGCGCCGTCTGATCTCCGGAGTGCCACGATGACCTTGAACCGATCGCCTTTCATGCTCCGCTCGCTGCCCTATTCCTTCCGAGTCGGAATCGCGGTGCTCATCGTGACCCTCCTGGGCGGGTACATCGTCTCGGGGCTGCACCTGCGCTGGCACTACGACAACCGCGACGAGGAGCCGGGGCTGACGATGAACGACATCATCGGCGCCTATCACGGCGTGCGGACGCCCTCGCCGCTGGTTGCGGCGCTGGAATTGGGACACCCGGACACGCTGGCCGACAGCGATCGAACAGCCCTGCTCGACTGGCTGCGGGGCGACAGACTCTCGCAGGATTACGACAACCTCGATCTGGGCGAAGAAGCGCCTTCGGAGATCATCGCCGTCAGTTGCCTCCACTGCCACACCCGCACCGCCAGCGCACCCGGATCGATGCCCGATGTCCCGCTGGAGTACTGGGACGACATCCAGAGCATCGCCTACTCCAAGGACATCCAGCCCGCGGGCGCGAACATCGTCGCGATGAGCCAGCACGCGCACGCGCCGTCGATGGCGATCATCCTCATCGTGCTGGGCTGGCTGTGCGTCTGCACCCGCCTGCCCGCGCGTCTGACCGGGGTCGTCGTCCTGCTCTCGGGGATGGGGCTGCTGGTGGACATGGCCGGCTGGTGGATCGCCCGCGACTACGCCGAGTTCGCCTACGCCATCGTGGGCGGCGGGATCGTCTACGCGATCGGGACCATGCTGCTGGGGCTGATGATCATCATCGATTGCCTGCTCCCGGCGGTGAGCCCCAGGGAAGCGTGAGCCGGGCTCACCCCGCGCCCGCGGCCAGTTCGTCACGGACCCTCTCCAGCAGGCGCTTGGTGGTCATCGTCCCCTCGCGGGGTGGGAGGGTCTCGCCCTCGTACTCGACACCAACCCAGCCGTGGTAGCCGGCGTCGGTGACGACCCGGAGCATGCGGTGGTAGTCGATATCGACCTCTTCCCCCTTGTCGTCGAAGTTGTGGGATTTGGCGCTCACCGCCTTGGCGTAGGGCATCAGTTCACTTGTGCCGAGATACCGGTCATACCACGCGTCGGGGTCGTCGGCCCGGGACCAATCCATGCAGAAGTTCCCGAAGTCGGGCAGGGTGCCGCAGGTCGGCATGCCGACCATCTTCATGACCCCCGAGAGCCATTTCCCGTTCGACGAGTACCCGCCGTGGTTCTCGACGATGACATTGAGCCCGAGGGGCTCGGCGTACTGGGTCAGCCGGGCCAGCCCGTCGGCGGCCAGCTTCTGCTGCTCCTCATAACTGCCCGAGCTAGCGGCGTTGACCCGGATCGAGTGGCATCCCAGCGTCCTGGCCGCGTGCACCCACTTCTTGTGATTCTCGACCGCCTGAGTGCGCGCCTTGCCGTCGGCGTCGCCAAGATTGCCCTCGCCGTCGCACATGATCAGCAGCTGCGTCACCCCGTGGTCGCCCGCCAGGGCGTTGAGCCGGCGCAGGTACGACTTGTCCTCGGCCTTGTCCTTGAAGAACGAGTTCACATATTCCATCCCGTCGAAGCCCATCGACCTCGCTTCTTTCGCGAAATCGAGGGTCGTGATCTCGTTGGCGAACAGCAGCCGGTGCAGCGACCACTGGGCCAGCGAGATGCGAAACGGCGGCGTCTCGGCCCTGGCGTTCACCCTCGCGCCCCGCGCCAGGGCGGGGAGCATGGCCAGGGAGCAGCAGCCGAGGCCGACGAGCTTGAACGAATCGCGACGGGTGATCTCATGGTGCATGGTCCCACTATACACGATCCCGCGCTTGTGCTCACGGAACGACGGGGGCTTCCCGCTCGCTGAGCAGGCCCCATCGCGGGGCGACACCGCGCGACGCGTCCAGCAGCCCCCATCGCCACAGATACCGCTTGAGCTGCACCCAGTGCTCGGCCAGCACGGGCAGCAGTGCGGGGGCGGCCGTGTCAGGACCGAACCCGGTGAGCGACAGGAACGACCGCTCGACCCTGAGCGCGTCGCCCCGCTCGCGTCTGAGGGCTTGGCGCGCATATTCCAGCTCGGTGGGAGCGACGACATCGCGTCCGAAGAGTTCATCGGAAAACTCGGGGTTGATCCGGGCGAACGCGTAGGCGGCCCGCCCCAGCAGGTACTCGCGCCGGTGCAGGTCGCTTGGCCGGTACCGGTGGTCGTGGGTGACCAGCGCGAGGGGCGCATACCAGAGCTCGGCCCCGCCCCGGCGAAGCCTCCATGCCAGTTCGATGTCCTCGTAGCCGTAGTTCTCGGGGACCCGGGCCAGTCCCCCCACCCGCCGGGCCAGATCCCGGGGAAACGACATGTTGAGCCCAAAGCAGTTGCGATAGTCAGTCGGTCGGGCCTGGCTCCCCGTGGGCTGGGGGAAGAAGATCAGGCCGGTCTCCTGGACCACCCGGTCGAACAGGTCGGGGTGTTCGATCGGTTTCCACGCCGCCCGACCGGTGATCACTCGCGGTGGATCCTCCTCGTGCGACCGCAGGTGCGCTTCGAGCAGCCCCGGGGCGGCGTAGGCGTCGTCGTTGAGCCAGAGCACGATCTCGCCGCGTGCCGCCTCCAGCAGTCCCCTCCGCACCCCGATCAGCCCCAGGCGGGGGTATCGGATCACCCGCGTGAGATGGTCGATCTCGCCGGGAGTTTCCGGGTGGGGAGTCTCTTCTTCAGGCCCGTCGAGCCCCACGACGATCTCGAAATCGGCGGCGCAGCGCTGGGAAGCGAGGCGCGTCAGGCACGCGTTGATCGCCTCGGGACGCCGGTGGGTGGGGATCAGGACGCTGAGCCTCATGGGCATCGAGTATAGTGGTCCAAGTTTGGATTATCATCGGGAATCTGGCCGATATCCGGGGAGATGCCCGAGCCCGCACCCCACCGCCAACAGACGCCCTACACGGGAGTCGTCATCGCCGGCCTCGATCGTCCCGAACTGGTCGAAGAGGTGCTCGCGGAATCGCCCGCCATCCCCAACGGCCACAGCGTCCCGATCTACCTCGTTGACCCCGACGCCTCGCGCGCGGAGGCGCTGGTCGAATCCGGGGTCATCGACCGCTCCTCGCCACGCCTGCATCTCTTCGCCGGTCGCCGGTGCATCCAGGAGCTCTCCGCGTTCTTGTCCTCGCGGCTCGACCGGCACCTGCCTCGCAAGATTGTCGCCAGCGGGACGCACAGCGCCAATCTGGCTCGCCAGATCGCCCCCGTGCTCGAGGGGCTGGTGCGGGAGCAGGAGAAGCAGGTCAGGGACTCCCGCGCGGTCCTGGAGCGGCGCTGGTCCGCCAGGGGACCACGATACTGGTGTGAGCGGTACGGCGAGATCCGGGCGGGAAGCCCGGCGCGGGTGCTGGTGGTCACCACCCGCTACACCACCTTCGTGCAGCACGCCTGCGCCGACCTCGTCGAGGCGTTCACGAGACAAGGGCACGAGGCCCTCCTGCTCCGGGAGCCCGACACCCACACGACCATCACGCCCCTGCTGTGCACCAGGGCGATCGAGTCGTTCGATCCCGACCTGATCGTCGTGGCCAACTATCCCCGCACGATGCACGCCGAGATCTTTCCCGAGGGCGTCCCCCATGTCTGCTGGATCCAGGACGCGATGGCGCATCTGTTCCAGCCGCTCCCCGGGCCGCCAACCTCGCTCGACTTCATCGCCGGACACCTCTACCCACGCGCCGCGGCTCTGGCGGGCTATCCCGCCGAGGCCAGGCTTGAGTTCCCGGTCCCCGTCAGCGAGACCAAGTTCCACGACGCCCCGGCGCCCGAGGCGCTGGCCGAGCGGTACGCGTGCGATATCGCGTTTGTGAGCCATCAGTCAGAACCCGCCTTCGCGCTCCACGCGCGATTCATCCAGGAGTTTCCCCCGGAGCAGCGCGCGGGGATCGAGGGCATCCGCGAACGGATCGAGGGCGTGGTCGGCCTCTGGCACGGCTCCGGTCAACACAACGAACTTTCAAGTCTCGGGCGGGACATGGCGGCCTGCTTCGGCAAAGCCGAGGACGCCAACCTGAGCGACATCCTGTTCAATCAGTACATCCACCCCATGGCCGAACGCCTGCTGCGTCACGAGATGCTCGGGTGGGCCGCGGAGATCGCACGCAGAAACAATCTGACTTTCAAGCTCTTTGGAAACGGCTGGGAACGGCACCCCACGCTCGGCGGGTACGCGGCCGGCGCGATCCCCCACGATGAACACCTTCGGGTATGCTATCAGTCCGCGCGCGTGCATCTGCACGCCTCGACCTCGGGGAGTTCCCACCAGCGCGTCTTCGAATGCGCCATGTCGGGGGGGCTGGTGCTCTCTCGCCGATCGTGGGCCGAGTTCTACCGCCGGGACTGGCACCGCATGTCGCTGTTCTTCGACCAGGGGCTGCCGCACGACGCGAGCCTGGTGCGATGGAAACACCCGGCCTATGTGATCGAGAATCACCCCCAGCTGCGGGACATTCTCCGAGACCGCGACCGAATGCCCCGCCGCCCGCGGGGCTGGGATCACGAGCACTTCGAGCATGTCTACGCGCGCGTCCGCACCGACCCCTACTTCAAATACTGGGACGCGCCGCTTCCTCCCGAACAGATGCGGGCGATCGAGATACTCGGCGACCCCTTCGAGACCACCTTCTCCACACGAGAAGAGCTCGAGAAGAAAATCATGCGGATGATCCGCGATCCCCGGTGGCGAAGAGACCAATCCTCGGGGATCGCCCGCGGCGCGCGATCCCGCATCTCAATGAGCCGGTTCGCGCACATGCTGCTCGCAACGGTGGCCGATCGGCTGGCCCCGGTGGGGGGCGCTCCGCGAACCCCGTCGCTCCAGGAGGCCGGCGCATGAGCGTATCGCACCGCGCGGATCTTGGCGTGGCCCTGGTCAGCCGCGAATATCCGCCGTTCTTCGGCGGGGGGATCGGCACCTACGCGCGGTGGATCGTGCCCGCCCTCACCGGCGCGGGCGTACGCGTGCATGTGATCACCGAGGCGCACGACCGAACCAACCCGCGCATCGAGATCGATGGGCTCGCCACGATCCACCGCGTGCCCATGGGCATGGGACGCGGCGGGTGGACCAACGCCGCCGCCCGGTTCTCGATCAACGCCGGACGCGTGGCCGCGGGGCTGCGGCGCACAGGGCGGATCGATGTGGCCGAGTTCGCCGAGTGTGAGGCGGCGGGGCTGATGCCGCTGCTGATGCGCGGACGCGACCGCCTCCCCACCGTCGTCCAGCTCCACACCCCCTCCGAGCAGCTCTTCGCGCTGCGCTCGCTCTCGTCTCGCACGCTCGATGCCCCGCTCATGACCTACTTCATCGCGGAGAGAATGGCCCTCCGACTCGCCGACGCGGTGCTCGCTCCCTCCCGCTTTATCGCCCGGTGGGCCCACCAGCACTACCGGCTCCCCGCGTGCCCCGAGGTCATCGCGTACGCGACGGGCGAGCTTCCCGCGGCGCCCGCCCCGGCGTCAAGCCATGAGCCCATCGTGGTGTTCTACGCGGGGCGCATCGAACCGCGCAAAGGGGTTGAATCGCTGGTCCTGGCCTGGAACCGGGTTGCGCGAGCCCACCCGGACGCGCGCCTGCACCTGGCCGGCGCCGACACCTCCGGCGCGCCCGACGGGGGATCGATGCGGGCGTACCTGCATGAGTTGCTCGACGAGCATGCCCGTCCCACGGTGCGTTTCATGGGCAGGCTCAACCAGGACGCGCTCCAGGACCAGTACGCGCGAGCGAGCATCTGCGTGATCCCGTCGCTTTGGGAGAACTTTCCCAACACCTGCATCGAGTCGATGTCCAGCGCCCGTGCGGTGCTGGCAAGCGATGAGGGCGGCATGGGAGAGATGATCGGGGGAACCGACGCGGGGCTGACCTTTACCGCGGGCGACGAGGGCGACTTGAGCCGGAAACTCGACACGCTGATGCGCGAACCCCGTTCAAGACTGGCCCATCGAGGGCGGATCGCCCGGCAACGCATCGAGCGGATGTGCGATCCCGCCACGATCGCGAAGCGGCGCATCGAGCATTACCGCCGGACCATCGAGCAAGCCCGCTCGCCCCGGCCCGATATCTCCCGCGCACTGCTGGATTCCTGGTCGGGGCTGGAGCAACTCGGCCGGGGCGTCCGTGCGGACATCGGCTTGCCGGGTCTATCGCCGACCGTGGGCCGCTGGGTCGGGCAGGAAGAGGGCGTGGCATGCTGAGCGTCGCCATCATCACACCCCATGATGCCGAGCTGGGAGCCCCCGCGGGGCTGTGCGCCGCGGGGCTGGCCCGGGCGTTTGCTGGGCAGGGCTGGGCGGTGCATGTGGTCTGCGCCATGAGCGCGATGCCTCTGCCTCGCTATGAAACGCGGGGCCTGCTGACCATCCATCGCTTGGAGGTTCGCCGGGGCTCTCCGGACCAGGCGTTCTCCCTCGCGGCCTGCAAGAGGATCCATGAGCTGTGCGAAGCGGGACGCTGCGATGTGATCGAATGCGTTGACGCCCCCGCGGGCCTGCTGGCGTCCGCGGCCCTGGCTCGACTCACCGGTCGCCGCCTCCCGCTCGTCTCGGTCATGGTTGATCCCCGGGCAGACGACTCGTCCCGGGCACGGTGCGCTCGGGCTCTGGCTCACGAGCGCATCAGCACGCATGAAACACCATCGGGCGACCCGCGGCACATCCCGTTCCCCTTGGTGGACGGGCTCTGGCGTCCACCGCAAACCCGGGGCCCCGTGCTGGTCGTGGATGAAGAGCCGGACGATCACGATGCTCGTTGCATCATACATGCGTACAAGCAGAGCCGCTCCCCGGTCGATGGCTGGTCGCTGGCGATCCGCGGCCATGACGGGCGGTGGAACATCACGGGCGCCCCGCTTGCTGGGCCATCCGGCGCCGGTTGCGTGCTGATCGCGTTTGGACAGGCATCGCCCGCCGCGGCGCTCCATGCCCTCAGGCGAGGTTCGCTGGTCATCGCCGCGGATCATTCACCGCTGGTCATGAACAACCCGGACTGGCCGCTGATCTTTCAAGCCCACCACGCGGTCTCGCTCTCTGGTGCAATCGATCGGGCTCTCAAGATGCCCGTCGATCAGCAGCGCATGCTCGCGGAGTCCTGGTTCGATCGCCTGGGCGGGGCGCACGAACCGATGGCCGTGGCGCGCGCACATGCCCGGTTGTGGGAGGAGATCCAGAACTCGCCCCTCCCCTCGTCCCTCGGCGCATGGCGCTTGCTGGAACAGCACCCGCATCCCCTCTCCGCAGGAGCCGGCACATGAACGACCATTCGCACATGCTCATCACCGCCATCTTCCCCGATCGTGCGGAATCGCGCACGATCGGGCTCTCATCGCAGAGCTGCTGGGCGAGCATGTTGGGCCACTGGCCGCTGCCCGTCGCGGGGGCGATCGACGAGCTGGATTCGCTTCTGAACACTCAACGCCCTGACCGGGTCGTGATCCGCGCCTGTCCATCGGCGTGCCTGCTGCCCATCCTCTGGATCCGCTCGATCTGGTTCCCTGACGATCCGCCCGAACTCGTCATCGAGTGGGAGGATGTCGATGATCCCCGCTCCGACCGCGCCCGGCAGCCCGCGGGGAGACTCGCTTGCATGCTCGCCGACCGCGTCGAGTGCGGCCAGCCCGATGCGGCATGGCGCCTGTGGGGTCTTGACCCACGGATCGCCCCGATCCCCGAAGAGTCCTTCGACCTGTTGACCAGCATCATCGACCTCTGGGATACGGACCTTGAGCGTGTCACGCAGGCCGCCGACTGGGCGGAGTCGATGCGCCGGGCGCTGGTGAACTGTGAAGCCATGGGGCATCGCCGGATCGGGCTCTACGGCGGCGGCACGCACACCCGTGGCGTGGGCGATGCGCTCATGGAGCCCGGGGTGGAGATCGTGTGCGTGATCGACGACGATTCCCGCAGGCACGGCGACCGCATGTGGGGTTTCCCGATCGTATCCCTCGATCAGGCGCTTTCTCTGGATCTTGATGCGGTCGTGATCAGCGCCAACTCGATCGAGGACCGGCTCTGGGAACGCGCGGCGTTGATCCGCGAGCGGGGCATCTCGGTGATCCGGCTGTACGGATCCGCTCGGGAAGACGCCGGACGCCTCGCATCAGCGGGGACCGGGCCATGATGTCGAGCGCCGCGGCACGGATCACGGTGCGGACCCTGGCCCACCACGAGTCACCCCTCCGCAACGAGCGGCTGACCGGGGAGGTTGTCCGCGACCGGGCGGGGGGCGTGTGCCAGCCGAGCGAGGCCCACGCGGCCGGGCCCGGCTCGGCGGCCATGTCCCGGTTCATGCAGCGCGAGCTGAACTATCTCTCCTGGCTGGCCGCGGGCCTGGCCGGCGCCGGTCGCGTGGTTGAACTCGGCTGTTTTCTGGGCGAATCAAGAGCGGCGTTGGCTCACGGAGCGCGGTTGAACCCGCGTATCAGACTCCCCATCATCTCGTACGGATCAATCGAGATCCCGGGTGATTCCCTTGGCCATCGCGGGTTCCGGTTCGATGACCGCGGGCTCCGATCGGGCGAGCGGATCGGCGGCAGGCCCGAGCCGGATCCCGGCGGCGCACGGTCGATGTTCGAGGTGCGGGAAGATTGCGTTCAAGAGCGCCCCACGCGTGGCCAGGAGAAGACGATCTATCCAGAGCAGGAGCCCATCGAGCTCCTGCTCGTGGACATCGCTGGGACCTGCGGATCGCACCTGAACGCGATGCGCACCTTCGTGCCCCGCCTGGTGGCGGGCGGCATCCTTGTGCAGCACAACTTCTTAAACCTGTTCACGCCCTGGGTCGCTCTCCACATGTGGCGGATGCGAGACCTGTTCGAGCCACTGGATGTGATCCACGGCTCGTCAACCATCTCGTTCCGGAGGCTCGGATCCCCCGCGGGCGAGCCCGATGCGCTCTGGGACCGGGGGCAGAGCGATCCACGGGACGCAAGGCGCCGGGTCTGGGAACAGCTGCGTTCGTACTGGGACGGCTTGCTCGATCCCCAGTACGCCTCGGTCCTGCACGGGCACGAGGCGATGCACGCTTTGAGCTGCGGAGACATCGAAGACTTCTGCCTCTGCGCGCGCCGATATGATGCATGGCGCCGATCCGCGGAGAGCAGGGACCTCTACCGATCTCGTTCCTGGCCCGGGCTGATCGAGGCGCTGTATCAGTCCAGCGAGGAGCCCGAACGCGGTGGGCTCAGGCGGCTCGCCGCGGAATCAGCGGCCCGCCGCCATCCTGGAACATCCACCGGCCACGACGCCCACGACCGATACTGGCCGCCCGAACGCCGGCGCGTGGTGTGGGACAAGGCGTTACGGAGATGCCGCCTCGCCGGCGTGCGCCGCATCGCCCTCTTCGGTGCGGGGGAGCACACGCGATGGCTGTTCGAGGAATACGCCCTCGATACCCAAGTCCAGATCGTGTGCGTCATCGATGATGCGAAGACCACCAACCCCTTCGCGGGCGTTCCGACATGCGCCCCGTCGCGGGCGCAGTCGCTGCTGGACAACACGACGGCGGTCCTGCCCTCGTCCGATGTGCACGAGACGCGGATGCTCAGGCGCATGAAAGAACTCTTCGATGACGACACGATAATCGTTCCGGTCTATACCCACCCCGACATCCCTCAGTCGGTGCATGGCTTGGCGTACCGGTACACATTCGATGTTCCTCCCGACGCCAGGGCGGTTGCCATCGGGAACGACCCGGGCGCCAAGATCTCCCAGCGCCGATCGGCGCGGGCTCGGCTGGGCCTGGACCCGCACCGCCCGTGGCACGCGGATCTCGCGGGGGCGCTGGACGCTCCGTGTTGGGTCACGGGGTGTGTTGAACCCGAAGAGCTCGCCTTCATATGGGATTTTATCGAGCTTGTCAGGCCGATGAATACGATCGAGATCGGCACGGCCTCGGGTGTTTCCACGGCGCTGCTCACCGCGGGGGTCGCCAAGCTCTGCGCCGCGGGCGCGCGTATCCATAGCTTCGATATCGCGCCCCGATGCTATTTCGATGACACACGCCATGTCGGCTCCGCGATCGCGGAGATGCAACCGGGCCTGCTCGGCCGGGTCTCCCTGCACGCGATCGCCGACGCCGACGACGCGGCGGCGTGCTTTCCGACCGCGTCGGTTGACCTCGCTTTCATCGACGCCAATCACGCCCATCCGGCGCCGTCGCTCGACCTGCTCGCGATTATCGACACGGTCAAACCGGGCGCCTGGGTGATCCTCCACGACATCGAACTGGCGCGGCGTCAGCACATGAGCGGGTCGGCGAAGTGGGCGTCCTGCTCCGGGGCCCAACGCCTGTATGACCTCTGGCCCTTCGAGAAACACCGCCTGACCGACCCGGAACCAGCCCGCTGCAACATCGGAGCGATCCGGATCCCGGCGGACTTCGCGGAGAATCCCGCCCCGGTGCTTGAACACCTGCTCGGGTGCCTCGCGGGGCCATACGAAATGGACGGCCCGCTCGCCGAGCGGGCCGCCGGGGCAACACGGATCCTGGGGAACATGGAGTAGTCGATCCGTATGCACAGTTCACAGACCACTCAGTTCGTCACCCTCACACGATCCGCGAGTTCGCCGAGGCCCAACGCCGTGGAGCCGATCCGGGTTCAGATCTGCGAGCCCCAACTCGTCTCCTACGGCCTCCCCTACCTCCCCGCGATGTGGGGCGTGCTCAAGACCTATTGGGAGCAGCACGCCCGCTCGCCGGAGCTGGTGCGATGGGATGAGCCCCTGTACCGGATGATCGACCCCGAGCGCATCGTCTCCCCACTGCGAGAAAGACGGATCGATGTGCTTGGACTCAGCTGTTACACCTGGAACTGGCGCCTGCAGCGGGAGATCGCGCGTCTGGTCAAGGAGTCGCACCCGGAGTGTCTGGTCATCGCGGGCGGACCGCACCCCGACTATCGCAGCCCCGTGTTTTTCCAAGAGAATCCCTTCATCGACGCCGTCGTCGTCAAGGACGGCGAGGTCCCCTTCACACAGATACTTGAGCGAACGCTCGACTATCCCACGATGGCCGATTTCCTCTCCGCCGGCGGCCCGATGAGCGATATCCCGGGGCTTTGCCTGCCGGGTTCCAACGGAGCGCTCACCGCGCCGCCGGTGGTGCCCGAGCGGTATGACACGAGCGCCTATCTCTCCCAACGCGAGTATTATGAGCGTTTTCTCGCCGACCATCCTCACGGCGTGGTCGCCGCATGGGAGACGAGCCGGGGATGCCCGTTCAGCTGTTCATACTGCGACTGGGGATCGAGCACGATGTCCAAGGTGCGCCGCTTCGACATGGACCGTCTCGACCGGGAGATCGAGTGGTTCGCCCGGAACAAGCTGGTCGTCGTGTTCTCGGTCGATAGCAACTTCGGGATGTTCAAGACCGATGTGGACCTGACCGACAAGATCGTCGCCGCCAAACAAACCCACGGCTTCCCGCAGTACTTCATCTACAGCAACGCCAAGAATGTGCCCGCCCGCACCATCGAGATCACCAGCAAGGTCGTCGCCGCCGGGCTCGATACGGCGCACACGCTGTCGATCCAGCATTCGTCGCTCGATGTGCTCGCCGCGACCGATCGGCAGAATATCTCGGTCGAGAAGCAGATCAAGGTCGTGCGGGAGCTGCAGGCCCAGGGGATCCCCATCAGCGTGCAGCTGATCCTGGGACTCCCCGGGGACACGCCGGAGCTGTGGCGCCGCTCGTTCACCGATCTCATGGAGTGGGGCATCCATGACGGGCATGTCATCACCAACTACCACCTGCTCCCCAACGCGCCGGCCGCCGAGCCCGCGTACCGAGAAAAATGGGCGATCGGGACGATCGACCGCTTCATCTACGACGGGCAGGGCGTGCGCAGAGACGACCCGATCGACCCGCTCACCTTCGCCCGCGGCGAGGTGATCGTCGAGACCAGGACCTTTGACCGGGACGACTGGGTGCGGATGTCGACCGAAGCGTCCTGCCTGCGCGCCTTGCACAACGGGGGGTTGACGCAGTCCGTCGCCCGGTACCTGCGCTGCTCCCACCAGATCGGCTACCACGAGTTCTACAGCGATCTGCTGGATTCATTCCTCCCCGGCTGGGATGTGGAAACGGGGCTGGTCGACGCGCTCAAGGCCTGCTACGCGCGCTTTCTCAGCGACGAGCATCATCTGGCCATGATGCCGATGCCGGGCGCCGAGGCCGCGGACGAGCATGTCGAACCCCACCGCTGGTTTCTCGCGAGCATCGCAAGGAACGAAGACTCGTTCTACGAGGCGCTCTCGCGTCACCTGCAGCGCCGCTGGCCGCGGATTCCGACAATCCCCAGCCTGTGCGCCTATCAGCAGGCGATCGTGGTTCTGCCCGGCTATGACGCCAAGGGGGGCAAACGGGTCGCGATCGATCACGACTGGGTCGCGTACTTCGCTCGTCAGGACACGCTCATCCCCGGCGAGCCCGTCCCCGTCCCCACCCCCACACCGCACGCGAGCCTGCTCATCAGCGACGAAGGCTGGGACGACCGCAACGGACGCAGCAGTTACAACTGGCGCCCCGGCGACGATCCCGAGTCGTGGCGGTGCTGGTTTCACACCATGGCCACGGGTCGGCTCTCGGCGGCCAAGTGCAACCATCAGCGGCTGCGCATCACCACCGGCCAGCTCGCGGCGCGATTAGCCTGAAGCCGGCAGGTCGGTGAGCAGCACCGCGTTCTCGCGTTCGACCAGCGAAGCGGGGATCGAACGATCCCCCGAGACCAGCCTCTTCTGCGCATCGAGCTTCTGACCACCCGAAACCAGCCAGAGGATCGCTCGCGAACGGTTGATCACCGGCAGCGTGAGCGTCATGCGGGACCAGCCGGCGTGCTCGGGCACGAGAAGCACTTCCCGTGTCGATTCCAACGCCGGGTCGCCCGGGAACAGCGAGGCGGTGTGCCCGTCCTCGCCCAGGCCCAGCTGCACGATGTCGATCCGCGGCGGTCGCCCCGCCACCGCGCGCAGGCACGCGGTGTACTCCTCGACGGCCTCCTCCGCGTCCAGCCAGACCGGCATGGGGTGGATCCGGGTCCCCGTTCCGCCAAACGCGCGCACGATGCTCGTCAGGTTCCGCGCCCGGCTGCCATCGGGCGCGACGCGTTCATCGACCTGCAGAATGCGCGTACGGCCCCAGTCGAGCGGGTGCTTGGCCAGCTCGTGGAACATCGCCACGGGGGTTCCCCCGCCGCTGAGGCAGAGCGTGGCCGATCCTCGCTGTTTGATCGCGTCGGCGATGCGTCGGGCGATCATCTCGGCCCCGCGCCGCGCCAGAACATCGGTGCCGTTCACCCGCACCACGCGGAGCGGCGCGGGGGTGTCAGCGCCGTGCATGATGATCGTTGACACGCGGATCGTGCCAGCCCCCGAATGAGGATGCGATTCCCTCGGCCGACGCGGGCCCCCAGGTCCCACGAGCGTACAGCTCGGATGGCGCTGGATTGCGCAGCAGGGGATCCACGATCCGCCACGCGTGCTCCACCCAGTCCTCCCGCGCAAAGAGCGCGAAATCGCCCTCGATCGCGTCGCCCAGGAGCCGCTCGTAAGCGCTCCTCACCCCTTCCTGTTCATGGCAAGCGAGGAGTTCAACGGTGTCACCCTCCATCTCGTCGCCCGGCTGCTTGCTTCGGGCCCCGAGCGCGATCTCCACTCGGGGGCTCAGCTCGAAACGCACATAGTTGGACTCCCCCGGATCGAACAGGGTGCGGGGCGGTTGCTTGAGGCGCACCAGCACCTCGGTCGTCGTCACCGGCATGGCCTTGCCCGCGCGGATCAGCACGGGAACCCCCGCCCATCGCCACGAATCGACATCGAGCGAGAGGGCGGCGTAGGTCTCGACCTTTGAGCCCGGTGCGACCCCCGCTTCACCGAGATACCCCTCATACTGCCCGCGGACCACATCGCGCTCGTTCAGCGGCCTGATGGCCCTCAGAAGCTTCACCTGCTCGTCGCGTATCGACTCGGGGCACGCATCGACCGGCGGGTCCATCAGCAGCAGGGAAAGCACCTCGAGAAGATGGTTCTGCATCACATCGCGGATCGCACCCACCTGATCGTAAAACGCGCCCCGCCCGGCGATCCCGAAGGTCTCGGCCATGGTGATCTGCACGCTCTGGACATGGTCCCGCCCCCACAAGGGCTCCATGAAGGCGTTGGCGAACCTGAAATACAGCAGGTTCTGCACCGGCTCCTTGCCCATGAAATGATCGATGCGATAGATCGAGTTCTCCTCGAACACCTCGTGCAGGATCCGGTTGAGTTCCCTCGCGGATTCGAGATCGCGCCCAAAGGGCTTCTCGACCACCACCGCCGCGTGATCGGCGCAGCCTGATCGGGCCAGCCCCTCGATCACCACCGAGAACATGGACGGCGGGATCGCGAGGTAGTGCAGCGGGTGATGTCCATCACCCAGCGACTCGTGCAAGGCCCTGAAAGTCGCCTGGTCGCGGTAGTCGCCGTCGATATACCGCAAAAGACCAAGGAAGCTCTTGACCGCCTCGGAGGACGCCGGCCCCTCCGCGGCTTCGATGCTCGCCGCCGCCAGGCTCTTGAACCCTTCCAGATCCATCCCCGATCTCGACATGCCGATGATCGGCAGGCGCAGGCCGGTGCGGCGCGTCAGGCGGAACAGCGACGGGATGATTTTCTTCTTGGAGAGATCTCCCGTCGCTCCGAACAGCACCAGCGCATCTCGTTCCCGCGGGCTCATGAGCCGCTCCCCCCGGTCCGCTCGTGGTGCCCCCCGAAGGCCAGACGCATGGCCGAGAGCGACCTGCGAGCAAACTCGTCATGCCCCTGCGAGGCGAACCGCTGGGACAATGCGGCGTTGAGCACGGGCATCGGGACCCCCACCTCAATCGCCGCCTCCGCGGTCCATCGACCCTCGCCCGAGTCGGAGACAACGCCCGCCAGGGATTCCAGGCCCGCGTCCGCCGCCAGCGATTCGGCCGTGAGATCCAGCAGCCAGGACCTGATCACGCTCCCGTGGCGCCACACCTCGGTGATGTCCGCCAGGTCCAGATCGTACAAAAAACGCTCCGGATCACGCAGCGGCGCGGTTTCGGCGTCCGTGGCCCGGCCCGACTCGCCGGCGTTGGCGTGACGCAGCAGGTTCAGGCCCTCGGCGTACGCCGCCATCAGCCCGTACTCGATGCCGTTGTGCACCATCTTGACGAAGTGCCCCGCACCGGCCCGCCCGCAGTGAAGATAACCCCGCTCGGCGCGGGTCGGTTCACCCCCGCGGGCCCCGGTCCGCTCCGTGCCCCGCACGCCCGGGGCCAGCGCCGCGAAGAGTGGGTCGAGCCGATCGACCACCGCCGCCTCGCCGCCGATCATCAGGCAGTAGCCGTTTTCCAGGCCCCACACCCCGCCGCTGGTGCCGACATCGACATAATGGAGCGACCTATCTCCCAGTCTTCGGGCGCGCAGGATGTCGTCATGAAAATGTGAGTTGCCCCCGTCGATCAGCACATCGCCGGGCGACAGCAGCGGCTCAAGCTCCTCGATCACCGGGTCCACCGCCTTGGCCGGCAGCATGATCCAGATCGCGCGCGGCGCTTCAAGCGACCCGACGAGTCGGCGCAGGTCGGGGACGGGCGTGGCCCCCGCCTCTCGGAGCGCCCCGCCCGGCGCCGGGTCGCGGTCATAGACCACGCAATCGTGTCCCGCACGCAGCAGCCGGAGCGCCATGTTCGACCCCATCCGCCCCAGCCCGATCATCCCGAGTGTCGCCATCGCCCGTGTCTCCTTCATGGCCCCTGCCGGCATGATAGGGATCCGCGTTCTCGCGAAGAGGCGAAGCCCCGGGGATTGGAGCGGCTTGCCCCAGCAACGCCCGGTTCACCCGATCATGCGACAGATCCGGCTTTCGGCGGCGGCAACGACCTCGTGTCATGCTCCTGGTCCCCGCCACACGGCAAGAAAACCCGCTCTGTCCGTATTTTGGGGTTTCGGCGTCCCTTGGTCTCTCTCTTTCTCGCTCGTGATAAGGGAGGCCCCGGCCATGGGAACAGCGCCCGGCATCACCTATCGAGAGGAGACACCATGCAGACACGAAACATGCTCGTGTGGGGCCGCGCCTTGAGCGCCGGCTCGGGCGCGGCCTGAGACCGCCGCTTCTGAAATGTCGTCTAACTGGACGACATGTAAACCCAGGGATATATTTCTAGAAAAATATATTTTTTCTGGCTGCGCCCGTCTATACTCGATTTCGCCCAATCTCGACCTCTATTTTTGACTCGTGCCACACGAATGACCATCGCGAACTCACACCAAGACGATGTATGCCCGTTTCTGTCCGATTTTGAACAGGAGACTCGCAGTGTGCTCTCACAACTGCGATCCGCCATTTCTGAACTATTTTCAGCCACACCGGGTGGAGTTCGGCGTGCGGTCGATATCCAGAAAATATTCGGACTGGACAACAAGACCAGCTGGCGACTCTTCAAGCTCGCTTCGACCTCGGATCCGTTGTCGGTCGGCATGCATGTCCCCGGACGCCCTTCGGTCAAAAGGGCTCTGGATGCCGCGGCAAAGCACACGGTTCCCGCACCAACGATTCAGGCGGTGCTTGAAGCGTTCGAAGCCTTCGAAGAGTTGGTGGACCGCTATGCGGGAAATCGGACCACCTTTGACTCGATGGTCAGCGTCTTTGGCGACGACGATGCGGCCCAGATCGATCTCATGCATCGGCGAGCGGCGTTCCGGGCCAACAGTCATCTGCTTGGTGTGCGATCCGATGCGCAGATGATCACCCATCTCTGCTTTCCGAATCGTGACGAGCCCGACATGTTCGATGTCGCGGTCATCCAGGGCAGCTACGGCCTGCTCCGCCTCCGTCGTCATATCTCATGGCCCGTCGCCACCGCATCGGGATCGCACAACGGGGAAAACCCGATCATCAAGGAGGTCGACTCCCTGAGCGACCATGATCCCGACCGGATCGGCCTGATCTCGGAGTTCTCTGATCATCCCCGCTCGCAGCTGCGCGTCCGGTCCGGATCGCCGGGCCAGCTCAACATCGATCTGGTCGGAGATGCGGTCGGGATTCCTTCGACCTCAACATGCCTGTTCGGCCATCTGACGCGGTCGCTGGCCCCCTGGAGACGCACCGCGACCGATGAGGATCTCGACATCCTCATGCACCTGGTCACGCCCACCGAACTGCTGCTGTCCAATGTCTGCATTCATGAAGGCACATTCGGTCGTCCGCAATCCAAGACCGCGTTCAAGACCGCCATGAGCATCAACGCCTCGGGCCAACAAGCCCCCGGCAAACATCCGCCCATCGATCTCCCGATCCGGAATAAGACGGCCTGCACCGGCGCCGGGATCGATGCGCTGCACACGCCCGAACTCCCCCGCTACACCGAGCTGATGCGCCAAACCTTTGATCGCCTCGGGCTCGACCCGGACGAGTTCGTCAACTACCGGCTGCGGGTCGAGTTCCCTCCGGTCACCTCCACCGCGGTGTTCTCGATCCCGTTGCCCGAACCCCGCGTCTGAGCGGCGAGCCGGGGGGATCGACGCCCTCAACTCCGCCTCCTTCTGAATAATTTTTCAAACAATTTATCTCCACGATTTCGTGGTTTTTGCGTCGGCTTGCGCGCGGCGTACGGCGGTTCTGTTGAAGGGCGCTCGGTGGCCTCCTCGGAATCGTGGAGCTTCCACGAAATCGTGGAGGCGGCCGGATGGGGTCGCCGCGTGATCTTGCGGGAAGGCGCTTGCAATCCGGTGCGAAGCGCGCGATACCTATGCGCACAGGCGGCGTTCATCGCGAGAGGGGGGCGATGAACCGAGAAGCGCCGGGAAGGGGGTGAGCACGATCTGATAGACGGAGCTGGTTTGGAGAGAACCCGATGCGGCCCCAAGACCATGGCCCGCATCCACCCGGGCGGCGAGCGTCGCCCCCCGGAAAGCAGGGCCCCCGCGGAGACGAACGGCATTCATCAGCCGCGAGGGCCCGGACAACCCGCGGCCCGGCCAAAGGCCGGGACCGCACTTGTGAAAGGTATCATATCATGAAACACTTCAACTTACTCGCAGGAATGACGATTTCGGCACTCGCGATGAGCGCGGGGATGGCCGCAGGGGCGACTAAAACCTGGACAGGAAACGCAAACGACAGCTGGACCAACGGTGCGAACTGGATGCCATCTGGTGAGCCGGGAACGGGTGATGACATCATCATCCCAAGCATCTCTCCGTCCCCAGTCTACACATCCGCAGCTTCGGCGGATACCTTTGGAACTGTCACACTTGAGGCTGGCGCTCAGCTCGACATCGAGGCAGCTGTGACCATCACCAGCACCCTCGACATGGAATCCGGCAGTACAGTCAATGCCGAAGCGAGCGTGACGACTTTGAACGCAACCGTCGGGGAAGCCAGCGGAAGCCCCGCCAACCTTAACATCGTTGCTGGCAGTTCCGACCCGTTCACCGTTTCGGGCAAAATGACCGTGGAGGTTACTGGCACTGTCAATGTCGGCTCAAATGCGACCAGCGATGTCGGCGTGCTGGTACTCACCAGGTCCGAAGGCGGAATGGGGCTGGAGGCGCTGGACATCGACAGCGGAGGGCACATCCAAGTCGAAGTCAGCATGTCCAAGCTGGAGTTTGATACGAGCAGCGGATCACTTCTGGCCACTATCGACGGGACGATCGAGTTCCAAAACAGCGGAATGCTGTCCGCCATGGACAGCGTCGAGCTCGATGGTGCCGGGTCCGCAACTCTGGGATCCAATGCCACTGTCCAGATCGAGGTCGCCAAGACACTGACCAACAATCTGGATCTTGGCGTCATCGCAAACACCGGCTCCGCCTCGATTGTGGGTCAGATCAGCGGGTTCATGACTCCGGGCAAGTTTGACAATCAGAGCAAAGTCACGGCCACCGGGACACTCTCATTCGCTTCATCGACGCGATTGGACGATAACCCCACCCCGAGTGTGAGTGAGTGGATCGCGTCAGGGAGTACGGGAAAGCTGGAGTTTAACCGGAGCCACAGCGCTGCACTCAGCCTTGACGGGGACTTCGAAGTCATCAATGGGGGCACGGTTACGGTCAACAGCAATGTGACGATCGAAACCGACGGGGATCTCATCTGCGGATCGGGTAATCCCGGACTCGTCGAAGCATGCGGGGCGCATTTCTGGTCGGGCTCAGTGGATTTGGATGATAACCGATACCTCTGCGGCACCGGGCTGCTCAACGACTGCCCATAACCCCTCTGTCAGACTCTGAGCAACCAGGATGACTGGTTCTGAAAATATGACCCATATCACAGGCCCGGGCCGCACGCGAAGCATGGCCCGGGCCTTTCATTTGCAAATCAGCGGTCCGGCCCCGTCCCTCCGACCCGGATTGCTGATCTCGAACGCACGACACCGGCAATCCATCGGCGGCGTCGGGACACGGCACAGAGGGGGGAGTGCACGCATCCCGCGCCGCCGATGAGTGTGGAGAACACGAAGCTCTACGGAGAGCGTGTCTGACTTTGAAGCCGGGTTTGAACGCGTCAGCGCCGGCGACGCCCGGTCGCCAGAAGCCCCGTCAGGCCAAACAACGCCGCCCCACCCGGCGCTGGCACCGCGGAGCCCTCGATCCGGATGGCGAGATCGCCTACATCGCCCGGAGCGGCGATCCAATCGGTCGAGCCGAAGACGCCGGCGTAGCCGTTCCCGTGGGCGAGGCCCGCGTCCCGCACCTGCGCCCAACTTCCGGTCTGGTGCTGATCGCTCAGGGAGGTCAGGATATTGAATATATTGTCTCCCGAGATCCCCTGGACCGCCACCCACCAGGCGCCCGCGCTCAACTCGATCCCCTCGCCCGAAAGGTCCATCGCGATTCGGAAGCCCGGGGCGCTGCCGTCATCACCCCACAACCCGTTGTTCTCAAACTGGATGACCGAGGCGTAGTCGCCGCTGCTGATGATCGACGAGAAGCTTGATTCCGCCGCCGGCGCCCCCCCGTTGTCGGTGAAAAACTCGACCCGCATCGAGGTGGGCATGGTGTTGGGACCCAGGTTCAGGAAAGGCGCGATATCGAAGGTCACGCTTGAGATGTTGACGGCCTGGGCCAGCGAGAAATCGTCGGCGGCCTGCGCATCGTACGACACGCCGAAAGCGTTGAACCCGTCGATTGTCGAGCCAACGAAGGTTGATTCGCCACTGTACGGCCCGGGAACACTGACATCCGCATACAAAGCATCATAGAGGATATCCCCGTGCGCCATGCTCGCCCCGGCCGCGACCACCATCCCGATCGACCGCGTGACCGTCTTGAAGTACCGTGTCATCGTCATCTCTATGCTCCAGTTCCTGCGCGCATCCTCACCCCACGGCATGGATGCTGTTGTTGTGCGGGCTCCGCCCCGTTCACGAAGACGCGCTTCCCTGCGCGTCGGACTTTGTTTCGGCTTGTTGCTTCGGCTTGTTTCTCTCATGATCCCTGCTGCTCGGCCATCAGCTTCATGAACGCCCGGACATCGAGCTCATCGACGCGCCCGTCCCGGTTGAGATCGACGCCGGGATCGCCTTCGAGTACGCCGGCCACGAAATCCGAGAGATCGAACACATTGACCCGGTCGTCGTTGTTGCGATCGGTCACGCGCTGGATTCTGAAGGTCTCGAGCCCGATGGGGTGTCCATCCTGGTTGCCCGATTCCGAGACCATGATCCCGTCGCCCTGCGAGAGCACGGACACATATTCCAATCCACTGCTGCCCACATAGCCGGCTCGCGTCCTGGCCAGCGCCCTCGGGTGGGCGGGGTTCGTCAGCCCGTAGAGGGTGATCTCGTTGAAGTTCCGACCTTCGAACTGCCCCAGCACGACCATGCCCAGCGGGTTGCTGGCGATATCACCGAACCCGGAGGGCCACATCATCTCGTTGGTGGCCAGCTCGGCGCCCTGCCCGAGATCAGCGACATCATACACACCGAACCAGTTCCCCTCATGATTCGATCGCCAGGTCGTCGAGACGGCTCCGGTCGCCTCGTTGTACGCGATTCCCCTGTAACCGATATCCGTACTCGTATGAGGCAGTCCGGTGATCTGCAGGTTCATCGGGTCCGACCCGTCGACCTCCTCCAACCAGCGGTTCCCGGTCACGACGAACCGACCCGGTGCGGTCCGGATGCCCCGGAGCCATCCGGAGCCGATATCGGGCGGTGTCGGATCCGCCTGGACCGGGTGGGCTGGGTCGCTCACATCGATGCTGAAGAGGTAGTCGGAGTTTCCCACCGCGACCACCATGTACGCCGCCCGACTTACCTGCCCGGGCAGGGAGTCCACCGCGATCGCTGATGTCGCCCGCCACTGCTCGTCGGGGAAGCGGATCGCGCTCACCAGACGAATCTCGCTCGGATCCGACACATCCAGCACCTCCATACCGCTATGCCCCGCGGCCAGGTACAGCAGCCCATTCTCGTCGAGCGCCGTCTTGCCCGAACCGAGCCCCAGGCGCTCCTGGGTCTGGTACACGCCCAGAAGGACCGGGCGCGCCAGATCCGAGACATCCAGGATCGTGAGCCCGTTCCAGGGGTCGGTCATGTACAGCCGATCCCCATCGCGGGTCATGTTGCGGAGTTCCGCGGGGGAATAAAAGCCCCCGATCTGGGTGATGGCCTGGGGGTTGGTGGCGTCCATGATCATCAGGCCCTCGCCGCGATCACCCACATACAGCATGTCCCCGTCGGCGACGACCCGGTAGGCCGAGCCGTGCGTCCTGTGCGATGCGACCAGCGTCGGTTGGCCCGGGTCTGTAGCGATGTCGAACACCGCGATGCCCTTGGCGTTGTCCCATTCATACGGATTGGCGTTGAGCGCTCCGTCGGCGGCGTACAAACGACCGTTGGCGGCCGCGAGGTCGAACACCGGCTTGATGCCACCATCGTAGATCTTGTTGAAGCCGCTGAAGCTGCCGTGCTTGGTCGGGTGGGCGGGGTCGGAGAGATCGACGGCCCAGATGGTCTCTCCGGGCGCTTCGGTCTGGCCCGGGGGGATAAAGCGGTCCGTCACCGCGACATAAGCCCATTCGCCATCGAGCGCGAGGTCGTGCGCAAACCGGTTGGCGAAGAAGTTGGCCGATCCGATGAGCTGGGGCCTCATCGGGAAGACGCCGGGCTCGATCGTGGAGAGGTCGTAGACCTTGAACTGCTGATTGTTTTCCGTCGTCACGACAAACGCGAGATCGTCCCGTATCACCAGACTGTTATACTCGATGGACTGCCCAGCGACATTGTCGAACTGGAAGCCTCGAAACCGAAGAATCGGGTGACGAGGATCGGTCAGATCGGCAAGCCATTGATCGTTCAACGATCTTGCACGCATGAACGCGTAGTTGCCGTAGAGATCGATTTCGACACCCTCAAAGCCACTCCCCACCGTTGGTGGATCGCTCCAGATGATCTGAGGCTCGTTTGGATCGGTCGCATCGACGACATGGAACCCCGAGGTCCGGATCCCACCATACTCGGCATCGCCGGAAGTGGACTCGGTCACGACATAAACCAGCCCATCGCGGACCTTGAAGTCCATGACCGTGGTCCCCAGCTTCACCGAGCCCATCTCCCGCACATCGGCCGGGTCCGACAGGTCGAGGACGACCACGCGCTGGCCCGAACCGACATACCCGATGTCGCCGTGCTTCTCGAAGGCCTCGACCGGCCCGCCCCAGGCGCCGGCCGATTCGATGTTGTATGGCAGCACTTCGGGAGCGGGAGCAGGGGATTTTGTGTTGGCTCCATGGAATCCGCCGCCGATGACCTGCCCCCCCGCCGAGGGCGCGGCCACGACCAGGCATGCGCCCGCCAGCGCTGTATATAAAGGTTTGCCGCGATTGAGCACGCCCCACAGATCTCGCGGCTGGAAGAAGGGGCGGAATGCGGCAAGCTGGGCGCGGATTTGGGGGATGAGCATGGACGAGATCCTTGAAAATACTGTTCGCGGGGGGAAAAGACCCCGCTTTGTCCGATCGAAATCAAAGCGTTTACACCACCTTTGGGTCCAGTTCCAACTCAGTAGAACACGATGAGCCCCCCCTGTCAACCACGCTTCTGGATTTATTTCTATAAATCTTTGGTTGCCGCGAAATTTCCCTTGAGAGCGCGTAGGACACAGTCCGATCATGTCGCCGACAGCGGTGTGGAATCGTGGTAACCCGTTTATTCCTGGGTCGTTGTGTCCGCAATCATGGCCTCATTGGAATCAAGCTCGCTCAACCACGCTTTGTCGCTGGGAGCGAACTCACGCACGAGATTTCTCGCCTCACGCAGATGCTTGAGTCTCAGATCGGGATCGATTTCCCCGCTCCACGAGGCGATGAGCTGATGCCACAGCGCGCGATGGAGCGGTGAGGTCGTGTCCGGGTCGAGCGAAGCGAGATAGTCTTCCGCAACCCGCACACGGTGATTGAGCAGTTTGTCCGCGAACTGGGGGTCATCCTTGAGCAGGCCTCTTGTCGAAACGGTGTAGAGGAACATCAGGTTCGCGGTGGTGTGATCGCTTGGCTTCTCTGATCGAATGGCCTCAGCCCATGCCTCAATCATGGCACGGGCGACCAGGGTTCTTTCCTTGATCTGCTCGACTCGTTCCTGTTCAATGGCGACCTGGTGCGTCAGTTCTTGAACCTGCGCGGCATGAGCCGATTTGGATCTCTCAAGATCGAGCCTTGACTGGTAATGGACTCCGAAGCCGATGAGTCCCCCAAAGAGCATGACCACCACCATGTACAGAGCGACCACTCCAGGATTTCTTCTGGTGAAGAGGACCATACGGCGCCATGGCCTACGGTCGATCCAGGCGATCGGTCGATTGGCGAGGTAGAGCTCCAGATCCGACGCCAATGATTCCGCACTCTGATATCGGTCGGCAGGATCGACTTCGAGGGCGCGCATGATGATCTGCATGAGCCGGTTGTCGATCCCGGATCCACTCAGCCGGGCAGGCCCCCCACCTTCGCGCCGCTCAAGCCACCCGATCGCATCGGCTACCCGGTCCCCGTTGGGGAACCGGCCCGTCAACAGCCAGAGCAAAACTCCCCCGATCGCGTAGACATCCATGGAAGGCATCACCCCCCCGCTGCTGCCGTCGAACTGCTCGGGGGCCATGAACGCCAGGGAGCCCCTCGTGCCGTAGTGGGCCTGGAGTGTCGGATCGGAATCCAGACAGGCGATCCCGAAATCCGTGACCACGGGCTCCTGCTCACGATTGATGAGAATGTTGGAGGGCTTGAGATCCCTGTGGATGACGCCGGCGGCATGGGCGGACTGTACCCCTCTTCCCACGCAGCAGATGATTCTGCACCGCTGCGCGACCGAGAGAGAAGACTCATACCGACGCAACCAATCGTCCATCGGCATCCCGTCGATGAGCTCATACGCGATATACGACTCGCCCGCGGATGTCACACCACGATCAAGAACCCTGGCGACATACCTGTTGCGTATACGGCGGGCGCAGTTGCCCTCGGCCAAGCCTCCGGGGTGCTTCCGAGGCTCGTGAAGGATCTTCATCGCGACAAACGCCGGTGTCTGATGGTCCTCGAATACCCGATCGACCGCCTCATAGACCGTTCCCTGAGCGCCTCCGCCAAGAAGGCGCCGGAGTTCATACCGCTGCTTCCCATCAGGTCCAATGTCTCCGAAGGACGAAGGCAACCGGAACCGGCCGGAATGAATCTGATCCACCGAACCGATAAGCAACTGATCGCTGCGGTCCATGCGAGGAGGACCTGCCGGATTGCTCTGACGCGTTGCATCCGCCTGCTTCTCCAGTTCCCGGCAGGCGTATTCCTTGCTCAGTCCCCCGGCGAGTAATCCATCGACACATATCTCAACGGCGACCTCGCGGATGTCCCGATTCTCAAGCAAACTCCCCAAGGCCCCGGCGATCTCCCCCAGTTGAATCGGCTTACCCTGATCCCATCGCCGATCCGAGATGACATACAGCGCCTCAATGACGCTTTCCGCCTCGCTTGCTCGTGCGTCATGAAAGACGAGAGCCAGGTCGAGCACCTGTCCCCTGAAGCGGTCCGCGATGGTGATGAAGCGATTGCCAAGTATCATGACGACGGGCTTTCCCCGAGGATGAGCCTCGCACGCGCCCGAAGCCGGCTCCAACGCTTGCGGACCGCGGCCGGTTGCATCCCCATCATTTCCGCGATCAGTTCGAAACTCAGCCCTCGTCCCCGAAGGAGAATCACTTCGCGATCCACCGGGTCGGTCACCGCACGGCCGATCCGTTCGGTTTGAGAGATCGCCTCGCGACGACGACGCTCGACCAGTGAACTGAGTCTCACGGCTCCCGCTGCTTGCTCGCGTACACGCGCGCGACGACCCATGCGGATCTTCTCAAGAATGGCCCGCTCGACCACGCTGTGCACCAATGCGTAAAACTGTTCGTCGCTCGCGGCTCTCAACCGTCCTTCATAGATGATCCGATCCACGCGGCGTTGGACCGTCGAGAGAATGTCTTCGGTATCGGTGAGCTTGCGGGCGTCATCCGAGAGCAGGCGATGGATCCGGGCGTGGAGTCCCATACGCTGCCTATCGATGAGGCACGCCGCCTGAGCACGCTGAGCTTGGACCAACGACGCCGGAAACCGAAAAGGTGTGCTGGCGCTATGAGTCTCGTGGTGCATGCAAAAAAACTCCGGTAGTTGCCAAAGCTCTCGTCACACAAACCCTGTCCGTGTCCACCTAGGGGTGTGGGCGATGCACGCCCACCCCATCAGGAGAACTCGGATGCCGCATGGACTTCAGTATATTAAAAACCCCCATACAGACACAACACAATTCTTCCGCCAGAGAGCGAATTTCGCGGCTCTGGCGGTCGCCCTCACCCCATGCTTTCCAGCCACCGCGGAACTCTCGCCCCCGTTCCGCCCGGAGACCGTTCAGAGCACGGAATCAATGCCCGCATCATATCAGGATATCTCACTCCTGCTCAGAAGCGTTATTTACTCGCTCATGAAGATACTCGATGTTTCAGATATACGCCCCGACCTTG
Organism: uncultured Phycisphaeraceae bacterium; assembly: GCA_964387925.1. Classification (GTDB taxonomy): domain Bacteria; phylum Planctomycetota; class Phycisphaerae; order Phycisphaerales; family UBA1924; genus UBA1924. The sequence goes on from CAYLXF010000006.1 coordinate 154,670, forward strand.
ACCAACAAGGGTTCTGGCTGGACCTGGACGCGTTGACACTGGTCTCCGCGTACGCCGCGAGCGGGGTTCTTGAGCCGTTGGCGGCCCCGGCGATTGCCGGCGGGCAGGCGGATTGTCAAGAAGCGTTAGACATCATCGATACCTATGGATCAGAGCTTGAGATGTCTGGTGTCGTGCGGATCCTGCTCAGGCAAACCCTCGTTGATATGAAACAGGAGCTGGATCATGCACTTTGAACACGGAAGCATCATGGCTTATGCGCCACGATCGGTCAGCGGCCGGAATATGCTCATCGCCAGGCAGGTGCGCTCCACATTGGAGAAACTGAGCAAGCGGTCCCTGGCGGAGATGACAGGGTACAGCAACGAATCCGTGCGGCGTTATCTCAACGGAACCCACCGGGTGCCCGCCGATTTCATTCGCCAGTTGTGCGTGGCGTTCGAGTTCGACGCCAATCAGATGCTGCGAGTCCCTGAGCCAACAGGGAATGCGTACCCTCTGAAGCAGTTGAGCACCCGGGTGCTGCTTGAAGAGTTAACCTCGCGCATCGCGAGAATCGAAGATTGCGCGATGGGGAGCTTGCTTGTGAAACTATCAACGCATGCGGCGGTTGAACACAAAGACGAAGAGCCATCATTCTTGATCACCGATTGAACCGCATTCTTGCAAGTCCCCCCGGAGTGTTCCTCATTGTGGCCTCGCTCTCCTTAACATCACCAGGATTTTCTCCCATACCTCTTCCCTCCCCCTTCGAGGTTCAACACTGCTGCGTCATTCGACCACATATCGCAACGCTGCCGAAGACGGATAAGATTATGAAACCCTACCAGCAAGGCGGTATCGAGCACGGGCAGTTTGAAACCATACGCCCAGCAATGACATCTCGTACTTTTAGTACCACCGGCTGCCCCGAAACGCGCGGCGACAGGGAGCACTGGCAGTTCAGGGCCTGGTTGTCGATGATAGGAATATATCGGGTTGGGAATAGGGTCGTGGTCATCGGCGCATTGTAGTCGTAAGCACAACCGAGGCTGGCGGGGTGAGCGTTCGAGGGTGGCGTCGTGTTTCAGGATCCTGCTTAAGCTGCGCATAAGCAGGCACCCGGCAAGCCAGACTCGATCTCGTTGGCCGCGTTGTGGGATCTCGCATCCTTATAGCCGCCGCCCTGGTTGTCGGACAGGTCCCCGTCGTGGTCGGCGTCGAGCCGTCGGCTGTCCCAGTTGCCCAGCATATCCAGTGCCCAATCCTGCCCCTCGTGCTGCGAAGTATAGATGGAATCGGGGGGAAGCGGGGCCGACGCGTCAAAGTTCGGGGACACATTGCTCGGGTCGAGGATGATCTCCTCGGTCAGGCGGTTGAGAGGGCCTCCTTGTCGTCTTCGCAAGCCGTACCTTTGAGCGCCCAAGCACCAATGAAGATACGGGTTGCCGGGGACGGACAACCCGTGGTACCCGGCTGGACCGCTACTAACTATGTATTTTATCAGATTCCGCACTCTGGACATGCTTGGCATTCAACGCGAGGATAGCCGCAATTCACACACATACTTTTTAAAGATCGCCTACGCGCGACAAATACATAAAACACTGTATATATAACTATATATAACATGAATATAAGAAACGACCAAACCAAACTGTCTATTACGCTCCACCACAATGGAAACCAAACAATGCCATTGCCTGGATGATGATTTGGTAGCCAAAATAAAATTGAAGAGCGATCTAATATATATTTTGAATTATCTACACCCGAGTTGCTTGTATACACTCCGCCAAACGCTAAGATCGGAAATCCTCTTTTTATAAAACCAACTTCTGTATACTGCTTAGAATCATTCCCAGAAATTATAGACTGAATCTGAACGCTTTCTCTAAATGAAGGTGAATATTCTGGAAGAGCACTCCACCAAAATTTAGCTTCTTCGCTTTTCAACGGGGATAGAACTGTCGCGTCGCACATTTGCGTATGATATTTTAATACCAAATATGGATTGCCCCACTTGTCTACATAGGTGAACTCTTCGGGCCACCCATCATCCCCGGATGTGCTGTCATAAACTACAAATGCAGATGAAATAATTGAAGTAGCAAATGTACAGGCCACGCCTAATAGCAGAATCAGGAACACCTTAAGGTGATTAAAATTAGTTAGCAGTTTGAGTAATACTGTCATTGCTTCTTCCTGAGTAGTTGGCCGTGACTTTCACATAACATGGGCTTTTATTATTTTTCCTGATCTTATTCATAAGCTTATGCAATGCCTTGTCGCCTCCTCCATAGCAATCAATGCAGCCTGCACTCCCTGGCTTTGTGCCGCCGTGTATAAAGAATCCGTTCCGAGGCTTTCCATTAGAATCGTTTGTATTCGTACCCAACTCAGGGGATACGGGCCAGCTGTAATCGCCCCATGCGCCTCGCCCATTTCTATATGTATTTCTTCGATGGCGAGATGAGCCCCGGCCATTTGGATTATTGGTTCCTTGGGATGAATCTTCATGGTCTGTTGTTATGTAATAATCTCCTCCCGGGATAGGGCCTACATTTCGAATGCCTTGTCGGCTGGGAGAGTAATTAAACGATCTTGTAACTTTTCCAGGAAATGCCACCTCTGTTACTGGCTTGCCGGATACCGCAGGAATTTCCTCTCCAGTACTACTCGTCAGATTGTTCCCGTCAAATGTCATGGTAATTGGGCACCCTTTGTCATCAACACATGGTGGCAAACCGCTTTCGTGGCGATCAGATTCCGACGAGGTATGCTGACCGAATGTTCCTGGTGTAAGCCCATAAGTATCAATGAAAACAACTGGTGAAGAATGTACATTTTCATACAAGTTTCCTCCACCCGAATACCCAACTGGATCCCTCTGCCTCCACCTCCCCAGGTCCGGCGCGTACACCCGGAACCGGGACAGGTAGTCCTCCCGCTCATGGTTGAACACATACCCCGCGTACCCGATCGAGTTGTCGGGGCCGTCCGCCGAGTCCGGCTCGCCGATCCAGCCGTCGGGCACGGCCACCGGGCTCGAGCCCGCCAGGAGGCCGATGTCGACGATATTGACCGCCCCGTCGCAGTTCACATCGAAGTCCGCGTGGTAGTTTGAGGTATCGTCGATGGTCGTCCCGTGGGTGAAGAAGCCCGAGTTGTCGTTGTTGTCGTACTGCCCGTTCCCGTCGCAGTCGGCGGCGAAACGGTGCCTCGCCTGGCCGTACGCGTCGTACGAAACCCGCTCATAGACATAGCCGGCCGAGTCGAGCACCACCCCCACGCTGAACTGCGTGTCCGTCAGCTGGTACCAATAGGTGCAGTCCGAGTTATCCACAAAGTCGCCCGCACCGGTGCGATCCACACGCTTGCCCACCGCGTCGTCGATGTACCGAAGCCCCCAGAACTGCTGACTCACCCAGTCGGTGTCGTCGGCGGCGCCGCCGATGCTGTCGGAGTCGGTGGTGACATCCGTGTCGATCCGCTCCTCAAGCATGCGCCAGTCCGCGCCGTATAGGTACACTCGCTTCTGATCCAGACCATCGAAAGTGCCCTGGGAATCGTCGAATGCCCGGCTCGTCCGCCAGCCCAGGGCGTTGTAGCTGTTGGCGAGGCGCATCGTCGAGAGCATGGGTCGGATCGAGTGTGTGAGGATTCGAGGATCTTCCCGCCCGAGATCCGGGTGCGGGAGCGGAAGAGAGCTGCGTGAACAGCCGACCAGACCCCGACAAGGGAGGGACCAAAGTCGCTGGACCGCTACTACCGCTATTAATTACTTTGTATCTAAAGACCAACTATCACCGTAACTATAAAGCACTGGCCCGTCTATCCCCCATTCATGGCTTAAGACAAATCCTCCTTCGTCACGTAAAGCATACCTCCAATCATACTTCATTGAATTAGCAAACTCCTGGTCAAAATAGGCAGGCACCAAACTTTCCAGACTCTTCGGCTCGGAGCCGTGTTCTGAAATATACAATTTAACTTGCTGTATTATGATATTTCCTTCAGCCTTTGCCGCAGCCACATCAGACTTTGCTGGATAATCCGAGCAACTCGTCAGGCACACGATCGTCAGTAGAAAAGCGGTTGGGGCTATTGCAACAGGAAGTGGTGCACGCATTCTCATTCTCCTCAGCAGTCGTCACACCCTTCGGGGGCGGGCGGAACTCGTGGATCGTTAGGATCTGTAATGAAATCACCGTTCTGAATGGCGTTGTCTATTGCTTTCTGAACCGATTCCTTGTCGCATTTGCCTTCGGTTTTCAGCTTATTCCCAATACCTCTGGCGACCTCGTTATTATACTGATCAACTCGGCTGTCTTTTTGACAACCCCGACCAGCCTCGTGGGCGTTTCCGATTTTTTCGGCATTATCGCTTCCATGCTTACAGGTCAGCATTGCCTGCCAATAACCGTGCCTTGCCGCGTTGTTCTTGCCTGGCATGGTTTCATCCGGATACTTGTTGTTAGAATAATCCTCCGCATCACTCCTGATCCCCCGTACCGCATCCCAAGCTGCGTGGAGGCTGGTGCCATTACTAACTGCTGCAAACCCTTGTGTCACTTTGCTAGACGAGCCCCCACTGCCAGAGCCATTAGACATTGTAAAGCCGGAAGCCAATCTATATGCCATCCGAAACATATCATAGGACATTCTGTTGATTTCACTCGTAGGATCTGACAACAAGCCCATCGCATCAAAATAATTGATAGGATTTGACTTTACATATAGTATCAGATTATTTGAATCAATATAACTCATAGAATCTCTCTGCATCCACCTCCCCAACTCGGGGTTGTAGTTGCGGAACCGCACCGTATAGTCCTCCCGCTCGTGGTTGAACACATACCCCGCGTACCCGATCGAGTTGTCCGGGCCGCTGGCCGAGTCGGGCTCCCCGATCCAGCCAGCCGGCAGGCCCGCGGTGATCGGGGGAGTGTGGCCGATGATGATCCCCGTATCGAACACATCGTATGTGCCGTCGCAGTTCACATCCAGATCCGCGTGATATCCCGGCAGGTCGATCGTGTTATCACCACCGTTCATCGCGAAATCCCCGCTTGAGACCGCGCCATCCCCGTTCGCGTCGGCTGCGAAGCGGTGCCTGGCCCGGCCGTACGCGTCGTAGCTGACCCGCTCGTAGACATTCCCCGCGCCGTCGAGCACCGCGCACACGCTGAACTGCGTGTCCGTCAGCTGATACCAATAGGTGCAGTCCGGGTTATCCACAAAGTCACCCGCGCCGGTGCGGTCGATCCGCTTGCCCACCGCGTCGTCGATGTGCCGAAGCCCCCAGAACTGCTGACTCACCCAGTCGGTGTCGTCGGCGGCGCCGCCGATGCTGTCGGAGTCGGTGGCGACATCGGTGTTGATCCGCTCCTCGAGCATCCGCCAGTCTGCGCCGTAGAAATACACGCGCTTCTGATCAAGGCCGTCGTAGGCCCCGCGCGCGTCGTCGAAGGCCCGGGTGGTCCGCCAGCCAAGGGCGTTGTAGGTGTTGGCGAGGCGCATCGTCGAGAGCATGGGGCGGTCCAAGTGTGTGAGGATTCGAGGCTCTTCCGCCTGGAGATCCAGGTGTGAGAGCGGAGGCGGGCCGCTTAAAGAACCGCCCAAACCCCGAAAGGGGAGGGCCACAAAGTCGCTGGACCGCTACTTCAGCTATTAGCTAGTATTTTTCCTGGACTTTCACAACTCCCCGCGATCTCCATCGTCTGAACAACAAGAATGCAATAGACAGCGGGGCAAAGATAAATATTGTCAATAGTACAAACACCACGGCGAGCTTCTTGGGTGAGCTAGCGGTTCCATAAAAGTATGTTAATCGACGGAACTCTGGTGTCCCGCTAAATCCTTTAGACCGGAGAGCGGCAACCAACTCTGCTTCGGTATCAAAATATTCCGTTGTTGCCGAAGCTGTATCAAGCAAAAAATACTCATCAAACAACCGTGTATTGGAATCAACCAAGCTGCCATAGACGATATCACCAAAGGTGTTTAGCTCATGAATGGAACTATGAACCGCCTGGCCATAGTCCCGGGATGAAATCACCTTATCGCTTGAGTTCATCACAATTACGCGATGTCGATTGGGCAACTCAACATCGTAATTTGCACCGCATCCACTCAGGAGCGATACTGAAACAATCATCAAGATTGTAAAGAAAGGGTGCCCCTTGAAACTCATGGATAATCCTCAGTCCAATCATAGTAAATATTGAACGGCACGCCACCTGGTTCAAAATTTCCAGGAACCCAATCGAAGGTGTCTAATGGGTCTTGAAATTTATCTCGCATTTTGTATTCAATCTTGCACTTCGTTTTACCACTCTCTTTGGTACATTTTGCCGTACAACTAAATCCGTGTCCGCCAATAATATATCCATTACCCGTATCAACGAACTCTTTGCCTATCGGGTCGTTGAGCTCATTAGAATCACTATGCCCAAGATCACATCCATCACCATCTAGCCGGTCTTTTAGTTTTTTAGCCATGTCACGGCATTTTTTGATGCGTGCTTTCACTTCTGCCTTGTTTTTATACCAATCTCCAAGCCCCGCATCCTCAAGATTAACCGACGAACCAGGCCACGGTCCAGTATATCCTGGCCCTATTTTTCGCCAGTTGTAGTAGTGGTCTACAAAATCAATCGGATTCCAAGAACCATCATCAAGCTCGCGGAGCATTTGCTGCTCGCGCCGCCGAACCCAACCAGGATCGATCATCAATCCGCTTGGATCGGTATACCTCATTGGATTGGAAGCGACATAAGAATAAAGGTTCATCCCGTCGGCGTATCCAATCGGATCCCTCTGCATCCACCTCCCCAGTTCAGGGTAGTAGTTGCGGAACCGCACCGTATAGTCCTCCCGCTCGTGGTTGAACACATACCCCGCGTACCCGATCGAGTTGTCCGGACCGCTGTTCGAGTCGGGCTCGCCGATCCAGCCGTCGGGCAGCGCCACCGGGCTCGAGCCGGCCAGGATGCCGATGTCGATGACATTGACCGCCCCGTCGCAGTTCACATCGAAATCCGCGTGGTAGTTCGTCGTATCGTCGATGGTCGTCCCGTTGGTGAAGAAGCCCGAGTTGTCGTTGTTGTCGT
>CAYLXF010000007.1:0-159146 GCA_964387925.1 uncultured Phycisphaeraceae bacterium
GGGATATCGCGGATACGGACAGCGACGGCATCGGCGACGATCCCATCGGGATCGTCTTCGTCTTCTCGGGGGCCGACGGGTCGGTGCTCACCGAGATCACGGATCCCACCGCGACCTCATCATTCGGCCATGCCGTCTTCTCGCTCGGTGACATGACTGGCGATGGAAAGGCAGACATCGCAGTCGTGGACCGGCATATCGAGACCGGAGCAGGGACCGGCATCTTTGGTCAGCTCTACATCTTTGAAGGCACCGCCACCGAGACCGCGTACGACATCACGGACGCATACAGCACAATCTCAAACACCGATCCGGCAATCCGGGGCTTTGCCGCGCAGGTCGACATCATGCACCCGGATCTCTGGCTCGACGAGCCGACGCTCCAGATCCTCAACCTGACCGATCAGGGTACCGGCGGAGTGAACGAGGCGCAGATCGAGATCGACATCATGAAAGCGGATGGTGTGCTCAGCGGCACCAAGGGCACGCGTTCGTCGTTGAAGCTCGCCGGCGACATCAACCTGGACGGAAAGGTGGACGCGGCGGACCTGCAGGACTCCATCAGCCAGCTCGGCACCGATCCTCAGGCCATCGGCGTGATGCCGATCGCCGACTCCAACAGCGACAACATCATCGACGAGACGGATATCCAGGTGGTGGTTGATGGGTACGGGGCGACGACGGATATCTATGAGGGACTCTGGGACGGCTCGCGTCTGCTCTCGATCGCCGCCGCTTCCGCAGGCTTTGGCAGCACCGCCAATATCAGCGCAAACCCCTTCGGCGGGACGCAGTTTGGCGGTGGCCGACAACCCGCAGACGATTGCTTGCGGAGCACCACCCCGCCCGATGCGCCGGGCACGATCGTGCCCGCGCTCCTGCGCGCCGAGGCGGCCGACAACTGCAATCATTGCCCTGACTGCGATGAGCCCGATCCCAGCCACTGCTATGAATGCGAGAATGAAGGGAATGTTTCTGGCGGGGAGATCGATGTGTCCCCGTCACAACCCAAACCCGGTGATGAAGTGACATTCACGATTTCGCCTTGGGAGATCAATGGGCGAACCGAAAAGTGCAAATCGTCATGCGGCTCGGAAGGGACCGAGTGTGATATCGATGTCAGCGATCGGCAGCCCTACTGGGTGTTGGAGAAGAAGAACCAGAACGGCGACTGGGTGGAGATCGACGATGGGTATAGCGCAACAGTCACAATCACTGAAAACGCTTGCGCCGAACTGCGGCTTCGACTCCCAGAGAGAACTATATTTGGTCCTGTGGAAAACTGCGACGAGCTAAAAACAACCGAGAAAAAAAAGGAAGTGCAGTTCGCTGATTTTACGCTGACTTCGGAGACATTACTGCATGCGCCAGACGGGACGGAAGATGATCGCACAAAAATCGGCATTAGTGAGATTGTGCGAGTAAAAGTGGTAGAGTCCGGCGTTACTGTCAGTTGGGAGGTGGAGGGAGGGCAGATATTGGGGCCTACCGGGACCGAGGTCAGGGCGAGACGCCATGAAGTGGGAAGCCTCATTGTGCGTGCGAACGCAAGCAATGGATGTGAACGCACTATGACCTTTCAAGTCATAAAACCGGAGGGGGTCAAAATGACCTTCTCGGGAGACAACTGGCATGAGCAAGGCAAAGCGTCTGCGGGATTTCAAATGTGCTGCGAAGTACAGCCCACATCGGTTAATTTTAAGTGGTTGCAAGTTGGAGAACAGGGATCAAGTCCTCCATCAATTAGTGGGGAGTTTGTAGAGTATGGTGCGGCGTATCCCACAGCATTCTGGAACTTTGGCCATAGCCCATGGCTGCTCGCGGTTAGGGATGATAATTTTCTTATCAAAACAGATAAGCCACGCACAATCTTTGATTATGGGCCTGTTGGCAGTTGGAATCCAGGGGACCTAATTTGGTCAATCCCATGGAAATACAAAGTTACGGCTACTGGCCAAACTGATGATATAGCAATCGAAACATCGATATCGAAGACACATGTTGATTCGGCTGGCGCGATATGGATAGATAAAACTACAGGAAGCGGCACATATCACAAATCACCAACTTACAATATTTCCGATCAAACAGATTCATGGATACTACCTGATGACTCATGCCCTTAAAAATATCGTAGTAGTTGTTGGAGCAGCATTCGCATTTTTTGCAGTTGCAGGCTCGAGCTTTGTGTCCGGTTCCCCTGATGATCAGGCAGACATCATTCTTAGTGGCCAACCGGTTCCCGACTGGGTCGGCAACACGAGCGACGGTCTAAATTCAAGCGAAAAGCTTTGGTTAAGAGCGCAGCATTCCGTCGAAGGCAAGGCGTATGCCGGGGCTATTTTATACCAGATGTTGAGCGTGGAGGCCTTGTCCGATAATGAGGAGGGGGTATTTAAAGATGAATTGCGAACGCAAAATAATCTAGCGTGGGCAAATATTTCATTGAGTAATAGGATGTATTTCTTGATAAGCGAGCTGGCATCGAAAAAATTGTGGGACTCGCAACAAGACGATCGGGAGAGGCGATTTTTAATCCTTGTTACAATTAATCTAATGGGGGAACTCAACCAAAAGTGTGTAGAAACTGCAGAATATCTCCCAACCCGCATGGTTGATATAGACCCATCTCTTCAGGTGAGTCCATTGGCTGATCCATCATTGATTAAGGATGAAGTGCTGAGGAATCATTTCGTTGATGTATTGCGACAAATGACTAGCAATAAATATCATAATATGCAACAAGTGTATTATCAAGATCTCAAAATGATAATGGATGATTCTTTACCAGCATTGCTGGAACAGGCATATTCACAGGCACCGCGTGATGCTCTTGTGCAATTGGCCGAATCGCTCACTCAGAATGGCTTAACCTATGGACGATGGCAAAGCTGGTCTGTCGTCCCCAATCAACCGAATCCTCAGCCATAATTCGGTCCTATAGCTAGATGCGCAGTGACTATATCCTTTGGCGGAACGACCGTCGGATTACCCTGGACAGGAGCCATCTGTCCCATGTATAATGAGCCATCTAGTGATGTACAGTCTTGTCAATAATTTTATTGTTGCCGTCTCAGTATTCCACGGTCCTGACGCTGCATCCTGGCAGCCCGTTGTGACGAGTGAGACGCGAGATGCAATACAATCAGTCCATGAGGAGCCAGGGCTTGCGCCATTGGTAGCCGAAGACATTTGGTCTGAGGCTTCCAAAGAAGCTTCCATCGATCTTCTGCATGCATATATCAATCTTCAACTGATATTCGATGATTCTGAGAACTTGGATGCGGCATCAAGCTGGTGGGATCAACTTCTGGACAAGAATCCCCACGCTGCGGCTTCAGCCGTGGCGCAGATGGACACAAAATATATTGTATGGGATCTATCACAATGGCCAAGCGATCTCGCTAATTTTATCAGTGAATATCGTGCTATATTAATGATGGCTTTGTTTGAGTCATATCAAGCGCTGCATACCGAAATCACTGTTAAACAAGCCGAGATTGATGCGTTCGTGCCGCCGGATCTCACCCCACCGGAGGGCTTGCCATTCAGGACGGATCCATCGGCGGTAACAGACCCTAAACTGAAAGCTGACTATGAATCGCGGCTCAAAGAACGAGCACGGCAAAGAAACGCGAAAGTGCAACTCGATAAGTTGAAAAATGTGGAAGGCGAACTTCTGTATTCAACTTCCGACAATGTTATCATGCTTTACAAAAATGCGAACGAGCAGGATGTAGAACACCTTGTTTGTATACTAAAAGATGGGGGATGGGACGACTCAGAGTTAGCGACATCAATAAGTGATGATTGGCCGCAGCTACAACATAAACTTCACTTTGATCAGACCGGATCGCCATAAGCGTCATGCTAATGTCGTGATTGGCCGGCTGCTCCCCTCACGCCACCTGCCCCACCTGCCTCGCGAACTTGAACACCGCCGCCATCGTCCCGTCGCTCTGGATGCGGTTGCTGCAGTACACCGCCGCCATCGAGCCGAAGCCCGCCCCGTCGAGCGTCACGCTCTCGCCCGCGCGGAAGCGGCCCGAGACGCGCACGATCACCTCGGGCCCGCGTGAACCGATCAGCGTCGCCTCGACGCGCTCCCCGCGTGCGCGGGTGATCCGCAGCGTGCGATGGGCCTCGGCCGTCGCTACGCCCCCGCCGCCGTCGGCGGCGGGCGCCGCCGCCTCGCCGGTCGCTGCTCCGTCGCCGGGCGCCGCGGGCATCACCGCGCGCAGCGAGCTCACGCTCGTGTCGGGGTTCCTGAGCGTCGCCCGCGCCGGGTCCTCGGCCAGCATCCGCTCGATCACCGTCTCCCACGCGCCGAACACCTTGGCGTCGATGGCCACGCCAACATCCTCGCGCATCATGTCGAGCACCTTGCGCGGCGGGATCGGCCCGCGGTACGGCCTGGCCGCCGTCAAGGCGTCGTAGATGTCCACCACGCCGCAGATCCGCGCCGCCAGGCTCAGCTCGGTCCCGCTGATCCCCCCCGGGTAGCCCTTGCCGTCGAGGCGCTCGTGGTGGTTGAGCGTCATGTCGATGGTCACGCGGCTCTGCCCCTCCCGCTCGCGCAGGATGTCGGCCCCCCTCTGCGGATGCTGACGGATGATCGCCCACTCCTCGTCGGTGAGCTTGCCCTCCTTGTTGAGGATCTCCACCGCCACCCCGCACTTGCCCACATCGTGCACCAGCCCGCCCAGCATGAGGTCGCGCACCAGCGGGTTGTCATTGCCCAGCAGCTCGGCGCCCAGCAGCCCGCAGCCCACCCCCACATTGACCATGTGCGTGGTGGTGTAGAAATCGTGCTCGGACATCTCCATGAGATATCCGAACTTCGAGGGGTCCTCGTTGCACCAGCCGCTGAAGCGCGTGGCCATCTCCCCCAGCGTCTCGCTGAGCCCCGGCGTCCCCGGGTTGTGCATGAAATCCTCGATCATCCGCCCGCACGAATCGCGCACGATCCGTGTCCGCTCCCGGCGGCTCACGCCCGGGTCCTCGTACGCCCCCACGCACCGCTCGGTCATGACCCTCTGGAACTGGCGGTGCTGGGTGATGGGGATATAGAAATGCGTGACGCCCGCGCCCGCCAGCTCGTCGTAGTCGGACACCTGGTACGCCGACCCGATCGACCGGTACAGCACGACCTGGCCCCCGCTGTGCACCAGGTGCAGGTCGACCTCCAGCGCGCTCGAGCGCAGCGCGTCGATCGACACCGGGAAATACTCGGAGTTGAGCCGGGCGCCCGCCCCCTGCTGGGCCTGTCCATTCGCCATCAACTGATCCTCCCCGATCACGCGAACCACAGATAATGGATGGATGATGTTGAATCGAATATCGGCCAGCGGTGCTCGCCGCATGACGGGGCATCCTGAAATTCATTTCATCCCGCCCCGGTGGCCCGTAGAGGGTGCGAGCCGCGAGTTCAGGATCGGAAAGGGCATTCTTTGCGCTCTATGTTCGGATTCTTTTCGCAATGCCCCATAATTCCCGTGACATTCATTCATGAATCGGGGACAATAACGCCGCGCGGACCCGGACGCGACGAACCATGCGCCGCCCGCACCGATCGAGGGAAACCGATCGCTTCACATCAAGCAGTCCCAGGAGAATCACCACCATGCTCAAGCTCAAGAACACCACCGTCCTCGCCTTCGCCGCGGGCGCCGCCAGCGCCGCGTCGCTGGTGCTCATGGTCGCTTCGGGGCCCGAGAACGACCCCGTCACCCAGGACGAGATGGACAAAATGCAGGAGATGTCCCCGGAAGACATGATGGCCGCCATGGCCAAGCTCGGCCAGCCCGGCCCCCAACACAAGGACCTGGGCAAGATGGTGGGCAACTGGACCGCCAAGACCAGCTTTGTCATGGGCCCGGACGCCCCGCCCATGGAGGGCAGCGGCTCCATGAGCGTCGAATGGGTCCTGGGCGGCCGATTCATCAAGTCCAGCTTCAAAATGGACTTCATGGGCCAGCCCTTCGAGGGCCTCTCCTACATGGGCTACGACAACGCCCACCAGCGCTATGTCTCCACCTGGATGGACACCATGACCACCAACATCATGTACATGACCGGCGACAAGGAGGAGGAACAGATGGTCATGCAGGGCACCGCCACCACCCCCATGGGCGACAACCCCATGAAGATCGTCTCCGAGTGGACCGGCGACGACACCATGACCGACAAGTTCTACGATCAGATGCCCGACGGATCATGGGTCAACAGCGCGACCATCACCTACACCCGCAAGTAAAAGCCCCCCTCCCCGCCATTCGTCCGCCGCCCCTCGTCATTCTCCCGCCCGGGGCGGCGCCGACAGGAAATGCGACTTCTCTTTCCCGCCCCGTCAACCCGGGGCGGGTTTATTTCGTAGAGTGGTCAGTCCAACCCCCGCCCGCTCGGAGCCCGCCATGCCCCAGTTCATCTGCTTCCTCGAGCCCGCACGCCCCGACCTGCCCGAGAACCCCTCCCCCGCCGAGGCCGGCGCCATCGACGACCACTTCAAGTACTACCGCAAGCTCATGGACAGGGGCTCGCTGATCCTCGCCGGACGCACCCACGAGCCGCCCTACATCGGCGTCATGATCTACAACGCCCCCACCAAGGAGGACGCCATCTCCCTCGCCGCCCAGGACCCCGCCATCACACGCGGCGTCCTGCAGGCCCGCGTCCAGTCCTTCCAGACCGCGCTGCAAGCAAACGAACCCTGACCCGTCAATCGACCGGGCCGAACAGCAACTCGTACAGATCCTGCGACAGATTCTCCGCCGTGGGAATATTGCCGGGATGGACCCCCGCCCCGTCGAGTTGATAATGCGCCGGGTCATATACATCGGGTCGCTGGTAATCAAAGCGCGGCAGGAAGTTCACGACCGTATCGCGTCGGTGCGCAGCGGCCAGATCGATCATCGCCGCTTCCACCTCCAGCATGTACTCCGAGGCGGTGCTGCTGATGGCCGCCCATGGCACCACGAACACGAAGGACGGTCTGGTCCGCCCCGTTTGCGTGTACACCAGTTCCCAGAGTTCGACCAGTTCGCCAAGCTTGATCCGCACCTCGTCCTTGCCCCCAGGTTCCTGATTGTGCCCCAGCATGATCACCACATAATCGGCGTCCGTCATCTCGACCAACGCCGCGCGCGAGGCGGGGCTGATCCTGTCGATGTGATCCGAAATGTTCCAGCCCCCGCGCCCCTGATAGCCGATCAGCGTGCCCCCCAGGCGTCGACCATCGGGCGCGACACGCTCGATCACCACCCCCAGCACCTGCAGCACCTGCCCCGCTTGTTCGATCTGGGAGCCGGGAAGATACAACCCCACGCCCACATCGTCCCCCAACGGATTGAAATTGAGGGGAATGGGTTGCTCGATGACCTGCACCCCCATCGCCCTGCTCAGCGCATGCACCCGGCGGGCGCTGCTGCTCACCACACCGCCCCGCTCGGCACGAGTTTCAACGGCCTCGACGCACAGGGGCCCCGTCCGCACCGCGATGCGCGCCACCAGCGTCTGGCCGATGCCCCAAGCCTCATTCCAAGGCGCCTCCGCGTTGCCGAACCGGAGCCGGTACCGGCCGATCCGCGCCCCGGGCGCCGCGATATCGCCCTGGCATGACCACGCGGCTCCGTACGCCGCGAAGAAATCATCCGCGCCCCCGTCGGGCCAGCCCTCGTTGGGATCGACATTCTGATACACCAGACCCGCAACTCCGGCATCGCTGTTATTGACCACGAAGCCGGTGGACAAGGCGCCCACGCACACCTGCTCGCCGAGGATCGGGGCATCCCAGCGGTGCGTCTGCGTTCGTATGCGATCGGCGTTGGGTCCCGTCGTTTGTGAATCACCCACCACGATGCAGCGGAACGAACGGGGCGTCAGCGCGGGCACGGGTTGCTTGCTCGCGACCCCCGCGCGCCGGGCGGGTGCCATCCCAAAGCCTGGACCCAAAAGCATTGACGCCAGGATCGACAAACCCGTCATCCATCCAAGAAATGGGGTCACACATGCCTCCCGTTCCAATCAGAACCAGCTGAAAGGTATCACCCAATCGACCGATGGCCACGCAATCTCGGAATTGAGGCACCCGGAGCGTTCACCCGACCGTTATCGGCGTCAGACTCAGATCCGCTCATACAGCGGCAGATCACCCACCAGCGGGCGGCAGTACTCCAGGAACTTTTGGCTCACATTGTTATGCCCCTCGATGAACTCCCCGGGCATGTGACGGGTCTTGGCCGCGACATCCGAGAGCTCGATCCGCTCAAACTTGCACGCGTAGGGCTGGCCCTCGCCGATGGGGCTGGTGCGGATGATCGCCACCGAACCATCGAGATCGCCGCTGGTCGCCAGACGCGCGGCGTACCTGCCCACCCCACGCGCCTCCTTCTGGTCCACGATCGACTGGTCCGGGAAGCACCGCTGCACATAACCGAAGGTGTCCGCCCGGACACGAGGCGGCTTGCCGCCCCGGGGCGTGAGCTTCTCCTTGAGCAGATCCGACAACGCATCGCCCAGCGCCCCCGATCCGGACAACTGCACATTCCCGTGCGCGTCGGTCTGGGCGTTGCGGATCAGCGTCGCACCGATCGGGGCGCCGTCCCGGTCGCTGATCCCCTCGCTCACGGCGATATGGCACCGCTTCTTCTCGTCATAGACCCGCGCCACATCCTGCACGAACAGTTCGGTGTCGAAGGGAACCTCCGGCAGATAAATAAGCTGCGGCCCATCGGTCGAGCCGCCCTCGAACTCGGAGCGGTCGCCCCGCCGCGCCAGCGCGCTGGCCGCCGTCAGGAACCCCGCATGGCGTCCCATGATGACATTGATCTTGATGCCGGGCAATGAAATATTGTCCAGGAAATCCGCCATGCACGCCTTGGCCACGAACCGGGCCGCCGAGGGGAACCCCGGCGTGTGGTCGTTGACCATCAGGTCATTGTCGACCGTCTTGGGAATATGGAAACACCGCAGCTCGTAGTCGCCCGCGTTGGCCATCTCGTTGACGATGCGGCAGGTGTCGCTGCTGTCGTTGCCGCCGATGTAGAAGAAGTACCGGATCCCGTGTTCGCGGCAGGCGTCGAGCACCCTTTCGCAATACGCCGCGTCGGGCTTGTCGCGCGTCGAGCCCAGCCCGGCGCTGGGCGTCTGGGCCAGCATCTGCAGGCGCTCGTGCGGATAATCGGTCAGGTCGTACAGGTCGCCCTTGGTCAGCCCCGCCACCCCGTGGCGCATGCCCAGGATCTTGCGGATCGGATTCCCCGGGTTCCCCGCCCCCGCCCGGCGCAATCCCTCGATCACCCCCACCAGCGACTCGTTGATGACCGCCGTGGGGCCGCCCGACTGCCCGATGACCGCGTTGCCCTTGACCAGATCGACCGCCATGCATGACCTCTTCCAAACCCGGTGAACCGCTCGAAAAATCGCGTGAGAACCAGAGCGTAGGCGGAGGTTCAATCCGATTCCCCCCCTCTTGACCAGCCGCCGATGGCAATGAGCGGCACGCTTGCTCCTCTATCGCAAACCCGTCTCCGCCGGGCGCCCCGACTCGCCGTCCCCGGCGTAGCCGGGCTCTCTCCCGCCCCGCGGGGAGGAACAAAACAGCGCCATCCTCTCTCTCACCGTCTTCTTTTTACCCCGTCCCCGAAGGAGCCGAGGGACGCCACCGTCGGGCCACCGCCGAACCCATCTCCAGGGCATTTCCGCCCCGCCCCGCCACCAAAGCGCGGAACTCGGTACCATACTCCCTCCCAAGGAGTCCTCCACCTATGAACTATGCGTCCCTCACGCTCATCGCCTCCCTGGCGACCATCGCGCTGGCCCAGCCAGCCAACTCCGACCCCCTCGCCCCGCGACCCAACGGCATGTCGGCGGCGACCCCCACGCGCCACCTCATCACCCACGCCACCGTGCACCCCAGGCCCGGCGAGACGCTTGAGGACACGGACATCCTCATCGAGGACGGAAAGATCGCCGCCATCGGCGCCAACCTCAGCGCCGAAATCACCGCCGGCGCCACCGTCTGGGACATCGACGGCGCCACCACCGTCTACGCCGGGTTCATCGACCCCTACATCGAGGTCACCCCGCCCGCCGTGCCCGCCAACACGCCGGGGTCGCACTGGTCGCCCCGCGTCACCCCGCGACAGGACGCCCTGCGGGTCGGTCTCGGCGCCGACGCCGCCAGATCCCTGCGCGAGATGGGCTTCACCACCGCGATGATCGCCCCCTCCGGCGGCATCTTCCGCGGCTGGTCCGCCGTGGTCTCGACGGCCACCGATTTCGACGACCCCTCACAGGGCGACCCGCCCGTGTACAAGGCCCACGCCGGGCAGATGATGGGCTTCGATCGCGGCTCCTGGGGCGACGACACCTACCCCACCTCCCACATGGGCGTGGTCGCGCTCATGCGCCAGACCTTCATCGACGCCGACGCGCGCCGCGCCCAGAAGCGCCACGCCGACGAGTCCTGCCTCGACGCCATCGACCCGGCCACCACCACGCTCTTCTACAACACCTCTCAGGAACTCGAGGCCCTCCTGGCCGACAACATCGCCAAAGAGTTCGACCACAAGCACCTGGTCATCGTGGACAACGGCACGGCCCATCGCCGCCTGCACGCCTTCAAAGAGATGGGCTACCCCGTCATCGTCCCGCTGCGCTTCCCCGAAACCCCGGATGTCTTGAGCGTCGGGGCCGCCGACGATGTCGAGCTGGCGGCGCTGGAGCACTGGGAGCGCGCCCCCGCCAACGCGCGCTGGCTGCACAACTCTGGCCTCACCGTCGCGCTGACCACCTCCAAGCTCCGCAAAGACGAGGACTTCTGGGACAACCTGCACACCGCCATCGAAAAGGGCCTGCCCCAGGACGATGCCCTGGCCATGATGACCACCGCCCCCGCCCGGATCCTCGATCTCCCCCACCAGGGCGTGATCGAGAAGGACGCCATCGCCAACCTCGTCGTCGCCAGCGGCGACCTCTTCGACCCTGAATCCGACGCGAAAATCATCGACACCTGGGTCGACGGCCGCCGCCACCACATCAACGACGCCGTCAACACCCGATTCGACGGCGACTGGACCATCAGCCTCGTGGGCATGGACTTCCAGCTCCACATGCACATCGACGGCAAGAAGGTCGCCATCTCCGCCGGCCAGGGCGACACCGCCTTCAAGACCGAGGCGCGCAAGGTCAGGATCGACCACAACCAGATCTCATTCCTCTCCGACGACGCCGGCGAGAACCCCGGCGCCAACATCATCACCGGCACGCTCAGCCCCGACGGCACGATGCGGGGCACCGGCATCGCGCCCAATCAGCAGCCCTTTCAATGGACCGCCGCCCGCGCCCCCGCCCAAACCACCATGCGCGATTTCACCGGCGTCTGGCGCGCCACGCTCGCCGAGCGGTTCCATCTCGACTTCAAGATCACCAGGGACACCATCACGGTGATCGAACGGGTGGAGGACGGCGAGGACATCACCCAGGACGCCAAATCGCACGAGCTCAAGGACGGCGTCCTCAGTTTCACCTTCGAGCACGAGCCCTTCGGCTTCGCCGGCGAGTTCACCATCGGGCTCAACCCGCCGGCCAAGACGGATGCCCAGAAGAAGAACGACGAGGACGAGCCGCGAACGCTTACCGGCATCGGCACCCGCCCCGACGGCAAGGCCTTCACCGTCACCGCTGTCAAGGACGACGACAAGAAGAACGAAGACGGCAAGGACAAAGACCTTCTCCCCGACCTGCCCACGACCCCCTTCGGGCCCTTCGCCTACGAGGAGAAACCCGAGCAGCAGACCTACCTTCTTACCGGGGCCAAGGTCTGGACCCAGTCCGATGCCGGGATCATCGACGAGGGCTGGGTGCTCATCACCGATGGCAAGATCGCCGCCGTCGGCGGGGCCGACAAGCCCGCCCCGATCGTCAAGCAGGCCAACCACATCGACACCCACGGCATGCAGATCACGCCCGGCCTGATCGACTGCCACTCCCACACCGGCCTCTTCCGCCTGGGCGTCAACGAGTCGGGACAGGCCGTCACCGCCGAGTGCCGCATCGAAGATGCCATCGACCCCGCCTTCCCCGGCTACTACCGCGAGTTGGCCGGCGGGCTCACCACCGCCAACCTCCTCCACGGCTCGGCCAACCCCATCGGCGGCCAGTCCAGAACCATCAAACTCCGCTGGGACAGCGAGAGGCCCAGCGACATGTACTTCGAAAGCGCCAAGCCGGGCATCAAGTTCGCCCTGGGCGAGAATGTCAAGCAGTCCAACTGGGGCGACAACAACACCACCCGCTACCCCCAGACCCGCATGGGCGTCGAGACCCTCATGCGCGACCGCTTCATCCGCGCCCAGGAGTACGCCGCACGCGGCATGAAGACCGAGGACGGGCGCCGTGACCTCGAACTCGAAGCCCTGGCCCAGGTCCTCTCGGGCGAGCGGCTCGTCCACTGCCACAGCTACCGCCAGGACGAGATCCTGATGCTCTGCCGCCTGGCCGAGGAGTTCGGCTTCACCATCGGCACCTTCCAGCACGGGCTCGAGACCTACAAGATCGCCGAGATTGTCAAGGAGCACGCCACCGGCGTCTCCATCTTCTCCGACTGGTGGGCCTACAAGGCCGAGGTCCAGGACGCGATCCCCTACGCCGGACCGATTGACTTCGCCGTGGGAATCCTCACCAGCTATAACTCCGACGACGACGACCTCGCCCGGCGTCTTAACGCCGAGGCCGGCAAGGCGCTCAAGTACGCCAAGCTCGCTGGCATCGACATGAGCCCCCAGGACGCGCTCAACTTCGTCACCCTCAACCCCGCCATCCAGCTGGGCATCGACGGTCGCGTCGGCTCGCTCGAGCCCGGCAAGGACGCCGACCTCGTCGTCTGGACCGGCGACCCGCTCAGCGCCCGCTCCCGCCCCGAGATGACCTTCGTCGACGGCCGCCTCTACTTCTCGCGCGAGCTCGACGCCCGCCTCCGGGGCAAAGACAATGCGGAGCGCCAGCGCCTGATCCAGAAGATCCTCGCCGAGGGACGCCCGAACAAGAAAGAGGGCAAGAACGGCCACGACGAGCGTCCCGACGAGCAGGGCGGCGCCGACTATGCCCGGCTCCAGCTCGAACACCCCGAACTCTTCAACCACGACTGCGACCAGGCCCTCCCGGCCTGGAACACCGACTATTGATTCTCCTCCAGTTGGTGGCACAGGCGTCTCGCCTGTGCTGATCAAGACGCACAGGCGAGACGCCTGTGCCACCAAATCCAAGACCCATCGAGCACGATCATGAACCCACTCTCCGCCCTCATCACCATCCTCGCCCTGACCGCCGATGTCTCGCTGGCCCAGGACCTGGGCCCCTCCGCACCCCCCCAGGACCACCCCATCTTCCTCGTGGGCGCCACCGTCCACACCGTCAGCGCCGGCGACATCGAAAACGGCGTCGTCTCCCTGACCGAAGGCAAGATCGGCATCGTTGGCCGGGCCGACGACATCATGCCCCGCATCCGTCTCTCCGCGGACACCCAGATCATCGACCTCAGCGGCAAGCACCTCTACCCCGGGCTCATCGACAGCGTCACCCGCCTGGGGCTCGAGGAGTTCTCCGCCGTGCGGGCCATGAACGATTACAACGAGGTGGGCGACATGACCCCCGAGGTCCGCGCCTATGTCTCGGTCAACCCGGACTCGACCATCATCCCCACCGCGCGGGCCAACGGCGTCCTGACCTTCGGCGTCTTCCCCAGCGCCGGGACCATCCCCGGACGCGCCTCGGTCCTGGCCGCCGACGGCTGGACCAACGAGGACATGGCCATCACCCGCGACGCCGGGCTCGTCATCAACTGGCCCGCCATGCGCGTCAACCCCAACGCCCGGCGCGGCGGGGGCGCCGAGCGCCGCGACAGGACGCTGGCCAACCTCGACACGGTGTTCGACAACGCCGTCGCCTACGCCGCCCGACACGACCAGCGCGATCTCAAGCTCGAAGCGATCGCAACCGTCCTGCCCAGCGCCGACGGCCAGCGCCCGGTGTTCATCAACGCCGACGATTACGACCAGATCACCGCCGCCGTCAACTGGGCCGTGCAGCGCGAACTCAAACCCGTCATCGTCGGCGGACGCGACGCCGAACTCTGCTCGGGCCTGCTGGTCTCCACCGCCACCCCCGTGGTGATCGGCGGCGTGTACAACTTCCCCAAGCGCGCCGACGCCCCCTACGACCAGCCCTACACCCTCCCGGCGCGACTGCAAGCCGCCGGGGTGAAGTGGTCGCTCACCATGAACGCGCGCCACGCCCACGAACGCAACCTCCCCGACGCCGCCGCGATGGCCGTCGCCTTCGGCCTCGAACCCGAGGCCGCACTCCGCGGCATCACCCTCAGCGCCGCCGAGATCCTGGGCCTGGGCGACCGCCTGGGCTCAATCGAACAGGGCAAGGACGCGACCCTCTTCGTGACCGACGCCGACATCCTCGATGTCACCAGCATCGTCGAAGCCGCCTGGATCCGAGGGCGCACGATCGACCTCTCCAACAAGCAGACGCGCCTGCGCGACAAATACATGGAGAAGTACCGCCAGTTGGACATGCTGGATTCGGACGACTGAGGCCCGAAAACATCGTGTTTCTCTGAACGAGCCGCGACCGTGAGGGAGCGGTTTTTACCGCATCTGATACTCGTCCTGCAGCACCACCGGCTCCCCGTCCGCCTTTGAAGTCCGGAACAGCACCCGCACGCGCGAGTCGGTTTCCTCGCCGCCACGCACCGCCGCGTCCAGCCAGGCCGGCAACCCGCCGAGCACGATGCGGTAGGTCCGCGTCGTCGAGTCGAAGTACGAGACATTCTCCTCGATGTCGCGCAGGTCGATGTCCCATCGCGTGCCCGCATCGCCGATCGTGCTGCCCGAGCCGCCGCGCCGCAGCTGCACCTGCATCTGCCCCACGCCCTTGACCGTGTCGCCCCACGGGTCCTTAAGTTCGACATGCAGGATCAACTCGGCCTCGCCGCGGGCGCCGAGCTCGGTGTGCGTCAGCGGGTGCACCCGCATGGCCGCCGGGCGGAACGGGCCGGGCACGGCCAGCATGTCCTCGGTGCGCACGACCTGCTCCTGGAAATAGATCCCGTTCCTGCAGCCGCCCGGAAGCGCCAGCAGCCCCGCGGCCCCCATTCCCATCAGGATTGTTCCGGCTCTGGCCATGCGCAAAAGTGTAGCTCCGCGTCCCCATTCATGCCCGGCGCGCCTGGCATCGTCCGTCGAGACGCTCGATCGCCCCGATCAGCTCCCGCTGCCCCGACTCCAGCGCCGTGATCGCGCGGGTGTTGTCGCGCACAACCTCGGTCAGCCCGTCCCGCTCCTCGCTCTGGCGCATCAGCACCCGGTGCGTCTCGGTGATCTGCCGCTCGCGCTCGCCCGACGCGCGGCGCTCGCACAACCACATCCAGCAGATCAGCCCCGCCACCCCGAACTGCGACGCCGCGCCCAGCACCTCCGCGTCCATCACCGCCCCCTTTCCCAGACCCGCTTCAAGACGCAAGCCGCCCGAACACCGCCGCATACCCCACGCTCACCCGCCGTCCTCGCGCCACCGGGCCGTCCTCCTCGACCGTCAGCAGCTTCATATCCTCCCACACATGCCCGTGCGGGTCCACCAGATCACCCGCGCCAACGCCCGAATCCGCCTGGGCCGCCAGCGCGTCGCGCAGCGCCCACAGCCCCGCCTCGGTGTCCGCCACCAATCGCCCGCGCACCTCGATGCGCGGCTCCAGGTCCCCGAACTCCGCGGCCCCGTCCACCGATGCGTCGCCCGCGATCGCCGCCAGCGAGATCACCCTCCGCCCCAGCCGCCCCACCTTGAACCGGTGCGGCCCGGACCCGAAATAGTCGGTCCCCTTGTAGGAACTGCCCATCATCGACCCCTTCCTATGAAACCACACTCACCTCGATCGGGTCCTCATCGCCCGCGGCGCTGATCGCGATCATCGTCACCGTGCGCGTCGCGCCGAAATCGCTCACCTTGTTCAGCACCGACTCCACCACCGCCGTCGCCCGCACCCGACGGCTCCCCGCGTCGCTGCCCGACGCCCCCGCCACCAGCGTGAACTGCTCCATGTCGCCGGGGATCGGGTCCTCGAAGTCGTCGCCCTCGATCTCCTGGGTGACCCGGATCACCACCCGCTGGCGATCAACATCGACCAGCAGCAGCCCCGGCCCCTCCTCGCCCCACTCATCGATCGTCCGCGCCGACAAGCGGTCGATCGTCACCCTCGTCACGCCCCGCCACACGGCGCCGCCGAAACGCGCCTCATCCGGCCGAAGCACAATCATCGCCCGCCTCCCCTCTCTTCCCCGCTCACCCACGCATCAGCACGAACGCGTTGGGGCGGCGCGTCGCCTCGGCGATCCCGTCCCCGTCCATGTCGATCATCGCCACCACCGCCTCCCGCTCGCGCCGGTACCGCTCACGATACAGCTCCACGCGCTGCTCGAAGCGATCCCCGCCGCGCCCCGGCGCGGCCGCCCCCGAGTAGATCAGATGCAGCGTCCCCAGGCACTCAAGCCTTGTCAGCGCCCCGGGGTTGGTCACCATCGACTCGTCGACGCCGCTTGAATCCTCGCCGGGCGCATCAATCCCCAGCATCGCCAGCACCTGCCGGTGTACGATCGCCCGCTGGGGCGAGAAGTCGTACACCTCCACGCTCCAGTTGCTCGCCGAGATCGGAGGCACCGCGCCCCCGCTGACATCGCCCCGCACCAACGACACCGTCGCCGCCGTCGCGCTCTCCACGCTCACGATCTCCAGCGTCACCCCATCGAACAGCACCACCTGCCCGGCGACCACCTGCGCATCGTCGAACGAACCGCTGCTGAGCGTCAGCGTCGTCCCGCTCACGCTCCCCGTCGTTGACAACCGCCGCTGCCCCGCCCAGGCCACATCACGCAGCAACCCCGGCTCGTACACCACCAGATCACGATCCCGCGAGAACATGCCCGCCTCCTCTCTCTCAATCCTTCAGCACTTTCCAATGACCCGGGCGGGCACCCCTCCCGCCCGGGCCGCGGCCCCAGCGCCCCCGCTGAAACCCCGCATCCTTGCGCCAGCCCTTCGGCTGGCTTCTTCATCTTGGGTGGCCCGATGGAGCCGTCCCCGGCTCCTCCGGGATGGCGAACCACCATCGCCCACCCCGAAGCGGCTTGCGCCGCATCGGGCCACCCACACACGCATCACACCGCAAGCCCCGAGAGCACCCCGTGGGCGTTCTCGTTCTTGAACTCCAGCGTGTACTCGCCGATCACCTGCCCGCTGATCGAGTCGCCTGTCGCCGCCAGGGGCTTGTAGTGGAAACTGCGCCCCTGCAGCGGCATCACGCTGATGCGCGATGAATCGAGCAGCAGCACCGAATCCGTCGGCGCCCACCGGCTCATGATCACGCGGCAGACCCCGAAATCGCTCTCGTACACGCTGATCATGTCCGAGTACACCTGGTCGTCGGGCAGGTACGCGCGGCTGCCGGTCGCGAAGCCGTTGATCCTCCGCTTCTGCGCCCCGCCCACCACGATCGTGTCCACCGAGCCGCTGCTGCTGTCCCAGATCCGCTTGAGCGCCGCGTTGAGTACCGCCTCGCTCAGCTCGTCCTCCCCGTCGCCCCCGCCCGCGGGGATGCCCCCGGCGCCCGGCGTCATCACATTGGTCGAGATCGAACGCACGATGCCGTTCATCGAGCGCCGCACCGTGCCGCTGCCCTGCCCGTTGCTCGCCGGCGCCACGCCGTTGATCACGCAGTTCTCCAGGTCGCGAAGCAGCTCACGCATCCGCTCCTGCTTCTGGTAGTCCACCTCGTCGGCGATCCCGTACGCCCGGCTCGCCTGCAGCGACCCCGACACATCCAGCCCGGCGGTGAAGATCTGCGTGTAGTTGCTCTTCCTGCTGCGATTGGTGAAACGCGCCTCGGGCGCCCCGTCGCCCTCGAGCGCCGCGTTGCCCAAGATCGTCAGCACCATGTCGTCGGCCAGCGTCGCCGCCGTCGTCGACCCGTACCCGCGCACCACCGCGATCTGGTCCGACGCCGCCACCACCGCCGCCACCAGCATCACCTCGCCCGTGCTCCCCGGACGCACCAGGTCGCCCACCCGGAACACCGTCGCCTCGTCGACCGTGAGCGTCGCCGCCGCCGTGGGCGAGGGCGAGAAGCTCGACTGGTTGATCCTCCCCGTGTTGGCCAGCAACGCGTCCTCGATCCACTCGTGCACCGTCGACATCGCCGCCCGCTTGGGATCGCCCAGATGATCCAGCAGCGGCGTCTCGTGCGGGCTCACGATCCCGATGATGTCGCCCACATCCTCCACCAGCTCCGGGAGATCCGCCCCCGCCGTGTAACTCGCCTTGCCTGTAAACGCCATGCCTGCGCCCCCTTCTTCTCGCACCCACTCGATACCAAACCACCACCAACACCCCATCACCGCGCCGCTCAAGACCCGCGCCGCACCCGCAGATACCGCAGCAGCTCGCCCCGGTCCCCGCTGCTCCGCGCCCGGCGCGCCATCGCGTCGAGCCCGTCGTTGCCCCGCGCCGCCTCCGACGCGGGGCTCATCGCCGAGCCCGCGCCCGACCCGCCCCGCCGGCACGCGAAGAGGAACGGCTTACGCTCGCACAGCTCACGCACCGCGACTGCCACATCCGGCTCGTCCATCTCGCTGATCGTCGCCTCCGTCAGCAGGCGCGCCGTCTCCAGGTCCACCGCCCGCGCCGCCGTCAGCTCCCGGTCGATCTCCCCGCGGCGCTCGACCGTCGAGATCATCTCGTTGGCCCCCGCCAGCGACGCCTCCAACTCCGCCGCCCGCGCCTCAAGGCCCGCGACCCTCTCCTCCGCTTCCTCGGCCCGCGCCTTCCAGATCAACTCCCCGCTCACATGCACATCGTGCCCCTCGCCCGCCGGCTCGTCCCCGCCGACCCCGAGCGGGTCCGGCCCGCCCGATCCTGATTTCGCCATCGCCGTCTCCTTTCATTCCATCCGCGCCCGGGCGGCGATCACACCACCCCCGGGTCGTCGTCCCCGTAGCCCAGCTCGTCGATCACGCGCCGCTCGTCCACCCCCAGCTCCACCTTCGCCCGTCCCGCCGCCACCAGCGACGCCTCATCGATCACCGGCAGCGGGCCCCACACCACGCGCACCCCCCGGTCCCGCGCATCGGTGGGCAGCGCCCCCGCCGCGTTCAGGTATCCCAGCACCAGCCCGCACGCGCGCTCGATCCCGCGCCCGTAGCTCACCCGCTTGCGCATCGTCTTGGCGATCAGACTCATCAGCGTGATCCGCAGCGCGTTGGCGCTGGACAGATTACCCAGCTTGGCGCGGACCACCCCCCCGGCCAGCGGCGGCACGCCGCTGATCTTGTCCATCGCCTCGCGGATCTCGCCGATGTGCGCGTCCTCGCTGGGGCTGGACGCGTCGCCGCCGAAGCCGGTGATCGACGCCTCCGGGTTGTCCGTGCTCCACACCACGCCCGGGCCGACATGGCTGCCCCGGAACCCCTCGATCCCCTTGGCCAGGTACATCTTAAAGCTCTGCATCGTCACGCGGCTGGCCCGATCGCTCAATCGCGTGTTCAGCTCGTCCTGCAGCCCCACCAGCGTCTCGACCTCGCCGATCCCGCCGTACACGAACGGCTGGCTCATGTTCTGCATATGCACCACCGGCACCACGCCCGGCAGCAGCGACCACCGCCCGCTCTCGACCAGCCCGTCATCCACGAACCGCGCCCATCCCTGACGGGTGAACACCTCGCCCAGCGTGCTGGTCTTCTTTCCGTCCCCGGGCGCGCCATCGCCGCGCTCCCCGCCGCGCAGCCGCTCCAGCCAGCCCCTGCGCGCCCCGGGGCGCTCGGGCCGGGGCTGGCCCGCCAGCGACCGCGACGAGAACACCCCGTAGCCCTCGATCTCGCGATAATCGTGCCCGCTGAGCACCGCCGCCCCCCGGCGCGCATCGATCGGTTCGATCGACACCCACTTGTCCGCGTCCCACGGTCGCGAGCCGACCAGGTTCTCCTCGTCCACCCGCACCAGCAGATCGACATGCCCGAACACATGCCCCAGCGTCGCCATGTCCTGGAGCATGGCGATCCCGCCGCTGCCCTCCCAGACGAGCTCGAGCGCCTCCTCGACCTTCTTCCTCGTCGCTTCGTCGCGGGCCAGCGACTCGATGCGGATGGGCGAGCCGAACATGAAGTCCACCATCGCCCCCACGCGCCAGCCGATGTCGTTCTCGATCACCACCTCGCGCCGCCCGCGCTCGCCCCCGACCGCTCCCGGGGCCGTGCTGCCCACGATCCGCGCCGGCAAACCCACCTCCTGGGCCGAGCGGTACCACCCGCGCGCCTGCCCGCCATGCACCGCCAGGCCCGACGAACGGACCAGCTCAATCGGGTTCCGGTAATACGCCCACAGTTTCTCGTACCGGGGCAAGCCCCGGCTCACCCGCTCGCTCGTCGCGAGCCGTGTCGATGACCACATCTGGTCCGCGCTGCCGTTGTCCGTCATGAGCTGGTCCGCCATCAGGTCGCCCCCCTCCGCTACCCGGCGTGCCGCATAGGTCACACGCCCTCACCCTCCCCACCCGCGGCCCGATCCGTGCGCACTAACCCCGTCACCGCGCACACCATCAATCCGCGCAACCCCTTGTGGCGCAACGCACACAATTTTCTTTCAAAATCCCCGAGACCGTTTCTCCCCCGCCCACCCCGTGCGCACAACACGCGACACCCCATCAACGCTTCCCCTCTTCCTCCCCTATTCCACCATCCCCTCGCATCATCTCCCCCTCTGCCATTTCCCTCTGTGTGCTCAGTGGTCAACTCTTCTCCCGCCTACGAAAAAACCCGAGCTCCCGCCCGGGTCCTCAACCATCCAAACCAGCCGCCGCTCCTACGAGACGACCTCCACCACCGAGAACCGGTCCAGGTTCACCACCACCAGCTCCCCGTCGTCCTTGCGCAGCTCCAGGCGATCCAGCCAGAGCTTCTTGTCGCGCGAATGGGCGTACCACGAGCCGGTCTGCTGCTGCCCCATCCGCAGGATCACCCCCTCAACAACAAACGGCGACCCCCCGTCCCCAAGCGACAACTGCTGCGTCACCCGCACCCGCGACCCGATCGTGTACCGCTCAGCCGTCTCGTTCATGCCCCAAGTATAGAACCGAACGAGGCGACCGGTGCTCCGATGCGAACGCCATGCGCTCCGGGAAAACAAGACCGGCGCCGTGGAAGAAGGAACTCAACCCGGATCCCCCGCCCGCTGCGATGGCGAGCATCTTCGCCTCGGACGCCCTTGCAGATCAGTCCCCCAGGACCGCTCGAAACTGCCCAGAGGGTTCCACTGCCTGAACTACCAGGAGCCGCTCTGCACCGAAACGGCGAGTACGGGCGCCCCGCTCCCCTTTCCGACCTCGCCCCTCTTCCCCGTGTCCTCTGTATTCCGTCTCCCCTTCGGGCCTTGGCGATCTTGCCCCCTAACCCGGAAGCCCACTCAAACTACTGTCAACAAACCGCCTATGATCGGGCTCACCGCCCCCATCGTCGGGGGTGATGACGGAGCCGAGGGCCGCGCGGAGCGTGGCCCGGTTCGGCGAGCGCCCTGCACGGGGCACACACGACAAGGACCAATATGAGCGACATTCTTCGCGACAGCGACGCGCCCTCCCGATCATCAGGCGGCAAGAAGCGATCGGGCGACCGATCGGGCAGGAAGGGGGGCGGGCGCGGACGCGGGAAACGCGACGCCGGCGCCGACAGGGAGCCCCAACGCAAGCGCACCATCACCGAGCCCAAGGGCGGCTGGTCGGCCGACACCTTCGAGATCGACAAGACCTTCGCCGACCTGGGGCTCAAGGACAGCATCGTCGCGGTCATGGACGAGCTGGGCTTCCGACACCCCACCAAGATCCAGGCCCAGCTGATCCCCATGGCCCTCACCGGCGTGGATATCCTGGGTCAGGCCAAGACCGGCACCGGCAAGACCGCCGCCTTCGCCCTGCCCCTGCTGCACATGATCCAGCCGGGCGATTCCATGATCTCCATCATCCTCGCCCCCACCCGCGAGCTGGCCGTCCAGATCAAGCAGGACATCGAGGAGCTCGCCCCCAACACCGGGCTCAAGGTCTGCGCGATCTACGGCGGGCAGTCGATCAATGTGCAGGCCAAGGCCCTCGAGGAGGGCCCCGAGATCATCGTGGGCACCCCCGGGCGCGTGCTGGACATGATCGACCGCGGGTTCCTGCACCTCTACGACATCGAGTTCGTCGTCCTCGACGAGGTCGACCGGATGCTGGACATCGGGTTCCGCGACGACATCAAGAAGATCCTCAAGAAGTGCCCCAAGGACCGCCAGACCATCTTCGTCTCGGCCACCTTCACCGACGAGATCGAGCGTCTGGCCCGCACCTACATGCAGGACCCCGAGAAGCTCGAGGTCTCGGCCGGGGCCCTGACCGTCGACCTGGTCAAGCAGGGCTATGTCACCGTCGAGCCCTGGGACAAGCGCCGCATGCTGGCACACCTGCTGACCCACGAGGAGCCCGCGCTGACGATCGTCTTCTGCCGCATGAAACGCACCGTCGACTCGGTCGTGCGCTACCTCGAACGCAAGGAGATCGAGGCCCACGCGATCCACGGCGACCTCTCCCAGGGGCAGCGCAACAAGGTCATGTCCAAGTTCCGCGGCGGCGACCTGGCCGTGCTTGTCGCCTCCGATCTGGCCTCGCGGGGCATCGATGTCGAGGGCATCACCCATGTCGTCAACTACGACCTGCCCGACGACCCGGACATCTATGTCCACCGCATCGGCCGCACCGCCCGCGCCGGGCGCGAGGGCCACGCCTGGTCGCTGGTCACCCCCGCCCAGGGCTCGCTGCTGACCGACATCGAGATCCTGGTCAACGCCGAGATCCCCAGGATGGACTACCCCGATTTCGAGCCGCGTCCCCGACCCGAGGACTGGAAGGACGAGCCCACCGGCGGGCGACCCACCTACGAGGTCAAGGGCGTCCCCACCGAGCCCAAGAAGAACCGCTTCGAGACCGCCGAGCCCCCCAAGGTCGAGAAACTCTCCCAGAAGGAACTCGAGGCCAAGTACCCCGGCGGCGTCGTCCCCACCAGGCTCCCCGGCAAAATGATGCGCGGCAAGGCCAAGCGGCGCGGGCGATGATCCGGGAAAAGTGGACACCCATGAAAACGACAAACATCCCGGAAGGGGATGTTTTTTCATGGAAGGGATGTTGCGAGCGGACGCGGGGGCTCGGGGACAAGCCCGGCCGCGCCTACCGCACGCTCGCGGCTTCCTGGGCGCGCGTGGATTCGTTGCGGATGCTCCCCACGATGTCGCGCTCCGGCTCGGACGCGAGCACGGCGTCGGCCTTGGCCGGGACGCGGGGCTTGGTCTCGGCCTGCGATCCCGCCGCGGGGGGCGCGGGCCGAGCGACGCCCCCACCGATCGTCGCCGCGCCCTCACGCTCCATCGACTCGCGCATCCTTCTCCCGACCTTGAACTTTACCGTCCGCTTGGCCGGCACGGGGACGCGCTCGAGCGTCTTGGGGTTCTGCGCGATCCGCGGGGCGCGCTCCTTGACCTCGAAGACCCCGAAATCGCGGAACTCGAGGCGGTTGCCGTCACCGAGCTCCACGATCACCTGATCGAGGAACTCCTGAACGACCTGCTTGACGGCCACGCGCTTCATGCCCGTGCTGTCGGCGATGCGATCGATCAGGATCTTCTTGGTGACGGTGTTGCTCATGATGGGATCCTTTCACGCGCGCGGCGTGACGGAGGTGATCGGGATGTCTTCTCGCCCGTGTGCGCGGGCTCTCTTCCAGCGGCGGACCGCGACCTACGCCCCGCAATTCCCGGCGTGCACCGGGATCGACGCGGCGCGGGTGATACGATCTCCCGTGTCGATGAGTATGGCAGACATACCCTCCGAGGTCAATGGCGCGTCCCCGCTCTTTTGACGCGCAAGATCGAGCCCACAAAGCACTTGCAATTCAATCTCATCCCTGCTAAGGCGAACCGCATGGAGCACGAACAACCGACCCCCACGCCCGATCGCCGAGCCCCCCGCGCCGGCTCGGGGATCACGCTCGCGCCCGGCGTGAGCGTCCCGGGCGGGGCCATCGGCATCGCGTTCGTGCGCTCCTCGGGTCCCGGCGGGCAGAATGTCAACAAGCGGTCCACCAAGGCCCAGCTGCGCATCGCGCTGGCCGACATCCCGCTGCCGAGGCGCGCAGCGGCGCGCCTGCGCCGCCTGGCGCGCGGGTCGATCACCACCGAGGGCGAGCTGCTCATCGAGAGCGACGAGACCCGCAGCCAGTCGCGCAACCGGCGCGCCTGCATGGACCGGCTCCGCGAGCTGGTCGTGCGCGCCGCCATCGAGCCCAAGCAGCGCCGAAAGACCAAGCCCAGCAAGGGCTCGATCCGGCGCCGCCTCGAGGACAAGAAGCAGCGCGGCGAGAAGAAGCGCAGGCGCCAACCGCCAGAGCACCCATGACCAGCACCAGCGAGCAAACCGAGACGGCCGGCGTTGTGCTGGGCATCGAGATGTCCAACCCGGGCGCGATCGACGACGCCCGCGATCCGGCGCACGCGCTGGCCGTCTGGCGCACGGGCCGCGGGGGCGCGGCCCTGCTGGGATCGGCGTCCATGCCCCGGTCCACGCGCGGCTCCGATGGCGTCATGGCCGGCATCGAATCCCTGTGCGCCCGCGCCGGCGTGGCCCCCTCCGAGCTGACGCGCATCGTCGTCTCGCTCGGGCCCGGGGGCTACACCGCGCTGCGCATCTCGACCACCACCGCCAAGGTGCTGGCGACGGCCCTGGGGGCCGAGCTGGTCGGCGTCGAGGCCGCACGCGTGGCCGCGGCCTCGATCGACCCCGCGCGTCTGCCCGCGATGATCGCCCTGGCCTCCAAGAACCAGCACACCCACGCGACCATCGTCCACCCCGATCGCACGCTCGAAGCCGTGGGGATGATCGACGCCGACCGACTCGCGTCCCTCGGGGTGCGGACACTTGCCGCCGACGCCCATCTGCCGCCCTGCATGACGCGGGGCGCGCGGGAGCTGGGGATCGAGCTGCTCCCGCTCGTGCTCGAGGCGAGAACCATGCTCGACGCCTCGGCGGGGATCGCCCCGCTTGCGCCCGACGCCCTGGGCCCGATCTACGCGCGCGAGCCCGACGCCGTCACCCAGTGGCGCGCCCGCCACGGCGGTTGAGCGTCCACCAGCCGCGCGCGTCCGGATAACCGCCGGCCCCGGGTTCCCGCGGCGCGGCCTGAGCAAGCGGGGCCGGGGCCTGTTGCGCGCCGCCCGGAGGATCGGCGTGAAGTTGGGCAAGCTGTGCGACGATATCGGTCGGGCGAGCGCGCACCCGGTGCGCCGCCTCAGATCAGGGAAGGTCCGCGCATGGTCGCCACACAACAGAGCGAAGATTGGTCCCAGAAGAGGGTCTTCACCACCGGTGAAGCCGCCAAGGTCTGCAAGGTCAGCCAGCAGACCATCATCCGCTGCTTTGATTCGGGACGCCTCAACGGGTTCCGCGTGCCCGGCTCGCGTTTCCGGCGCATCCCGCGCGAGGAGCTGATCCGGTTCATGCGTGAGAACGAGATCCCGCTGACGGCCATCGGCAGCGACCGCAAGCGCGTGCTGCTGGTCGACGACGAGCCCGAGATCCTCTCGCTGATGACCGAGCTGCTCGCTGGCGACGGGCGCTTCGAGGTGGCCGTCGCCTCCACCGGCTATGACGCGGGGATGGAGACCCAGCGTTTCCGCCCGCACCTGATCGTGCTCGACTACATGCTCCCCGACATCAACGGCAACATCGTGTGCCGGCGCGTGCGCGAGGACAGCGCGCTGGAGGGCACCCGGGTGCTGTGCGTCTCGGGGGTGATCGAGCCGGGCGAGGTGGACATGCTCCGCGCCGCCGGGGCCGACGACTTTCTCAAGAAGCCCTTCGACCTCAACGAGCTGGTGTCGCGCATCGAGCGCCTGCTCGGGATTCCGGCGCGCTGATGGCGCCCCCCGCCCCCCGCCAGCCCGGGCCCGATCCCGCCGAGCCGCGAGGCGAGGCGCTGGTCGGCGCGCGCCAGACCGAGCTGATCCTCACGGGCATCGATCGCCTGCCCACCCTGCCGGCCGTGGCCACGCGCCTGCTCTCGATCGGCAGCGCCGAGGACATCGACCTCGACGAGATCATCGCGATCATCGAGTCGGACCCGGCGATGAGCGGCACGATCCTGCGGATGTGCCGCAGCGCCGACAAGGGGCTGGGCGACAAGGTCACCACCGTCCGCCGCGCCGTGATCATGCTCGGGCCCGAGGCCGTGCGGGTCGCGGCCCTGAGCGTGCATGTCTACAAGCAGCTCGGGACCAACGCGCCCGGGGATGGCGGCTCGCTCTTCGACCGCCCCGGCTTCTGGGTCCACTCCCTGGCCGTGGCCTGCGCCGCCGAGACCATCGCGCGGGCGCACCCGGGCATGGGCGTGAGCCCCGAGCAGGCGTACCTGGCGGGGCTGCTGCACGATCTGGGCAAGCTGGCGCTGGACCTCACGCTGCCCAAGGCGTACCAGCGCGCCCTGGGCATGTCGCGCACGCGCCGCTGCGCCCTGTGCCTGGTGGAGCGCGCCATGCTGGGCATGGACCACCACACCGCGGGCAAGCGCCTGGCCGAGCACTGGAAGCTGCCCGAGCCGGTGCGCGACGCGATCTGGCTCCACGCCCAGCCCATCAGCTCGCTGCCCCAGGGCGCCAGCCGCCCCGTGGTGTCGATCGTGACGCTGGCCGAGTGCTGGGCGCGGGACATGCACCTGGGCTGGGACGGGGACCACGGCGAGCCGCTGGACCTGTTCGAGCAGTGCGCCCAGGCCGGGGTCGGCCCGGGCTTCTTCAAGGACAACGCCACGAGCGTCATCGAGGGCGTCTCGGCGCGGGGCCAGGTCCTGGGCCTGGGCGAGCACGCCCAGCAGGACCTGCTGGTGGAATCGCTCACCGGCGCCAACCAGCGCCTGGCGCAGCTCAACATGGACCTGCGCCGGCGCGCCGAGGCGGGGCGCTCGCTGGGGCGCCTGCTGGGGGCGATCGATGTCTTCCACCAATCCTGCGCCCCGTGCGACCTGCCCCAGCAGGTCCTGTGCGCCATGGTCCAGTCCGCCGCCATGCTCGTGGGCGGCGCCCGCGGCGCGGTGATCTACCAGCACCGCGCCGACAGCCCCTGGATGACCATGATGGTCGATCAGGGCAGGGTGGCCGTCGCGCCCCGGCGCGTCACCGCTCCCCAAGCCGGGCCCGATGACGGTCCCGAGACGCCGGTGCGCCCCGGGATGCTGGCCGACGCCAACGCCGCCAGCTCCATGGAGCTGGCCAGTCTCGGCTGGCTCAAGGAGCTGTTCCTCTCGGTCCGCGAGATCGGCGCGCCCATGCTCATGGGCTCGCCCGGGGGCGCCCCGGCGGGCGAAGCGCCCCCGGGCGACGACCAGCCCTCGTTCCTGATCATCATGCCCAGGTCCGGCAGCGGGATCGAGCGCGTCGTGCTGGGGCCAGAGTTCGCCACGGTGCGGGGCCTGTGGCAGCGGGCGCTGGTGCAGGCGATCCGCTCCGAGCAGCGCAACCGCCTGGGCGAGGAGCTGGCCTCGGCCAACCACACGATGACCGCGCTGCGCCACGAGCTGACGACCAAGGAGTCGCTGGTGCAGCTGGGCAGGATGGCCGCCGGCGCCGCCCACGAGATGAACAACCCCCTGGCGATCATCCGCGGGCGCTCCCAGCAGCTCTTCGAGCGGCTGGGCACCGAGCGCGAACGCGAGTCGGCGAGGGCCATCGCGGCCGCCAGCGACCAGCTCTCGGATCTGATCACCTCGCTGCACCTGATCGCCGACCCGCCCAGGCCGCACCTGGCGCCGGGCGACCCGGTGCTGATGGCGCGCCAGGCGATCGAGATCGCGCGCGACCGATGTCACACGCAAAAGCTGCGCCCCCGCATCCAGCTCAAGAGCGAGGGGCATGTCGCCTCGGTGCTCATGGACATCGACCTGCTCGCCCAGGCGCTGGCCGAGCCGATCATCAATGCGGTGCAGGCGAATCCTCAGGCGATCGTGACGGTTTGCATTGAACCGGGGCTGACAAACGACCGACTGAGTATCCGGATCAACGACCAGGGCCCGGGCTTCACCGAGCAGACGATCAGGCACGCCTTCGACCCCTTCTTCTCCCAGCTGCCCGCCGGACGCCGTTCGGGCCTGGGCCTGGCTCGGGCGCGGGGGCTCATCGAGCTGCACAAGGGCGAGATCGAGCTGGGCAACAGCCAGTCGGGCGGGACCGGGGCCGAGGTCGTGATCCATCTGAACCGCGCCCACGCCGACGAGCGCGCCGCCTGAAACCGACCGAGACGCCCAAGAGCAGAGAGCGACGACCGATGGAACGACACCGCCAGACCAGACCACACGGGATCACCGCCCAGCCGATCGACGCCGCGGTCGACGAGGCGCCCGGCGACGAGCCGCGCGTCCGCGTCCTGGCCGTCACGCCCCGCGCCTCGGTGCGACGGCGCCTCTCCTCCATGCTCCACGGGCAGGCCGAATCGCTGGTCTTCGCCGACGACGGGCCGGCCGCGATCGAGCGGGTCTCCACGGGCGCCTGCGATCTGGTCATCATCGAACGCGCACTGCCGGGCGCCGACGGCATCGACCTGCTTGGCCGCTTGTGCGCCAACCACCCCGCCCTGGTGGGGGTCATCGTGGGCCGGGTCGAGACCACCGAGGACGCCGTCCGGGCCATGCGCGCCGGGGCGTGCGATGTGATCTCGATCCAGTCCCGCAGCGCCCAGACGGCCAGCCGCCTGCTCGAGACCGTCAGGCGCGCCCAGCGCATCCGCCAGAGCGACGCGCGGGCCGACCGGCTCAAGAAGCTCTGCAGCAGGCTCAACCACGCGCGACAGGAGGTCAGCGGGCAGGTGGGCGGCCTGTGCAACGACCTGGTCGAGGCCTACAGGGACCTCTCCGAGCAGCTGGGCGAGGTCCGCCTCGCCACCGAGCTCGGGACGATCATGCGCCAGGAGCTGGACATCGAGTCGCTGCTGCGCACCATGCTCGAGTTCACCCTGGGCAAGGTCGGATCGACCAACGCCGCCGTCTTCCTCCCCACCAGCGCCGGCGACTACTCGCTGGGCGCGTATGTGAACTACGACATCCCCAGGCAGAGCGCCGAGGTGATGCTCGACCAGCTCGCCGACTCCCTGGCGCCGCGCTTCGAGGGCGTCACCGAGGTCGTCTCGCTGTGCGGGCGCGCCGACATGGACGAGGCGCTGGGCGGCGACGCCCACTGGCTCGGGGACTCGGCCGCCCTGGTCGTCTCCTGCGAGCACGAGGACGAGTGCCTCGCGGTGCTGGGCCTGTTCCGCAATCAGAACAACCCCTTCGACGAGGAGGATGCCCGGACCCTCTCGATCATTGCCCGGATCTTCGGGCAGCAGCTCGGACGCGTGATCCAGGTCCATCACCGACACCTCCCCAAGGACCAGTGGGGGGCCATCGACACCACCGCCTACGACGACGGGGACGACGACGACTTCTTCTCGGCGGGCGACTACGGCTTGGCGGCCTGATCCCCGGGGCGACGGCCTCATACCCCAGAACACCGCCTGAAACCTGGGCGTCCATGCTCCCAATACGGTTCCTGAGGCGCTCTCTCCTCGCGAGAGCAGCGGCCCGGGGTCTTCCAGCCGCGCACCGTCGTGCGCGGTACACTGTCCCCGCGGCTCAAAGCGTCCGCGGGAGACGACCCATGATGGACATGCTCTTCGGCGACCTCGCCCCCTGGTTCACCGCCCCGGCGCTCCTGGGGACCGGGTTCCTGCTGATCCAGCTTCTGCTGGGCGAGATCGGCGGCGACACCGACCTGGATATCCACGCCGACGCCCATGTGGGGGGCCACGCCGACGGGACCGGCCACGCCGACCATCCGGGGCACGAGTTCGGCATCCTGAGCATCCAGTCCCTGTCGGCCTTCTTCATGGGATACGGCTGGATCGGCCTGGGGGCCTACCGCTTCCTCGGGCTGGATTTCACCGGCGCCGCGTTCCTCGCCGTCGCCGCCGGGGCGGCGGTCGCATGGCTCATGGTCACCCTGCTGCGCTCGATGCTGCG
This sequence comes from uncultured Phycisphaeraceae bacterium, assembly GCA_964387925.1. Lineage (GTDB taxonomy): Bacteria > Planctomycetota > Phycisphaerae > Phycisphaerales > UBA1924 > UBA1924. The sequence goes on from CAYLXF010000007.1 coordinate 30,171, forward strand.
CCTTCAGAACAACACCAATGTCTCCATCACCCAGGCGAGCGGATTGGTGGGGGAGGTGTATGTCACCGTCCCGCCCGCCGGGACCGGACGCGGCGAGGTGGTGCTGGTCATCAACAACGCCCGCCATACCTATTTCGCCATCCAGGAGGGCGAGGGGAGCCAAACCCCCATCGTCACCCACACCCGCGTCCGGGTCGTTCGCGCCGATACGACGAGCAATATCGTCATCGTCGAACCCGCGGCCGAGCCGCGCGCCACATGACCGATCGTCACGCACACCGACCCGAGAGAAGGAGAATCAATGCGCCCATCGCTGCTGCTGGCCCAGGCCCAACCGGGCGACAACCCCGGACTGTTCATCATCATCGCCGTCGCCGTGGCCCTGTTCGTCTTCCTGTTCGTCGTTCTGTTCCTGGCGGCCCGCTACCGGCGCTGCCCGTCGAACCGGATCCTGGTCATCTGGGGCACGGGCTCCAAATCGTCGGCCCAGTGCTTCCACGGCGGGGGCAAGTTCGTCTGGCCCGTGCTCCAGGACTACGCGTACATGAGCCTGGAGCCGCTGGTCATCGAGATCCCCCTGGAGGGCGCCCTGTCGCTCAACAACATCCGGGTGAATGTCCCCTCGACCTTCACCGTGGGCCTCTCCAAGGACCCGGTGCTGATGAGCAACGCCGCCGAGCGCCTGCTGGGGCTCACCCAGCACCAGATCCAGGAGCAGGCGCAGGACATCATCCTCGGCCAGCTGCGCCTGGTGATTGCGACGCTGTCAATCGAGGAGATCAACAAGGACCGCGAGAAGTTCATGTCGCTGGTCAACGAGAATGTGGCCGAGGAGATCAACAAGATCGGGCTGCTCTTGATCAATGTGAACATCCGCGACATCACCGACTCGTCGGGGTACATCGAGGCCATCGGCAAGCGCGCCGCGGCCGAGGCGATCAACCGCGCGAAGGTGGAGGTCGCCCAGCAGGAGCGCGAGGGCGCCGTGGGCGAGGCGCAGGCGGTGCGTGAGCGCAATGTCCGCGTCGCCGAGGAGCGGGCGCTGGCCGAGCAGGGGCAGAAGAACGCCGAGCAGCAGCAGCGCATCGCCGTGGCCCAGCTCGAGGCCCAGGCGGTGACGGGCGAGGTGGAGTCCCGCCGCGATCAGGAGATCGCCACCGCCGAGCGCCTGGCCGAGACCATCGCCGCCAAGAAGCGCGCCGAGCAGGAGCAGCGCGTCCAGGTGGCCAGTGCCGAGGCCTTGGCGGTCGACGGCGAGAACACCAGCAGCGCCAAGGTCGCCCAGTCTAACGCAGAGCTGGCCGAGATCCGCGCCGAGGCGTCGCGCCGAGCCGATGTCGCCTCGGCCACCGCGCGCCAGAAGATATTCGTCGCCCAGCGCGAGGAGGAACTCGCCCGCCTGGCCAAGGAGACCCTGGCCCCCCAGGAGATCGAGAAGAAGCGCATCGAGATCGACGCCGAGGCCCACGCCGAGCGCGCCCGGCGCGAGGCGCGGGGCGAGGCGGACGCGATCCTGGCCCGCTACGAGGCCGAGGCCAAGGGCGTCCAGCAGGTCCTCGAGGCCAAGGCCGAGGGATACCGCAAGCTCGTCGAGGCCTGCGCCGCCAACCCCCAGGTCGCTCCCACGCTGCTGATGATCGAGAAGCTCCCCGAACTCGTCGCCCAGCAGGTCAAGGCGATCTCGAATCTCAAGATCGACAAGATCACCGTCTGGGACTCGGGATCGGGCAAGGACGGCAAGAACGCCACCGCCGATTTTCTCTCCGGGATGATCGGCTCGCTGCCCCAGGTCCACGAGCTGGCCAAACAAGCCGGCATCGACCTGCCCGGCGCCCTGGGACGGGTGGTGGAGCACGAATCACCGCCCCCCCGGTCCAAGCCGGCGCCCAACGAGCCGCCCAAGAACTGACGCCGCGTCGGCGCGGGTAAAGATGCGATCACGCCCCGGGCTGACCGGGGCTTTTTCGTCGCGGGTCAGACCGTGAATCGTCCCGTCTCGGTCGCCAGGTCGTCGGCGGTGCGGACCAGATTATCGCACGCCGCCGCCGACTGCTCGGCGGCCGCGCTGACCTCGTGCACCGAGCGGGTGATGCTCTCGATGTCCTGGCTCACCTGCTGCACGCCCACGACGATGCGTTCGAGATTCCCCGCCGCCCCGGTGGCCAGCTCGCCGTTGCGGGCCGCCTGCTCGACCGTGACGCGCATGCGCCCCGCCGCGTCGCGGGCGTTGATGCGGAAATGCTCGATGGCGGTCTTGATCTCGCCGGCGGCCGTCAGCGAGCGGTCCGCCAGCTTGCGGACCTCGTCGGCCACCACCGCGAAGCCCCGCCCCTGCTCGCCCGCACGCGCGGCCTCGATAGCCGCGTTGAGCGCCAGCAGGTTGGTCTGGTCGGCGATGTCCCCGATCGTCTGCACGAAGGCCGCGATCGTCTCGCTGGCGTCCACGAACTCGGACACGGCCCGCTCGGACTCGACGATCTGGCCGCGGATGACCGCGATGTTCTCGATGGTCTGGGCGATGACCTTGCCTCCCTCGCGCGCCGTTTCCCAGGCCTCCTGGGCGCGGGCGCTGGCCGCCTCGGCCCGCTCGCGGATGCTGTGGCTGATGCCCGAGGTCTCCTCGGCGGCCCCGGCGATCTGCATCGATGCCTCGCGGGTCCGCTCGGACGCCCGGGCGATGCCGTGGATCGTGCGCCGCATCGAGTCGAGGAATCCCTGCACCGAGGTCGCGATCGCCGAGAGCCCGGACCCCGAGCCGATGACGATGGGGCGCGTGAGGTCGTTGGTGTTCTCGATGCGGACCAGCTGCACGCCCAGCTCGTCGGCGGCGGCGCGGATCGCGGCCGCCGTCTCGTCGAGCTGCGCCTCACGCATCGCCGAGGCCCGCATGTCCGTGAGCGAGTTGCGGGTCATGCAGATCAGGAACCCGACCTCCGAGGCGAGCCAGACCGTGTGCTCGAGCCAACGCAGGCGGCTGGCGTTGACCACGCCGTAGATCGACTGCGTCCAGAACATCCCGCGGAAGAAATGGTCCAGCGCGGCGAGCACGGTGGCGGCCACCAGCACCCGCCAGTCGCGGTACAGCGACAGGATCGCCATGGAGGCGAAGTAATGGAAATGGAACTCGATGCGCCCGCCCCCGACATGCACGAACAGCCCACCCATCAGCGCGTAGGCGATGCCCATGGTGATGCGCGTGGCCGAGTCGCCCGGACGCAGCCACGCCAGAGCCGCCGGCAGCGACGCGATCAACCCTCCGAGCACGACCGACGCGATGAGATGATTGTTGAGCGACGGGCTGGCCCCGATCCAGGTCCTGGGCGTCACGAGCAGCGCCAGGGCGATGAGGATGACCCACTGCCCCAGCAGCGCCGAGCCCAGCAGGCGGTCGCCCTTGCGCCACAGCGAGAGGCACGCGTCGTCGTAGAGCCCGGCGGCCGTCGGGGTGAGTTCCTGCGTCTTCATGGTTCGGTTTCTTCCGGTTGGAGACAGACGGCCCCGGGCCCGCCCTCACACAGCGGGCAGCCGTACACCGGCGCCCGCGTGGCGACCGGGGCTCCGCCCGCCAGCAGCGCGCTCAGCGCGGCGCTTCCCGTGTTGGGCCCCACATGGGCCCGGGTGGGAGTGAGCCCGCCCGAGTACAGCAGCTCGCCCGCCCGCGAGTACAGCACCGCGTGCCCCGAGGTCAACGCCCCGAAGCGCGAAGCGATCCGGGAGCCGGGATCGGCGAGAAGCTCGGTGTCGGGAAGTCGCCAGAGCGATGCGGAGATCGCCGTGCGGGCGAAGCGCTCGGCCTCATCGCGACCGCCCCCGCTCTCGGGCTCGAACACCAGCGCGACGGTGCGGGGGCGATCCTCGGCGCGGCCCAGCACACCCGCCAGCTCTTCGATCGTCGAGCGTGTGCAGGGGCAGCGGGGATGAACCGCCAGCAGCAGCGTGGGGCGGTCGGGGTCCAGGATGAGCGGCGCGTCGGCGGGCCACCGATCGGGGACGGCCCCGACCGCGCCGGGCGCCGAGCCGTAACGGCCGAGCATCCCCAGGCCCGTGCCGATGGCGCCAAGCCAGAGTGCAATGACGATGATGATCCAGCGGCTTGACGACATGGACGCTCCCGGGAGCGCTGTATCGTCCTGTAAACTCGCCCGCTGAACGCCAACCCGCAAGATCACGACGCGCGAGCCCGGCCCCGGCGGGGCGGGGAGGCGTCGGAGCGAAGTCATGTGTTATCGGGCGCTGCCCGGGGCGGTTGCCCCCGATCAGTCGTCGAAGTACAGCGCCGCGTCCTCGGGCAGGTCGACCATGAGCGCCTCGCGGTCGATGTGATCCATGCCGAGCTCGCCGTCGAACTTGCCCGTTTCCTGATCGGGGGCGTGGAGGTTGCCCTTGCCGCTGGTCCCGCTCAGGCGGCGCTCGACGCGCTTGCGCGCCCGCAGGATCAGCTTGATGGGCACCTCGTCGAAGGGGAGCAGCTCGCGGAACTTGTTCATCATGAACCGCTCGTAGTTGCTGGTGAACAGCTCGGGATCGTTGACCACCAGCACCAGCGTGGGCGGGGCGGTCTTGACCTGCGAAGCGAAGTAGATCTTGGCCTCCTGGCCAAGTCTGTTGCTGGGCCCTCGGGATTCGAGGATCCCCTGCACGATGCGGTTGAGCTTGCCCGTGCTGATGCGCGTGTTGGCCTGCTCGTGGAGCTCGAAGGCCAGGTCCATGGTTCCCTGGAGGTTCAGCCCCTCCTTGGCGCTCATGAAGGCGATGGGCGCGAAGCGCAGCCCGCCCAGCTCCTTGCGGAAGTACTCCTCGTACCGCTTGGGCGTCACCGGTCGCCCCTTCTCGTCCCTGGCGTCCTTGGCGATGTCCCACTTGTTGACCACGATGACCACCGGCTTGAACGAATCCACGATCATCTTGCCCAGCTGCTCGTCGACCTGCGAGATCTCGGTCGTCGCGTCGATCATGAACATCACCACATCGCACCGGTCGATCGCCCGCTTGGCCCGGTCCAGCGCGTACCACTCGATCTCGTCCTGGAAGCTCTTCTTGCGGCGCAGCCCAGCTGTGTCGATGACCAGCATGGATTTGCCGCCGAACTCAAGCTTCACATCCACCGCGTCGCGCGTGGTGCCCGCGATCTCCGAGACGATCATCCGCGCCTCGCCGGCAAGCGTGTTGACCAGCGTCGATTTGCCCGCGTTGCGCTTGCCCACGATGGCCAGCTTCACATCCACCTCCGGATCGGGCTCGTCGCGGTTCTCGGGGGTGATGTTGTACAGTTCGTCGAGGAAGTGGCGACGGAAGTTCTTGGTCGTCGCCGAGCACATCAGCGGCACCCCGAAGCCGAAGGCGGAGAGCTCGTAGGCGTGAGGCTCCCAGCGCGTGTCGTCCACCTTCGTGGCCACGACATACACGGGGGTCAGCTGAGCGTTCTTGCTCCCGCCCTTGTCGCGCCGGCCCAGCTTCTGCTCGCGGAGCATCTGGGCGATCGCCTGGTCCTGGGCCGTGATCCCCGCCTGGCAGTCCACCGCGAACAGGATGATGTCCGCGCTGCTCACCGCCTGGGCGATCTGCCCCTCGATGTGCCCGGTCAGCGTCGACAGGTCCTCGCCGATCTCGTTGTAGCGCTTGCCCTGGGCGACATACACCCCGTAGCCGCCGGTGTCGATGATCTCCGCCTGCTTGGGCGGGCCCTTGAGATCGGGGTGGGCCAACTCGACGATCGTGGAGACGCGGTCACGCGTCACGCCCGGCGTGGGCGCGACGATCGAGATCCGCTCCTGGGCGATGAGGTTGAGCAGCGAGCTCTTGCCCACATTCGGGCGGCCGACGATGGCGATGCGGGGAATGGGCATGGTCGGGGGATCATACGCACGCCCCCGCGAGATCAAGCGTCCACGCCCCAAACCCCCGCAAGATCAGTGGTTACACGAACGCCGGGGTGTGGCGATCCGCCCTCAGGCGGCTTGCAAGGACGCCGCGTCACCAGACCCGCCGGCAATGGCCTTGTCATTCCCGAGCGAGGGGATCGATCGGACCACCTGCTCGAACTCATCAAGGGTGAACGGCGCCGCGAGCAGTCGCGTCTCGCGGCTGACCCTGACGCTCTCCGGCAGGGTCAGGTTCCCCCCATTGGAGAGCACGATCACAGGAAGACCCTCCACCCCGCGCTCTTCTTCAAGGCGTCCGATCTCGGCGTCGATGCTCGCCGCGTCGCGCTGCTTGCGCATTCGCGCCATGATGAGATTGGGCGGGAAGGTGGCCTCGAAGTCGTCCCGCAACGTCCCGACCCAGTGCCCGATGCAGTCGATCTCGGGGTCCAGGGTCGCGTAGAGGGGGTTGAGCCCCATGTTCCGGCATGAGCGGCGCGGCTGGGGGTAGTTGTTGATTCCCATCTCGCCAAGCATGGCCAGACGCATATCAAGCACCATCTCCGGCAGGATTTCCTCAATGGTGCTCATGAACCCCCTGGGCAGCTTCATCGCCTCGAAGAACTCCTCGGTGGGGTAGACCGTCTCGTTGCCGCTGCACCCGATCCCCAGGGCGTGGACGATCCTGTTGGCCAGCGCCACGGTCGAGACCGCCTCGATCCGCTTGGGGCATGTCTGCCTGATGTTGCCCACGCTGAGGTGGTGATTCACGATCGGGTCGATCAGGTCCTTGTGGATCCCCCATTTATGCAGGACGGTCTGCATGATGGATGAGTGGTCGATCTGGAACAGGCGTCGCTCGATCTGTTCGAGCGGGAACAGATTCTCCCTGGCGAATCGCAGCGCTCCGATGTAGTCGTCCCCGAACGCCTGGTACATGATCATGCGCCCCACATCGTGCAGCAGCCCGATGGTGAACGCCTCGTCCGCGTCGATCTGTCTTGTCTGGCGCGAGATTAGCGAGCAGCAGGTCGCCACGGCGATCGAATGCTCCCAGAAGAGTCGATGGTCGATGTACTGCGAGGTGTCGGCTGAGAAGTTCTCCATGATCTCCAGGTTCAGCACCGTCTGCCGGATCTGCTGCACCCCGATCCGCCGCACCGCGTCGTTGAGCGTGCTCACCGGTTCGCCGCGGGAGAACGCCGTCGAGTTGGCGATGCGGATCACCTTGAGCGCGATCGCATGGTCGTTCCTGATCGCCTTGGCCACCGTGTCCAGCGAGGCCTCGGCAGACCCCGTCAGCGAGATGACCCGCGCAGCCGTGGGCGAGAGCGCCTTGATCTCCGCCATGCTCTCGGTCCGCTCGATCGCCTCGGACTTGGTGACCACCGGCTTGACCGATTTGTAGATCTCGAGCTTCTGTTCCTTGGTGCGCGGCGGGGCCCAAGGGCGATTGGTCGCCGCGGCGGGTTCCGGCACGCGGGCCTCGTCTCCCGTCGCGGCATCCCCCCGCGCCGGCTCATTCCCGCACGCCGCGCCGGCGGGCGGCTGCTCCGTGCCGGCCGCCATCTTGCGGTCGCGCTGCAGCATCGTCACTTTGCTATAGAACACCTTGATCGTGAACTGATGCTTAATGAGCACCTGGGTCACACCCCGCTCGATCACGCCCAGGAGCCTCGACTTCCGCGCGCAGGTGGTGAGCAGGAAGAAAGACGGCGCCCCGCTGCCCATCATCGTCCTGGCCCGCTCGATCAGATCCTCCCCCGTGCCGTCAGGAAGGTCCAGCTCGTGGATCACCACCGCCGGTCGATGCAGGCGGATCAGCTCTAGCGCGTTCTCAAGCGTTGGAGAACTGATCACCGCGAATCGTTGGGCCCGGAGAAGAACGGTGATGCACTCCCTGGTCATCGAGCAGCCGTCGACGATCAGGATCTTCCGCGCGTCGGTCTGGATCATGGCTTCCCCTCAAAAGCAAAAATGCGCTTGGGTTGAATCTCGGAGTCTTGCGGCCGTATCTGAGCCCTCAAAGGGGGATCCGGCGCAGACCGCGCAGAAAGACGCAACGAGCCCCCCAGAACAAGCGGTGCTGTCCGCAATAAATTACACCGTGCGCGATGCTCAACCCCGCTCAAGCCAGAATCCTTGATCGGCTCATGACATGATGCGGCGGGTCACGCCTGCGGCGCCGGCTCGGCCGCGTCGGCGCGCATGAACAGCGCCTCGCCCTTGCTGATCGTCTGCCCGGGCTTGATGCCGTAAGAACCGCTCCATCGGGCCATCTCGCCAAGCGGGGCCATCATGCGCGAGTTGGGGTTCTCGGGAGCCGTGAGATGGCGGCAGTTCCATGTTCGCCAGACCTGCGCCATCTTTTCGGGCATCACCGGCCACAGCAGCAGCGAGGCGATCCGCAGCGCCTCGGCGCAGCTGTACAGGATCGACGCCAGCGCGCCCTGAGCCCCATCGAGCGTGCCGATCTGCTTGGCCAGGGTGAAGGGCGCGCTGTACGAGATGAACTCATCGACCTCGCGCACGATCGAACGCCCGCTGTGAAGCATCGATTCCAGATCGAGCCGATCGAGCGCGTCTACCGCGTCGTTCACCGCCCCGGCGCTGAAGGCCGCGAGATCAAAGGAGCGGCCGGCATCGTCAACGGGTTTCCCCGCCTTCTCCAGCGCTTTCCGAGCCAGGGCCAGCGCCTTGCCCCCCTCGAACCCGAAGCGCCCGTCGCAGGTATGAGGCAGCCGGCCTTCGAAGTACTTGTTGACCATGTTCCCCACGCGGCTCAGCGAGTTGCCCACCGAGTTGGCCAGGTCCGCGTTGTACACCTCGATGAACCGCGCATGGGCGAAGTCCGCGTCGTTGGCCCCCAGAGGCCCCTGCGTCGTCAGGAACCACCGCACCGCGTCCAGCGAGTACTTTTCGGCGTAGGCCTTGAGCTGGTCGATCTCGATGAAGTTGCCCAGCGACTTGGACATCTTGGCGCCCTCGCTGATCCAGTACGCGTGGGCGTACACCGTGTCGGGCGCCTTCTCGCCCAGCGCGTGGAGCATCGCCGGCCACACCACGGCGTGGAACCACAGGATGTCCTTGGCCATCAGGTGCGTCACCTCGCCCGCCCAATACTTGCGCCGCTCATCCGTATCCACCGTCGTCAGGTAGTTGCACAACGCCTCGATCCAGACATAGATCCGGTGGGTGTCGTCGCCGGGCATCTTGATGCCCCAGTCCGCGTCGCCCTCCTTGATCTTGCGCGAGACCGGCACCGGGCGCAGGCCCTGCCTGAACCGCCCGAGCACCTCGTTCTTGCGCGCCTCGGGCAGCACCCGGATCGCCCCGCCCTCGATCTGCTCACGCAGCCAGGGCTCGTAGCGGGGCAGATCGAAGAACCAGTTCTGTTCCACCCGTTTTTCCAGCGGCTTGCCCGTCACGGGCGACTTGAAGTCATGCTCCTGGGCGACCGTGTCGGTCAGATATTCTTCCTGCGAAGCGTCGTACCAGCCCTCGTAGTCACCCAGCGTGATGATCCCCTGGTCCTTGAGCCGCGTGATGTACTCGACGGCCTTGCTGATATGCCGCTGCTCGGTGGTGCGCACGAAGTCGTCGTTGCTGAAGTTCATGAAGGCGAACGCGTCCTTGAAGCGCTCCGCGTTGATGGTGGCCCATTCATAGGGCGTCTTGCCGTTCTCGGCGGCGGTTTTGGAGACCTTCTCGGCGTGCTCGTCGGTCCCGGTCAGGAAGAAGACATCGCGACCGATCAGGCGCTGGGCGCGGGCCGCCACATCGGCGATCAGCGTGGTGTAGCAGTGCCCGATGTGCGGGCGATCGTTCACATAATAGATCGGCGTGGTGATGTAGTACGGGCGATGGTTGGGGGCTTGGGTGGGCATCGCGGGGATTGTAGAGCGGCCGCCGCTTGGCCGCCTGACCATCCCGCGCCGGCGCCGGGGAGTGATGATCGGCCAGGCGCGGCGCCGGGAAACTGACCGAGCGTTTTGCGCTATGCTTTGTCAACAGAGGGAATACATCCGCCGTGTGCGCGGTTGACCTGCACGATCCGAGGGGCGAGCGGTTGGAACGGAACCTGTTCGAGCAACTCGCCATGGAGCACCTCGACGCGGTGTACCGAATGGCGCTGCATCTGACCCGTCGGCCTCAAGAGGCCGAGGAGTTGGTTCAGGAAGTCTACGCTCGTGCGTTCCGCCCACGGACGATCGAGCGTTTCGTCGATAAGAGTCCGGCGGACGATCCCACATCCGGAAGCGGGGGCATGCGGTCCTGGCTCTTCGCCATTACCCACAATGTCTTCTACACCCGCATCAAGAAGCAGTCGCGCCAGCCGACGGCCGTGGAATCGTTCTTTAACGAGTCGTCCACCGAGACGCTCCCCGACCAGCCCCCGCCGGTCTGGGACCGGACCGACCTGGACTGGGAGCATGTCGATGGCCGCCTCAAATCGGCCATCGAGGAACTGAAAGACGAGTACCGCGAGGTGCTCCTGCTCTGGGGCGTCGATGGGCTCAAATACCGCGAGATCGCCGAGATCACCGCGGTGCCCATCGGCACCGTGATGAGCCGGCTGCACCGGGCACGCAAGCTGCTGGCCGACAGGCTCATGAGCGACGAGAGAACCGTCGATGACCTGGGGCTGAGAACGATGACCGGTGGGCCCGACCGGAACTGAGACCCGACCCGACGACGCGCGACCACCACCCCTCACCGCCGGGAGTTGCCCGGGAGACCCGACCGACGATGACCCAAGACCACCACCATCACCGCCCCAGCGACCAGCACGCCCCAGACGACCACGAGCACGCCGCCTTCTTCGACGCGCTCCTGCACGAGCAGCCCCTCAACCTCGCGGCCCTCGTCCGCGCCTGCGCCGACGGGGAACTCACCAGGGCCCAGTGCGATCGCCTGGCCGCCTGTTTCGCCCAGCACCCCCAGGCCCGCTCGCAGGTCGAGTTCGAGCGCTCCCTCCGTGACTGCTGCCGGCGGGTCCTTGGCGCGCCCCTCTGCCCCCAGCGCCTGCGCGACCAGATCGCCTCGCTCGCCGCCACGGGCGGCGCCCAGGAACCCCTTCCCGCCCAGCCCGACCCCGCCCCGGAAACCCCCGCTGCGCAAGACCGCCGTCTCTGGGGCATGTCGCCCGTGCTGGCCATCGCGGCGATGCTCATGCTCACCTTCGCCGGCGTGCTGATCTGGCAGAGCATCGCCTTCTCGGGGAATGTCCCCGTGGCCCCGGGGCTCAGCATCGGCCAATCCGCCTATTACGAGCGAGTCAGCGATTTCGTCGTCCGCGAGCACAACCGCTGCTGCGCCGACGAGGCGGCCCGCGAGAAGCTCATCCGCCACGACATCAATCAGGCCGTCGAGTATTTCAGCGCCGAGTTCGGCCGCCCCGTCGCCTTGCCCGATCTCACCCTCGCCCGCGGGGAGGTCGAGTTCTACGGCGGGGGCGACTGCCGGGTCCCCTCCACGGCCCGCTCGGGGCACCTGCGCTTCGACGCCCTCGACCGCCAGGGCCGCCCCGTCGCCATGAGCCTGTTCATCGCCCCCGACCCGGGGCTGCTGCCCCTCAAGGAGGGCACCACCTACCTTATTAGCGCCAAGGCCTGCTCGGATTCGGGCGCCCATCTCTTCGCCTGGGTCAGCGACGGGATCCAGTACCTGCTGGTCTCGGAAGCCACCGACGACATGTGCGCCAGCATGCGCCGGCTCATGAAGGCCCCGCCCACCCTCAGCAGCATCTGAGCCGCGTGCGCCGCTCCCTGGCCCGCTTCCCGGCGCACCCGCGCAACCGGGTGTGTTTTTCGGGAAAATCGGGCGTTCTCGCGCCACATCCACGCCGCCCAACCGCTTTCTGCGAACCGGCTCCCCCCCGAGCCGAGTATGATACGCGGGGATGCTTCAGAGGAGACCGGCCATGCCCAGCGACACCCGAACAGCACCGATCCTGACCGCCGCCCTGCTGCTGGCCGCCAGCGCCGGTTCGGCCCGCGCCCAGAACGCCCTGGGCGACGGCCGGGCGCTCGACGCCAACCCCGGCCAGTACGGCCGGAGCAACTACCAGCGCCCCAGTCTGATGGACGAGATCCGTTTCCGCAACGCCATCGCCACGGGCAACGCCCCCGGTGGGCTGAGCTTCCGCGGAGATGTCGGCTACCGCGCCCCGGGTGAGTTCACCGGGCAACTAGGCTCGGACTCGCTCTTCGCCTTCCGACGCGATTCCTTCTACTCCGGGCTGGCCGGGATGGGCATCCGGGGGACCGACGCCCTCCAGTACCAGTTCGCCCTGACCACCGGCGCCAACCCGCCGCGAAATCTCATGGGCAACCTCAACTACACGCGCGACGATCAGTACGCCACCAGCGGCCGCGCCACCCGCGACGCCACCGCCACCGACCCACGATTCACCCCGCTCCAGACGCCGCCGCTGGGCGTGGACCAGACCGGCGCCCAACTCGACACCCGCGGTCAAACCCTCTCGGTCGATCCCACCACCCTGGGCGTGGACGCCGGCTCGATGCTCGGCACGCTCCGGTCCTCCTCCACCTACGCCACCACCTCCACGCTCCAGCCCTCGCTGATGTCGGTCTACGAGCAGGGCGTGGATCGCCAGCCCATAGGGCTGATCTCCTCGCCACTGCTCGGCGTCACCACCACGCCCCTGGCCGACGACGAGCAGAAGGCGGCCAACCCCCTGGTGGCGCGTCCGATCACCGCCGACACCGATCCCGCCGTGCCCGGCGACCTGCCCTCGACGCGCGTGGTCACCTCCTACGACCAGGTTATCGAGGACATACGCAACCGGGCTCAAGCCGTGCGCGAGGGCAAGGCGGGCGACTCCTCGGCCTCCACCACGCCCGGCGAGACCAACGACGCCTGGCTCATGCGCCAGATGGAGGACCTGCGCCAGAAGCTCTACGGCAACAAGCCCGCCAACGATGGCGCCCCCGCGGATCCAAACAATCCAACCGGACCGGCCGACCCCGGCGCGACCGGAGCCGATCAGGACACGGGCGACGACACGCGTCAGAACAACCCCACCGATCCGGCCAACCCCGCCAGCGGCGCCAGCGCCATCCCCCCCGCCGTCCCGCCGCTGCTCAGGAACCAGGGCGCCACCACGCGCAGCGACCAGGCCAAGAAGACCGATTCCAAGGCCGGCCAGATCGTCGATCCCATGCAGGGGGTCCAGCTCTACGACCCCACCCAGATCGCCATCGACCCCGACACCCTCGAGGTGCTCCGCGGCAGCGCGGCCACGGAGGTCGAGCAGCTGCTCGACCCCAACGCCGACACACGCAACATCTACGCCGAGCACATGACCGTGGGCGGGGAACTGATCCAGGCCGGTCGCTACTTCGACGCCGAGGAGCGGTTCACCCACGCGCTCTCGATCCGCCCCGGTGATGTGTCGGCCCAGCTCGGCCGCATCCACGCCCAGATCGGCGCGGGGCTGCTGCTGAGCGCCTCGGTCAACCTCCAGACCCTCTTCTCCGTCCACCCCGAGGTGGCCGCCTCGCGCTACTCGGGCCAGCTGCTCCCCGACGAGGAGCGCATGGACCAGCTCAAGACACGCCTGCGAGAGCGGGCCGGGCTGCTCATCTACGAGCACGGCCCCCGGTATCTTGAGGGAGAGCGCGTCCGCGTCTCGGCCGGGCTGCTGCTGGGCTACCTCGGGTACCAGAGCGACGACGAGGACGCGATGAATCAGGGCCTGGGCGTGGTGCGCCAGTCCGGCGCCGAATCGGACAAGCGCTTCGCCAGCCTGCTGGCCCAGCTCTGGGACGCCCATCCCATCCTCCCCGAGCCCGCCGAGAAACCCACGGGCGCCGCCCAGGAGTAATCCCCGATCTCCAGCGCGACCCCGCGCCATCGCTCATGGAACACACCGCCGACGATCTACAACGACCCGCCGGGCATTCCGTGCGTGACTACTGGACCAGGGGCACGATCTCATCGCTGTGCGCGGCGCTGAGCGAGCTGGGCCAGGCGCCCATCGAGCTGCGCGACGAGCGGGGCCTGGTGCTCGACGCCTCGTCCTACCACCGGGACCACGGCATCGAGCGCCCGGTCCCCCCCGGCGCTACCGTGTTCCCCATCACCCTGGGCGACGACATCATCGGCTCGGTCGTCGTCCACCCCCATCCCGCCCAGGGGGCCAAGCCGCGCGAGCTGATCGAACGCATCGGCGAGCTCATCGCCCTGACCACCGCCGAGATGTGCACCGATGTCGCCCAGCTCCGCTACCGGGTCGACGAGGTCGCCGTGCTCTACCGGCTCAGCTCCCTGCTGGTCCGCGGGGGCAGCGTCAGCGACACCCTGCGCCTCTCGCTCGAGCTGGCCCTCGATGTGCTCCACCTCGACGCCGGCGCGATCATGCTCCTCCCCGAGGACTCCGAGGCCCTGCCCCGCGTGGACCTCGAGAACGAGCTGGAGCGATCGGCGGCCGTCGCCCTGAGCGAGGACTGGCTCTCCAACCCCGTCCCGCTCTCGATCGACCGCGAGTTCGACCGCCTGAGCCTCTCGGGCAAGGTGGTCACCAGCGAGGACCTCTCCCAGGACCCGCGCGTGCTGGTCCCCGACCAGTGCCGCCACGAGAACCTCGTCGCGTTCCTCGGGACCGGGATGGTCTTCGATGGCCATCCCATCGGGGTCATCCGGCTGTACGCGCGCGCCCGCAGGATCTTCTCCTCGGCCGAGCGCAAGCTCATCAAGTCGATCGGCGAGTCCGCCGCCGCCGCCGTCGAGCAGGCGCGCCTCATCCGGATGCAGGCCCAGCAGCGGCGCGTCCAGCGCGCCCTGCGCATCGCCGGGGAGGTGCAGAAGCGCATGCTCCCCGAGGTCGTCCCCAGCTACGAGCACATCGACCTGGCCGCCCGCTATCACCCCAGCCAGGAGATCGGCGGCGACTTCTACGACCTCTTCGAGGCCCACGGTCGGCTGGGCATCCTCGTGGGCGATGTCGTGGGCAAGGGCGTGGTCGCCGGGATGATCATGAGCGCCGTGCGGGCCACGCTGCGGGCCTACACCGAGATGACCGACGAGCTCGACCGGATCCTGGCCCGCACCAACGACGCCGTCTGCCGAGACACCACCATCGCCGAGTTCGTCACCATCTGGTACGGGATGATCGACCCCGACTCGCTGATCCTGCGCTACGCCGTGGCCGGGCACGACCAGCCCCTGCTCCTGCGCCGCGCGCCCGACGGGCGCTACGCGCTGCACCAGCTGGGCGGCAGCGGGATGGTCGTCGGCGTCCTGCCCGGCGAACGCTACGCCATGGACGAGCTGCAGCTGCGCGAGGGCGACCTGCTGGTCGCCTACACCGACGGCATCACCGACGCCGCCAACTTCGACATGCAGCGCTTCGGCAAGCGCCGCCTCACCGACTCGCTCCTCGAGTTCCTCGCCGAGCAGCCCGGCGCCGGCGCCAGCCAGGTGCTCGAGCGCGTCTTCTGGTCCATGCGACAGTTCTCCGGCCTGGCGCGCCAGGCCGACGACGAGACGCTCGTGGTCGTCAAGATCCTCTGACCCGCCCGGGCCTCGCATGAATAAGAGCGCCCCGCATTTGTTGCGGGGCGCTCTCGTGGGTGTCGTGCTGGCCGGGTGTCACGCGGCCCAGGGGCCGTCGTCGTCCTCGTCGCTCCGCCAGTCGCTCAGGCGGAAGGGCTGGGCGTACTCATCGACATGGCGCGAGAGCTCATCGAGGTTCCGCTCCGCCCGCTCCAGGGCCGCGTTGGCCTGGGCGATCGGGTCCGTATCGTGCTCCTGCCCGGTGCGGCTGGACATGCGCCAGGAGCGGTCGGGCGAGCGGAAGGGGATGGGGGCGGGGGCCTCGGGCTCGGGCTCGTCGCGGTGAAGTTTCAGGTAGACCAAGGGAGACCTCCTCGCGCGTGGCGACGCACGGACGAATGTGGTTTACATATCGTCGCATGGTTCCCCCGACTCCAGCCCTAGCCCCGGTTGGAGCGCCGAATCTGCGGGCTGAACGCTCTGGAACGCATCATCCCGCGAATATCGGCCCGAAATCCGAGCGCGGACCACACTTTGCCCGTGGGCCGCGCCTAGCGATGCTCCCGCGCCGATGCTGAGGGCATCACCCCTCCCCCGCCGAGGTCGGGCGCGCCTCGCCCTTCCTGGGCTCCTGGCCCCGGCTGATGCGCCCCATGTTCTCGCGATGCTTGTAGATCACCAGCAGCGCCAGCGCGATCGACACCACGAAGAACGGGATGCCGTAGTTGGGGATGTCGCTCTTGAGCAGCTCGATCTGCTCGGCCGGCAGCCGCTCCCAGTCGGTGTGCGTGCTCATCCGGCGCTCCATGAAGGTGCGGTACTGTCCGAACACCAGCCACACCCACAGCGGGAGCGTCGCCGCCGCCGCGCACGAGGCCAGACTCACATAGCGCCAGAGCATCAGCGTCATCACATACACCAGCAGCGCTCCGACCGCTGGCAGCGCCATGGCCGGAAAGACCCCGATCAGCGCCCCCAGCCCCGTCGCCACGCCCTTGCCGCCCCTGAACCCCAGCCAGGGCGTGAACATGTGCCCCAGCACCGCCGCCACCATCACCGCCATCCACCACCACGCGTCGGCGCTCTCGACGCGCAGCGTCCCCAGCACGCCCATGACCCCCCCGGCCAGCAGCGTGGGCGTCATCCCCTTGGTCATGTCCAGGAAGAAGCACGCGAAGAAGAAGCGCCGCCCCAGCACACGCCCCAGGTTGGTGGCCCCGATGTTGCCCGACCCGTGCTCGCGGATATCCACGCCGTTGATCCTGCCGATGAGAAACCCGAAGGGGACCGAGCCCATCAGAAACGCGATCGGGATGAAGTGCCACCACCGCATGAAGCACTCAGCATAGGGGCGCAAGAGGTGAATGATGGGGGCTCCGGCAAACGAGGATCAGCGCCAACCCGCATCGGAAGACCGGAGCGGGCCACCCCTCTTCTCTCCTCCCCCGCGCCTGCGCGGGAGGTGCCGAGTCCCCGAGGCGGAGGGGGTCTTGTTGAGCGTGCGTTGCGCGGATCATCGGATTTTTCGCAAGACCCCTCCGTCACGCCGAAGATCCACCTCCCCGCGGGGGCGGTGAGGGCGGCTCAGCCCACGAACCGCTCGCGAAGGGCCGAGATGATGTTGGCGAAGACCTCGCCCTCGCCGCCGCGCGCGTCGATCCCCAGATAGCGCCGCGAGTCGCGGTCCGATTCGATCAGCGAGAGATAGCCACTCCTGACCCTGGCGTGAAAGGCCGCGCCCTTGGCCTCCATGCGATCGAGCAGCGGGTTCAGGCGCGTCGCGGCCGTCTCCTGATCGACATCGAAGATCAGCGTCGCGTCGGGGACCACGCCCCGCATCGCGATCCACGCGACCGACTCGATCTCCCCGAAGGGGATGCCCCCGGCGGCGCCCTGGTAGGCGTAGGTCGAGGCGACAAACCGGTCGGCGACCACCAGCTCGCCCCGCTTGAGCGCCGGGGCGATCACCTGCTCGCACAGCTGGGCACGCGAGGCCATGTACAGCAGCATCTCGCAGCGCACGCTCATCTCCTCGCGGTCGAGATGCTCGAGCAGCGCGCCGCGGATCTTCTCGCCGATCTCCGTGCCCCCGGGCTCGCGCACCTCGGTGACGCGGACCCCCGCGCGGCGCGTGGCGGCCAGGAACAGCTTGAGCTGCGTGCTCTTGCCCGATCCGTCGGGCCCGTCGAACACCAGAAAGCGCCCGCGCAGCGCCCCCGCGAGGTCCGCGGGCAGGTCGCGTTCGGGGGCGTGGGCGTCGTCGGGTTTGGAGCGGTGCGGGTGCGTCATCCGGGTGTTCACGGGCTTGAGTGTAGCGACTTCTCCGCGCCCGAGATGCGCCCGCTCCACGGCGGGCCGCCCAGCCCGGGGTCGATCAGGCGCAGGCGGGCGATGTGGCGCAGCGCCTCGGCCCGGTCCTCCGCCGAGCCGCGGGCGACGATCGTCTCGAGCATCAGCGACCACGCCTGCCAGTAGGTGCTCGTGCGCTCGCCTGTGGCGTCGATGCGCCCGCTCAGATCGCGCAGCGCGTCGAAGGCGGTGCGCGTCTGCCCCAGGCGCAGCAGCGTCTGGGCCCGCATCAGCTCCAGCTCGGCGGTGGGGGAGTGGTCCCGCTTGGCATCGCTGATGAGCTGGTCGATCGAGGCCAGCGCCGCCTGGGGATCGAGCTCGGCCTCGCTCAGCGCCGCCCGCTTGGTCCACAACGCGGCGCTGGACATCGCGTACCGCTCGGCCGCCTCGCGCATCCGCACGCCCAGCCCGCGCCGGGTCCGGGGGTCGTCGTAGCGATCGAGCATCCCCAGCACCGTCTGCTCGTAGAGCTCGCCGGCCAGCACGCCCTCTCGGGTGCCGGGGTCGATTGGGTCGAGCACATCGAGGCGATCGAACCCGTCGAGCAGATGCGCCAGCTCCAGACGCCAGAGATCGATCTGCGGCGCGTCGGGGTAGCGCTCCACAGCCAGGCGCAGGCGCTCGCGCCGGACGCCCTCGTCCTCGCCCTCGTCGGCCCCGATGGCGCTGGCGATCGCCTCGCGCGCCCGCGGGTGGTCGGGGTAACGCTGGGCAAGCTCGGTGAGCGCCGCGTTGGACCGCGCGATCGACCCGTCGTCGCCGATCGCCCGCCCAAGCACGCCCAGACGCCACAGCGCCTCGGCCGCCCGCGTCGGATCGTCGCTCCGCGCCGCGACCGTCTCCAGCACGCCCAACGCCCGATCGCGCGTCTGGCGATGACGCGACATCGCGTCCGCCGCCGCCAGCAGCACCGGCGAGGGAACCGCCGCCTCGTCGGGCCCGGGGTGGGCCGCGTACAGCAGGGCGATGCGCCCGTCGATGTAGGCGCTGATGGCGGCGTCGGCGCTGGCCGCCTCGCGGATGCCCAGCACGGGCGACCACGCGTCGTCGTCCCCCGCCGCCAGACGCTTGCGGGTCGTCGCCTCGCGCAGCAGCAGCCCCCACACCGCGTCGATCGACCCGCCCGGCGTCACGAACGGCGCCCGGGCGGCGCGCCGGCGCAGATCCTGCGGCTCCTCGCCCATCGACACCAGCGCCAGCAGCGCCTGCGCCCGCGTCGAGTCGCTCAGCCCCAGGTCCTCGTCCAGCGTCAGCAGGGAACGCACCCTTTCGCGCGCCCCCTCGCCCTGCCCCGTCAGCGCCATCGTCTGGGCCACGGCCAGGATGCGCTGCGCATCGGTGTCGGGATCGGTGTACATCACGCCCCCCAGCGACTCGACGATCGCCGCGAGCCGCTCGTCGCCGACCGACCCGGGATCGGCGCAGCGCAGCAGCAGCGTGGCCTGCGCGTCGAGCAGCGCCGCCCGCCCGTCGGCGGCGCCCAGCCCCGAGACCAGCGAACGAACCCGGCGCGCGGTCTGGGCCGCCTGCTCGCGCTGCGACCCGTCGCCCACGCTGTAGAGCACGCTCAGGCTCGTGCCCGACGCGGCCAGCGAGCCCATGAGCTCGGCGGCCGCGCCGATCCGCTGCTCGTCGCTGGCCCCGATCGAGCGGACGGCCAGATCCTCATCGCTCCGCTCGGGGCGGGCCAGCTCGTCGTAGGACACCACGCGATAGTCGTCGTGCCCGTCGCCGTGGATCGTCCCGATGGCGCGCATGATCCCCGTGGGGTCCTCGTCGAGCAGCTGGATGGTCTTGATCACCGAGGGGCGCTTGCCCGTGACGGGGTCGGCGGGGTTGAGCCCGTCGAGGCGGGCCAGGATCTCCCGCTGGCCCTGCGCCCAGCCCATCTCGGTGCGCTGGATCGAGCGGGTGACCAGCAGCACCAGGTCCGGACGCAGCGCCAGCGCCACCCCCAGCCCGTCGACGGGGTTGGATCGCCCGCGCGCCCCGACCGTCGCAAGCCACGACTCGACGCCCCGCTTGTGCTCGGGGGTGGCCCGCGCCAGTCGCCCGCCGTTGATCGGCGCCAGCTCGACCCCGCCCCCGTCGAACGACCGGAACAGCACGACCTGGAAACGCTGCGTGGGGCTGAGCCGATCGATCGAACGCATGAGCTGGGTCTGGAGATAGGCGAAGCTGTTGGCGGTGGCGCCCGAGCCGTCGACGACATACACGATCGTGCGCGCCGCGCGAGAGCGGACCCCGGCGAAGCTGACGGATGGGGGGGCCGCGCTCTCGGGACGCGCCGCCCGGGCCGACGCCCGGCGCATCGCCTCGAGCGTCACCGGGTCCATCGCCGGGCTGGCCGCGGGAGACCGATCCAGGCGCTCGGCCTGGGCCGCCACCGCGTCGGGCGCCGGAGCGCTTGCCGCGGGCAGCGCCCGCGCCGGCCGGCTCTGGGGGCGGTCGCGGTCCGCGTCCTGGCGCTCGTTCTCTGGCACATTGGGCGGGGCGGGCAGCGCCAGCTCGGCCACCGGCAGGCGCTCTCCTGGCGCCTTGGCGGCGCTGATCCGCATCCCGATGTAGGCGACCGCGCCGATCAGCGCCGCGTGCACCAGCAGCGAGATCCCTGGCGGCACCGTCCATCTGAGCCAGTCGCTTCGCATCGGTGGATGGTAGTGGCGCCGGGCGGGCGCGGCGGACCCCGCCCAGGACGGGGCTCAGGGCGTGGGATTGGGCGAGCGGTCAAACTCGCTGCGAGAACCCCCGGAAGCGGCGGGTCCGCCCCTGCCCGTGCGAGGCGATCCCTTGGGGTCGCCGTGGACATAGGGGTCGCGGGGCGAGGAGTTGAACAGCAGCCGGTCGAGCCCGATGGCCCCCGAGCCGAGGAACACCACCGACAGCGCCATCGCCGCCAGCGCCAGCTGCCACATCAGCGTCGAGTACGAATCCGGCGCGTACCAGGGTTGGTTGTTGGGGATGAAGCCCAGGATGGCGTCGGCGTCGTGGATCGCCGCGGGCCCGAACTGGGTCATCCACATCGCCACGAGCATGACCACGAACAGGCCCGCGGCGCTGATGCGCGTCAGCAGCCCCAGCAGCAGCAGGATTCCCGCGCCCAGCTCGGTGATGGTCGCCCCCCACGCCAGCACGACGGGCCAGGGGTCGTTGCCCAGCCCCGTGGGGATGACCGGGGTGATGGGGCGCGAGTCCGGCGTCAGCCCCGGGTCGGCGGCTTTGGAGATCATCAACGCGATGCCGTACAGCCCCTTGGTCGTCACGGGCTCGGGGAAATCGGACGAGGTATAGCGCTGCGGGTTGTACTGCACACGCATGAGCGACGCGCCATCCAAGCCCGAGGCCCGCCGCTTGAGATCCTGGACCTCCTCCTCGCCGGGCTGCGTGCTCGGGGTTGAGGGAAGCGAGTTGGGACCGGGCGCGGGCTGGGCCGGTTGGGCATCGCTTGTCCCGTCCGCCGTGTTCGTGGTCCCCTCGTCGGGACGGGGGCTCGCTGGCTCTTGGGCTGGCGGCTGGACGGTCGTCTGGTTTGGTGCTATGGGCGGGTTCCGGGTCTGACCCTGCTCGGGCGTGGGCGGCACATCGGCCCCCGGCAGCGACTCGAGCGGCTCGGTGGGGAGTTCCTGGGGACGGGCGCCCGGCGCCGGTGTGGGAGCGGGCGCGGGAGCCAGCGCCACGCCCAGGTTCGCCAGGCGCGCGGCGTCATCGCCCGAGACCTCCATCGTCCCCAGCAGCTTCCCGCACCCGGTCCAGATGAATGTGACCGCCAGCACCAGGCGGAGCAGGAACGAAGGCAATGTCAGTGCGATCGAATCGCGCAGGCGCATGGTGTCTCCTCAGTCGGTGATCCGTAAACCCAGCCCTGTACAGTACATGATACAGTGTTCTTGGAGACCACGCATCTCCCTTTTCAGATCGGCCCGCGGCGGTAAACCGCGCCAATCATGCCGGCAAACAGGGCCCGGGGGGCGATCGGAGCAATCACCATCGCCCTTCGTGCATATCGTCCCCTGTCCGCATCCCCCGGGAGGCGGCGCCCGCGGATGTGGCGGAACTGGCAGACGCGCTGGATTTAGGTTCCAGTGGGGCAACCCGTGCAGGTTCGATTCCTGTCATCCGCATTGTCACATGCATGACGAGATTTCATGTCGGGGCCGCCCCTGCTCAGTCTCGCCTTTATGCTCGCCCCCGTGCTCACCCTGGGCGAGCCACCCGCGCCGATCCCGCCCAATGGGCCGACGGACGCCCAGATCGAGCGCCCCGGCGCGCTCCATGGGTCCCTGGTGTTTGACGAGGGCACGGGGTCCGGCGCCGCGCCGCGATCGACGGCTGGCTCGCCCGCGGCGCAGGCGACGCCGGAGGTCACGCGCCTTCACCGGCCGCTTCGGATCGAACGGTCCCTGAAACATAAAAAAACGCCCGGCGTGCACGCAGCCGGGCGGAACAGGGATCGAACTGTTCACGCCGTCTTATTACGGGCAGCCCGCGTTGAACGCGGAGAGGAACCCGCTGACATCGAAGAAGTCGAGGTTGCCGTCGCCGTTGAGATCGGCGCCCGCGTCACCGGTGTTGAACGCGTTGAGGAAGGCGCTGACATCGAAGAAGTTGAGCGTCCCCAATGGCTCGGCCAGGTCCGCGTCGTTGCAGCCCGCGGCGGCGTCCACGCAGATCTTCTGTACCAGCTCAATATCATCCACGCCCGCCTCGACCACCGAGCCCTCGCCGGTGTCGGAGACATTGAAGCGCAGACGCACCTGCGACGAGGGCGAGGCGAAGAGCGCGTCGAGATCGACCTCGTAGCGGTTCCATCCGCCGCCCGAAGCCGCGTCGCCCGGGCCCAGTGTGAGCACGGTGGTCCAGGACGATCCGTTGTTGTTGGAGACCTGCACGGTCATGGAGTCGTCGACGATGCCGACATTGTTCGAGTACCACAGGGCGTAGCTGAGGGTGGTCCCGCCGGCGGTGGCGTCGAGCGTGGGCGAGGTAAGGATCGTGGTGCCGTCGTCGACATCGGAGTTGCCCTCGACATTGTCGGTAAGCCAGCACCGCCCCGAGCCGTCGAAGTCGGTCAGCGGGTCCCCGCGGTCGCCCACCCCGGCGGGCACGCCGCGGTTCCAGGCGCCGTCGTTGACCGAGCCGCTGACGCTCCAGCCCGTGTCGGTCTCGGCGTGGTCGGCGAACAGTTCGTTGACCGAGGAGAGGACCTCGGCGCTGAGGACCTCGCCGGGCGCGCCGCTGGGGAAGGTGGCGTCGAAGCCGGCGTCGGTGGTGGCGGCGAAGTAGTACTGGATGTCCTCGCCGCAGGGCACGACCGGCAGCGTCGTCGACCAGGTCCCGTCGCCGTTGTCGCCCATGGCGATGGGCGTAAAGCCCGAGCCCGAGTCGACCATCAGCGAGACCGAGTCCACGACCGCGCCGTCGCGGGTGATCGGGCGGGCGCTGAGCGTGCCGCCCCCGTCGGGGCTGACCGACTCGGGCAGCTCGCCCGCCGGCGCCAGGGCCATGGGTCGCAACTCGGCGTCGAGTCGGATCACGAAGAGCCCGCGCTCGATGTCGGAGACGACGATGTTGCCCGACGGGAAGAAGGGGTAGTTGGACCAGGTGCCGTTGAACTGGGCGCTGTCCGAACCGGGGTAGGTGTCGAAGTAAGCGACCTCGACGGGGCTGGCGGGGTCCAGGGCGTCGAACACACGCAGCCCCGAGCGGTAGTTGCTCTCGAAGACCACGCCGTCGGCGCGGGTGTAGAGGTTGTGGTCGATCGAGGGCCTGCCCGAGGTGAAGGTGCCGATGAGCTTGGGATCGGTGGGGTCCTCGACATTGATCACGCGCGTGGTGGTGACGGGGACGACCCCGTTCTGCTCATCGAGCTCGTCGTTGAGGTACAGGATGGTGCGGTCCTGCGAGAGCCACACCTGGTGGGCGTAGCCGGGGTTGGGGTAGAAGAGCGTCGAGAGCGTCTGCGGGTTGTGGGGGTCAGTGACATCGACGATGCGCAGGCCCGTGGAGGTGAACCCCCCGCTGAACCCGCCGGCGCAGAAGGCGATCTCGCGCCCGGCGAGTTCGCCCGTGTCCCACACGACGACCTGGGCGTCGTGGACATACATCTCGGTCCACCCCCCGTCGAGCTGGGGCAGCTCGGGATTGGAGATGTCGATATGGATCAGCCCGCCGTTGCCGATGTTGGTGCCGCAGACCCAGAGCGAACCGTTGTCGAGGTTGGTGACGATGTTGTGGCTGGTGCTGTACCCGCCGCTGGTCCAGTTGCGCACCAGACGGACATCGCCGTTGTCGATGTCCGAGAGGTCCATGACCTGGATGCCCGACCCTCCCTCGGAGACGCCGTAGGCGTAGTGCCCGACGACCTTGACATCGTGCCACAGCGAGCTGGGCCCGTTGACAGTATCGACGATGACGGGATTCGTGGGGTTGGTGACCTCGACAAACCCGAAGCCGCCCTCGACGCCAAGGATGGCGTACTCACGACCGCTGGGCGAGACATAGCCCCAGCAGTCGTTGCCCGAGGCGGTGTTGAGCCCCGGAAAGTTGTTGAGCGGGATGTGCGAGAGCAGGGTCATGTTGCTGGAGGCGAAGACCCCGCCCCGCGCCCCGGGGTGCTCGTCGAGCGACCAGATGGGCCCGGGGACCATGGGCTGGGCGTCGAGCAGCTTGCGCACATCGTCGTCGTGCCCCCAGGCGACCGGCGCCACCGACCCGGCGATGAGCGCCAGCGCCGCCACCCTTGCGCTGAAACGACAAGCGTACCACGATCCGTGATTGAGACCCATCGGGCGTCCTTTCTCTGTACCGCGCGGCCACAAGAAGCGTGCCACGCCGATCGAACGAAGGGTTTTCACGCAGGAGCGACCAAGCGCACCAGACCCCTTGCTTGAATAAGCACCAGTTTATTCGATTCCGCCCCCTTTCGGTTGCCCAATTGCACGATTCGCTGGTGCGAAATCACGCCGGGCGTATGATTCGAACGATGCGATCAAGAACGCCAGTGCTTGTTTGGGTTGTGGCCGGATTGCTCGTCCCCATGGCCACATGGACCGCCATCGCCACTCCCCCCGCCTCAGACCCCGCGCCATCATCACCCAGGCCCTCGGCCGGGATCATGGCCCCCGAGCCCGCAACAGCGCGCCCGGGGCTGCTGCTGGTCGTCGAGGAGCAGCAGCCCACGATCACCGTGAGTTGGACGGCCCACGCCAGGGAGGTGCACTACACCCAGACCGTCCCCTACTCCGCTCCGGTCGGGGGCGCCCGCCTGGGAGAGAGCAATGTGCTCGTTTACGCGGCCCTGGGCGGGACGCGCCTCGATACCGGCGCCGGCCATCCCAAGGGGGCGCTGATCCGATTGGGGATCACCAAGAACGACGCCAGCCGCGCCTTCTTCGCCGGCATCGACCCGGGGACCGACATCGTGTTGACCATCCGGGGCGTTCGGTTCAACCAGCCCGTCAAGTATCACCCGGGCACCGCGATGATGCACCTCAAGTACGCGCTGGGCGACCTCAAGGCCTGCGCCCTGCCGGGCACGGCCCGCAACCAGTACCTGCTCAGTGACCCCAACGACACGCTGGGCGGGCGCGTGCAGGCGGGCGTTAACGCCACCCCCGGCGCGCTCGACGGCGGGGAGGGGCACGGCGAGGTCCGCGTCGAGGTCCAACGCGACGACCCCACGCTGGTGAACATGCGCGTGCGTGTGCCTTACGCGCTGCTGCGCCACCTCCAGGACCCCTGGAAATCCGAGCTGCCGGGCACCTTCTTCGAGCCCATCCACTTGCACACCGAGGCCGAGGTGATCCCCATCGACGCCCAGCCCCTGCACCGCGACTACTTCGCGCCCGAGAAGAACGAAACCACCGGCGGCGTCAACGCCACCGAGCCGACCGCTTCCCAGCCGGACAAGCCCTCCCAGCCCGCCCGGGATTGATATCCTGCGATCATGGCCACGCTCGATCCATCCGACCGACTCGCCCTCGACGCCGCGTACAGGCAGGCGCTCAAATCACGTGATGAGGGCGGCATCCCCATCGGCTCGGCTTTGATCGACCGCGCCGGGAACATCGTCGCATCGGGGCATAACCAGCGCGTGCAGACGGGCGACCCCACCGCCCACGCCGAGACGGTGTGCATCCGCGCCGCCGGGCGACGGCGCGACTGGCACACCCTCACGCTCGCCTCGACCCTCTCGCCCTGCGCCATGTGCACGGGGACGGCGATCCTCCACCGAATCCCCCGCGTGGTGATCGGGGAGCACGCCACCTTCCTGGGGCGCGAGGACTGGCTGGCGGCGGAGGGCGTGGAGATGGTGCTCGCAAACGATCCGCGCTGTGTCGAGCTGATGGAGCGGTTCATCGCCGAGCGACCCGATCTGTGGGACGAGGACATCGGGGTTCCGCCCCAAGACCGTTGATCCATGCTCCCCAACGAGCGCCGCTCACTCCTCGACCGTGCCGTACATCCGGTCCCCCGCGTCGCCCAGCCCGGGCAGGATGTAGCCCTTCTCGTTGAGGCGCTCATCGAGGGCCGCGGCGTAGATCGTCACCCCCGGGTGCTCGCGGCGCAGGCGTTCGATGCCCTCGGGCGCGGCGACCAGGCAGATCATCCGGATGTCGCCCGCGCCCGCCCGGCGCAGCATCGTCAAAGCGGCGGCGGCGCTGCCCCCGGTGGCGAGCATCGGATCGACCAGGATCACCGGCCCCGCGTCCAGGTCGCGGGGCAGCTTGTTGAGGTACGCGCGGGGCTTGAGCGTCCGCTCGTCGCGCGCCAGCCCCAGGTGCCCGACCCGCGCCTCGGGCATCACCTCCAGCATCCCGTCGATCATCCCCAGCCCAGCCCGCAGCACCGGAACGAGCGTGATCGCCCCCGAGAGCACCGCGCAGCGCGTGCTCATCATGGGCGTCTGGATCTCGATCTCCTTGACCGGCAGCGAGCGGGTGACCTCGTAGACCATCAGCCCCGCGATCTGCGCCAGCGCCGCCCGGAACAGCCGATGCCCCGTGTGCCGGTCCCGGATCGTCGCCAGCTTGTGGGCGATCAGCGGGTGATCGAAAACGACAACGCCGGAATCGGCTCGGGGCGGCATGGGGGCAGTGTATGCCGGATCGCGTCCGACCGCCGGAGTGAAAAAAAGCCCCGCTCGGGTGCGAGCGGGGCCTGGACAAACAGGATCACGATGCGGTCACCGCCGGGTGGCGGCGATCACGGGCAGCCGGCGTTGAAGGCGTTGAGGAACGCCGAGACATCGAAGAAGTCGAACGAGCCGCTGTTGTCGAGGTCGGCGATCGGGTCCTGGGCGTTGAAGCCGTTGAGGAAGATCGAGACATCGAAGAAGTTGAGCTCGCCGTTGTTGTCAAGGTCGGCCAGGCCGCAGTCGCCGCCCGAGGGCACCTCGACGGTGGCGGTGAGCTGAATGCTGGGATCCTTCCACATCCCGATGGTGACCTCCCCGGTGGTGGGGGCCGCGTCGGAGACGAACGAGAAGTTGTACATCGTGCCCCAGCGGATCGCGTTGGCGTTCACATTCGACGCGAACGACTCGGCCGACCAGCTGATCGCGTTGCCGCCCTCGACCGGGGCCCAGTCCTCGCCCGAGATGGCGGCGTCAACCGAGTCGTGATGGTCGATGTCGTGGAAGTAGTGGTCGCTGGTGGCGCCCGAGACGGGGACCGAGAACGAGCCGACATTCAGGTCGGAGTTCTGGTTGTGCACGGCGTAGTCGTAGCGGTAGGTGCCGTCGCCCAGGTCGGTGACCTTGGACGCGACATGCAGCAGACCCTCGTTGGGAACGGGGACCGGCGTGACGGTGACGCTCGGGTCGGGCGTGTTCACGCCGTTGCCGTGGTCCATCCAGGCGTAAATCGCCGCGCGCTCGCGCATGATCCCGCCGGTGGTGGAGGCGCCGCCGCTGCTCTGGACATTCATCCGCTTGTAGCTGGCGTTGTTGTAGTTGACGGGGACGCCCTCGTCATTGAGATAGGCCTGGCCGTTGGGCTGGATCTCGTCCTTGATGGTGTACTGCCCCTCGGCGAAGTACAGGGCGCCGGCGATGCCCATCGAGCCCGCGGGAACCTGGATGCGCTTGAAGATGGCGTTGCCGCCCTGGTTGATCGAGGTGAAGGGGTAGACATACTGCGCGTTGTACGCATTGACCTCCGAGCGCGGGCCGAGGCCGCCCTGGTCGCCGTTGAGCCCGGCCCCGTAGGGGTCCGAGCAGCCGGTGCCCAGGTGGCTGAAGTCGCCGTTGCCGCTGCAGCCCAGGCCGCAGGCGTTGCCCTGGAGCGAGGCGAACGAGTGCTTGACGAAGGTGACGCCGAGCTGCTCCAGACGCCCGTCCATCAGACGGTAGATCGTGACGCAGATGACGGGGTGGTTGGGGGTGCCGTCCACCCAGTTCAGCGGCACCGTGCCGTTGTTGCAGGCGGTGGTGCCGACGGCGTACGCACTGATATTGCCGACGGTGCCGTAGAAGTTGACATCGTCGAGCGAGCCACAGATGACATCGGGTGCTGCGGTGGCAATTCCACAGCTTGCAGCGAGCGCTGCAAGAGCAGTAATACGAAACATCGTGTTTGTCCTCCAGAAGGGGTTTTGGATACAGATTACAGACTACCCGCATTCCAAGCCCAATTACAAACCAAATCCGTGTGAATTTGGGAACATTTACACCAATCAAAAACCAAATACACCGCCATCGCCCCTGCCGTTCCACGAGGGCATTCCCATCCCCCCCGATCGAGCCGCCCGACAATCCTGTGTCGCATGCACGCTTTCCCGCTTCTTGTGGAGCCCTCGGACCGGGCAACTGCCATAAAAAAGACCCCGGCGGCGCCGGGGTCTTGGAAATGAGACGCTCAGAGCGGGTTTCAGTCCTCGTCGTCGTCAATCAGCGGCCCTAGGGTCTCGGGCTCGGGCTCGGGCATGGGCTTGCAGGTCAGCAGCATGGCGCCGCCCGCGAAGGCCGAGATGGTCGAGGCGACCAGGATCGCCAGCTTGGCGTGCTCCAGGTGCGTCTCGTTGGTCGCGTAGGCCAGGTTGGCGATGAAGATGGCCATCGTGAAACCGATGCCCCCCAGCATCCCCGCGCCAAGCATGTGACGCCACGACACGCCCCGGGGCAGCGCCGCCAGTCCCACCCGGGTGGAGATGAAGCAGATCACCAAGATCCCGATTGGCTTGCCAAGAAACAGGCCCAGGATGATGCCGATCGACGCCGGGTCCCTGAGGTTGTCCAGGATGCCCCCGTGGATCGGGATCCCGGCGTTGGCCAGGGCGAAGATGGGGATGATGAAGAACGCGGCCCACGGGTGGAGCACATGCTCGATGCGGTGCAGCGGGGGCAGCACCTGGCGGGCGTTGGCGATGATCGCGTTGACCGCCGAGCGCCGGATCGACGATTCCTTGACATCGGTGTCTGGGTCGTCGTGGGCGTTCTCGAAGATCTCCAGCGCCTTGCGGGTCGAGTAGACGAAGTTAACCGCGTTGACCCGCGCGTGAGCGGGGATGGTCATCGCGAGCAGCACGCCGGAGATCGTCGAATGGATCCCCGACATGTACACGAAGTACCACAGCGGGAATCCGAGCACGAGGTACAGGGTGATCCATCTCACCCGCATGACATTCATGAATATGAGCAGCGCGACGATCGTTCCGGCGTAGCCCAGGTAGGCCAGCTGCAGGTGGCTGGTGTAGAACACCGCGATGACCACCAGCGCGCCCAGGTCGTCCACGATCGCCAGGCTGGTCAGGAACACCTTGAGCGAGTTGGGGATCCTCGAGCCGAGCATGGCCAGGATGCCCACCGCGAAGGCGATGTCGGTGGCCATGGGGATCCCCCAGCCGCCGATGGTCTCCTTGCCGAAGTTCAGCGACGCGAAGATGATGGCCGGGCCGATCATCCCGCCCAGGGCGCCGAAGATGGGCAGGGCCGCCCGCTTGGGCGAGGCGAGCTCGCCCACCAGGATCTCGCGCTTGATCTCGAGCCCCACCACCAGGAAGAAGATCGCCATCAGGAAGTCGTTGATCCATAGCGAGGTGGAATGGCCCGTCCACCAGTGGGGCGTCTCGGGCAGGGGCGTCCAGTCGCGGTGCGAAGCCGCCTCCGCCCCCGCCCCCGCGCTTTGGCCGATCGTGCGGTCCTCATCCTCCCCGGCCGGCGGATGATCCTCGCCGCCGGGCGAAGCCGCGTCATGCTCCGTCTGCGGCGCACCGGGGACGGCGTGCCCCTCGGGCGGAACATGCGAGATGGTGATCCGCGTCTGGGTCTCGTTGAAGATCTCGTCGTACGACTTGGCGTACCGGGAGTTGGCCCAGACCATCGCCACCGCGGTCATCAGCAGCAGCACGATGCCGCCCGAGCTCGACAGGCTGGCGAAACGCTGGAACGGGCGGGCCAGTCGCTCGCCGGGCTCGGGGTGCAGGTTGTGCTTGGCGGTGGGGATCTGATGATCGTCTGACATGGTCGGCGTCCTTGTCCTTGCACGCGGGCCCGGCACCCACCAAAACAGGGGGAACGACCGCCACGGCGACTGTGCCTGTGTATCGTGCCGATGGTGACCCCGGATTGAGCGGGGCTGGGAGAGGGTTGGTATTTTCGGGCCTGAATCGCGTATTCATTACGCGCAGATTCAGCGCTGGAAGGGGTACAGGCCCGGCAGTCCCAGGATCGCCGTCAGCTCGTCGAGCGCGTCGGTCAGGGAACGCGCCAGCCCGGGGTCCAGCAGGTCTTGGGCGCGAAGCTCGTCGGGATAGTGCTTTTCGACCCAGGCGCACAGCTGCTCGTGCAGCGCGCCGGTGAGCATCACGCCCCGGTGGACCGCCCCCAGCTCGTCGTCGGTCATCACCACGCGCAGGCGCAGGCAGGCCGGCCCCCCGCCGTTGCGCATCGACTCGCGGACATCGAGGTGCCGCACCGCCGCCACGGGGTTGGACTCGTCTCCGACTACCCGCTGCACGAAGGCCGCCACGCGGGGGTTCTCCTGGGTCTCGAGCGGGGCGATCAGGGTCATGGCCCCGCCCGGAAGCGTGACGATCTGCGAGTTGAACAGGTAGCTGGTGACGGCGTCGGTCAGCGAGAAATCGGTGTTGTGGGCCTCGATCAGCGTCAGCTCGCGCCCCAGGGGCCCGGCGATGTCGGTCAGCATCGAGCGCGAGGTGGCGAACGCCTGCTCGTGGAACATGAACACCGCCAGGTTGCCCGTGGCGATCACATCATTGTGGAACACCCCCGCGTCGATCGCGTCGGGGTGCTGGCGGGTGAAGACCACCCGCGCCGGGTCGAGCCGGTGGAGGCGCGCGATGGCCTCGCACGCCGCGCGGGTCTGGCGCGAGGGGAACCGGCGCGCCCCGCCGGCGGGGTCCTCGCGGTCGAGCCCGTACACGAACATCTCCACGCCCGGCTGGGCGTAGTCGGTGGCGAAGCGGATGTGGTTGGCCGCCCCCTCGTCGGCGTAGCGCATCTGCTGGGGCAGCGGGTCGTGGACCACGAACCGGCTGTGGTCATGGAAGATCATCCGCAGCGCGGCCGTGGTGGTGGGGTGCTCGAGTGATCGGTGGTAGTTGGAGATCAGGTTGGCGGGCGTCAGGTGCACCCGCCCGTCGCCCGTGTCGGCGCTGGGCGAGACCGTGGCCGCGTTGGCGGCCCACATGCTGCTGGCGCTCCAGATGGCCGAGAGCAGCGTCGGGTCCGCCTCGTGGGCCTGGCGGAGCATGTTCTCGTCGCTGCCCGAGAAGCCGATGGCGCGCAGGGCGTCGAGATCCGGGCGCTGATGCGGGGGCAGCACCCCCTGTTTGAGACCCAGGTCGGCCAGGGCCTTCATCTTGGCCAACCCCTGCAGCGCCGCGGCCTTGGGACGCGAGACCCCCCCCGCGTTGGTGGCGCTGGCGATGTTGCCCGGCGAGAGCCCCGAGTAGTTGTGGGTGGGGCCGATGAGCCCGTCAAAGTTGACTTCGTGGGCCGAGGACGCGGGGAGGGAGCCGGGGGTCATGGCCAAAGGGTAGGACCGCTCTGCGCGGTGCGGGCGAACGCCGGCAACCCGCATGGGCGGAGAAGACGAGCGGTTTTGGAGCCGATCACGGAGTTTGTCCGCCCCGGACTTGACAATCGTTCCCCGCCCGCGTTCGCTCAGTGCTCGCTTCCTCTATATAGATGCCGACGGCGTCTCCGAACACCGCACCCCCTCCCAGGCGTACACAGACACCCATGCCCAGCAAGAAGACCACGAAAAAGACCGCCCGCAAGCCCAAGAAACCGGGGGGCGCCAAGACCACCACCGCGTCGGCGAGCAGGGGCGGAGGGCGCAAATCCTTCGGCTCCAACTACAAGAAAGGCGACGCCATCGGCAAGTCGCTGGTGATCGTCGAATCGCCCGCCAAGGCCAAGACCATCAACAAGCACCTGGGCGGGGGCTACATCGTGCTCGCCTCGGTGGGGCATGTCCGTGACCTGCCCTCCAAGAACCCCAAGGGCGTCAAGGACCCCGTTCCGGGGGTCAAAATCGACAAGCGCTTCCAGCCCAGCTACGAGATCCTCAAGGGCAAGGAACAGGTCATGAAGGACCTGAAGAACGCCGCCAGGGACGCGCTGGACTCGGGCGGGCAGGTCTGGTTCGCCACCGACCTCGACCGCGAGGGCGAGGCGATCGCCTGGCACCTGGCCCAGGAACTCAAGATCGACTCCAAGGACGCCCAGCGGGTGATCTTCCCGGCCATCACCAAGCGCGAGATCGACAAGGCCTTCCAGCACCCCCACCCGATCGACGAGGACCGCGTCAACGCCCAGCAGGCGCGACGCATCCTTGATCGCATCGTGGGCTATCAGGTCTCGCCCCTGCTGTGGAAGAAGGTGGCGCGGGGCCTGAGCGCCGGGCGCGTGCAGTCGGTG
The DNA here is from genome assembly GCA_964387925.1 of uncultured Phycisphaeraceae bacterium. GTDB lineage: Bacteria > Planctomycetota > Phycisphaerae > Phycisphaerales > UBA1924 > UBA1924. The sequence continues at coordinate 62,784 of CAYLXF010000007.1, forward strand.
GCGGTGCGGTTGATCGTGGAGCGCGAGCGCGCGATCCGCGCGTTCGTGCCCGATGAGTACTGGAGCATCGCGGGCTATTTCTCGCTCGACGAGCGGCAGGCGCGCCAGCTCGGTCCCCAGTGGCGCGCGTTCCTGGGCGAGACCGACGACAAGGGCAAGGGCCACACGGTCAAGAGCCAGAACGCCTGGCTGAGCAAGAACAACACCATCCGCGCCGAACTCATCGAGTTCGACGGCGAGAAGTTCGATCCCAGGATCAGCAGCGCCGCCATCGTCCCCGAGCCCCAGAAGCTCACCGAGGACTCGGTGAGTGAGCGGCTGGGCCGCGTCGAGCGGGCGTTCGCGGCGGCGGGCGACCACGACATCAGCGCGGGGGTCGTCCAGGTCGCCGCGGCGTGCGGGCTGCGCGAGATCACCACCGAGGTCGCCCCCGACGAGCGGGCCAAGGGCCCGGCGCGGTGGAAGCGGACCGTCTCGGGCGCGGCGGACCCGGGCACGAAGTACACCATCGAGTCGATCGAGACCAAGCGGACCCGGTCGCGGGCCGCGGCCCCGTTCATCACCTCCACGATGCAGCAGAGCGCCTCGTCGCGACTGGGCTTCGGCGCCCAGCGCACGATGCGGGCGGCGCAGGGGTTGTACGAGGGCGTGAACATCCCCGGCGAGGGGCCGGTGGGGCTCATCACCTACATGCGAACCGACAGCACGCACATCGACGCCGAGGCGCTCAGCGCCGTGCGCGGCCACATCAGATCGCAGTTCGGCGACAAGTACCTCCCGGAGCAGCCCAACTTCTTCAAGTCCACCAACAAGGACGCGCAGGAGGCGCACGAGGCGATCCGCCCCACCGATGTTTCGCGTCACCCCGACAAGGTCAAGAACGCGCTCAAGCCCGACCAGCACCGGCTCTACAAGCTCATCTGGGAGCGGTTCGTCGCCTGCCAGATGGTCCCCGCCGAGTGGGACGCGACGAGCGTGCTCATCCGCGGCGGCCAGGACGACAAGGCGCTCTTCCGCGCCACGGGTCGCACGCTGGCCTTCGACGGGCACTACCGCGTCAGCGGCGTGCCCACCTCGGGCGACGAGCTGAACCTGCCCCGGCTCACGCAGAAGCAGCCGCTCCACCCGTTCGACTTTCAGGCCGACCAGAAGTTCACCGCCGCCCCCGGGCGCTACAGCGAGGCCTCGCTGATCAAGACGCTCGAATCGGAGGGGATCGGCCGCCCCTCGACCTACGCGAGCATCATCCAGACGATCCAGGACCGCAAGTATGTCGAGCAGGTCCAGCGGGCCTTCTACGCGACCGACCTGGGCGAGGTCGTCACCGACAAGCTCGTCGAGGGGTTCCCGCGCCTGATGGACCTGAGCTACACCCGCCAGCTCGAGGCCGAGCTCGACAAGATCGAGGACGAGCATCTCGACTGGATCGACATGCTCGAACAGTTCTACGGGCGCTTCTCGACGGCCCTGGAGAAGGCCCACGAGCAGATGACCCACGCCAAGGCCGAGACCAGACCCGCGCCCGACGAGTACCGCTGCGAGAAGTGCGGATCCACGCTGGTCTACCGATTCGGCAAGAACGGGCGTTTCCTGAGCTGCTCGACCTACCCCGACTGCGACTACGCGTGCCCGTGCGACCGCGAGGGCAGGCCGCAGACGGCCGAGTTCGTGGATGTGCGGTGCCCCAAGACCGGGCGCCCGATGATCCGCAAAACGGGTCGCTTCGGCCCGTTCCTGACCACGCCGCTGGAAGAGGGCGAGACCACCGAGGACGGGATGATCCTCAACATCGACAAGAAGGGGCATGTGAACGCCCCGAGCGTTCCGCCGCTGGAGACCGACCTGCCCTGCCCGATCTGCGGGAGCCCGCTGAATCTACGCAACGGCGCGCGCGGGCCGTGGCTGGGTTGCAGCCGGTTCCCCAAGTGCCGCGGACGCGGCAAGTGGGCGGGGCTGGACGAGCCGGTCAAGGCCGAGCTGGAGAAGCGTCTCGCGGCCCACGAGAAGAAGCACCCGGTGGTCACCATCACGCGCATGAACGGGACCCCGCTGACCGACAGCAGGGGCAAGCCGCTTCCCGACGCGCCGCGCGTCGAGGAGCTGCTGCTCCAGGAGGACCCGAGGGCGGCGGCGCGCGATTGAGCGCGGCTATCATGCCCTGTGATCTCCCGCCTGGCCTACCGGCTCCGCCCCAGCACGATCGTCGCCTCCTCGCTGCTCTGGATGCGGAGCCATCCCGAGGCGTGGCTCAATGTGCTGGGGGCGTTCATCGGCGTAGTGACGGCGGTGGGCGCCGTACTCTTCGCCACGGGGTTGGTCGCCGCCGAGCATCTGACCGAGCATCTTCAGGGTGCATGGTCGATCTGGATGTTGCCGGTGATCCCGATGGTCGGCGCGCTGCTCTGCGGCCTGCTGGTCTATTTTTTCGCAAGAGAGGCCGCGGGACACGGGGTGCCTCAAGTGCTCGACGCGATCGTGCGCAGGGGCGGCGTGATCCCCGCGCGGGTGGGGGTCATCAAGGTGCTCGCGTCGATCTGCACCGTGGGCTCGGGCGGCTCGGCGGGCACGGAGGGCCCGATCGTGCAGATCGGGGCGGTGGCGGGGTCGGTGCTGGCCCGCAAGCTGGGGATCCCGCGCCGTCAAGTCGTGACGATGGTGGGCTGTGGCGCGGCCGCGGGAATCTCGAGCATCTTCAACGCCCCCATCGCGGGCGTGTTCTTCGCGCTCGAGATCCTGCTGCGTGACTTCTCGCTCAAGACCTTCACGCCGGTGGTGATGGCCTCGGTGTTCGCCACCGCGATGACGCAGGTGATCCTGGGCGACAACGAGGCGATCTTCGCCACCCACCTGCCCAACTATGTGTTCAGCGTCAACGAGCTGCCAAGCTACATCGTGCTGGGGCTGCTGTGCGCTCTGGGATCGTGGTTCTACACCGTGACCATCGAGGGCAGCGAGGACCTCTTCGCTCGCGTGAAGCTCCACCCCGTCCTCAAGCCCGTGCTCGGGGCGATGCTGCTGGGGGGGCTGGGCATCGGCGCGATCTTCGCTTTCGCGTCCATGCCCATCGGAGGGCTGCTGGGCCACTACCACGGCGTGATCCCTCCGTTCTTCGGCAACGGCTACTCGGTCATCACCCACCTGCTCGACCCCGAGACCTACGCCGCCGGCGGCGTCGCCTGGAGCGCGATCGGCGTGCTGGGCGTCCTGTTCGTCTGCAAGGTCGTCGCGACATCCTTCACCCTCGGCTCGGGCGGCAGCGGCGGCGTGTTCGCCCCCGCGCTCTTCACCGGGGCCACCCTGGGCGGCATGTTCGGGGTCCTGCTCGACAAGATGGGGCTCATCAGCGCCGGCTCGTCCCCCGCCAGCTACGCCCTGGTGGGCATGGCCGCGCTGATCGCCGGCACCACCTTCGCCCCCATGACGGCGATCCTCATCCTCTTCGAGATCACCCGCGAGCCGCATGTCCTGGCCCCCATCATGCTCGCGGCCATCGTCTCCACCGCCGGCACGCGCACGCTCATGCCCGACTCGATCTACACCGCCAAGCTCCGGCGCGCCGGCATCCGCATCGGCACCGGGCGCGACCTCTCGCTGCTGCGCCAGGTCCCGGTGAGCAGCGTCGACTACGCGCCGCTCCCGCCCGAGCCGGTGTACGCCTCGGACCCGCTGAGCAAGCTCATCACCCTCCACGCCCACCACAATGTCCCCGACTTCCCTGTCGTCGACACCGACGGGCGATACATCGGGATGGTGACCGGCAGCGACATGCGCACCGCGCTGATCGACCGCGAGGCCATCCCCCTGCTGCTCGTGGCCGAGCTGATGCGCGACGATCTGCCCATCATCAGGCCCGACGAGCACCTCGACACGGTGATGGAGAAGTTCGCCAGACACGAGATCTCCAGCCTGGTCCTGGTCGACGGCTTCGAGGGCGTCAAGCCGCTGGCGCTGGTGACGCGCTCCAAGGTGATGACCTGCTACAACGCGGTGCTCGACGAGGCGTGAGGGAGAGGCAGTGGGCAATGGGCAGTGGGCAGTGGGAAAGATACTCCGGGCGCCACGACTCGCCGTCTTCGGCGCAGTCGTGTCTTCTGAATCGCTCCAAGAGTATTACTGCGCCGAAGACGGCGAGTCGTGGCGCCCAGGGTGGTGTGGGGCAAGTTCGAGCATCCGCGGAAGCGTCACCCGGTACACTGGGTCATGCGCACGCTCGTCACCATCGGCCTGACCGCTGTCGCGGTTCTGATCGCACCCGTATTCGCCGCCGACACCGATCGCCAGGCGATCGTCGAAAAACACCTTCAGCCCGAGATCGATGCGATGCTCATCCCCGGCGCGGTGGTGGGGATCGACTACGACGGGACCACCACCTTCCATGTCGTGGGGACGCTCAACTTCGATACCGACGCCAAGCCCACCGCCGACACGATGTACGAGATCGGCTCGATCTCCAAGGTGATCACGGGGACGCTCCTGGCCGATGCCATCCGGCGCGGCGAGGTGACAAAGGACACGCCGCTCAACGATCTGCTCCCCGAGGGGGTGGAGGCGGGCCGCGGCGACAACGGCGAGCCCATCCTCCTCTGGCACCTGACCACGCACACCTCCGGCTGGGGCACGGCCCCGATCAACCTGCTCCCGACCGATCCGGATCGGCCCTTTGTCGATTACGACCTCGACAAGATGCTGACCGGGATCGCCAGGACCCCCGTGATGCACACGCCGGGCACGCACTTCGAATATTCCAACTTCGCCGTGGGCGTGCTGGGGACCATGATCGCCCGGCACGCCGGCGGTGACTACGAGACGCTGGTCAAGGAGCGGGTGCTTTCGCCTCTGGGCATCGGCGACTTCACGATCACCCTCGACGAAGGACAGCAGAAGCGTCTCGCCCCCGCGACCCGCGCGGGGATGGACACGAAGCCGTGGGGCTCGATGGGCGCCATCGCCCCGGCGGGCATGTGGACGACGACGGCCCATGGGCTGATGGCCTTCGCCGAGGCGAATCTCAAGCCGCTCAATGATAAAGTGGATGATGACCGGGCGGGGATCTATAACGCCATGGAGATGGCTCGCCAGCCGCTCTATACCGTCCAGGAGATGGGCCAGCAGGTCGGCATGGGCTGGTTCATCGCCCGCGACGGCGCGAGCCGCTGGCACAACGGGATGACCGGCGGCTACTCGTCCTACCTGGGCATCAATCGCGATCTGGGCATCGCCGTCGTCGTGCTCACCAACGGGGCGAGTTTGTACACCACCGGCGCGGGCGAGAAGATTTTTCAGGAGGTCATCGGCATGCACCCCGAGCCGATCTCGCCGCCGATCCCCCGGAAGCTCGTCGACGAAGTAACCACGAAGCTGGTCGGGACCTACCACTCCCAGCTGGGCTTCGACATCGACATCACCACATCTCACGGCCTCCTCTTCGCCCGCCTCTCCCGCCAGCCCGCCAACCGCGTCCACCCGGTCGAGGAGGCCAAACCGGGAGAGAAGCGGTTCCGCTACGACGGGATCGACGCCGAGCTGGGCTTCGCGCTGGGCGAGGATAGCGAGAAGGCGTCGGCGGTGACGCTGTATCAGGACTCGATGGTGATGCGGTGCGAGCGGGTGGGGGAGTGAGGAACCCGTAGGTATAGCATGCGAATGAACTTCTATGCGAGTGGGGCTCAAGGTCAACTGGTTCGATCTAGTCGCTCTACTCGGGGTAGTGGTGACCGTCGTACTGATTTTTACATCATCGCTTGGTTTCCCGCCGTTGCGTTTTTCTCCGGTGAGGTTGCGCCAGGGAAATTTGCGTTCGATTGCGGCGATGATGAAAAACTATGCCATAGAGCATGATGATCAGTTTATTGTGCCGTCTTCATTCCAGATGGTGATGGACTGGGCGGATATCCCATACCCAGAGCCCATACTCGGCTCCGATGACACGCAGGACGACATCTGGATGTGCCCCATCCCTTGGCCCGACCGCCGCATCCCCGACGGCATCAGGCCCGAAGAGCTCGCCAAGCTCCCGATGCTTCACGAACGCGTCGATATGAATCCCGAAGGCGCCTCGGTGCTTTTCTGGGACGGCCATGTCGAACTGCTCTCAAACAAGGATTTCGAGCGGCTGATCGATGTTGATCAGTCGGTCTGCCTTGGGTGCCAGTTGCTGATCCCGAAGTCCATGAAGAACCGGAAACCATAACTTGCGGGGTGCCACTACTCGCCGTCTTCGGCGCAGTAGTGCTCTTGGGGGGCTCTCGAAGACGCTACTGCGCGTCTGCGTCGCGAGTAGTGGCGCCCAGAGTTCTTCCCTGATGGCCAGCGGCCGATCCCTTCTTCACTCCCCCAGCGTCTTCTTCCGCCGCAGAATATGGTGATAGTGCTGCGCGAAGCGGTGCGCCTCGTCGCGCACCTGCTGGAGCAGGCGCAGACCCGGGTTGTTTCGTCCGAGCCGGATGGGGTCGGGCGAGCCCTGTTTGTAGATCAGTTCTTCCTTCTTGGCCAGCGACACCACCATCGGCGGCTGGATGTCGAGCTGCTCGAAGGCGTCCATCGCCGCGTGGAGCTGGCCCAGGCCGCCGTCGATCATGATGATGTCGGGGTACAGCTCGTGCCCCTCGCCCGCGTTGCGATACCGGCGGCTGATGACCTCGCGCATCGACTGGAAATCATCGTTGGCGCGACCGCCGGACAGGTTCGTGAACGACTTGATGCGGTAGCGCCGGTACTCCTGCTTGAACGGGCGCCCGTCGATGAAGCACACCTTGGACGCGACCGTCTCGTTGCCCTGCAGGTGGGCGATGTCGAAGCCCTCGACGCAGCGGATGGTTTTTTCCAGCCCCAGCGCCTTCTGCAGACTGGTGCAGCCCTTCTTGGGGTCGATGTACCCGATCTCGGTCTCGGGCTGCCACTTGTCGCTGGTGCGGGCCCGCTCGTCGAGCTTGCGGATCGCGGTGATCTGGTCGCGCAGGACGGCCGCCGACTCGAACCTCATCTGGGCGGAGGCATTGACCATCTCCTCTTCCAGCTCGCTGATGACCGTCGAGCGCTTGGTGTTGAAGAAGCGGACTAGGCGCTTGATGTCCTCGCGGTACTGGCCCTTGCTGATGGAGTTGTTGCACGGCGCGCTGCATTTGCCGATCGCCTTGAGCAGGCACGGGCGGAAGAAGCGGTTTTTGGGGTCGTCCTCGAGGATGTCCAGCGAGCAGGTGCGGAACTTGAAGACATCCTGGAGCGCGTCGAGCGCGATGCGAAGGGCCGCGGGGGAGGTGAAAGGGCCCAGGATCGTCGCCCCGGTGAAGCGCGGGTCCTTGGAGCCGTCGGCCCTGATCCCCGTCGGGTTGCGGCTGACGAACACGCGGGGGAAGTCCTCGCGCATGGTGACGATCAGATACGGGTAGGTGCGGTCGTCCTTCTGCGCGACATTGTACGGCGGGTTGATGTCCTTGATCAGCCGGTTCTCGGCCAGCAGGGCCTCCCACGCCGTGTCGGTGATGAAGGTGTCGAACGCGTGCACCTCGTCGAGCATCATGTTCTTGCGCGGCCCCAGGTCCGCCGAGGGGATGAAGTACGACGACACCCGGTCGCACAACCGCGTCGCCTTGCCGACATACAGGACGCTGCCCTTGTGGTTCTTCATGAGATACACGCCGGGCCGCGGCGGCAGCTTGCGCGCGTCGGCGCGCAGGCGCAGCAGACGGATCACCCTGGTCTCGGTCCCCCAGGGCGGCGGGTCGGAAGCGGGAGCGTGACCCTCGGCGTCACAGAATGAAGTGTCGGGATCGTCGGCCACGGGGGATTGTATTCGTACCGCGGCGTCGGCCGGTTGTGGTGTCATTGCCTCAATCAGATTGATAAGGTCCGAACATCATACAGCATCGCGATTGAATCGAGGAGAAAGCCGCTCACCGCTGATCGATCCCGAATCCCTCGCTCACCTCTGGCGGGAGTGGAGCGTCGAACTCGTCACTGATGCGCGCAAGGCCCTTCCAGGCTCCACCCTGGCGAGGCTCCCGCGGCTCGATCCGGGGCGCCGGGGCGGGCTTGATGCCCAGTATGCCAAGAAAAACCGACCACTTGCGAGGCCGGCTTGCGTGTTCGTTCGGTAGATCGGGCATGCCTTACTCGTAGATGTAGTCCGGCCCGCGCCACTGCTGCCACTTCTTGAGACGGAAGCGCCAGAAGTTCTCCTCGAAGTTCTTCTGGGCCTCGGGCGACCAGTTCTGGAAGGCCGGGAGCATCCGGGCCTCGGAGGCCACGCGACGCAGCAGGTCCTCGGCTTCCTGCACGGTCAGCGGCTCGGCCTCGCCCGAGCGAATCGACGCATGCAGCAGGTCCTGGTACATCGCGTTGAGATGGGCGTAGTCCTCGAGGGTGGTCTCGGTCATGGGCTCCTGGTTGAGCCGCATCGCCTCGGCGCGGAGGATGGTGTCGACCGCACGCGCCTGGTGGCGCTGCCCGGTGGTCCGCTCGACGCGGCAGCCGGTGGAGACCGTCAGCAGTGCGATCCCCACGAGGAGGGCTGCTGATTTCACGATTGCTTTGCCTGTGCGATTCATACTCTCTCCATCGGTTCTCGGACCGCGACCCGTGAACAATATACCCACCATCAGGGAGGAAGGTTCACGACTTCATCGGCCCGAATCGTCCCTTACGATAGCGCCAGTCGGCACATCATCTCCATCCCGATCCCGATCGCCCCGTCATTGAAGTCGAAGCCCGGGGTGTGCAGCCCCGGGTAGGGTCTGGCGTCGGACTCGCTCAGCCCCAGCAGAAAGAAGCAGCTGGGGACCCTGAGGGCATAGTAGGCGAAGTCCTCTCCGCCCATCGTGGGTTCTTTCATCGTCACGAACTCATTCGTAAGTTCAGCTTTCTGAGCAACTTGCGCCACGCGTCGGGCCTCGGCTGGGTCGTTGTATGTGACGGGGTAGCCGTCGTGCCAGTCGATGTGGGCGGCGGAGCCCAGCGCCCGGCACCCCCGCTCGACCAGCTCGAAGAACCGGGCCTTGGTCTTGGTCCGGGTGTCCATGTCCAGCGTCCGGATCGTGCCGCGTAGCGCGCAGGTCTGGGGGATGACATTGTACGCGCTCCCCGCGTGGACCGAGGCGAAGGTGACCACCACCGAGTCGGTGGGGCGGGTCGTGCGCGACGCGATCGTCTGGGCCATCGAGATGATCTGGGCCGCCGCGACCACGGGATCGACGCACAGGTGGGGGTAGGCGGCGTGCCCCTGCTTGCCCTCGATGACGATGTCGAAGGTGTCGGTCGCCGCCAGCAGCGGGCCGGGGCGGGTGGCGATCGTGCCCAGGAGCAGGTCGGGCCAGCCGTGGAGGCCGTACATGCGCGCGACGGGAGGCCCGAACCCATTGGATTCATCCCCGTCCAGCGCCCCGTCGCGGCACATCTTGTCCCCGCCCCCGCCGCCCTCCTCGGCGGGCTGGAACACCAGCGTCACGGGGTTGGGACGGTGCTCAAGCTGCGACAGCACCCGCGCGACCCCCAGCAGGATCGCCGTGTGCCCGTCGTGCCCGCAGGCGTGCATCTGGCCGGGTCTGGTTGATTTGTATTTCAGCTCGCCTGCTTCCTCGATGGGCAGCGCGTCCATGTCGGCCCGCAGCCCGATGCAGTCGCCGGGGCGATCGACCGTCGCGGGGATGTGCGCGAGCACGCCGAAGCCCGTCCCCGGCTCGCGTCCGCCCATGTTCGTGCGGAAGGTGACGCCCAGGCGAGTGAGTTCGTCCTGCACGACCTTGGAAGTGCGCTCCTCGGTGAACAGGATCTCGGGGTGGGCGTGCAGATCATGGCGGATCGCGGTGATCTCGTCCAGATGGGGCGTGATGAGCGAGGCGAGATCGGGCGTCGCGGTGGTCGTGGTGAAGGGCATGGGAGAGTTTAGACGAAAGTCAAGTGAGGAGAGCTAATGCATTTTCACGGTTCCTTCAATATAGACAAAAATTAAAAAATCGGAGGAATCGAGTTGCGTCACGGGGGGGGGAGTAGTCTGGGTTAGATCCCGGGGAACGGTATCGGCGCGTGGTACGATGAACACTCGCTAAAGGAGAAAATAATGAACACGGTAATGAGTTGGGTACGGGGACACCTTGAATATTCGAATCCTATTTTCGGGCTCCTCTTGATCCTGAATCTGATGGTCTTCCCGGTTTATCGTGCCAGCGCGGCCCTGGCCCAGCCCGTGCAACCGATGGCAGAGACCGCGGAGCAGATTTCAGATGCGCTTGATGCGGTAGAGGTGGGCGCGACCATAGAGCAGGCCTTCGGGGTGCAGCCGGTTCCTATACGAGATTGGGGTGCGGATCAAAAATATTTTTATGAAGCATTGTTTAATGTGCCTTACGATCAAAACGATGCTGTGTATATCCTCCTCACTGAGATTTCAGAGACAGACGAATTCCAGTCTGTCTCGCTGGAGACGCCTGATGGAAACCCGTTTTCATTGCAAATTCATCTGATTTCTGAATACGATTACACGAATGACGATCAGTTGTCAAGCCAAGACGCAAACGAGCTCGCCGCTGTAAATGCCAGTATCTTTAGTTTCATTGGTACGGCCGCCAGCCAGTTTGATAGCTTGAACATCAACGGGCTCGTGATTCAAGCTGCCCGGGCGGATGGAGGTCGAAATAGATTTATTCTCATCGGCGGGTATGTCGATGGAGAAGTAGTTAATAGTTTAATTTTAACTCATCTATATGTTGATATCGCAGGAATCTCGCCTGTCGGAGAGATACAAAACTGCGAAGATGCATTTAATCAGGCGCTAAGCACCTATTCTGGATCGCTTTCCGATGCAAGGTCTAATCTGAAATCCTGCCAAGATACCGCGGCAGCGTCAGCGATTCACAGCCTTGCGGATTGTTTGCGGCTGGCTGGCGGGAGCGGTGTGGCGGCGGGGATTGCTGCGAGCAGCGGACCCGTGGGAGCGATCGCAGCTCTGATTGTATTTTCAGTGTGTGGAATTGCGGCGGCTGCGGACATGGCGACGGATTTGTGGCAGTGCTCGAACGCGTATAAAGCCGCAGTAGCTGCCGCTCAGAATGCGTTTGCAGCGGCGAAAGCCGCCGCTAGAGCCACCTTCGGCGTTGAGAACTGCCCCGGCGATCCGGTGTGATGATTGCCGGGCGGAGTTATCTGTAAAAAATGAGTAAATATGTTTAACATGGACAATTACATGATTTGGAATACCCTATTCGCAGCCATGTTTTTGCCATTGTTTTTTATACTGCTGAGGCATCGGATTATGACTTATCCGCATATATCCTCTCGGGCCGGTCCAAGTCATTTCGCGTTCGTCGAACCTATAAGGCTGAGGTCCGGATTCGGGTGGGATGCGGGTCGGATCGCTTGCTTGACAGTAATCCTGTTTTCCGCCGCATTGTTCGCTTATGACCACCGGCGGTTTAGTGCTGAATCCTTCTTGGGTTTTCAAGCAAACAGCATCGTAAAGGATTCTATCACTTTGTCCTTTTTTTATCTTCCGTTCTATGCTCTGGGCTGGGAGCCATGGAAACTCGGAGCCATACTGGCTGACACTGAAAAAATTTCTGTACCTTGTGCTATGAGGGTAAAGCGATTTGATCGTGGTTCCACGAGGGTCTGGATTAGACCAGTCAGCAAGAACATACACCAATGCGTGCTTTCCCAAGGTCGAGCTACAGCCATGTTCTGTCTGAACGATGAATCAGCGGTGTTTCTCCGCCTTTGGGCGTCGCATGAAACAGGTTAGCGGCGTGGCGCCCGTATGCGTGATTCACGCCGCGGCGGTGTAGCGCAGCTGGGCCTGATCCTCGATGAACCGGCGCGCCACCTGCTCGAGGTCCATGAGCTTGAGGCTCGTGTGATCATCGTGCTGGTTGTGGGCGCGGATCGCGTTGAACTCCGCCTCATTAGCGAAGAACGCGTCGGCGACGCTCGGGTCGAAGTGCGTCCCGCGCAGGTCGCGGATCAGCTCGGCCGTCTGCTCGTGGGTCATGGCGTCTTTGTAGATACGCCTGCTGGTGACGGCGTCGTAGAAATCCGCCAGCGCCACGATCCGCGCCGGCAGCGAGATGTCCTCGCCGCCGAGCCCGAACGGATACCCGGTGCCGTCCCACTTCTCGTGGTGCTGGAGGGCGATCTCCACGCCCATGTCGATGAACCCGTCGCCGCCGAGCTTGGCGCGGATCGCCAGCAGGGTGTCGGCGCCGATGAGCGTGTGCTTCTCCATCACCTCGCGCTCCTCGCGGGTCAGACGCGCGGGCTTGAGCAGGATCGAGTCAGGGATCCCCACCTTGCCGATGTCGTGCAGCGACGAGGCGAGCACGAGGCGGTCGATCCACTTGGCGTCGATGATGTCGGGATAGCGCGTGCGCAACGCGTCCGCGACGATTCGCGCGTACAGCCCGATCCGCTCCAGGTGGGCCCCCGTGTCCGTGTCGCGGTAGTCGGCCAGCTTGGCCAGCCCGAAGATCAGGGCGTTGCGCTTGGCCAGCCCCGCCGTCACCTGGCGCGCCACCTCGGCGCTGAGCTCGCGGTTGGCCTGCTCGAGCGTGTCGCGGTATCGCTTGGAGGCCAGGAACATGATCAGGGCCGTGAGCGTGAACACGCTGAAGGCGATGGACACGCGGAACACGAACAGCCGGTCGGCGGCCGACATCGAGAGGCTGAACTCACGCCGCACCCAGGCGTCCACGGCGAACTCACCGGCCATCAGGACCGCCGCCTGGAAGATCAGTATCCCCAGCAGGAACGATCGCCGGTCCTTGGGCCTGAACTGCCATTCGAGTTTCTTCCTGGCGGTGCTCACGGGGCCTGCATCGGGCCGACGGGTTCCGGCCTTGCCCCGGCGCCGGATCGAAACCCGGGACCGCGGCGGAGACCGGGAGGGATGCGCCGATCAGGGCAGCCGGCCATGCTGTTTACGGACCCTCAAGCACACGCTCGCACGCGTCCATCGCCGCGGGGGCCAGATCGGCGGCCCCCCGATAATCAGGCAGACGGCCGATGTCCAGCACCCGGTCGGCGAACTCGGCGCGCAGCGCCGGATCGACCGGCGTGTTGTGCGTGGTCGATTCCCAGAGCAGGCGCTCGACCGTCGGCGAGACGAGATAGGCCGCCAGGCGTCGTGCGGCGTCGGGGTGGGGCGCGTTCCTGGCCACCGCCACCGTGTTGGGGATCAGCGTGGGCCCCGCGCCGGGCCAGCGCGGGTCGCCCTCCGCGCTCTCGTAGGCCAGATCAACTTTCCACCCGTTCTCCCGCCCGGCCCAGATGTCGTCGGTGTCGGTCAGCCCCACATCGATCTCGCCCATCGACAGCGCCCGCACCACCGTCGCGTTCCCGTCGTACAGACGAACGCCGTTGTCGCGCAGCGCCTCCAGCCAGGACTCGAAGCCCTCCAGGCCCCAGCGCTGGGCCAGAATCGCCATGTGGATGCGCGTGGTGCCGAACTGCGGGCGCGCCATGCCGATGCGACCCTGGTACGTCGGGTCCGCCAGCGCCGCCAGGGCCGTCGGCGGCTGGCCGACGCGGTCGCTGGCGAAGCCGATCACCCGCGCCCGCACCGCGATCCCCACCCACGACCAGTCATCCGCCCGCAGCTGCTCGGGCCAGTCCTCGCCCACCGTTCCCTCCATCGCCCCCGCTTCCAGCACGCCCTCGGCGTCGAGCCGGATCGTCCCCATCGGCTCGCTGGACCACCACACATCGGCCGTCGGATCGCCCTTCTCCGCCAGCAGACGCGCCACCAGCCCGGTGGTCTTGGTCGCCTCGGTGTCGCCCAGCACCCGGACCTCGATCCCGGTTTCCTTTTCAAACGCGTCCACCACCATGCGCGCGAAGATGTCGTCCACGCTGGTGTAGAGCGTGACGGTCCGCGTGCTCGTGGGCGTCGCGTCGGACCCGGTGCTGTTTGATTCGGAGCATGAGACGAGCGTGAGGCCCAGAAGCACGATGGGCAACGAAAAGGCATGTGTGAATCGCATGGCTCATGGTACCGGCCACGGGCATGAAAGTCGGGAGCGGAAGTCGGCCACCGGCGCCATGCCCCCGCAGCGCCGCCTCACCCGGCGATCTTCATCGCCTCCGCCCCGCACTCCGGGCACACCCGCTGCTGCTCGATCGCGTACCCGCACCAGGGGCACAACCGCCGTCAAGATCGAGTGGCCCGGCGAGCCATGATCAACGCCAAGGGGAGGAGAAAGAGCAAGAACCAGACCGGCGTCACGACCAGCAATGGGTTGACCACCAGGCCCAGCGGCATCAGCGTCGGGCGCGGGTCCGGTTCCGGGCCCTGCAGCGCCGGGTCGTCCCAGTTCCACCACATCTGCTTGATCTCAATGACCGGAAACGGCCAACCGAGGTGCTGGACCTCCATCGAGAACCCATTCATGTTCTCGGTCGGATTGGGAACCCTTGCGTCGTACTCGCGGTAGCCGAATGACGACCATGCGGTGATCGAGGTCGGCCCTGTCCACGGTCGGTCATGCGGGGTCTTCGCCGGCCAGCCGCGCGCGCCCGCCTCCGCCCCGCGGAAATAGAGCGATTGACCCGGTCGCTTCCCCGTGCGCGACCGGATTCTCGTGATCGCGAACGGCACATTGATCGACGCCGCGATCAGCACCAGCACGACCAGCGAGCCCACCAGCCAACGCAGCTCGGATGCCTTGATGAATCTCATGACCGAGTGTAACAGATACACCGGGGGGCGCGAGGAAGCCGGCGGTGGTCCGGTCGGCCACCCGGGGTGGCTTATTCGCCGCTCTTGTTCTCGCCAGATTTCGCGTCGCTGCCCTGGGGCGCCGGCTCGGGCTTCTCGCCGCTGGCCTTCTTCGCCTCGTTGTCGAGGCGCCCGAAGTAGTGCTGCACCGCCGCCTCGTGCTTGCGGGGGACGCGCTTGGTCTCGATCGCCTCGGCCGCCTGGGTCGTGGCGCTCTCGACGGCGCTGGTGAAGGTGGCCGTCGATTCGCCCTTGATCTGCGATCCCTGCACCATCGTCGAGGCGATCACCGGGCCGTCGTTGGTGGTCTGGACCTCGGCCCGCTCCTTCTTGAGCATGAAGTCGGCGGCCTGCGCGTCGGGGCTCTGTCCCATGCCCTTGCCGGAACCGCCGGACCCGCTGCCGAAGCCCTGGCTGTCGCCCCGGGAATACTTCCCCGTCCCGCCCCACTTGGCGTCCTCGCCGAAGCCCTGACCGCCACCGCCGCCGGGGTTGCTGCACTGGCCCAGCTTGCCCAGCTGGCCGCTGCACTCGCCCATCGCCTGCTCCAGCGCGTTCATCTCCTGCTGCATCCGCTCCATGCTGCTCAGCTGGCCGGACATCGATTCGAGCCCCTCCCCCATCTCGCCCGGGTTGGACTGCTGCATGCCCGAGGCCATCTGCCCCATCGCCTGGGCCATCGAACCGGCGGCGTCCGACGCACGCTGCTGCGCCTGGGCCGCCTGAGACAGCTGCTGGGCCTGCTCCTCGCTGACGCCGGCCTCTTGAAGCGCCTTCTTGAGCGCCCCGGGATCGGTCGCCAGCTGCTGGGCCTGCTGCTCGCTCAGGCCCGCGGCCTTGAGCTGCTCCTCGAGCGACTGGCGGTTCTCGGCCATCTTCTCGAGCGCCTGCTTCATCTGCTCAAGCTGCTCGGCGGCCTGCTGCTTCTGCTCCTCGCTCATCGACCCGTCCTGCGCCGCCTGGGCCATCTGCTCAAGCTGCTTCCGCGCCTCCTTGAAGTCGCCGCGGGCCATCGCCCGCGCCATCTCGGACATCGGGCCCTCCTTGGGCGTGTTGAGCTGGCGGGTCATGTCACGGATCGCGTCGAAGGTCGCCCCGTCCTCGTTGTTCCGCTGGTCTTCGAGCTTGTCCGACAGACTGGTCAGCTCCTTGATCGCGCTGCGCGCGATCTCCTGGGGATCGACGAACTCGGTCTTCTCGGGGGTCAGCTCGGGGGCGGTCTCGTCGCCCGCGGCTTGAAGGTCGACCCCGGTCCTGGATTTGATCTCCTCGATCATGGCCCTGGTCTCGTTGACCGTCGCCTTGACCTCCTCGACCTGCGCCTGGTTGGCCCGCTTCAGCTCCTTGCGGGCCAGCAGCCCCGTCACATCCGTCGCTGGGACCCACCAGACGGCCAACAGCGCCAGGGCCGCGGCCACCGGCATCGGCCAGGCGCGGGGCGTCTCGATGGGCAGCGAGTCGTTGATCACCACCCGCCGGGCCTTGGTCGAAGCGTCGTCGACGACCGCGCGGGACCACGGGTCCTGGTTCTCGTCGACGCACAGGGCCGTCGAGATGGATTCGCGCAGGTGCGCGCGCTCGTCGATCGTCCGCGCGACCTGGCCCTCGTCGGGCTTGCGCACCAGCGACGCGATCAGGGCGATGACGACCGTCGCCGCCGCGCCGGCGAGAAAAGCGAGCCCCCAGTCGAGCGTGAGGGTGGGCACGAACTTCTGAGCGATCCGTATGAGCAGCAGCACGCACAGCACAATGAACGCGCTGACCATGAGCGTGCGCAGCAGGTCGATGACGAACAGACGCTTGGCGGCCCGCGCGAGCACATGCTTGATCTCGGTCATGAAGAATCGCCTTCCTGTGGGGACACCGGCCCCACCTCATCTATTCGGAATCGGAGCCCCCGGATCACGCCAAATCCCCGAATTCATACGATACCCGCAATGGGTCGTACCTCCAAGCCTACTCTGCGGTTGCCCGTGCGCGCCTGAGAGCCCCGATGCCAGAATCCGACCAAACAGCACACAACCCGCCCCGCCCCGGGCCCTGGGGGTCGCTGAGGCATTTCCTCGATGGGGACTATGTCGATCGGGGGGCCTGCGACGCCGCTTTCGAGCGCATGCACCGGCGCGACCCGATCGGCGACAGACTCCACCTCTTCTTCGCCCTGGCGGGGCTGGTCTGCCTGTTCGGGCCGGTGACGGTCACCGAGATCGCCCTGGCGCCCATGACGGCCTACTTCGTGGTTCGCGTGTTCAACACCCTCCCCGTCTGGATCCACGGCTTCGGCCAGCCCGTCGTCCTGCTGGGGCTGGCGCTGGCGGGGTGGATGTTCGTCACCCTCGCCTGGTCGCCCGACCCGGCGCACGGGCTCGGGGAGATCGCCGAGCTGCGCTGGCTGGCGCTGGCCGGGCTGCTCTTCCCGGTCATCGAGCACCGCCCCCGCCTCATCGCCGCCCTGTGCATCGCGATCGCGGCGGGGCAGATCGGGCAGGTCCTCGACGCGTTCAACGGCTTGGGGATCGAACCCCTCGCGCGACTCGTGGAGAACCACCCCGGCCGGATCAGCGGCTGGTGGCACCCGGTCGTGGGCGGGAGCATCCTCGTGGCCGCCATGGGGCTGCACCTGCCCGCGGTGCTTGTGGGTAGGGGGCGGGCGAGGTGGTGGGGCTGGGCGGGCTTCGCGGCCTCGGGGCTGGGGGTGCTGGCCACCGGGTCGCGCGGCGCGTGGCTCGCGGCGGGGGCGCTGGCGCTCATCGTCTTTGTCATGGCCTTGGGCATGCGCCGCGTCCCGCTCGCCCGCCTGCTCATGGCGGCCGGGGCGGCGCTGGCGATGGCGGGGATCGGCGCGTGGCTGATGCGCGCGCCCCTTGAGGCGCGCCTCACGGAAACCCGAGCCGAGATCGCCGCCATCGACCGGGGCGACTACACCTCGTACACCGGCCTGCGCGTGCGCATGGCCCAGCTCGCCGCCCGAGCCATCGTCGAGCACCCCCTCACCGGCGTGGGCGCCGGCGGCTACAAGCGGTGGTGCGACGAGACCGACCCGCACGCCGGCGCCCACGCCCACGCGCACAACGCGATCCTGCACGCCGGCGCCACGCTGGGGCTCCCGGGCCTGCTGCTCTGGGGGCTGATCGTGCTGGTCATGCTCCGTAGCGCGTGGAGGTATTGGGAAGGGCCGAGCCGGAACGCATACGCGCTAGGGCCGCTGTTCGCCATCATCGGGCTGCTGCTGGCCTCCCTGACCGACAGCGTCCAGATCAACACCCAGACCGCCGCTCTCATCGGCGTGCTGGCGGCCCTGAGCCCCGCCATGTGCCCCGGACACCCCCGGTGGCCGGGCGAGCCGGGCCGTGAGCAGGGCGGCGGATCAACCCTCTGACATCCCGGCCGGGTCGGAATACACTCTGAGACATCCTGGTGCGATGGCTGAGTGGTTGAAGGCGCTCGACTTGAAATCGAGTGACCCCGAAAGGGGTCCGTGGGTTCGAATCCCTCTCGCACCGTTTAGCCGTGTTTTTCCACTGAGAAAACACGGCATTTTCGTGGACTGGGGGGGCCCAAGCATGATCGGGGTTGTCAAGGCGTCTCAGGGCGTCGTCAGGCCGTCGTAGGTCAGGGCGACCTGTGTGCCGTAGAGCGGATAGTCGATGCGGGCGCGGTACGGCTTGAACTCGTCGGCGTTCCAGTTGAGCCGGCGACAGATCGTGCCCAGGTGTTCGATGTACCACGGCGCTTCGGAGATCCGGCAGGCGCCCAGCCCGGTTCCCAGCGATTGAACCGTCTCGACCATCTCCAGGCGATCGATGTCGCGCGATCGGTCGTTCACATTGGCCACGCCCTGGGCGCCCGTGTCGTAGAGCAGCAGCCCCACATCGCTCACGCCCTGGATGTCGCGGTGCAGGAGCAGATCGAACACCAGCAGCTGCACGGGCGTTGAGACATCGGTATAGACGAAGCGCTTGCGCCGCGGATCCGCCGGGATCGCGCGGGGCAGTTCCTGGTGGTTGTTCTCGGTGATCACCAGGTCGAGGGTGGCCTTGGGGCCGAAGCGCTTGTCGCCCAGCGTGTAGTGCATCACATCGCCCGCGGCCTGGACCTCGAAGGGCGGCAGTGGGTAGGTGCTGTAGTCGCGGATGATCAGCCCCTCGATCGCCTGGACCTGGGACCCGTCGAGCGAGCGAGGATGGCGCGGCTTGCGCTCGGTCGAGCCGCCGTGGGGCGAGCTGATCCGGCGGGTGGCGAGCCTGAAGGTGACATTGGGACGCAGGCGCTGGAGCCCGAGATAGGCGAAGGTCCAGACCACATCGAGAAACTCGCCCTCGGCGGAAGGGGCGATGATGGCCGAGGCGATGTAGGTGTCGGCGGCGACGCCCTTGAGCTGGCTCATCGCGCGGTAGATCGACTGCTTGCGCCGGGTCTCGAAGCCGCGACGGGCATCGGGAAGCCAGGTCGCCAGGATGGCGTCGAACCCGCTGCGGTCGCCGGCCTCCTCGCGGATCATCTCCTCGAACTCCTCCACGCTGGCCATGAAATCGGAGATGATCGTCGCCGGGACGCCTTTTTTGCCCGCGGCAACGGCGAACAGGCGCAGCGGATCGGGCCCGGGCATGAGCTGGAGCACGGCGATGGGGTCGCGATGGGCGGCGGCGCGCAGGAGCCGGCTGGCCAGCATTTTGTCAACGCCCATCTCCTTGGCCAGGCGCATGGGTCCCTTGGGGCGGTTCTCGACCGAGTCGATCACGCTGTTGATCCGCTCAGAGAGACGCCGACCGAGCGTGGTGACGCGAACTTCGAGATTGGGGGGCGTCTCGGCCCTTTGGAGCTGGGTCATTGGATGAACCATTATATCCAAAAGAGGAAACAAAAACAATCCCAAATATATCCGGGATATATCTTGACGGAGATTTCAGATCTGCTAGAGTGGCTTTGAGCCGCTGTTTGGCGAGTTTGGAGTAACACCATGAAACCCATCTGCTTTGTCCTTCCTCTGGCGATTGTCTCGCCCCTTGTCTTCGCTCAACCCGGGCCATACACCGTTTCAGCGTTTCCGAGCCCGACCGGGGGATCATCGAGCGCATTTCATATGTCCCAGACCGGCGTCGCAGGGTTCATCTATGACGCCCAGGGGAATCAGTCCTATGTGGTCTGGACACCCGAGGGCATCGAGGAGTATCTTCCCTTCGATGCGTTCACGAGCATCGGGCTGAGCAGCTCGAACAACAACGGTGTGGTGGTCGGCGGCGGGTTCGGCTTCCGCCAGCCGCCTCAGGCGATCGCCTGGACCGATGGCGTCGGCGCGGCCCTGCCCAGCGAGGACAATGACGGCGACGAAACGGAGTATCTCTTCGGCTCTTCCGCCCGAGCGGTCAACGACGCGGGCGTCGTTGTCGGGTTCGGCGAAACGGAGTACGGCTCCAACGGCGTCGTCTGGCACACCGACGGCGATGTCGAGCTGTTGCACAGCATCAACCCCGACGGGCCAGATTACGCCGCGGCCAAGGACATCAACAGCGCCGGGGTTGTCGCGGGCATCTCGGTGGTGGGCAGCATCCGTCACGCGGTCACCTGGACCAACGGCGTGGCGACCGACCTGGGCATCTTCGCGGGCGGCACGCTCTCGTCGGCCAACGCGATCAACGAGCTGGGCCAGGTCGTCGGATGGGGCGTCACCGGTGACGACAGCGGGGTGGCGTTCATCTCCGACGGCACGACCGATTCGATCACGGCGCTGCCCAATATCGCGGGCATGGCGTACGGCGAGGCCTTCGATGTCAACGACAGCGGGTGGGCCGTCGGGGCGTGCATTCCCAGCGGCGCCGAGGGCCACGGCGTGGCGACGCTCTGGGTTGACGGCGTCGGGTACGACCTCAACGAGCTGATCCCCGAGGGTAGCGGCTGGGAGCTGGTCAGCGCCAACGGCATCACCAACGAGGGCGTGATTGTCGGCGACGGGCTGTACAACGGGGATCAGCGCCTCGCCTTCCGGCTCACCCCCGCGCCCGCGTGCCGGGCGGACATCACGGGCGACGGCGCGCTCGACTTCTTCGATGTGGCCGCGTTCATCGAGATGTTCGGCGATCAAACCCCCGAGGCGGACTTCAACGCCGACGGCGTGTGGAACTTCTTCGATGTCTCTTTGTTCATCAGCGACTTCTCAGCGGGATGCCCCTGATCATGCTCGGCGCTTGCCGAGCGTGAGCCGCAACGAACAGCAATGCCACTTGGCGGTCGCCCCGACACCCCCCCGTCGATCGGGCGGCCGCCTCGGCGTTGAATGAACTCAGGGGTTCAGGGGCTCGCCAAGAAAGACAGACTCGTGCTTACGCCTCCGGCTTGACCGCGATCATCTCGTACACCGGCGGCAGGTGCATGTACGCCGCGGGGTCCCTGCTCAGCGCCTCCCAGTTGCGCATGAAGGCCTCGCGCTGGGCGCTGGTGATTGAGCCCAGCTCCTCGAGCCGGGGCAGGAACACGCCCCAGAAGCTCTCGGGCCAGTCCCACATGGGCATCCCCGGGCGCGCGGTCCCCACCTCCACTCGGGTCAGGTGCTCGATGCGCAGCCCCTGGGAAACGGCGATGCCCGGCAGGCGCCCCATGATGTCGGGGTCGCCGCCGCGCTGGCGCCAGCTGTGGTCGATCGCGTCGATGACGGCCTTGAAGGCGTCGCTCATGGGCGCGGCCCGCATCGAGTCGTACCCGAAGTAGTCCTGCACACACAACCGCCCGCCGGGCCTGAGCATCTTCACCGCCGCGCGGACCACGGCCTCCGGGTCGGGCACGAAGCACAGCACCCAGCGCGCATACGCCATATCGAACGATCCGGGCCCGACGCCCTGGGTCGCCAGCACGCCGTCGATGCTCGTCACATCGCCGCGAAAGAACCGCGCCTGGGGCAGGGCGCGGGCACGGGCCTGCTGGTTGGCGAACTCCACATACGCCCTGGATTCATCGACGCCCACGATGCTCCCCGTGTGGGTGACGAGCTGGGCCATCTCCATGGCCGCGAACCCGGGGCCGCAGCCGATGTCCAGCAGCTTCACGCCCGGTCGCAGCCCCGCCCGCTGCCACAGCGCCTGCGCCTGGGCCGACCACAAACGGTGCTGGAATCCAAGGCGCTGCATCTCGGCCTCGTTGGTTCCCAGCACATACTCGGGCTCGTGGTCGGGACCGGGGACGGGGCTCATCGGCGTGTGTTGGGTGTCGCGTGCGGGCATCGGGGCCTCCTGGACGGCGCAAAGCCGGCTCGGTCCGCCCCGATTCTATTCGCGTGGGGGAGGGGCGCTCGGGCGCGGCGGCTGTTGTTTAGCGCGCCGCCGGCGTGGTTCAGGAGGCCGAGGGGTCCGCCGGCTTCTTCCAGGGCGAGTCGGGGTCCTTGTGCAGCACCCCGGCGCTCTGCTTGACGCAGCGCCTGCAGGCGAGCACCGTCTCGTCGAGGGGGCTGGCCCAGTGCAGTTCGTCGCGCCCGTTCTCCAGGCACAGCACGCAGACCTGCTTGCGATCGGGGGCGTACCCCGAGTCGAGGTGGACCAGCTCGGTGTAGGCGATCGAGAGGCACGAGGCGCAGATCAGTGAGCCGCGGTGCCCCTCGACCATCGGGCGCCGCTCGTCCCAGGCCGACCCGCAGAAGTCGCACCGGAAGACCAGATTCCCCTCGCCGTCGCGGTCCTGCATCTCAGCCCTCCCCCTGGGCCGTCTGCCCCGTGAGCGGGTTCATCAGCTGGTGGCGGGCCAGCTGCTGGTAGACGGCGCACGATTCCATGAGCGATTCGTGCGTCCCCATGCCCACGATCCGCCCCTCGTCGAGCACGACGATGCGGTCGGCGCCCAGGACGGTCGAGAGGCGGTGGGCGACGATCAGGCTGGTGCGGTTGCGGCAGAACTCGTCGAGCACCTCGCCGATGAGGCGCTCGCTGTGGGCGTCGATCATCGAGGTGGCCTCGTCGAGGATCAGGATGGCCGGATCGCGGAGGATGGCGCGGGCGATGGCCAGGCGCTGGCGCTGCCCGCCGGACATCGTCAGCCCCTGCTCGCCCACCATGGTGTCGAGCCCGTCATCGAGCTGCTCGATGAACTCCATGGCCCGCGCGTCGCGGGCCGCCCGCTCGATCCGCGCCCGCGTGGCGTGGCGGTTGCCGTAGGCGATGTTCTGGGCGATCGACCCCTTGAACAGGACGACCTCCTGGGTCACCACCCCGATCTGGCGGCGCAGCGAGCGGACCCGCACGCGCGCGATGTCGGTCCCGTCGATCAGCACGCGCCCCTCGTCGGGGTCGAACAGGCGCGGGATCAGCGAGAGCAGCGTGGTCTTGCCGCAGCCGTTGGGCCCGACGAAGGCGACGGTCTCGCCGTGGTCGATCCGCAGCGAGATCCCGGCGATGGCGCGGTTGGTGGCCCCGGGGTAGATCACGCCGACGCGGTCGAAGACGATCGCCTCGCGGTGGCGGGCGAGCTTGGGCAGGCGCTTCTCGTGCCCGGGCTCGGGCTCGCGGGCGAGCATGCGGCTGAGCCGGTCGGCCGCCGCCCCAGACTGCTGGATGTCGTTGACCAGCCCCGACAGTGGCTTGATCGACGCCCCGGCAATCGCCAGGGCGACCAGGACCGTGATGAACTCCGACTTATCGAGCACGCCCTCGAGGATCAGCTTGGCGGCCACGATCGTCAGCGCGCCCAGGGCGAGCATGGTGATCAGCTCGGCCAGCGGGCTGGCGATGGCGCGCGCGGTCCGCACCTTGAGCTGCTGGCGCAGCACCTCCTTGTTGATCCGCCCGAAGCGCCCCGCCTCGTAGCGCTCGGTGGTGTGCACCTTGACCACGCGCAGCCCCTGGAGCGCCTCGGTCGAGGCGCGGTACAGGTCCGCCCGGCTCGAGAGCGCCCGCCCCGAGGCGCGCCGGATCCGCTTGCCCAGCTTGCGGATCACCGTCGCCAGGATGGGCATGACCACCAGCGCCACGATCGCCAGCTGCCAGTTGGTCAGGAACGCGACCATCAGCGAAACGATGCCCTTGGTGACATGGGCGACGGCCTTGGACAGCATCGCCACGAACCCCGCCGAGAGGGCCTCGGTGTCGTTGACGACGCGCGAGATCGCGTCGGTGGGGCCCTCGGCCACGATCGTCTTGAGCGGGAGCTGGAGCACCCGCCCGAAGGCCCGGCGCCGAATCCGCGCCACCGTGGTGTGCACCACCGTCAGGGCCAGGTACTGGTGCATGAAGTTGGCGATCGACCCCAGGACCGTCAGCCCCGCCAGCGTGAGCATGATGGCCAGGATGCTCCGGAACGGGTCGGTCGGAAGATGCTCGACCATCTCCGGGCTCACCAGTCGGGTGATGGGCCCGCCCTGAGCCAGGTCGTCGCTGACGATCCGGCGCAGCCCACCGCTGCCGGGTTCGAGCAGGATGTCGAGCGTCGGGCCCATGGCCACAATCCCGGCCCCCAGCCCACCGGCCGAGAGCACCGCGAAGAGGATCCCGAGCAGCAGGTGCCCGCGCATCCTCATCATCTGCTTGGCGAAACTCCAGAACGCGTCCATGGATCCTGATCTTTCGTCGCCAACGCCCCCGGGAACAGCCCCGGCGCGTAAGTGATGGATTTTGCCCGACTTCTGGTGAAATCGGCGATTTCGCCTCTCGCGGATCAGATCTCGACGCGGTCGCGCGTGATCCGGATATGGCGGGGGTCGTGCAGCCGCCCCGTGTCCATCCCCGGGCAGCCCGCGCTGGCGCGGGCCCAGGCCTGCTTGCCCCGCAGATTCGTGCCCCAGAAGGGCCATGTCCGGCACTGCTCGGGGCGGGCCCGGTACACGCTGCAGCCCGCCTTGCCCGTTGTCTCATCGCGGGTGAGGAACACACAATCGTACCCGTGCTCGGTCAGGTTCTCTTTGAGCGAGCGCCCCATGGGCGTGTCGCGGGTGTACTCCTCGTCGAAGACCGCGCGGCTCACGCCCCTGGCCCTGGCCATCGCGTCGGCCTCGTGGTCCTCGTAGAACACGAACCCCGCCGGCCCCGTGCAGCAGCGCCCGCACTGGGTGCAGGTGAAGCGCAGCCCCACCTCCCCCGTGTCCGTGCGCCCCGTGGGGTCGGGCAGGTCGAACCACTCGGCATTGGGCCCGCCCGCGCCGCTCATCCGCCCTCCCGTTTACGCTGCACGACCACCATGGTCTGGTCGTCGTCGCGGTCCATGCGCCCGGTGAACTCATAGAGCGCCCGGTGCACCGAGTCGATGGCGCAGCCCGGCTCGCCGGTGCACGCGTGCAGCGCCCCGCACAAGCGATCCATCCCGAACAGCTCGTGATCGCCGCGCGAGCCCTGCTCGTGCACGCTCTGCGACGCCGGAGGGCGGGCGGTGGCCTCGGTGATGCCGTCGGTGTAGAGCAGCAGCGTGTCCCCGGGCCCCATCACGCACGAATCGGTCTCGAAGCCGATATCGGTGCTGATGCCCAGCGGCAGCGTCCCGGCGCTGTCGATGACCTCGATGCGTCCGTCGGCGCGCCGGATCAGCGGCGGGTTGTGCCCGCAGCGGGTCCACCGCAGCGCTCCGCCGCGTGTGTCGAGCACACAGAAAAACGCCGTGGCGAACTCCCCGTTGAGATTGGCCTGCACCAGCTTCTGGTTGCAGTAGCGAGCCATCGCCGACACATCGTCCAGCGCCCGCCCGGGCGCCAGCGTGTCCTGGTAGCAGTGGAGGATCGCGCGCATCATGGCCATCACCGTCGCGGCCCCCGGCCCGTGCCCCGAGGCGTCAGCGATCACGATGCCGATGCGATCGTCGTCGCCCAGGTAGTAGTCGAAGTAGTCCCCCCCGGCGGCCGTGCTCGTGAGGTAGCTGCTGGCCAGGGAGATGCCCGCCAGCCGCGGGGAGCGGTCGGGCAGGAGCTGGCGCTGGATCTTGGCGATCTGCTCGAACTGCCCCATGAGCTGCCCGTTGAGCGACTCGGCCTGCCTGCGGTACACCAGGTTCCGCGTGGCCGTGCCCATCAGGTTCACATCCAGCAGCCCGGCGACGAACGAGTCCAGGTCGTTCCACACCATCCGCTCATGGAAGCTCATCGACCAGTTGAGCGCCTCGCCCCCGTCGTAGGCGGGCATGGCCGAGATCGTGCGCACCAGCGGCGCGTCCTCGCCCAGCACCCCGCTCAGGACCGGGTCCCGCGTGAAATCAACCCCGGTGATGATCCTCGGCTCGCCGCCGGCGATGATCCGCCCGATCAGCCCACCCTCGTAGGTGGGCAGGCGCAGCCAGTCGCGCCAGGGATCGCCCGTCGACTCGGTCTGGTCGCCCGGGCGCGGCGGCACGCGGGTGCTGGGGATGGCGCGGGTGATTTTGTACCGCCCCCGGGGCAGGTCCCGCACCGAGACGCTGATGAACCCGTCGCGTGGGAAGCGCTGGGCCACCCAGGGACCGAAGGCGCGCAGCATCTGCGCCGGGTCGGTCACGGCGCTGACCTCGCGCAGGGTGGCCACCAGCGCCGCGATGCGCGGGTCGGCGCCAAGGTTCACCGCGCGCCCCTGGGCGGTGAGCTCCCGGTTCACCGGCATCGGCCTCACGCACACCCCGATTCGATGTGGGCGCAGATCCGCCCCGCGTCCCCGAGCATCACCGCGATCGCCTCGTGCATCTGTCCCTGATCGCCCTCGGGCAGCAGCGGGATGTTGACCCGCACGCTCCAGGCCGCCGAACGACCCGCCCCCTGCGCCAGCACCGCCGCCACGGCCAGATCGGATCGCAGGTGGCTGTTGGTGGTCTCGACGAGTTTTTCGCACAGGCGCAGCAGCTCGACGCTCAGCGCCAGCATCGCCCGAGGCGGGGCGATCGCGCCGGCCACCGCCCGGTCCCACCCCTCCCTGCGCCGGGGGTCTTCCTTGTCCAGGGTCCACAGCGCGTTGAGCGCGCCGTAGCCCTGCGCGTCCTCGTCGCCGAGCTGCAGGAACATCCGTCTGGCGCGGGTGAGCCGGGCCATGGCGTTCTGGTTGATCTCCTCGCACTCGGCCAGCGACTTCTTGCCCAGCGAGTAGCTCACGACCATCCCCGCGGTGGCCGCCGCCGTCGCGCCCGTCAGGGCCGCGGCGGCCCCGCCGCCGGGGGTGGGGGCCTTGCTCGACAGCGCTTCGAAGAAGGCGTCGATCGGCTGCCCCGCGATCGGCTTGGGCTCTGTCACGCTCATGGGCTGATCTTAGCCGCGGGCCTCGTGCAGGAATCGCGCCAGGGCCACGGTGGTGGGGATCAACTCCTCGGGCGAGCGGTCGGCCAAGTCCACCAGCTCGTCGAGCGTCACCCAGCGTGTTTGCGTGTACTCCCAGCCCATCCGCAGCGCGGGGATCTCGGCCAGCACCGCCTCCAGGGCGATGTCCGTCGAGCCCACCCCCGCGTCATGGATCAGGGCGCGGACCGCGCAGGGTCGCCCGCCGATGTCCACCCCGATCTCCTCACGGACCTCACGGGCTAGCTCCGCGACCAGATCGCTCATCTCCAGCGCCTCTGCGTGATCGGGAACATCGATGCCCCCGCTCGGCCCCAGCTCCCACAGCCCGCCGTAGCGGTGCGTGTGCGGAGCGCGTCGCCCCAGGAAGTACACCGGGCGTCCCCCGTCGCGCCCCGGAGCGCACAGGATCGCCGTTACCGACAGGAGGGACAGGCCGAGGTCCACCGCGTCGCGCACGGCGTGGTGCTTGTACTGCTCGGCCCGCGCGCGGATCACGCCCGAGCGGGCGTCATACCCCGTAAAGACCAGGATCGAGCCGTTGAAGTAGCGGGGGTTGGCGGCGCACAGGTCCAGCCAGGCGTCGTTGACGGCGCGCAGGCGATCGCCGGCCAGCTCGATCGCGCCTTCTCGGTCGATCTCGATGCGTTCGAGCTTCTCGATGGGTTGGATTGCGACCATTTCCCCTCTTCTGGTGGCACAGGCGTCTCGCCTGTGCATCTTGCGGCTCGCGATGAATCGCACAGGCGAGACGCCTGTGCCACTATTGGAAAAGTCAGTTCAGCAGCCCCCCGAGCTGCCCGCCCAGGTCGCCCAGCCCCAGCGCGTCGGCCTCGCGCTGGATCAGCTCCTGCACCTGCCGCTGCGCCCTCTCGGTGGCGTCGTTGATCGCGTCCTTGACCAGGCTCGTGGCCAGAGCGCGGGTCTTCTCGTCGACGGCCATCCCCGCCAGCAGCGCCGGGTCGAGCGTGAGATCGAGCAGCTTCATCTTGCCGTTGACCACCGCGCGGCACGCCCCCCCGCCGGCTGATCCCTCGACGCGCATCGCTTCAACGCGAGTCTTGATCCGCTCGCCCGCCTCGGCCAGCTGCTCCTTGTTCTTCATGATCGCTCCGAGGGTCTGCATGGCTTTGAGCTTGTCGCCGAACATGGGTGACTCCTGGAGGACCCGAACCCGCTCAGGGGTTCTTGGGATGGACGCGCTTGATCTCGCCGCCGAAGACATCGAGCACCGATTTCACCAGCGGGTCGTTCTCGACCTCCTCGGGGCTGGGCGGGCGCGGGGCCACGGGGGGCGTCTCCTGCCCGTGACCCTCACGCGCGGCGTCGGGCGTGCCGTTCGAGGGGACCCGGCGCCGCCCAGAGGGAGTGCCGGGCGCATCGGGCGCGGGTTTGAAGCCCGGCTGCCGGGGCGCCGGGCCGATGCCGCTAGTCATGGTCTGGGGCGGCGTCGGCGGATGACTCTCCACCCGCGCCGAGGCCGCCCTCACGCTTTTTTTAACGCGGGCGTCCCCGGCTGGGCGGGACGGCCATCGCCCCCCGCTTTCACGAACGCGGCCACATCGGCGATCTTCTCCGTCATCGCCAGGCGCACCATGCACGCGTCCAACAGCGCCCGCGGCGCGGGCGAGGACTTGATCGCCCGCTGCACGCTCTCGCACAGGGCGATCATGTGCACCAGCCCCGCCGCGTCGAACGCTCTGGCCCGCGCCATCTCTTCTTTGCGCGCCTCGTCGGAGAGCTCGACCAGGTCGGTGCCCAGGCCGCAAGACCCCAGGACCATCATGTCCCGGAAGCGTTCGAGCAGGGCCCCGAGCAGCTGCTCGCCCGAGATCCCCTTGTTCATAAGCATCCCGGTGGCGCGCAGGGTCTGGGCCGGGTCGCCCCCGGCGAAGGCGTCGATGAGCCCGCTGAGCAGCTCGCGATCGGGCAGGCCCAGCAGCTCCTCGAGCAGGGCCGTGGTCAGCTTCTTCTCGCCCGAGGCCAGCAGGCGATCGAGCAGCGACAGCGCGTCGCGCATCGACCCGTTGCCCAGGCGCGCCAGGGTGAAGATCAGCTCCTCGTCGCTCTTGAAGCCCTCCTGCTTGATGACCTCTTTGAGGTGCTCGGCGATCTGGGACGCGGGGATGTTGCGAAAGTCGAAGCGCTGGCACCGCGACTGGATCGTGGCGGGGACCTTGTTGGCCTCGGTGGTGCAGAGGATGAACTTGACATGCTCTGGCGGCTCCTCCATGGTCTTGAGCAGCGCGTTGAACGCCGCCGGCGAGAGCATGTGGACCTCGTCGATGATGTAGATCTTGTATCGCCCCCGCATGGGGCGGTAGGCGCTGTTGGCGATCAGCTCGCGGGCTTCTTCAACCTTGTTGTGCGAGGCGGCGTCGATCTCGATGACATCGGTGTCCTGGCCCGAGAAGATCGCGGCGGCGATGTCGTCCTTGTGCTCGGGGTTGTTGAGCTCGTTGGCGAAGATCCGCGCCATGGAAGTCTTGCCCACGCCCCGCGTCCCGATGAAGAGGTAGGCGTGGTGCACGCGGTTGGAATCGATCGCGGCCTTGAGCGTGCGCGCGATGGGCGCCTGGCCGACGACCTCGTCGAAGGTGCGGGAACGGTGCTTGCGTGCGAGGGCGGTGTAGGCCATGGGAGCATGATAGCAGGGCGCCGCGCGCCCAATTCACGCGATTCGGCTTGGATCAGGCGGGAAATCGGGGTACAGTGATGCGTCTCCTTCTGTGGCGTGACGGGCAAATCACTTCATCAGAAAGGAGCATGACATGGCACGCAAGCGAATCAACGAGCACGAGATGCACGAGCAGGTGCGCCTTTGAGGTGCTCAGCAAGCGCCGCAAGGGATGCAACTCGGAGACCGCCGTCAAACGCGGTCAGCGCAGCATCAACACCCCCTTGGGTCGCAAGGAACTGCTCGAGAAGCTCGGTCGCAACGATCTGTGTCCCTGCGGCTCGGCACTGCGGTTTCAAGCGGTGCTGCCTGCGTTCGGGACGTTTTTGACGGATCGAACCGGGCCAGTTACACGAGATGATCTCGATTGATTGTCCAAACCAAAGGAGCACCCCAAAAGGGTGCTCTTTTTCATGTCTCCCTGCACAACCCACCCCGATCGATGCCCAGGACACCGACGGCACCGGATGACGGCCGCTTATGGCTGCTGCGGTCAAGCCCTGACCAGGTTCACGGGCCACCCGTGCATCGGGCCCGGGCATCGATCGGAGCGGGTCGTGAGCCGGGATAGTAGGTCCTCCCCCGTCTAGCGCCAAGAGGGCGGTCGCCCCGCTTTTGCTCGACGACGCGAACGGGGCTGATACAATGCCCCGCGATGATCTGGGATGGTTTCCGACGCAACAGCCGATTCATGGACGCGGGACAGCGCTTCCGGGCCGAGCACGCTCGCTTCCTCACGCTGGCGCTGCGCTCCGGGCGCAAGTACCCGCGCATTCCCATCAAGCGGGTCGATCAGGGCGGGTACTCGGGACTGATGAGACTCAGCGAGGGCGAGAAGCGGGCTTCGATGTGGTGGTCGGCGGCCATGAACCGCGTGGACGACCCGCGCTGACGGGCCTTGAACCCCGGTTTTACCGATTCAGGCCATGCTTTGCGGCCCGTGTGCCGATATCCTGTTCGGG
Source organism: uncultured Phycisphaeraceae bacterium (assembly GCA_964387925.1). Lineage (GTDB taxonomy): Bacteria > Planctomycetota > Phycisphaerae > Phycisphaerales > UBA1924 > UBA1924. Next base: position 93,317 of record CAYLXF010000007.1, read on the forward strand.
ACGGCCCTCATGCCGCCATGCTGATTTCAAACCACCACGACCATCCGGGAGATCCCCCACACATGGCCGAGCACGCCTACGACGAGACCGTTGTCCACGAATCGTGCGCCCGCGCCCCGCTGAACCCGCGCTGGGTGCTCAAGCTGAGCGTGATCGCGCTGGTCGTGTTCGCGGTGGGCATGTGGGCCCTGTGGGACGCGACCACGGTGTACCCGGCCCGGGGCGAGCGGTACGCGGACTGGGCGCAGTGGCAGTACCTGGTGCAGGCCAAGAAGGCCGACAGCGAGGATTTCGGCGTCTTCATGCGCCAGGCCTCGGTGCCCAACCCGGCCGCCGAGCTCGGGGCGCTCCAGGAGCGTCAGGCGCAGAACCAGGCCGACGCCGCCAACCCGTCCAGCCCCGGCACGCTGCGCGGCTCGATGAAGATCGCCCGCCAGAACTGGCTCGAGGCCCTCGAGGTCATCGGGCGTCTCGACAGCGAGCACACCACCATCGCCTCGCCCCAGCAGCGCCTCGACGAGCTCAACGCCCGCTGGCAGACCGCCAAGGCGATCCCCAAACCCCTGCACACGCTGGATCTCATGGTCCAGTGGCTCATCATGGGCGTCTGCCTGCTGGTGACGCTCATCATGATCGTGCACATGCTGCGCGTGCGAGGCAGGCGCTACGCATGGGACGCCTCCACCATGACCCTGACGCTCCCCGAAGGGGCGAGCATCACCCCTGACGATCTCGAAGAGGTCGACAAGCGCAAGTGGGACAAGTTCATCGTCTTCCTCCGCATCCGCCCCGGGCATCCCCGACTCGGGGGGCAGGAGGTCAAGGTTGACACCTACCAGCACCGGCGCATCGAGGACTGGGTGCTGGCGATGGAAGAGCGGGCTTTCCCTCCCCAAGAATCGCCCGATGGGGACCGGAGCTTCACGGATGCCGAGGCCCGGCTTGAGCCCGCCGGCGAGGTGGCGGGCGATGATGATGATGAACACTGACCACACGCTGCGTTCGCGGGTCGGCCCATGATCTGGGCCGAGTGGGTCATCGCGCTGATCGCGCTGCTCTCGTGCCTGTGCGCCGTGGTGATGGTGGTGCTCACCCTCCCGGGCATCTGGTGCATGTTCGTGGTGTCGGGGCTGTGCCTGCTATGGCGGCCGGACATTATCACCTGGCGCGCGGTGGTGGTCATCGGGGTCATCGGGGTCATCGCCGAGGCGGTGGAGTTCCTGGCCTCGGCGGTGGGGGTCAAGCGCCTGGGCGGGTCCAGGCGCGGGGCGATGGGCTCGATCGTGGGCACGATCATCGGGGCGATCCTGGGCGGGGTCTTCCTGTCGGTCATCCCGGTGGTGGGCTGGGTGCTGGGCCCGATCCTGGGCGGGATCCTGGGCGCGGGCGCGGGGGCGCTGGTGGTCGAACGCGGGGTGGTGCGCATGAGTTGGCGCGACTCGGTGCGTTCGGGCGGCGGGGCCGCGATGGGTAGGACCGTATCGATCTTCGTGAAGCTCGGGCTGGCGCTGGGGGCGGGCGTCATTTTCATGTTCGCCGCCTTTGTTTGAGCCCGCTTCTCCCCCAGCCCTCGGGATCGGCCCGATATACTGCGATCGGCGCGAGGACGCGCCCCTGGCCCTGATCCGAGGAGGGATCACCCGATATGCCCAAGACGCCCCAGCAGGCACCCGAGAACCAGCGCCGCGACACCGGGGAGGGCGCCCAGCCCGGGACGACGGGGGGCAAGCAGCCCAAGCATTATGTCCTGGACACCAATGTGCTGCTGCACAACCCTGGCGCGCTGTTCGTGTTCCAGGAAAACCATGTGGTGATCCCCTATCCCGTGCTCGAGGAGCTCGACGCGATGAAGCGCCGCGAGGACGATGTCGGGCGCTCGGCCCGATCGGCCATCCGCTCACTCGACCGGCTGCGCAAGTACGGCAAGCTCACCGAGGGCGTCCCCATCTCCAAGCTGGGCGTCAAGGCCGGCGGGGCCACGGGCACCCTGTCGATCGACATCAACGACCACGAGCGCCCCGCGATCCTGTCGGCCGACAAGCCCGACAACCGGATCATCGCCGCCGCCTGGGCGCTGCTGCATCAGAAGAAGCGCGTGGTGTTCGTCTCCAAGGACCTGGCGGCCCGCATCAAGTCCGATTCTCTGGGCATCCAGTCCGAGGATTTCCTCAACCAGCAGGTCGACGCCGACCGGCTCTACACGGGCTACATCGAGCTCAAGACCAGCAGCGCCGAGATCGACGCGCTCTACCGCGACCGGATGCTGGCCGTGGCGGACCTGGCCCGGTACCTGCAGGTCAAGCGTGACGACGGGAGCACCACCACCCGCGAGCTGACGCCCAACCAGTTCGTGCTTCTGGGCGACGCCACCGACGAGGCGCACTCGGGGCTGGCGCGCCGGCTGGCCGACACCGAGCACCTGATCCCGGTGGCGTCGCAGAAGAAGCCGACCTTCGGGATCGTGGCCCGCAATGTCCAGCAGACCATGGCCCTGGACCTGCTGCTCGACGACGACATCAAGCTCGTCACCCTGCTGGGCAGCGCCGGCACGGGCAAGACCCTGCTGGCCATCGCCGCGGGCATGGCCAAGGTGTTCCAGGAGGAACGCTACGACAAGCTGCTGGTGGCCCGCCCGATCATGCCCATGGGGCGCGACATCGGCTACCTGCCCGGCGACAAGGACGAGAAGCTGGGCGCGTGGATGCAGCCGATCTTCGACAACCTGACCTACCTGATGTCCACTCGCGGCGCCCCCAACCAGAACGCCGAGAGCAAGACCAGCGAGCAGCGGATCGACAAGCTGGTCGCCGACGGGCGCCTCGTGCTCGAGCCGCTGACCTACATCCGCGGACGCAGCATCCCCCACCAGTTCATGATCGTCGACGAGGCGCAGAACCTCACGCCCCACGAGGTCAAAACGATCGTGTCGCGCATCGGTGAGGGCACCAAGCTGATCCTGACGGGCGACATCGGGCAGATCGACCACCCGTACCTCGATTCATCGTCCAACGGGCTCAGCTACACCGTCGAGAAGATGCGCGGCCTGGGGCTCGTGGGGCACATCACGCTGCAGAAGTCCGAACGCAGCACCCTGGCGAGCCTGGCCGCCGAACGCCTCTGACCCATTCCCCAGTCCAGACCGAACCCCGGCCCCAGCCCAGCCCAGCCCGGCCCGGGCCGACGGCGCGGGTCAGTGGTTCTCGATGAGCGCCTGCACGCGGAAGAACTGCGTGCGGAAGTACTCGCGCCACTTCTCGTCGGTCTCCCGCAGCTGGGCCTGCTTGATGAGATTGAGCAGTTCCTCGTCGCCGCGTCCCTGCATCTCGGCGCTGCGCACCAGCCCGCGCAGCGCGGGCAGGTAGTTGGGATCCCGCGTCAGCGACCTCTCGAAGTGGTCGTAGGCGTCCTGCGCCCAGCCCACCTGCTGGTAGGCGAGCCCGATGTTGTACTCCGGGCGCGGGTCGGTGGGCTCGATGCCCGCGGCGATCTGGTACGCGCCCACCGCGTCGGCGTAGTTGCCACGGGCCATCAGCAGCTGCCCCATGTTGTTCCAGGCGGCGTAGAGCTGGTCGTCGAGCTCGAGCGCTCTGCGATACTCGCTCAGCGCCTGATCGGATTGGTCGTCCTGGGCCAGGCGGGTGGCCTTCTGGTAGTGGTCCAGCGCCTCCTGACGCCGGCGCTGGGCCGTGGCCAGCGCCGGGTCGATCTCGCCCACCGGGGCGCGACCGCGCGGGGAGGCGGCGCAGCCCGCACCCCCCGGGCCCAGAGGCAGGAGCAGCAGCGCGCCGGCGGCGAGCGGCTTGAGGGCCGTGCGGGCCGCTCGGGCGCCATGAGTCGTGTGGCTCGTGTTGGTCCTGTGGGTCGTGAGGATCATGAGGGTCATGGGGGCGTCTCCTATTGATTCCGTTCGTATCTCGACAGGACCACGCTCATCGTCCAGGCCTGGCTCGTCGGCTGGATCGAGAGCTCGCGGACCTCCAGGCCGGGGATCTCGCGCTGCGAGATCCTGATCCAATCGAGCAGGCGCCCGAGGGAGGGGTCGCTGACGGTGTAGGGATAGGTGCGCTGGATCGCGTTGCCCTCGGGGCGTGAGCCGGGGTTGCGTGGGATGCCGATGTCGTTTTCCAGCTTGGCCTGGCGTCCGTAGCCCTGCAGCTGGGAGAGGATCCCGGGCATGGGCTGGAGCAGGGCCTGCTGGTCGCTGCTGGACTGGGCGGCGCGCAGGGCGCCGATCTCCTCGACCAGGGCCTGGATGCTGACCAGCTCGCGGGCGCGCCGGGCGTTGGCCTTCTGGGCCGATGCCCGGGTCTGCCAGGCGATCACCAGCACGATGAGCGAGACCACCACCAGCCCCAGCCCCAGCACGATCAGGTGCCGGGGATGGTTGAGGCGCCGCTGATTCTGGGCGCGCCACGCCAGCTCGTAGCGGTCGTCGTCGCTCAGTCGCCGCCCCGTGGAGTCGATGGTGCTCATGCGCCGCCCTCCCCCTCGATCCACCTGGCGATGTAGGTCGCCTGGATCTGCTGGCCGCGGTTGGCCGGGGTCATGGAGCGCCAGACCAGTCGCGATCCGGCGATGGTGCGCAGGCTCTGGTTGATCCGCTCGGCCTGGGCGATGTTCTCCACGCGGATGGTCAGCGTCACATTGTGGTCGTTGAGCGTCAGCTTGTCGATCTCGATGCCCGGCGCCCCCAGCACATAGGAGATGGTGTCGAGCTCACGCAAGATGGGCTTGGACGGGGGCACGCTGATGGGGCCCTGGGCGCGGGCGATCTGGTCGCGGGTGACCTGCAGGTCCTTGACGGGCAAGGGCGAGAGCACCAGCTCGGGGTCGAACGCGTTGAGCGCCTCGGTGCGCTGCGAAGCCAGGGCACGCGTCTCGTTCTGGACCCGACCCGCGACGGAGAAGAGCTGGTAGGCGAGGATGGCGATCACCGCCGCCACGCCAACCAGCGCCGTCCCGGCCCAGCGGTACATCGACCGGTGCGCCCGCGTGGGGCGGGCGCCCAGCGCGTCCAGGCCCGTCGGGCGTCCGCCGGCCTCGCCCCGGGCGATGCGCCCCAGCGTCTCTCCGATGGGGTCGCTCTCGCCGATGAGGTCGATCGTCGCCTCGGGCCACGCCCGTCCCAGGGCCGAGCCGATCCGCGCCGGGCTCAGCCCGACGGGGTCGGGCGGTGGCGATCCCGGCGCCTCGGCGTCGGGATCGGGGTTCAGGCGCTGCGGGCTGCCCACAAAGACGATGCGCGAGGGGCTCACGCCCAGCTGGGAGGACCACCCCAGCCAGTCGGCGCCCAGGCGGGCGATGTCGTCCTCACGCACCAGCGCGTGTCGGTCGCGCCCCTCGTGCACGACGCGGATGCGCGACGAGCCGGCGCAGATCAGGCGTCCCTCGCGCGACCAGGTCCAGACCAGGCGCCCATCGAGCGGGTCGATGGCCACCACGGCGGCGATGGGGGCGTCGGAGGACACGATGCGCTGGGCGTCGGCGCCGCCTCTGTCGGCGCCGGGGTCCCAGACGCGGGCCAACGCATGCCAGATCGTGGTGAAGCTCTCGATGCTCACGCCCATCGCGTCCAGGGCGTCCTTGAGCAGGCGCCCGGGGATATCGGGGGCGGCCAGGACGGCGGCCCGCGAGCCGCGAGAGGTCTGGTCGGGGCTCAGCGGCTCGAAACTGAGCTCGAGCGGGAGCTTGGGAAAACGGTCGCGCAGCCCCGCGCCCGGCTCGGGCCCCAGGGCGTCGGGGTCGTCGCCCCCGGCGGTGGTGATGGCGGCGTCGAGCAGCGCCGGGTCGGCGTCGTCGGGCTTGACCCACGAGCAGACGGCCCCATCGGGGTCCAGGCACAGCACGCCCAGGCTCTTGGGCGTGGGGCCGGCTTCCAGGCGTTCGCGGATCCACGCCGCCGCCTCGTCGATGGTCTGGACGATCAGGGCGGGATCGGCGCTCGCGCCGGCATGCCAGGCGTCGTCGGTGTGCGCGCCGATCAGGCGCAGCCCGCGCAGGGCCGCTCCCCGGTCGGTTCTTCGGATATAGCACACGCGCTCACTCAAGGGTGGTTGATCCTGTTGATCCTGTTGGTCCTGTTGGTCCTGTTGGTCATGGCCGCGTCATGGCGTCTCATGGAGGGCGTCGTCGGGTCGGGAGGGATGGAGGTGGTCAGTCGTCGTCGCGGAGGCGTCGGTTGGGGCGGTTGGAATCCCCGCTCATCCCGCCCCGCACGCTCACCAGCGGCTCGGGGCGGGGGCGCCGCGGTTCGGGGTCGGACGAGAGCCCGCGTTTCTCGCGTTCGAGCCGGCGCCTCGCCAGCGGCTGCTGGCGCGGGGGCAGGGCGGCGATCTCGGCCTCCTCCTCGGGCGTGAGCAGCGAATCGCCCTGGGGCTTGAGCGCGTCGGCCACGGCGACCTCGTCGCCCGAGACCATGGTCACCGACTGGCCGCTCCTGGCCGCCAGAGGCACCGAGGCCCGGGTCTCGCCGTCCGAGAGGATGATGTGCTGGGGGGTGATGCGTTCGAGCGTCAGGTCGGGGAACTCCTCGTTGCCCGACCTGGCCACCGCGCCCAGGGCGACGATCCGCTGCTTGCCGTCGATGCGGATGAACGCGTGGCGGTTGTCGGGGTCGTTGATGAACCCGATGTAGCGCACGCGCTTGACGATGAGCCCGTCGTTGGCGTCGGTGGGGGCGGGCTCGTCGTCGCCGCTCTTCTCGACGACCTCGGGCCCCTTGTTGTTGACCGGGACCGGGGCGTTGTCGAGCAGGGCCAGACGCTGGGCCAGGGCGGCGGTGTCGATGTCCGCGTCGTCGGGCGCGGGGCTGGACGAGGGGTTCCGCCCCGCGCCCTCGCCCGCGCCGGGCCGCGCGCCCCCGGGCCCGGCGCTGGCCCGGGCCCGCTCGAGCGCCGCGCCCTGCTGGGGGGCGGGCAGACCGATCACGCCCAGCGCGACCGCGCCCAGCACGCAGGCGAGCGAGGCGAGCTGGGCGCTCAGGGTCCAGGTCCTGGCTTGAGATCGGGTGAGGGTGTTGCTCATCGGGGTGCTCGGGGTCGTGGTGCGGGGCTTCTCTCGGCCTGGCGGGGCAAGGAGTTCCAGTCGGGAGTCGGTCGATCGGTCGTCAGAGTCTAGCAGACCCGATCCGATGGCGGGGCGGGTCAGAAGAGGCGAGAGAGGTCGATCCCGCGTTCGTCCTGCTCCAGCTCCCGCCAGGTGATGAACGCACCAAGCTCCATCGGATTGCCCGCCGAGTTGCGGCTGTTGACGCGGATGCGGGTGATGCCCCCGTATCGCGAGATCACATGCCCCTTGGTGACGCCCCGCCCGGAGCGCACCTCGATGACGACGGCCCAGAGCTCGATATCGGTCGCGAAGATGCGGAAGACGGCGGCCCGCTGCTCGCTGCTGAGCCCCGCGCTGGTGGCCACGCGCGTCAGCTCGGTGCGGGTGATGGGCTCGGGCTGGTCCCGCAGCGACTGGAGCTCGACGAGGAAGCGGTCGGCCAGCGACCCCGCGATGACGCGCGTGGCGGCGTCGAGCACCCGCTCGGGGGCGCTCTCCACGCTGATGGTGAAGGGGCCGAAGGGACGCGTGTCACGCAGGTACTCGTCTTCGCGGGTGTTGGCGGCCAGGTTGCGCAGGATCAGCCCGCCCTCCTCGATCTCGATCGCGGTGCGCCCGGTCAGGTTCGAGAGGGCCGCCCCCTGCGCGTCGCGCAGGTAGACGCTGACCCGCGAGCCGTCGGCGAGGACGATATCCATCGCGTGCCCGGTCTCGGGCTCGAGCACCTCGCGCAGGTCGCGCCCGTTCTGCTGGCGCAGCCATGCGCCGATGGCCTCCTGGAGCCCGCGCCCAAGGTGGTGCTCGACATACTTGTCGGCCTCGCGGGCCACCGTCTTGGCCTGCGCGCTGTAGCGCGACATCGCCACGCCGATGCCCATTGAAACCACCAGCATCAGCAGGATCACCATGGTGAAGGCGAAGGCGCGTCGCCCGGGAGATAGGCGGGGCGGGCGGGCTGGACGGGATCGAGGGTTCATGGCTCGCCCCGCCGGTTACGACCCGAGATCCCGTCGTCGATGATGACCCCGCCGCCCGCGCCGCCGCTGGAACCGCCCGGCGGGCGTCGCCCGCCGCCGGGCCCGTCGCCGCCGCCGGGCCCGTCGCCCGCGTCCGGGGTCCCGTCGCCGTCGGCGTCGGTCCCGTCGCCCGCGCCCGTCGCCGCGCCGGGCGCGGCGGTGCTGGGATCGTCGCCCACGACCCAGTCGATCTCGAACATCCACGAGGCGTACTGCGAGTTGGTCAGGATCACCTCCAGCTGCGCGTACGCGGGCAGGTCGCTCATGGTCAGCCCGCGGTGGGCGTCGATGAACTCGTCGCCCTTGAACAGCTCCCAGATGCAGCGCTGCACATGGCGCAGCAGCGGCACGGCCCCGGCCAGGCGGGCGCGGATCGCGTCCTCGTCGCCGTAGGTGTCGGGGTAGGGCCCGTATCCGGCCAGCAGCTGCTCGCCCTCGGCGCTGAGGATGGGCCTCCACCACAGCGTCCAGTCGGGGGCGGCGTTGGGATCAACATACTCGGGGTTGGTCAGGTCGGTCTCGGCCAGGACGGGGTCGCCCGCGCCGATGAGCCCCAGACTCTGCATGACGCGCTCGCGCTGGCCCGCGGGGCGCAGCTCGAAGACGCCGCGGGTGATCCCCTGCGAGCCGTCCATGGCCGAGAAATCGAGCGAATCGGCCCGGTCCTCGGCGGTGTACCACGACGCGGCCTGGGTGGCCAGCCCCGCCGGGACGGGGGGGTTGGCGCAGACCATCTCGAAGCGCTGGGGGACCCACCCCGTCGAATCGGCGCTGACGGTGGGATCGGGCTCGAGGATGATGCGGTCGCGCGCTTCGGGCTCGGCGGGGGCGGGGCTCTCCTGGGCGCCCGAGCGGACCACCGGCGCGGCCGCCGTCTCGTCCATCTGCAGGCTCAGCAGCGCGCGGGTGAGCACCGTGTGGGTGATGTCCAGCTCGCTGGTGCGCGCAAAGCGAGCGGCGAAGGTCGTCTCGACATTCTTCATCGCCAGGAACACCGCCAGGCACCCGGCCAGCACCATCGAGCCCAGCACCAGCGCCAGCACGGTCTCGATGAGCGTGAACCCACGGGCGTCGCGGCGCGGGATGGGCGCGACGGCGGTCATTCGCCCCCCAGGTCCTGCATCATCGAGTTGAACAGGCGTTCGATCCCGCCGGGCTGCTGGAGCAGCGTCTCGAGCGAATCGGGGTTGTTGAACGCCAGCGGGTCGATCAGGCGGGTGATGACGGCGCTGGGGACATCGCTGGAATATGAGAGCGTCCCGCCCGAGTCGGAAGCGAGCCAGACGCGGATGGTGATGAGCTTGATGCGGTCCAGACTCACCCCGCCGCCCACGCCCCCGGTGTCGTCCTCGACCTGGTTGTCGAACACGAACTGCACGGGGGCCTCTTCGAGCGTCCAGCGGTAGCGGTCGACATCGTACTCGATGGGCAGCGACCGGTCGGGCAGCGACTCGCGGTCGTCCATGTACTGCAGGATCAGGCGGTTGGCCAGCTCGACGGCCCCGAGCTTCTGGTCCAGGCGCTTCTGCGAGCGGGCCATGAACGAGACGGCCCCGGCCAGCGTGGCGGCGACCATCGAGAGCAGCACCACCGCCAGGACCGCCTCGACAAACGAAACCCCGCGCCGGGTCGGGTGACGCCGTTGCGAGCGTCGGTCGTGGGATGGGGCCTCGGGCTGCATCATGACTCGTTCGCGGAGCGCTTACTCGCTGGTGCGGACATCCATAGTCCAGACATTGATGTCGTCCTGCGTCTGGAACTCCTTGTCGGGGCCCGACGAGATCAGGTCGAACGGGTGAGCGGCGCCGGGCGTGGCGCGGTAGTAGAACGCCTTCTCCCACGAATCGATGTCGCTGCCCAGCTCGAGATAGTCGGGGATCATCAGCACGATCGATTCGGGCGCGTCGCCCGCGTGATCGGCCATGTAGGTGTTGACGGCGGTCTTGATCGTCACCATGGAGGTCTTGGTGGTCTTCACCCGGGCGCGCTTGAGGAACCCGGGGATGGCCACCGCGGCCCCGGCCATCAGCAGCCCGATGATCACCAGCACGGCGGTGAGTTCGATCAGCGAGAAGCCGGGGCGGACGCTCGTGTACGAGCGGCTGATCAGGGCCTCGACGCGTCGGTCGAGATCAGAGGTGTTCTGCGGGGTGTGCATGCCGGGGATCTCCTGTAAATCGTTGTCCGCCCAACGCTTGAGTCGGGTGTGATATTGCATTCTATCGCGCCGGTGCGGCGTGGACGGTGGACGCCTCGGCTGATTCAGATCATCCCGCTGGTCATGTTGAACATGGGCAGCATGATCGAGAGGATGATCGTTCCCACGATCAGGAACAGGATCACGATTAGCAGCGGCTCGAGGATCGCCATCAGGCGGGCGGTTTTTTTATCGACCTCCTGCGCGTGGTCGGCCGCCAGGGCCTCGAAGGCTTCGTCGAGGTCCCCCCCCTGATCGGCGGCCACCAGCAGGCGACGGGTCGCCTCGGGCAGCGATTCGACGCGGGAGATCAGCGTGCGGAACACGCCCCCCTCGATGAGGCGTTGGCGCATCTTCAAGAGGTCCCGGTTGAGCCCGGGGTGCGAGATCACGGCGCTGCTGACCTGCAGCGCGTCGCCCAGGGGGATGCCCGAGCGGGTCATCGAGCCCATCACCGAGAAGAAACGCGTCAGCTCCTGCTGCATCACCACATCGCGCACGAACGGGGCGCTGCGGGTGATCCGGATCGCCAGCTTGACCAGTGCCGCGCGGAACAGGAAGGCGCCCACCAAGGCCCCCAGGACAACCCCGGCGAGGATCAGGATGTTCGCCTGCAGGAAGTTGCCCAGCCCCAGCAGGGTCCTGGTCACCCAGGGCAGCGCGATCCCCGCCTTCTGCAGCGAGTTGCCGATCAGCGGGACCACGACCACGATCATGGTCGTCGCCGCTAACAGCGCGATCGTCAGCACGATCGCGGGGTAGATCATCAGCGTCGCCGCCTTGCCCGACACGGCCAGGCGCCGCCGGGCACTCTGGGCCAGCTGCCGGCAGGCCCCCGCCAGGTCGCCCGTCTTCTCCGCCGCCCGGTACACGGCGATGGTCACCGTGTCAAAGCTGCCCACCTGCCCGCACGCCTCGGCGAAGCCGGTGCCCTGGGATACGAGATGCCGAAGCCGGTCGATCCGGCCGCGGTTGGCGGGGGAGACCACCGTCGACGCGACCTCGAGCGCCTCGGTCAGCGGCACGCCCCGCGAGACGAGCTGGGCGATCTGGGCGTCGAACTCGGCGTGGTCGCGCAGCGACATCTGGGGCTCGGTGTTCGCCCACGCCGGCAGACTCCAGGTCCGCACCAGCACCTGACGCTCCTTGCGCAGCGATTCGGCCAGCGCCCGCTCGGAACGCGCGCTCTTGATCCCCATCGCCTTGCCCCCGCTGGGCTTGTTGGCGAGATAGAAGAACGATCGGTTGGTGCTCGCGGCTCGGCTCATCAGTGCTCGGGTTCGGGTGCGGCTCGGGCGGTGGAAGCGAATCAGGCCCAGAGGCCTGTTATCGGGTGTCTGGGCGTGTTGGGCCGCTGGGATTGTACGAATCACCTCCCGCAACGGGTCAACGGCGGGGATATTTCCAGCCCTGCGCCTTTGGGCCGGGCGTGGGCGCGGGAAACCCTTGTTCTGACGCACACATTCCCCATCTTGGGATGATTCATTGATCGGCGCACGCGGGGACGGGACAATACGCATGGCCAATCATCGCGCCATCTTCCCCGGCGCGACCCCGAACCCCCATTTGTGAGCCCCGCATGACCATCACCCCCACTGACGACCCCACGACCCGGACCTCCCCGCCGCGCGCCAACACGGGCGGGGCCGGGACCATGCGTTCGCTGATCAAGCACCACAGCGGGCAGGGGCTTGAATATCGCGAGGATCGGCCGATTCCCTCCCCCGGGGCGCGCGATGTGCGGATCCGGGTCTCCAAGGTCGGGATCTGCGGCACGGACCGGCACATCTGGGAGTGGGACGACTGGGCGTCCAACCGCATCCCCGTGGGGATCATCACCGGCCACGAGTTCGTGGGGGTGATCGACGCGGTGGGTGCGGCAGTGACCAAGTACGCCCCCGGCCAGCGCGTCAGCGCCGAGGGGCACCTGAGCAAGGGGGTCGATTACAACTCGCGCACGGGCAACGCCCACATCGCCTCCGACACCACGATCTTCGGCATCGACCGCGACGGGTGCTTCGCCGATTACATCGTCGTCCCCGAGGAGAATGTCTGGCCCCTGCACCCCGACATCCCCGACCGGTACGCGGCCATCATGGACCCGCTGGGCAACGCCGTGCACACGGTGATGGCCGCGGGCGTCAGCGCCAAGACCGTGCTGATCTCGGGCGTGGGGATCATCGGCCTGATGGCGGTGACGGTGGCCAAGGCCGCGGGCGCGGCGCGGATCTACTGCACCGACATCAACCCCCCGCGCCTGGCGCTGGCCAGGAAGCTGGGCGCCACCGACGCCTTCGACGCGCGCGACAGCGCGTGGATCAAAAGGGTGCGCGCCGAAACCTACGAGGGGGTGGATGTGCTGCTGGAGATGTCGGGCGCGCCGGCGGCGATGGACCAGGGCTTCCGGGCTCTGCGCAACGGGGGGACGGCGGCGCTGCTGGGCCTGCCGGCGCGGACGGTGGATTTCGACTTCAACGCACACATTATCTTCAAGGGCTGCACGGTGCTGGGCATCAACGGGCGGCGCATGTGGGAGACCTGGTACCAGATGGAGAAGCTGCTGCTCTCGGGCCGCCTGGAGCTCGACGACATCATCACCCACGAGTTCCCGATCGAGGAGTTCGAGACCGCGTTTAAAACCATGATCAGCGGCGACGGGATCAAAGTGCTGATGCATGTGAACGGGTGAAGAGGGGCAATAGGCAGTAGGCAGTAGGCAATGGGAAGAGGAGGGCGCCACGACTCACCGTCTTCGGCGCAGGAGTGTGATGCTTAAACCACTGCTTCGTCGAGGTGTAGGAGGACGCCCAAGCGGCATCGTGCGATCAGATGTTGTTGCGATACTTCGTGTGGCAGTCGTTGCATGAGTTGCTCAGCGCGTCGAGCGATTCCAGCGCGCCGACCAGGTCGCCCGCGTCGAGCCGCAGCTCAAGGTCGCGGGCGTGGTCGCGGGCGGTCAGCAGCTTGTGCTTGAAGTCGGGCCCGGCCTTGAGCGTGTGCTCGTCGTTCTCGAGCGAGCGGAAGTGGTCGTGGATCTGCCCGGCCAGCGAGAGCGGGGCCAGGTCCGGGTGGTCGGTCAGCGGCTGGAAGTTATTGTCGGCGCAGAGCTGGAGCTGCTCGTTGATCTCGTCGATGGCGTTCATCGCGTCCACGAAGTCGCCCACTTCCCACTTCTCGGGCAGCGGCAGCGAATCGTCGTGGAGCACGCTTTGGGGCTGGGGCGCCATCGTCTCGACGGCCTCCCACAGCCCCTTATACTTGGGCGAGGTCTTGGCCAGGCGCATGTGCGCCAGCGCCTGCTCGTGGGTGATGTCGCCGCTGCCGATCGCGCCAACGCACAGGCCCACCGGGCCGCGGTGGTTGCCGTGGTGGCAGTTGACGAAGATGGGGCGGGGAAGGGTGGCGATGGCGTGCGAGAGCTCCTTGGCCCGCTCGTCGCTGACCCCGTCGTAGCCGAAGGGCAGGTGCGCCACGCGGATGCCGTACCTTGCGGCCAGGTCTCTGTCGGGCGGGGTGCCGTCGACCGAGATGACGGTTTTCACGCCAAGCGCCGCCAGCTCGTCGTAGGCGGGCTCCCCGTCGGGGTAGCCCCCCGAGTACAGGTCGTCGGTGAGGCGGTGCAACTCGGGGATCGCGTCGGTGCGGGAGACGGTGGCCGATCCCGCCCCCATGGGGTCCATCTCGCCCGAGGGCGAGGCGGCGACGGGCTCGTGCGAGAGGGAACAGCCGAGCGTCACCAGGGACGAGGCGGCGAGCAGGATGAGGAGGGGATGCTTCATGGCCACACTGTATGAAAAACACGCCCGCGGGTTGCGGGCGTGGCGGTGTGTTCACAATTTGAGCGGAAATGGATCAATCCTCGGGGATATGGTCGGAGGTCACGATCTCGCGGAACTTCATGCGCAGCTTCTTCGTGATCTCGCCCTCGCCGTCGCTGATAGTGTGCGTCCCGGTCAGCTTGAGGTCCCTGTGCTCGAGCACCTCACGCACCGCGATCATCTCGGCGGCCGAGCCGGTCAGGAACACCTCGTCGGCGTCGTAGAGCTCGTCGATCGTGAAGTACTTCTCCTCGACCGGGATGCCCAGCATCGGGCACAGCTCGTCCTTGACGAAGCGGCGCGTGATGCCCTCGAGGATCCCGACCTCGGTGGGGGGGGTGAGCACCGTGCCGTCCTTGACGATGAAGATGTTGTCGCCCGATCCCTCGGCGACCTTGCCCTCGGTGGAGAGCATGATCACCTCGAGCAGCTGATCCTCGGGCCTGGTGATTCCCAGCGCGCGACCCAGGTGGATCGCCTCGACCTTGGCCATGATGTTGTTGAGGTAGTTGAGCGTCTTGACGCGCGGGTCCAGGCACGCGATGGGCGTCTTGGGGCGGTTGGCCAGCACGACGCGCATGCCCTTCTCGTACATCTCGGGCTTGTAGAGGGTGATGGTGTCGGCGATGCAGATGATGCCCGCCTTGGGGCACTGGTAGGGGTTGAGCCCCAGCGAGCCCTCGCCGCGGGTGACGACCAGACGGATGTACCCGTTGACCAGGTTGTTGGCCGCCACGCAGCGGCGCTGGATGTCGATCATCTCCTCGCGCGGGACGCCGATGTCGAGGAAGATCTTGTCGGCACAGCGATACAGGCGGTCCATGTGCTGGCCGAGCTTGAAGATCTTGCCCTTGTAGACCCGGATACCTTCGAAGATCCCGTCGCCGTAGAGCAGGCCGTGGTCGAAGACGGAGACCGACGCCTGAGACTTGGGCGCCATCCGGCCGTTGACCCAGATCATGGGCTCGCGCGTCGGCTCGCCACCCGCCCCGCGGGAGGGCTGCTCGCTGGGGCGGATGGCGGGATCACTGGTGATCGAAGTCATGTTGTCCTCCATGATGTGGGCGCTCCGTGCGGTATCTATTGTAGCTTTGCCTGCGAAGATCCGGTCCGGAATTCACGGGATTGAGCTTGAAGCCCCTACCACATGCCTGACAAACAAGTCGAGAGGGGCGAGTAAAGAACGGATCGTATACCCGAGTTGGGAAAAATTGTTTCGATCTGACCTGATTCTGCACTGTTCTTACACGAAAAACCGCTTACATCTGTATCCGTGCCGGTGTGCTTCTCTTGATCCATCGTTCGCGAACCCCTCCTCCAGACGCTCCATGAGGGGGCGGGGTTCGCTCAGTCGGCCAGTTCTTCGCTCGCCCGGATGGTCGCGCCCAGCTTCCCCCTGGCCCGCTCGGCCAAGAGCCCCACCTGAGGGTCGACTTGCTCGTGGCGGAGCGTGCGCTCGTCGTCGCGAAAGTGCAGGCGGAGGGTGACCGATTTCTTGCCCTCGCCCAGCTGCTTGCCCCGGAAGATATCCACCATCTCCCAGGCGACGCACTTTTCGAGCTCCAGGGCGCGGATCTCGTGCTCGATCGTCGCCCAACGGACCGATTCATCCACGATCAGCGAGAGATCCCGGTCGATGCCGGGGAACTGGGGCAGCAGCTCGGCCAGTGACCGCGGCGGGTAGGCCCCGACCAGCGGGTCAAGCAGCAGCTCCGCCCCGATCAAGGCCCCGTCGAGGCCGTACGCCCGGCGCGCCGCATCGGAGATCACCCCGTACCCGCCGAGCCCGGTGGTCTTTCCCGCGTGGACCACGCTGATTGTGGCGTACGCCCCCGGCTCGTACCCCTTGTGCGCCGGCGGGCAGGGCGTCACGATCGTGCGGGCCTGAGCGCCGAATGTGGCGTGGACCACCGCGTCGATGCCGCCGCGCATCACGCGCAGGGCGTGCTGGAGGTCGTCGTGCGTTGGCTTTTTCCCCGCGTGCACCACATCGACCAGCAGCGCCAGCGATCGGTGTTCCTCGGTCCGCCGGGTCCCGGCCTGCTGGGCGAAGGCCTGGGCGACCTCGTAGAGGCGGATCCCGCCCGGGGTCGTGGTGCGGGCGCTCTGGTTGGCGCTCCGGGTGCCCAGCAGCCCCAGCAGCACGCTGGGACGCAGCGTGGGCTCGGCCTTGCGCCGGTCGTCGTCCACGCTGACCAGATCGGTCCCGTCGCGCCGGAACAGCTCACCGCGATCGGGGGCCGTGAACGAGAAGGTGATGGTCTCGAAGAACCCCAGCCCGGTGAGGGTGCGCGCGATCGTGCTCATGGCCCGCTCGCTGGTCTGCGGCTCGCGCGTCCGCACCGGCAGCGTCTCGTGCACCGGGATCACCGCCAGCGACCGCGCGCGCGCGACCTCCTCGATCAGGTCGATCTCCCGCGTCACATCGTGGCTCCGGTGCGGCGGGATCACGCAGCGCAGCGTGCCGTCGGCCTCGATCGTGGTCCTGAAGGACAGCGCGTTGAGCAGGTCGGCGATTTCCTGGGGATCTGTGTGGATCCCCAGCAGCAGGTCGCAGCGCTCGGGGCGCAGGCTGATCGCCTTGTCGCTTGGGAGCGGGGCCCCCTCGCTCAGGACGCCCTTCGCGAGCTCCCCGCCGCTGACCTGGCAGATGAGCTGGGCCCCGCGCCGGGCGGCGTAGTCGATGGTTCGCGGGTCGATCCCGCGCTCGAAGCGGAACGCGGCGTCGGTGCGGATCCGCAGGCGTCGCCCGGTGTTGCGCACCGAGACCGTGTCCCAGGTGGCCATCTCGAAGACCACGGTGGTGGTGCGCTCGTCGACCTGCGAGTCGAACCCGCCGATGATCCCCGCCAGCGACTGGGGACGCTCGGCGTCGGCGACCACCAGGTCGCTCTCGCGCAGCGCGTGCTCCCCGGCGTAGAGGGTCTTGATCTTCTCGCCCGGCCGGGCGCCCCGGACGATCAGCGCGCCCCCCGCCAGCTTGTCGTAGTCGAACACATGGCACGGGTTGCCCAGCTCCAGCGTGATGAAGTTGGTCACATCGACGACATTGTTGATCGAACGCTGCCCGAGCGATTCGAGCGCGGTCCGGAGCCAGTCGGGCGAGGGACCGACCTTGACATCGCGGATCAGGCGGGCGGTGAACAGGGGGCAGCGGTCGGGGACGCGGTTCTCGAGCGTGAGCCGCTCGCCGATGGGGGCCCCGGTGGGGAGGTCTTCGACCTTGGGCAGCGACAGCGTGCGGGGCTTGTCGGCGTAGCGGGCCGCGGCGATCTCGCGCGCGACGCCCACATGCCCCAGGCAGTCGCCGCGGTTGCTGGTGACCTCGACATCGAGCACGGTGTCGCCGTTGAGCCCGGGTGTGTGGGCCTCGATGGGCATCCCCGCCTGGGTCATGATGTGGTCGGCCTGCTCGGCGGTGACATCGCCGGGGGTCAGGTACTGATTGAGCCAGCGCAGAGAGATATCCATGGGAGTCAAGGATAGCGCACAAGCCGCGCCCTGTCGGGCGTGCTCGGGCGTCATAGACTCCCCTGATGCCGACCTCCTCCATGATGCTGCGGACCGGACCCGTGCTGCTGGGACTGCTGACGCTGCTCGTCGGCTGCCGCACGACTGGGACGATGACCATCCCCCAGCGCCGCCCCGCGGATTTCACGCTCGGGGTCGTGGTGTACTGCGATCACGCATGGGAGAAGACCGAGGAGTGCCCGGCGCGGTACATCGTCGAGGCGGACGGGACCATGCGCGCCTCGGTGGGGGACGGCTCGGGCCCGCTGACCCACCCGCCGATCAACCGCAGGCTTGATCAGGCAACGATGGATCATCTGTGGGACCTCACTCATGACCTGAGCGTGTTCACGGCGGATGAAACCGGCCCCCACCCGCATGTGGTCCATTCGCCCGAGACCTACTTCCCCGGCGACGGGGCCGGGTATCTCATCGAGATCCGATCCCTCGACGACCAGAGCGCCTGGGCCATGCCCAAGGACGACCCCACCGCCTGGGCGCTGGTGCGCGAGCTGGCGGAGCTGTCGTGGGTCAAGCCGTGAGAAGGTGGCCTCATCGGGCCACCCGCCGATCGACTCAATCGATTGCGCAATGACGAGCGGAGTTGACATGGATTCACGATTCGTGGTTTGGAAAGGCAGCAGTTGAAGTCGCGGATCATGTACATCGAACTCAAGAGCGGTCACGGCGATCGTGGCCCTGCCCGTATTGGCCGCGTTCGGTTCTCAAAGTCCGGTAGCTCGGTGTACTACGCAGGCACACGGTTCGAAACGCTCAAGGGAGCGGGTGTCAGCGGAAACTACTTCAATGTCGAAACCGGCGAGGAGTATTGGATCTCCGGCTGCAAGAAGAACGGTCAGGATCGGCATTGGGCTGGGTCGGGGGCCGTCGAGATCGACGAGGATGTGCGGGAAGAGTACTGGACCAAGATCCGAGGCGCACCAGAGCACAAAGACAAGGGTGTGACCTGAGAACGGGCATCCTGCCGACGCGGTCAACTGAGAACTGCTCTCACCAAAGCTATCCTTCATTGATGAGTAGCTCAGCACCGATTTCAATCAATCAGGATCCGATCGTCGGCATCGACCTGGGCACCACCAACTCGCTGGTGGCGATCGCCGACGAGCGGGGCCCGCGCGTGCTGGGCGACGGCGACGCGCAGGTCATGCCCTCGGTGGTCCGCATCGACCCCGACGGCTCCATCGTCGTGGGGCGCGCCGCATACGACCGGATGGTCGAGCTGCCCGAGCGCACCATCAACTCGGTCAAGCGTCTGATGGGGCGATCATTGAAGGATGCCCAAGAGGATCTGGCCTATCTGGGCTACGAGGTCGTCGAGGGCGAGCACGACACGGCGCGCGTGCGCGTGATGACCGACGACGGGCCCAGGGTCGTGTCGCCGCAGGAGGTCTCGGCGTACATCCTGAGCGAGCTCAAGCGCCGGGCGGAATCGGAACTCGGGACGCGCGTGGATCGGGCGGTAGTGACCGTCCCGGCCTATTTCGACGACGCCCAGCGTCAGGCCACGCGCGATGCGGGGCGACTGGCGGGGCTGGAGGTGGTGCGGATCGTCAACGAGCCCACCGCCGCGGCCCTGGCGTACGGGATCGGGATTGGGACGCGGGGCCGGTCCGAGGCGCAGACCATCGCCGTCTACGACCTGGGCGGGGGGACCTTTGATATCTCGATCCTGCGCCTGATCCCCGGCGAGGGGGACGGTGGAACAGACTTCTTCCAGGTCCTGGCCACCGCTGGCGACACCCATCTGGGGGGCGACGATGTGGACCACGCCATCGTCCGCCTCTTCACCACCGACATCGCCCGCCAGCTGGGGCTCGATCACGCCCAGCCCCTGGATTCGTTCGACGCCTCGACGCGCCGGGCGCTGGTGGGGTTCGCGCGGGCGGTCAAGCACAAGCTCTCGGATGACCAATCCGCCGCCATCGCTATCGACTTGGGCGCGGGGAGGTCGTACAGCCGCGCCATCACCCGCGCCGAGCTTGAGGAGTTGATCACGCCCTGGGTCGATCGCTCGATCGAGGCCTGCAAACGGGCCATCCGCGACGCGCGCAAGGCCAGCGGCGGCGACGGGGCGCCGATCGACGCGGTGGTCATGGTCGGCGGCTCCACCCGCGTCCCGCTGGTGCGCCGGCGCGTGGGCGAGTTCTTCGGCGTCGAGCCCTACACCGCCCTCGACCCCGACCGCGTCGTCGCTCTGGGGGCGGCGATGCAGGCGGCGATCATCGAGGGAGGCCGGTCCGGGAGGCCGTCCTCGTCGCTGCTGATCGATGTGATCCCGCTGTCGCTGGGGATCGAGACCGTGGGCGGGGCGATGGCCAAGCTGATCATGCGCAACACCAGCGTGCCGGCGCGGGCCGTCGAACGCTTCAGCACCAGCGCCGACGGGCAGGTGAATGTCAGAATCCATGTGGTGCAGGGCGAGCGGGAGATGGTCGAGGACTGCCGCTCGCTGGGCGTGTTCGAGCTGCGGGGCATCCCGCCCATGCCCGCGGGCGTGCCCAGGCTCGTCGTCGAGTTCCTCGTAGACGCCAACGGGGTGCTGCGGGTCTCGGCGGTCGAGGAGCGCTCGGGCAAGCGGGCCGAGATCCAGATCGTTCCCAACCACGGGCTCTCTCGCGACGAGGTCGATCGCATCGAGCGCGAGAGCTTCACGCACGCGCGCGACGATATGACCCGCCACCAGATCGTGGACCTGGTCACCAACTCGAAGCTGGACCTCAAGTGGATCACCGAGCGCTTCGAACGCTACGGCCGCCTCCTGGACGACGCCCAGCGGGCCGAGCTCGGGAACCGGCTCGCCGCCCTGGGCTCGATGGTCGAGCGGGCGCAGGACGACTGGCGCTCGGTCGATCCCAACGCCTTCCACAGCGCCAAGGACGCGCTGGACCGAGCAAGCGTCCGCCTCCAGGAGATCGGGATCACGCAGTCGCTCAGGGACGACGAGGGCGCCGCGACATAGGGACCACCGCATGCCCGTGGGACCCGGGCCCCGCCGCCGGGTGATGGTTATCACCCCCTCTCTCCGCGTATCCAGCCAGCGGCGGGCTGGGGCCGAACCCGGGGACTGATCTCGCCCCGCCATCGGCCCGATTCCAAGGGCACGAGCGGCGGCGGTTCGGATCGACGCTCCGAGACCCTCCGGAGAAGCCATGACGACATACGGTCGCATCAGACTCACGATTTCGCTTGCGCTGGGCCTGGCCCTGCTCGCGCCCACGGCGGCGATGGGCGACGAGGTGCAGCACCCGATCAGCGCGTACGCCGTCCATACCGATGGCGGGGCGATCCTGGGCGCCCACGCCGAGGCGAGCGGGCATGTGGGGGCGGCGACCACGCTGACCATCGGCTCCGACGCGGTGCTCCACGCCGGGGCGTTCTCGGGCGGCGGGCTCACGGTCAACGACCGATCCCGCATCGAGGGGCTGATCCTGGCCGGCGCGAACCTCGTTCTTCACAGCGACGCCCGGGCGGAAAACTCGGCGCAGGCGGGCGGGAACGCGACCGCCGGGCCCCGTGTCCAAGTCCTGGGCGATCTCGACGCCACCGGCGCGGTCAGCGTTGATTCCACCGCCACCGTCTCCGGGACCACCACCGCCAGCGCCACGCTCCCATACACCTGGGCGCGTCCGAGCGTCGTTGAGCCCGCGTACTCGCCGGGGGCGGTGGATGTCACGGTGGACCCCGACCAGACGCTCGTGCTGGCCCCGGGCGACTACGCCGCCCTCACCCTGCGTGACCGCGCCCGCGTGGAGTTGAGCGCGGGGGTGTACCACTTCCTGAGCGTGAGCGCCGGGGCCGATTCGGTCATCGCCATCGACGACTCGGGCGGGAGCGTGGAGATCTACGCGCAAGGCGCGATCGACCTGACCGACCGCGCGGCGGTCGAGCTCGATTCGGGCTCGGCGGACAGCGTGAGCTGGTTCTGCGGCGGCGACATGGACATTCCCTCCGACACGGAGCTCTACGGGCCGGTGCGGTGCTTCGGGACCCTGACGCTGGGCGACCGAGTCCGCACACACGGGTCGCTGTACGCGCTCGATGGCTTCGTCTGCGGTATGCAGTGCGTCCTGGACGCGGCGAGCGACACGGGCGTGCTGTTCGTGCGGCCCGGCGGCTCGGACAGCGCCGACGGGGCGTCCTACGCGACGGCGCTGCGGACGATTCAGGCCGCGGTCAACCGGTGCGACGCGCCGGGGATGTCGGTGTATATCGCCCCGGGGACCTACCCCGAGTCGGTCGTCATCGGCTCGGGCTCGGGCGCGTCGGCCGTCTCGGGCACGCGCGACCAGATCATCAGTCTGTTGGGCGACACCACCGGCGAGCTCACCGGGGCCGCTCCCGGCGAGGTGGTGCTCGACGGCGGATTGTCGCGGGGCGTGGGGATCACCATCGACGGGCGCGTCTTCTGGCGCGTCTCGGGGCTGAGTCTCCGCGATCAGCTCCAGACGGGCCTGAGCGCCACCGACGCGGGGTTCGAGCTGCTGGGGTGCGAGGTCGATGTCCCCGCCGGCGACGCCGTCACCGGGACGGTGGCGGGCGATGTCATCGTCTCGGGCTGCCGCTTCCCGCGTGACGCGGACTCGGGCAGCGTCATCACGCTCACGGCCACCGCCCCCGCCGAGGCGGCGTCGATCAGCATCGTGCGCAACGACATGGCGATGCGTGGCGCGCTCTACAAGAGCACGGGCTTCGAGCTCGGCCAGCAGACCCTCGACGCGCGCACGGGGAGCAACAAGCACATCGACGGGATCACGATCGCGGGCGGCCCGGGCGCCGACCTGACGCGCATCGAGATCAGCAACAACCTGGTCACCGACTGCTCGACGGCCATCGCGGTCTCTTCGATCGCCGACCCCGGATGCGCCGTGGTGATCGCCAACAACACCATCGCGGGGTCGCTGACCTCGATCGAGGCCGACCCGGGGGCCGTCGCGTCGCTGAGGGTGGTCAATACGATCATCGATTCGTGCTGCTACGGGGCGATCACCGTCGCCTCGGGGGCGGGCTCGTGGGGCGTGGCGGGGCTGCTCGAGCACGACATCACGACCCCCATGAGTGTGTATCAGCGTCCCTACGAACTGGATGTCATCACCACCAGCCCCCGCTTCACCAACCCCCGCGAGGGCGTCTTCGCGCTCCAGCGCGGTTCGGCGGCCATCGACGCGGGGACGGCGACCGACGCACCCGGCGTCGATATCGAGTCTCGTTCACGCCCCGGCGACGGCGACGAGGACGGGATCGCGCGCGTCGACCTTGGCGCCTGGGAGCTGGTGGCATTCCCCGAACGCGTCCGGGTCGTCCGCTGGCGCGAGATCGGGAGCGTCGACGCGGACTGAGCCCGGCGCTAGGCCGCGGACAGTTTGGGGGCGAGCTCACGCAGCAGCCCGGCCCCGGCCCCGGCGACGAAGAAGCGCTCGGTGTTGCGCACCCGCCCCACGGCGCCCACCCGCTGCCCGAGCTGGTTGTGGATCCCGATCCTGCACCCCACATAGCGCGGGTGGTCGTGGTCGAGCACCACCACGGGGCCCCGGGAGGCGAGCATGGCCTCGATCCGCTCGCGAGCGAGGTAGCCCTCGTCGCTGAACGAGACGATGAGCGTGGGCGCGTCGACGGCCTCGATGACCGCCCGCATCGCGCCCTCGATCCGGACCTTGGAGTTGAAATCACTCTTGCGTTCTTTGCAGTCGATGCGCTTGCGCGCCACGCCGTAGGTCTGGGGGTGGTCCCATCGCACCAGCGTCTCCCAGATGTGGTAGTTGCCCAGGTATGAGTGCTGATTGTAGGGGGGGTCGAGGTAGGCGATGTCGGCCCTGAGCTTGCCGGCCGCGGCCACCGCGTCGAGCTGGTGGGCGCGGCATTCGTATTCCTGAGGGTGGGGGAGGATGTGGGGCAGGCGCAGGCGGATCTCATTGCCCGCCCGCGGCGCCCACCGCTTGAGGTAGGCCATCTGCACGCCGGTGGTCGAATCGACGCGGTCGGCGGCTTCGATCAGGCTGGCGAGCACGACGGCGCGCAGCTCGGGGTCCAGACCGAGCGCCTCGATCCGCTGGCGCATCGCGTCGATGCGGGCGCCGTTGCGGGGGTGGAAGAAGCGCGATTGCTCGCAGTACATCCCGGTGATGTACCCCGGCTCGCCCGGCAGGGCGTTGAGCTCGTCGATGACCATCCGGGCCCGGCGCTCGACCCGGGGCGCGTCGGCCTGGATGTAGCACATCGCCAGGGTGTGGGCGAAGGCGTTGTGGTCGTTGGCGATCACCCCGAAGCCCGCGCGCTTGAGCGCGTGGCCCACGCGGGAGGTGCCCGAGAACAGGTCGAGCACAACGCCCCCGCCGGGCGCCGACAGGCGGCACAGCGAGACGATCCGATCGACGAGAAGACGCTTTGAACCGATGTACTTGATCACCGTTCCACTATCGGCGTCGGGGCCCGCGTCGGGCCAGAGTTGGGCGGCCAACGCCTATGATCGAGGCCGCGAGGCGTCGTGCGGCAGGGGGCACACCGCGGGGGGCGCGCTCAGGCACAGGGACCATGCGCGTGCACGGCAACACACACACTGATCGCTCCGCCGACCACCATCCCGATCCCGATGCCCCGGCGCGGCTGTGGATGGTCTACCTGCCGCGCGTCCTGGCCGTGGTGGTGCTGCTGGCGCTAGCGCTGGGGAGCGTCGAGATCATGGTCCTCACCAGGGAGAAGGCCCAGAAGCGCCCGCCCCAGGGCGTGTCGATCGTGGTGGACGCGATCGAGGCCAGGCGTCACGACACCGACCGCGTCTGGCCGGGATACGGCGTCGCGCGGACCATGGAGAGCGCCGACCTCGTCGCCGAGGTCGGCGGGCGCGTGGTCGAACGCCCCGGAACGATCGAGGCGGGGCGTGCCGTCGAGCGTGGCGAGCTGATCGTGCGCCTCGACGACACGGACTCGCTCAACGCGCTCGATTCGGCGCGCCAGGCGGTCAAATCGCTCGGGGCGCAGATCGAGGGGCTCGGGGTTGAAGAGGAGCAGCTCCGGGCGCGGGTGGGGTTCGCGAGCGACGAGATCGAGGCCGCCAAGCGGGATCTCGACCGCATCGAGCGGGCCATCGCGCAGGGGGTTGGCGGCGCGGGCGAGCGCGATGTCAGTCTCTCGGCCCTGCGGCGCTCCCAGCGCGAGCTTTCGGCCCTGCGGCAGCAGCTGGAGCTGATCCCTTCGCGCCGCTCGCGCCTCGAAGCCGAACTCGCGTCCCAGCGCGCCAGCGTGCGCATCGCCCAGGAGAATGTCGATCGCGCCGCGATCAGGGCCCCGCTCATCGGCGAGCTGCAGCGGGTTGGCCCGCGCGTGGGCGACTGGGTGGCGGCGGGGACCGAGGTCGCCCGGCTGGTCGATCTGTCGCGCCTGGAGATCCCGCTCAAGATCGCCGCCTCGGCGTCGGCGTGGGTCAGGCCCGGCGACGCGGTGCGGCTGTGGGTGGAGGAGCCGGAGGGCGAGCCCGATCGGCTGGGCTCGGTGACGCGCATCGCCCCCGAGGCCGACGCGAGCAGCCGCACGATGACGGTCTTCGTCGAGCTCACCCAGGACGCGGGCGACCCCGACCGGCTGATCCCGGGCCAGTTCGTGCACGGGCGCGTGGTGACGGGCGACCCGCGTGAGCGGGTGGTGCTCCCGCGGCGCGCGGTGCAGTCGGGGCATGTCTTTGTCGCCGGCCCCCTCGTGGACGGCGCCCGCGTCATCGATCGCGTCGCCGTCCGGGTGGCGTACGGATTCGAGGAGCGTCTGCCCGAGTTGGACCCCGAGGAGACGCAGTGGGTCGCGCTGGAGCGCGGCCACGAGCCGGCCCAGGGCGCCCTCGTCGTGGTGTCGCTGCTGGACCAGATGGTCGCGGGGATGAGGGTGCGCCTGGCGAGTGATCCCGCCCCCGGCGGCGATCCTCCCGGCGCGTCCGGGGGGCCGGGAGTCGAGGCGGGCTCGGGGAACGATCCCCACGAGGAGGAGGCCCCATGAGTCTGGCCCGGTTCGGCGTGCGCAAGCCGGTGGTGGCGAACCTGATGATGTTCGCGCTCATCGGCGCGGGGCTGGTCTTCGGGGTGGGGCTGCGTCGCGAGTTCTTTCCCTATGTCGAGCCGCGGATCGTGACGATCACCGCCCCCTATCCCGGCGCGGCGCCCGAGGAGGTCGAGGACGCCCTGGCGACCAGGATCGAGGACCGCGTCGCCGACCTGACGGGGGTCAAGGAGATCACCTCCACGGTGGTGGAGGGGGCGGCCAGCGTCCGCGTGGAGTTCGAGGAGGGGACCGACATCCGCGTCGGGCTGGCCGATGTGAAGCGCGAGGTCGACGCGCTGCAGGACCTGCCCGACGCGGTGGACAACATCGTCGTGGACATCCTCGAACCCAACATCCCGGCGATCATCGTGGCGATCCACGGCCGCGCCGACGAGCGCGCGATGAAGGAGTTCATCACCCAGACCCGCGACGACCTGCTCACGCTCCCCGAGATCACCGACATCTCGATGGGCGGGGTGCGGGGCGACGAGCTGCGCGTCGAGGTCTCGCCCGAGGAGGCGGTCGCGCACGGGCTCTCGCTGCCGGTGATCGCCCAGCGGATCCGCGAGGCGATGATCGAGCTGCCCGGCGGGTCGGTCAAGACCGGGACGAGCACGATCTCGGTGCGGACGATGGGGGTGGACGAGCGGGCCGACGCGGTGGGCGACATCGTGATCAAGGCCTCGGGCGACGGCGGCGTGGTGCGTGTGAGCGATGTGGCCCGGGTCTACGACGGGTTCGTGGACACCGACCTGGTGACGCGCTACGACGGTGAGCCCACGATGACGCTCACGGTGTTCCGGGTCGGCAAGCAGGATGTCATCCGGATCTCCGATCAGGTCAAGGCCTATGTCGCCGGTCGTCGCGGCGAGGCGATGGACGCGGGCCTGCGCCGCGGCGAGGGCGAGCGGGCCTGGCGCCTGGGCCACGAACGCTTCCGGGTCTCGCCGGCGCCGGGGACGCTGATCACCACCACCGACCTGGCCCGCCTGGTCGAGGGGCGCCTGGACCTGCTGCTGCGTAACGCCCTCCAGGGCGGGACGCTGGTGTTCCTCACGCTGGTGCTCCTGCTCAACTGGCGCACCTCGTTCTGGGTGGCGATGGGTCTGGTGGTGTCGATCATGGGCACGCTCACGCTCATGGCGATGATGGATATCTCGCTCAACTTCCTGACCATGTTCGGGCTGATCATCGTCGTGGGGATCCTGGTGGACGACGCGATCGTGGTGGCCGAGAACATCTCCACGCGCCACGAGCGGGGCGAGCCGGCGCTGGTGGCGGCGGTGCGCGGGACCGACCAGGTCGCCTGGCCGGTGGTGGGCACGGTGCTCACGACCATCTTCGCGTTCGTGCCCCTGGCGCTGATGGACGGGCAGATCGGCGACTTCATGAATGTGATGCCCGTCGTCGTGGGCTGCGCGCTGGGCGTGTCGATGATCGAGGCGGTGTTCATCCTGCCCATGCACATGGGCCACTCGCTGCGCTCGCTCGACCGGGCGCGAAACCGCGCCCGCCACGCGCGCCGACCGACCCCGCTGGCGTGGCTCGAACAGGTCGAGAGCCGGTACAACGCCCGGCGCGACCACGCGATCAACGACCGCCTGCTGCCCGCCTACGCGTGCCTGCTGGGCGTCTGCGTGCGGTACCGCTACATCACCGCCGCCGCGGTCATGGCGGTCCTGATCGTCTCGCTGGGGCTCGTCGCCTCGGGGCGGCTCCAGTTCATCCTCTTCGAGACCGACGACGCCGAGACGGTGGGCGTCTCGGTCACCATGCCCGTGGGGACGCCCGTGTCCCAGACCGAGGCGGTCGTCGAGCGCTTCGAGAAGGTGTGCCTGGGCATCCCCGAGATCACCTCGACCTTCGCCATGGCCGGGGCGGTGAGCGATCTCGAGGGCCAGGGGGGCGACGCGTCTGCATCGAATCTGGGGCAGCTGATCCTGGAGCTCAAGAAAGCCGAGGACCGCGACAAAACCAGCGTCCAGATCATGGACGAGATCCGCCGGGGCGTCGGCCCCGTCCCCGAGGCCGAGAACATCCGCATGGAGGGCATGAGCGGGGGCCCCAGCGGCCCGGCGCTCAACTTCACCGTCGTGGGCGACTCGGCCGCCCAGCTCGACCTGGCCGTGGTGCGGATCAAGGATGTGCTCGACGATTACGAGGCCGTGTATGCCATCACCGACGACACCGACAAGGGCAAGCGCGAGCTGCGCTTCACGCTGCGCGACGGCGCCCGCGAGCTGGGCTTCACCCGCGCCCAGCTGGGCGCGCAGATCCAGGCGGCCGTCTTCGGCGTCGAGGCCTTCACCTTCGCCGGCGACCGGGAGGATGTCGATGTCCGCGTCACCATGCCCGACCGCGTCCGCCACTCCACTCGGCGTCTGGAGGACCTGTTCGTCTTCACCCCCGGGGGAACGGCGGCGCCGCTGAGCGAGGTGGCCAGCATCGAGGAATCGCAGGCCTACGCGACCCTCCGGCGGCTCAACCGGCGGCGATCGGTCTCGGTCCTGGCCGATGTCTATCGCGACATCAGCAACCCCGACCGGCTCGCCACCGAGCTGCGACCCATCCTCGAAGCCAGGATCGACGATCTCCACGGCGTGCGCCTGGTCGAGCGGGGGCGCCAGAAGGATTTCGCCGAATCCATGGCCTCGCTCCCGGTGGGGATGCTGGTGGCCTCGGGGCTGATCTATGTCGTGCTGGCCTGGCTGTTCTCCAGTTTCCTTCAGCCGCTGATCGTGATGCTCGCCATCCCCTTCGCGGTGATCGGGATGATCTGGGGGCACATCCTTATGGGCGTCTCGATGACCTTCCTGTCGATGGTCGGCTTCATCGCGCTGTCGGGGATCGTGGTCAACGACTCGCTGATCTTCATGGAGTTCTTCAACGAGCGTCGGCGCGAGGGGATGAGCGTGCACGAGGCGGGGGTGGCCACCGGCCTGGCCCGCTTCCGCGCGATCATGCTCACCACCATCACCACCGTGCTGGGGATCCTGCCGCTGATGCTCGAACGCAGCTTCCAGGCCAAGTTCCTCATCCCCATGGCCATCACCATCGCCTTCGGGCTCATGAGCGCCACCCTGATCACCCTGCTGGTGCTGCCCAGTCTGCTGATGATCTTCGACGATGTCGTCCACCTCGTGCGCGTCGCCGTCAGCGGCGATGTGCATCTTGAGCGCCTCAACCCCAGAGCGCCCGACCCGGACCTGGAGCTTGTCGAAAAACAGCCCGCGGCCTCCTGAACGGGTCAGAGCCGCGGGCCTCGTGGGGGGCTGGTGGATGTCCGGCTCGGTGGGCGCGGCTCAGGGTTCCTGCGGCGTCACATCGACATACAGAGGGCGCCCGTCGCGGATGAACTGGATGCGCACGGCGCGGTCGGCCGAGGCGTTGATGTAGGACTTGAGCGCGTCGGCGTCGTCGAACGCCCGGTTGTCGACCTGGTAGACGAAGTCGCCCTCCTCGAGCCCACGCCGGGCCGCGGGAGAACTGGCGTCCAGGTGCGTGATGATGAACCCGGGCAGCACCCGGATCCGGCGATTTCCGCGGCTCTCGAGCTGCTCGGGCAGGACGCTGACGCCGATGTCCTCGATATACGCCCCGTTTCGGGCAATGGGCATCTCGATGTCCCGGTTGGCCACCACCGCCGAAGTGGTCCGGTGGTCACCGCCGCGGAAATACTCGATCTCGATGGGCTCGTTGGGCTTGGTGAGCATGATCGCGTTGCTCAGGCGGACCATGTTCTCGGTGGTGCGCCCGCCGATGGAGACGATGATGTCGCCGGCCTCGAGCCCCGCTTGCTCCGCCGGCCCGTCGGGCAGCGGTTCCTGAACGATCACCCCGCCGTCGATGCCCATGATGTGGGCGTCATTGGGCGTCAGCGGCTTCATGACGATGCCCAGCCACCCGCGCTGCACGGTGCCGGTCTCGATGATCTGCTCCATCACCGATCGGGCGATGTCGGCCGGGATGGCGAAGCCCAGCCCGTTGTTGCTGCCGGTGCGCGAGATGATGGCCGTGTTGATCCCCACGACCTCGCCGTTGAGATTCACCAGCGGCCCGCCCGAGTTGCCCGGGTTGATCGCCGCGTCGGTCTGGATGTATTCCTGGAGCTGGATATCGCCCTCGCTGGCCGGCTCGAACGACCCGCGCCCCTTGGCGCTGACGATCCCGGCCGTGACGGTCTGGTCGAACCCGAAGGGCGAGCCCACCGCCAGCACCCACTGCCCCACGCGCATGGCCTCGGAATCGCCGAACGACGCGGGGGTGAGCCCGTCGGCGTCGACCTTGAGCACCGCGATGTCGCTCTCGGGGAAGGTCCCCACCAGCTCGGCGGGGACCTCACGCCCGTCGGAGAGTCTGACGGTGATGGAGCGCCCGGTCTCGATGACATGGTTGTTGGTGACGATGTAGCCACGCTTGTCGACGATCACGCCCGAGCCCAGCGCCGACGATCCCCGCCGTCCCATCACCTCGTCGCGGGTCGTGACATGCACGACCGAGGGCTCGATCTTCTCGGCGGCGTAGGAGAACGCCTCGGAGATGTCGAAGGCCGTGTCCATGGCGTGACGCTGGGTCGCGTCGGGTTGGGCCGGCTCGACCACCGCGGATCGGGTGGTCGGATCGGTCAAGCCCGCGACGCTCGCGATCGTGGGAGCCGCGTAGAACGCGGTGGTCCCCGCCAGCAGGGTGGCCAGGGTCACGGCGGTGATTCGTCTGCGATGCATGGAAGACTGCCTCCTTTATGCGAGCGCGTCCGGCCTGGGCGGCTCTGCGTGCGGCGGCGCGAACACACGCTCCACAGAGAATAGGATTATCCGATCCCGTATTCCGCCCAGCTGCTGCTGGTCTCGGTCACCCGTACGCGTTCGAGCGTCAGATGGGTCGGCAGGGAGAACAGATTCCCGTTCCGGTCGCGGAACGACCCCCCCGCCCGGATCTGGTCCCGCACATGCTCATAGATGCGCCTTGCCAGCACTTCCGTCGTGGGATCCTCGCCCTCAAGAACGATCACCCGGGTCCGGTATTGCTCGGGCAGATGCCCCAGGATCGCGTCGCCCGCGTTGACCAGCAGGGCGTGGTCGTACTGGTCCAGATACTCCTCGACACCCAGCTTGAGGGCCTTGAAATCGCACACCATGTCGTTGTCGTCGAGCGTGGGCGAGGAGAGCACCAGGTCCACCCGGCGCGAGTGCCCGTGGGGCAGGCGGCAGCGCCCGGGGTGCTTGGAGAGCATGTGCCCACTCTCGATCTCGAAGGATTTGCAGACGCGGTAGATCATGAGGAAGGGAGTATAGGTTGACAGAGAGAGGTTTTGTTGCTACCCT
This sequence comes from uncultured Phycisphaeraceae bacterium, assembly GCA_964387925.1. Classification (GTDB taxonomy): domain Bacteria; phylum Planctomycetota; class Phycisphaerae; order Phycisphaerales; family UBA1924; genus UBA1924. Next base: position 124,272 of record CAYLXF010000007.1, read on the forward strand.
TTTGGCGGTAGGAAACCCAATAAACCGGTTATGTGGCAGGACGCTCAAACCCTTTCTCAAGGACGAGCGTCATGACAAGTTTTTTCTACCGCGAAATATTTAGCGAAGAGATCTCAATCGAAGGTGGGGTTGATCAGTCCACTGGGGAGTTCATATACCGAGAGCGAAGGACCAGTTCCTCTCAAAGGGTTTTGAGGCTAAAACTGTTCAATATGGATCTGGGCAAATTCCTGAAGCGGCTAGCGGTTCTGCTGTTCGCTTGGACGACATTTGATTCCTCAAACACTTAAGTCCCCCGCGTATCGCCGAAGAGGGCGATGTGCAGGCGGGGGCAGTAGCGCCAGCCGCGCTGCAGGCATTCTTCGACGATCCACTTGATTGAAGCGGCGTCGGGAACGCGCACCCCCTCGGGCATCAGCATGATGTCGTGGGGCTCCCAGCCCCGGATCCGCGCCAGCAGACACTCGATCTCGGGCAGGTCGCCCGGCGACGAGACCACGAACTTGAGCTGGCGATCACGCGTCGAGGCGATCAGCTCGTTGATCGCGCCCGGGTTGAAGCGCCGTTGTTCGTGCCGACGCGCCCAGACGCCGTTGGGATCGCGCGGGTCATCGACCGGGGTCGAGTTGGCCAGCTTGGGCGAGATGCTCATCAGGTGGCACGAAATCCCCGGGAGCGTGACGGTCCCGGCCGTCTCGATGGTGATGTGCATCCCCGCCTCGGCCAGACGCTTCGAGAGCGGGACCAGCCCCGGAAAGATCATCGGCTCGCCCCCGGTGAGCACGGCGTGCCCGACGCCCGACGCGGCGGCTTCTTCCGCGAGCTCGTCGATCGTGCGCTTGGCGCCCTGGGGGTTCCAGCTCGCGTAGGGCGTGTCGCACCAGGCGCAGCGCAGGTTGCACCCCGCCAGGCGGCAGAACCAGCTCGGCGTCCCGGTCAGCTTCCCCTCGCCCTGGATCGAGACGAAAGTCTCGGAGATCGGCAGGGTCCGGGCTTGGTCAGCATCTTTCGTGATAGGCGGGGCGGCGCTCATGCACAGGTCCGGGTGTACTGCGTGGGGTCGTCGATCCCCGCCTGCTCAAACCCGTTGCGGCGCAGCACGCACGAATCGCATCGTCCGCACGCCGCCCCGGTTTCATCGGGGTCGTAGCACGAATGCGTCAGGGCGTAATCGACCCCCAGCGCCGTCCCGGCCCGGATGATCTGGGCCTTGCTCATATCTATCAGCGGGGCATGGACGGCGATCGCGCCGCCCTCGACGCCGATCCTGGTCGCCAGATTGGCCGTCGCGGCGAACGATCCGATGAACTCGGGGCGGCAGTCGGGGTACCCCGAATAATCCACGGCGTTGACCCCGATGAACAGATCCGCCGCTCCCAGCGTCTCAGCGTATGCCGTGGCGATCGACAGGAACACAAGATTCCGGGCCGGGACATAGGTGATGGGGATGTCGGCCATGGCCGATTCGTCGCGATCCTTGGGGACGGGTAGATCCGGGTCGGTCAGGGCGCTGCCCCCGAACCCGGCGAGGTCGAGCGCGAACACCCGATGCGAGGCGGCGCCGAGGGTCTCGGAGATGGCGGCGCAGGCCTCAAGCTCGGCGCGGTGGCGCTGCCCGTAGTCGAAGGCCAGCGCGTGGCACGCGAAGCCCCGATCGCGGGCGATGGCCAGCACGGTCGTGCTGTCGAGCCCCCCCGAGAGCAGCACCACGGCGGGTGGTGCGGAGTTTTGAGATTGACTCGCAACCGCGGACATTTCAGAAGGTTATGGGGATCGCGGGCGCAATTCATGCGGCACGGCGGGTCAAAATCTGATAAAATGGGCGCCATGCCGCTCTCACTGCTCAGCGCGAGGGTGCTGTGTGTCCGCCCCATCGGGGTCACCTCCGATTACTGCCCGGTCTGCCGGCAGGAGCGCCGCTTTGACCTCGCCCAGACCGAGCGTAAGCGGTACTTCCTGTGCTTCGATCAGGGGCGCGAGGGGCACCCCCACCACGAGCTGACCTGCCGCGTGTGCGCCTGCCGCGTGGTTCGACCGGCCGAGGAGCGCCCCATCGAGGTGATCCCCGACCGCAAGGGCGCGGCGACCAACGAGCCGACGATGCTGCCCATCGTCAAGTCGCGGATCGCCGACTGCGTGGCGATGGAGCGGGCGCTGCGCGCCGGCGGGCTCCGGGACAAGGACCGCGAGGAGATGATCCGCCACACGATGCTGGGCTTCGCCCGGATCTACGACGAGGAGCCCTTCGAGCGGGTCAAGCCGTGGGTCATGCTGCTGCTCACGCTGACGATCGTGGCGGTCGCGGTCCTGGGCGTGATGGCGATGCGCCGCAGCGGGGACATGCTGCCGATCTATCTTGCGGCGGGGGCGATCGTGCTGATCATCGCCGCGCTGCTGTACTGGGTGACCAGGCACTCGCCGCGAAAACGGGTGCGGACCTGGCTGGCCACGGCCCTGCTGCCCTTGAACCCGACGCGAGAGGAACTCGCCCGCGCCCGCAAGGAGATGCAGGCCTCGCGGATCAAGGCGGGCTACGCGATCCGCAGCGAGAAGGTGCTGGCGAAGATGAAGAAGATGCGCGCGGGCGGGGCGTAACATCGGTGATGCACTCGGGCGTAGACCAGACAAGCACGGATCCAACCTCTGGTGCTGAACGCTATGCATATGACTATGCCACGCCATGGCCTCGTTCCTGTGCAGTTGTCGCGGGGATTGGTCTCGGTTTACTCGGCATCGCCTTGCGGGGAAGACTCGGTCCCTGGCCTGTAGCCATCGCGGCCGTGGTGGCATTGCTCGTCATCGGCATGACAGAGATGGCTTTGCGTGCTGCGGAGAAGCGAGAGGTCATTGTCGATTCTGAACACCGCCAAGTCGTGATCAGAAACTTTATTTACCCGGTTCGATTCTGGGATATCAAGCCAAAGCCCGAGGTCGTCATCTCATTTGATGAGATCCGATCGGTGGAGCGCCACACATGGCGCGGGAACACCATGTGGTATATCCACACGGCCCAGTCGAGATTCGTGATACACGACTATCTCACACGAAGCGGGCAACTCGCCGATGTCCTGGATCGAATCGCCAGCGGCACACCACCCCTGAGCATCACGAGAAATATGTGGGTCATCTCCTTCGCGGGCGGATTTGTTGGGTTGGGGGTTGTGGCCCTGCTTGGCTGGCTCCTGGGATTGATCTCGTTTTTCTGACCCGACTTGCAGTTGATCGCTGAAACTCGATATTGTTCACATCATACTTTCACTTTCCTGAATCGCCCCGTCGAAAGGCCGATCATGATTCGCTCCCGATTGCTTCTGACGATCCTGCTGCTGCCGATACCCGTCCTCCCGGCCCGCGCCAGCATCGACATCGTCACCATCGAGTTCAAGCCCGAGCAAAGGGCCGAGGTGCGGGCGATCGTGGACGCGACCGAGGGGGTGTGCGCCGAGGCGTTCCACACCGACTTCGCGGACGCCGACGACGGGGCCTCGCTGGAGCTGCACATGCAGTTCCGCGATTACGAACGCGTCGACAAGGAGCTCAACGACGGGCGGTTCCGCACCAACTGGGCCTTCGCCAACGCCCGGGCCATGCAGGCGCATGTGGTGCTCCAGCCGCCGATCCCGTTCGAGATGCTGCTCGAGGCGGGGCTGCCGGTGCAGACCAGGATCCAGATCGCCCACGAGGCGACGCACCTGTGCATCTACCGCGCGTTTGGGAACAACGCCTCGCACCCGGGGTGGCTGGCCGAGGGGCTGGCGGTGCACCTTGCCAGCGAGGCGGTGCGTCGGGCGAGGGCGATGGGACCGATCGAGTCCGAGCCGTGGACGAGCCAGGAGATCGTGGTGATCCGGCGCCTGTTCGCGGACCACCCCGATTACACGATCGGCTCGATTCTCAGCGACGAGGACAAGGACATCGGGTCAGGGCGTTTGTACTCGGTCCGCGGCGCGTTCATCGGGTGGCTCATCGAGATCGGCGCTTTCGACGAGATGATCGGCGAGGCGAAGCGGCTCGGCGGCGGGTCGGGATACGCCAACGCGCTCAACGCCGCGACCCTGGACGCGATCAGGAACGCGGGGGTCAATGACCCCGACGCCGCGTTCAAGGACTGGATCAACGCGTTCGAGCCCCGGTGGGAGGAGGAGTACCGCTCGCTGCAGACCCGGGGCGATGTCTGGGTTCAGGCCGCGTTCGATTCGAGCAACTCGGTGTGCTGGAACCACGAGACGCTGGGCGATCGCGACTGGGAACTGAGCGGCTCATTGCGCATCTTCGACGGCGACAAGACCCAGATGAATGTGCTTCTGGGCAAGTCGGACAGCGGCTACATCTCGGTGGCGCTGGGCCCCAGCTTCGGGATCACGGTGTTCCACCGCCAGTACACGCAGGACCACAAGAGCAAGTGGGTGCGCCTGGAGAACAAGGAGATCCGGTCGCTGGAGATGGGCCGGTGGGCCGACTTCAAGATCTCCAAGCGCCACGACCGGCTGTTGATCAAGATCAACCGCGAGCGCCCGGTGATGATCGATGTCAAGGACATTGATCTGAGCGGGGAGTGGGGCCTGGGGTGCCAGAACAAGTCGGCGGGGATGTGGAAAGATGTCAAACTGGTTCGCTAAGTAGACTTCCTGAGCACGCCCGCGTAGAAGCTCCGCCCTTCAGTTCGGAACTTGCGTTCGAAGTTCGTCCCCACCAGCTCGCCCTCGCCCGCTGATTCGGGCTTGTCGAAGCTGGTGAACTCGAAGGGGAGCGTCTCGCGGGCGTCGAGGAAGGCGCGGACCTTGGGGGGTGCGGCAGGGACCTTCGGCCGTGCGAGCTGTTCTTCGGCTGACGAAGAACCCTGCGCCCAGTGATCGAAATGGGCCAAGTCCCAGGCCCACAGCCCGTCGTGATCGGTGACGACGCGCAGCTCGCCGCCGGGCTTGAGGCAGCGCCAGATGTCGAACAGCGTCTGGTGCTGGATGACGCGCTTCTTGTGGTGCTTGCTCTTGGGCCAAGGGTCGGAGAAGTACAGGTGCACGACATCGATGACGGTATCAGGACAGCGCCACTTGAGCAGCTGGGCGGCGTCGCCGTGCAGGACGCGGACATTGGCGTGGGCGCCCTCGTTCTCGCGTCGGCGCCGGATGCGGTCGGCGATGTAGGCCGCGAACTCGCCGGCCCATTCGACGCCCAGGAAGTTGGTGTCGGGCTGGAGCTGGGCCTGCTGGACCAGAAACGCGCCCTTGCCCGAGCCGATCTCGAGCTCGAAGCGACGGTCGGGATGCTCGAACCAGTTGCGGATGTCGATGCGCCCGGACTGGGGGTCGTTGATGATGGAGTCGGGCAGATCGGGGAGTTCTTCGCGCGAGACGGCGACGACGCCCAGCGCCGGGTCGAGTGGTCTGCCGTGTCCGAGGCCGAAGGACATGGGGGAGGATAGGCAATGGGCAGTGGGCAATAGGCAACGGGGGAGAGGGGGCGCCACGACTCGCCGTCTTGGACGCGGTGGTGTCTTCGAGAGCCACCCAAGAGCACTTCGGCGCCCAAGACGGCGAGTCGTGGCGCCCCGCAGGAAGCTTCTCTTGACCCATTGCCTATTGCCCACTGCCTATTGCCTCTTCCTTCCCTAGCGTTGCCCATGCCCGAGACCCCCCCAACAACCGGCGCGACCCGCATCCGCGTTCGCTATGTCGAGTGCGACCCGATGGGGGTGGCGCATCATTCGAGCTATCTGCCGTGGATGGAGATGGGGCGGACGGAGCTGCTGCGGGCCGTGGGCGAGAGCTACGCGGCCCTGGAGGCGGCGGGTGTGTTTCTGGTGGTGACCAAGGTCGAGGTGAAGTACCGGCGCCCAATCCGGTATGACGATGTGATCGAGCTGCGCACGAGCGTGACGAGAAGCAGCAGGGTGAAGCTGACTCATGAGTATGAGCTGGTGCTGGTTGAGCGCGGGGGGAAGACGCCGGATCATGCTGCGGATGCGTCAGTGCCGCTGGATGGGGTGTGCGCCTTAGGGAGTACGGAGCTTGCGTGTGTTGGTGGGGATGGGCGGCCTCGGGCGATGCCGGGGTGGTTGGTGGGGTGACTTACTCTCCTCCCCCGGAAGCCCGGGGGAGGAGAGTTTTACATTAACCTCTCTATCGCTTGCGACACATTCTTGATCGGGATCAGTTCCATGCCCTTGACCTTGGGCAGCTTGTGGTGTTTGCCCGGGTCGGGGACCAGGGCGTGGGTGTAGCCCAGACGGGCGCTCTCGCGCAGGCGTTGTTCGAGCTGGGTGGCGGGGCGCAGTTCGCCGCCCAAACCCACCTCGCCGATGGCGATGGTGGTGGGGGGGAGCGAGCGGTTGTAGTGGGCGCCGGCGATGGCGATGGCCAGGGCCAGGTCGCTGGCGGGCTCGACGATCTTGAGGCCACCGACGGCGGAGGCGAAGACATCGCGGTCGGCCAGGCGCAGCCCGCCGTGCTGCTCTAACACCGCGATGAGCATGGCCAGGCGGTTGGAGTCGAGGCCGGAGGATTTGCGTTTGGCGCTGCCGACGAATCCGGTGGCGGTGAGGGCCTGGAGTTCGACCAGGACGCAGCGCGAGCCGTGCATGGCGGGGCAGACGACCGCGCCGGGGCGGTGTTCATCGCCGCCCGAGAGCGCGGCCACCGACATACCCCCGGGCAGCTCGTGCAGGCCCTTGCCCGTCATCTCGAAGATGCCCAGTTCGAGCGTCGTTCCGAAGCGGTTCTTGATGGCGCGGACGATGCGTGCGGAGTGGTATCGGTCGCCCTCGAAGTAGAGCACCGCGTCGACCATGTGCTCGAGCATCCTGGGGCCGGCGAGGGTGCCTTCCTTGGTGACATGGCCCACCAGCACGATCGCCGTCGCGGTGGCCTTGGCGAAGTAGACCAGCTCCGCGCAGCAGCGGCGCAGCTGGGTGACCGAACCGGGCGCGGCCTCAAGGTCGGATTTGTAGATCATCTGGATCGAGTCGATCACGCACACATCGGGCCTCACCTTGCGGGCCTGCTCCATGATGCGGGCCAGGTTGGTGTCGCTGAGCACGAAGAGCTGGTCGCTGTCGGCCACGCCCAATCGCGCCCCCCGCAGCTGTACCTGCTGGGCGGATTCCTCGCTCGAAACATAGAGCACCTTGCTGGTCCAGTCGGGCGAGGATTGATCGGGCTTGACCGGGGCCGCCCACGCGCCCGCGGCCTGAAGCAGCAGGGTGGACTTGCCGATGCCCGGCTCGCCGCCAACGAGCACGACCGAGCCGGGCACCAGCCCCCGCGTGGCATCGGCGTCCGTCCCGCCCAGCACCCGGTCGAACTCGGTGATGCCGGTGGGCAGGCGGCGCACGGAGATGTTGCCCGCCATGACCTGCGTGATCGCGGTGGCCACGGGCGTTTCGCCCCCGCCCTTGGCTTCCATGAACCCGCCCCCACTGCGGTGGGGGTCGTGGTCGGCGGCTTTGTCGAAGCGCGACTCCTCAAGCGAGTCCCATGTGCCGCAGTCGGGGCACTTGCCCATCCATTTATTGTGGGTTGAGCCGCAGGATGTGCAGATGAAGATGGTGCGGGCTTTGCTCATGCGTCACAGTATAGCCGAACCGGGCATGATGGAAGGGTCGTGTTCGGGTGAATGCCGGGTTCTTTCGCGCGTGCGCCCTATCATGGGTCGCGATTCATGTGGAGGCGGAGCGGCGGGATCACGCGTGGCCAGAACCAGAACTCAAGCACAACCGGGGCCTGGTGCCCCCACGCCTCCCCAGCGCCAGCGGCGCCGACGCCTGCGCGTGCTGGTCTGGCTGCTCGTGCTGGTCCCGCTGGTGCTGGTGTCGGCGGTGCTGCTCGTCGGCCAGACGCCGGCGACCAAGCTGGTGGTGGAGCCGATCCTTGAATCCCAGCTGGGCGTGGAGATGCACTCCGGGTCGATCCGGCTCACCCCCACGGGGCGCATCGTGATCACCGACGCCGTGTTCCACAGCGACGACATCGACGGGCGCGCGGGCAACCTGATCGAGATCGATCGCGCCACGATCAACATCAGCTGGCTGGGGATGCTCGGCGGCTCGGGGCCGGTGAGCTCGATCGTGATCCAGCACCCGCTGGTGCGTCTGAGCCAGGACACCGACACCGGCCGGCTGAACCTGGCGGCCATCGATCTCAAGCAGAGCGGGGGCGGCGGCCCCGCGCCCATGATCGAGATCCACAACGGGGTCCTGCAGATCGCCGAGCATCGCGGGGGCGATTACCGCGTGCTCAAGGAGCTCTCGATGCAGGGGCGCATCGACGAGCAGGACCCCGATGGGTTCTCCGCCTTCGCCTTCGCCGCCCGCCCCACCGAGGCGGGCATGAGCGGCTTGGTCGCCCATTCGCCGGGGTCCTTCGGGCTCAGCGGGACCATCGGCCCCGACGGGATCACCGGGACGCTCGACGGCGTGCGCCTCGAGGACTGGCCCGCCGAGTTCGTGCCCACCCGGGAGCGCACGATCTACCAGCGCCTGGCCCTGGCGGGCGAGCTGGCTCCCACCCGCTTCAACATCACCAACGACGGGCGGATCGAGGTCGTGCTCACGCTCGACGGAGTGTCGCTCAACCTTCCCATCGACGATTCCGGCTCCATGACCGGCTCGGGCGACCTGCTGCGCATGCGCCGGACCCGCGGCGCCATCACCTTCGGCACGCAGGGCCTCAGCGCCGACCTGACGGGGCTCATCGACGACCTGGAGTACGATGTCACCCTCGATTACAAGGGGCTCGACGCCCAGAGCCCCTTCGACGCGGTCCTGGTCACGGATTTCCGCCTCGACGACCGCTTCCGCCCGGCCAGGTTCCTGCCCGAGAATGTGATCTCCAAGCTCGACCGATTCGAGCACCCGGTCGCCGATGTGCACGCGCGGGTGCTGGTCTCGCGCCGGGACGGGGAGGATATCGAGGTCAGCGGGCGCGCCACCATCCGCGACGGCAGCGCGATCTACAAGAAGTTCAGGTACCCGTTCCATGATCTCAGCGGCGTCGTGTCATTCGACCCCGACAAGCTGGTGATCGAGAACATCACGGGCGTGGGCCCGACGGGGGCCCGGCTCACGGTCGGCGGGCTGTTCTCACCGCTGGGAGAGGACTCGGTGGCCACCCTGAATCTGCGTGTCGAGGGCGTGCCCATCGACGATTCCATGATGCGCGCGCTCGACGAGAGCCAGCGCCAGCTGGTGGGGGCGCTCTTCAACGAGCCGGATTATCGACGCCTGCTCGACCAGGGGCTGCTGCTGACCCAAGACGAGCGGCGCGAGCTGATCGGGGCCCGCGACGGGCTGGAGGACCGGCTCTCGCGGTGGAGAGCCGGCGCCGACGGCGAGGAGCGGGATCGCGCCGCCCTGGCCGCCCGGCTGCGAGAGGTCCAGCGCCGCCTGGAAACCCCCGTCTTCGAGTTCGGCGGCCGGGCCGATGTCGAACTCGTGCTCCGCCGCCACCCCGAGCGACCCGCGGACGACCGCTGGACCACCGATGTCAGCGTGAAGCTGCCCGAGGCGGGGCTGGTGCCGGGCAACTTCCCGCTGCCCATCGTGGCCCACGGGGTCGAGATCACCATCAGCGACCAGCGCGTCGAGCTCACCGGAGGCGAGTACACCGGGCTGCGGGGCGGCACGGCCCGCGTCAGCGCGGTGATCGACCGCACAGCCCCCGACGCCAAGCCGCTCGTCAGGATCACCGCGCGCCAGATCCCCATCGACCAGCGCCTCATCGCCGCCATCCCCGGCTACTACGACCCCCAGAGCGACGACCCCGACGACATCTCCCTGCGCCGCATCCTCGACCGCCTGCGCCTGAGCGGGACGGTCGAGTGCGAGGCGACCATCGGGGCGAGGAGCGACGGGCGCCTGGGGTACGATGTCGAGGCGACCATCCTCGGCGGCGACGCCCGCCCCGTGTACACGGCGGTGGACGCGGAGGCGGACGGCGGGGATGACCCGCTATCGGCGCCGCTGGGCAGCGACCCGCTGGTCCTCAGTGACCTCTCGGGCACGGTGTATGTCACCGAGGAGCTGATCGTCGTCGACCTCGACGGGATGCTCGCCTCGCCCCAGCTCCCGCTGGCGCCCACACCCGTCGAGGTGCTCACCCAGCTCACGCTCCCCAGCAAGCAGCGCTCCCTGGGCGGGGTGCGACGCGAGAACGGCCTGCTGCCCACCGACTTCGGCCCCCCCGTGCCCGGCCCCGAGCTCTACGCCCTGGCACGGGCCGACGGGATTGACCTGGCCATGCCCCTGCAGCACGCCGTGGCGGTGGTCTCGCCGCGGATCGCGCGAGACCTGATGGACTACAAGGCGCACTACGCGCCCGACGGCGTGCTGGCCGTCAGCGCCTCGCTGGAGGGGTTCGTGGGCGGATCCATCGATTCGAGCTTCACCCTCGAACGCGTCGAGGAGCTCTCGTTCGACTTCGATGGGCAGCGGTACCGCGTGGGGCCCTCGTGGGGGCGGGCGAGCGTCACGCTCTCCGACAGGCCATCGCTTGGCTTCGATGGCTTCCGCGTGCCCATCGAGACCGATACGAGCGACGCCGGCGAGCTCTCGCTCGACGGCGCCCTGGCCCTGATGCGCCGGGGCGTGCTGACGGAGGTCACCGATCCAGAATCACTGCGGATCACCTACGAGAACGGGACCCTCGACTCCCCCGTCTCGCGCGCGGTGATCGATCGGCTCGCCTCCGGCGCCAACCGCTCGTGGTTCTCCAGCCACGACATCGGCGGACGCTACGACCTGGATGTCACCCTCACCCCCCAGCCGGGAGACTACCGCCTCGCGGAAGGGGACGGGGGGGTGACCATGCTGCCCACCAGGATCTACGGCGACCTGCGTCCCCGGACCTTCGAGCTGCGCGTGGGCGAGGAGACGGCCCGCTTTGAGCGGGTGGAGGGGAGCATCACCTTCCGCGGCTACGAGGGCTCGTTCGACCACATCCGCGCCCACGACGGCCGGACCTCGCTCTCGATCGACGGCTCGTGGTCGCTGCTCCCCGGCCGGGGCCTGGGCGTGGACGCCACGGCCGACGCCAGCGGGAACCTGCTTGAGGGCCCCGCCCGCGCCGTTCTGCCCGGCGCGGTGGACCGGGTCATCGACAGCCTCGGGATCAGATCGCAGGGGGATGTCGTGATCGACGGGATGTCGATCAGGGCCAGCGCCATGGGCCGGCCCGAGAGCGAGTACACCATCGAGGGATCGGCACGGATCAACGAGGGCAGCGCTGTGATCGGCCTGCCCATCACCGGGCTCACCGGGGACCTGGGCTTCGCCGTCCACGGCACGCGGGAGGCGCTGGGGTACGAGCTGAACCTCGACGCCTCTCGCCTGCGCGCCGGGCTCATGCGTGTCTACGACGCGAAGGTCCAGGTCATCGGCGACGCGAGCCAGCCCGGCGTGGTGCTGATCCCCGAGATCATCGCGGGCATGCACGGCGGGCGCATCGCCGGCAGCGCGCAGATCCGGCCCGGCCCCGACTCGGCCCCGCACTACTGGATGGAGCTCCACGCCTCGGGGGTCCGCGCCGCCCCGGTATTCGACGACCTGCTGCTCCCGCCCGGGGGGCTCGAGGGCCCGCCCCAGCCCGGCGAGACGGGCGTGCTCAGCGCCTGGTCCAAGGCCCAGGACCTCTCCCGCGGGGCGATGATCGGGGACCTCACCCTGACGGGCCCGGTCGGCAGGCCCGAACAGCGCATCGGACGCGGGACGGTGCGGATCGCGGGCGGGTCGGTGCTGGCGCTGCCGGGGCTGATCAACCTCATCGAGGTCAGCAACCTCTCGCTGCCCACGGGCGCGACGATCGACCTGGCCGAGGCGTCGTTCTATGTCGAGGGACCGATCCTGGCCTTCGAGCAGCTCAGCGCCTCGTCCAAGAAGGTCGAGATCGTGGGCTACGGCACCCTGAACTGGGACACGCGCGGGGTCGACCTGCGCTTCAACTCGCGGTCGATCCACCCGATCCCCATCGTCTCGGGGATCTTCGAGTCGCTGAGGGACGAGCTGATCACCACGCGCGTCACCGGGGAGCTGGGCGACCTGCGCTACTCCGTCCAGCAGTTCAGCGGCACCAAGCGCCTGCTGGGCGCGCTGTTGGGCGACGAGCAGACCGACCAGCAGCGCCGCATGAGGCAGGTCGAGGAGCAGGTCTACAAGCGCCGAACGCGCCAGCGCCCCGATGTCACCCAGCGCGTCCACCTGCCCGGCGGCGATCGGTTCCACGGCTGGGACTGGGACGCCCAAGCCAGGAACACGCCCCGGGAGCCCGACGGCAACAGCGCGACGGGGCGATGAACCCGCGCGGTGTACCGCGCGGGGGCGCCTGTCTAGAGTTGACCCGCGCGTGAGCCCGAGAGGGGCGTGGCGCGACGAGCAAGAGAGGCGCCCACAAACCGATGTCGAAACCGCAGCCCAACGAGCCCCACCGGGTCGAGCTCGACCCGCCCTCCAGCACCCAGCCCGTGAGCGAGCGGGCCGCGCCCCCCGAGCGCCCCGAGGTTCGCCGCGCCGACGACGGCGAGGTGCAGGACCGCATCATCGAGCTGCTGGACATGGTCGCCGGCCACAGCGACGACTACGACGCCAAGCTGGTGCGCGAGCTGATCACCGCCGCCCTCAAGCTCATCCCCGACGGGCGCGCCACGGGCGAGCTCAAGCTCATGACCGCCGCCATGAAGGAGCTGCGCTACGCCTACCGCGTCTTCGGGCTCTATCCCGACGCGCACAAGGTCACGATCTTCGGAAGCGCCCGCACCCCCGAGGACCACCCCGACTACAAGGCCGCCGTCGAGTTCTCCAAGCAGATGGCCGGCGCGGGCTGGATGTCCATCACCGGCGCCGGCGACGGGATCATGAAGGCCGGGCACGAGGGGCCCGGGCGCGAGGCCAGCTTCGGGGTCGCGATCCACCTCCCCTTCGAGACCAGCGCCAACGAGTACATCAGCGGCGACAACAAACTCATCAACTTCCGCTACTTCTTCACCCGCAAGCTCATGTTCCTCTCGCAGGCCGAGGCGATCGTCTGCTTCCCGGGGGGCTTCGGCACGCTCGACGAGACCTTCGAGACGCTCACGCTCGTGCAGACGGGCAAGGCGAGCATGGTCCCCATCGTGCTCATCGACGGCGACTACAACGGCGAGTTCGGGTCGTACTGGGAGGGCTGGCGGCGTTATGTGCAGCAGCAGCTGGCCGACCGCGGCTGGATCTCGCCCGAGGACTTCAACCTGTTCCACCACGCCAGGGACCCGCGGGACGCCGCCGAGCATATTTTCAGGTTCTACCGCAACTACCACTCGTCGCGCTATGTGCGCGACGACCTGGTCATCCGCCTCAACAAGCCCCTGCGCGAGGAGGATGTCGAGTCGCTCAACGACGAGTTCGCCGTGCTGGTCAGGTCGGGCCGGATCACGCAGCGCGGGGCGTACAAGCAGGAGCGCGACCACCTGTCGCTGCCCCGCATCGCCTTCACGCACACCCGCTACAAGTTCGGGTTGGTGCGGTCGCTGATCGACCGCATCAACTCTTTCGATCCCGCCGATGCGTGAGCGCCGCTCCCCAATGCGTGCGCTGGGCGTGGGGCTGCTGGCGGTCGCGCTGGCGTTGCTCCCGGCCGCCCCGCTTCCCGGCTGCCGCCTGGCCAAGCGCGTGCGCGCCTGGTTCCGACCCGCCGAGGAGGTCGAGCTGGCCCGCGCCGACGGAGAGCCCCCGGCGCCGCTCAGCGGGAGCGAGGCGGTGCGCGCGTCCTCCTTCGCGCCCGAGGGCGATCGCTCCGGGCTCGAGGTGCGCCTCATGGTCGTCGACGATACCCGCTACGACGCCCCGCGCCTGCTCGAAGAACTGATGCGCTCCCCGGCCGCGCCCCGCGACGGCTCGGCGCCCGGCGAGGGCGAGATCGACGAGCCCACCCGGCGTCGCTGGGCCGCGTGGGGGTTCCGGCTCATCCCCGTCCCCGCCGAGGCGGTCGAGCCACTGCTGGACGCGCTGACGCCCGTGCTGCCCAGCAGCGTGCAGTGGCTCGGCGAGTTCGGGGCCTGGCGCCCCATCGTCCGCGCCGGCCGGCTGCCCGACACCCGCGTGCGCGTGGGCGACTCGTTCGTCCGGGTCGGGGCGGGGCGCCCGACCCTGATCGCCCGCTCGTGGGTCGAGCCCGTGCTCAACGATTCGGGCGTGGGCTCGGCGCTACGCCTGGACCTGGGGATGCAGATGCAGCAGAACGCCCGCCCCGACAGCGGGTTCTTCGATCCCACCCGCGAGCCCAACATCGAGGATTCGGGGCCCGTGCTCGATCCACTGCTCACCTCGCTTTCGCTCCCGCCCGGGCGGGCGCTGGTGATCGTGGCCGAGGCCCCGGGCGTCAGCTGGGACGAGCTGCCCGAGCCGGCGCCGGTGGGCGAGGCCTGGGCAACCGCCGACGAATCGAGCGGCGGCGACGGGCTCGGGCCCCGCCCCGGCGAGGCCTCCGGGCCCGCCCGGGCGCCGGCGACCGGCGAGGAGCGCACCGCGTCCCCGCCCCGCCCGGCCCTGGGAGGCATCGAGCCGCGCGCTCCCCAGCCGCCGTCGCTGGGCGAGCTCATGCTGATGACCGAGGGCTCACGCATCGTCCGCCTCAACGAGGCGCGCGTGCTGCCTAAGCGCGTGATCGTCGTGCTGGTCCCGTACATCCGAGGGCCCTACCGGCTGCTGCCGCCGGTCTCCGCGAGCGCCGGAGGTGAACCTTGAACATGATGCTCTCGTTGCTGGCCCTGTTCGGGGGCCTGGCGGTGCTCATCGTGGGCGCCGACATGCTTGTCCGCGGCTCGGCGCAGCTGGCCCGCGCCCTGGGCCTGTCCTCGTTCGCCATCGGCGTCACCGTCGTCGCCTTCGGCACCAGCGCCCCCGAGCTGTTCGCCTCGGTCGGCGCCGCCGTGCAGGATGTCCCGGACCTGGCGGTGGGCAATGTGGTGGGCTCGAACATCGCCAACATCCTCTTCATCCTCGGCGTGGGCGCGCTGGTGGCGCCGATGGTCGTCCACCGGCGCGTCTGCCTGATCGAGATCCCGCTCATGCTGCTGATCACCGCCGCCGCCTCGGTGCTGATGCTCGATCAGGTGCTCGGGCGCGTCGAGGGCGGGATCCTGGCGCTGGGGCTGATCGGCTATGTCGCCTTCATCATCAAGGCCCACCGCGTCGAGATCGAGCACGAGGGCGAGGAGGCCGCCGCCCTCCCCAGGCCCATCAAGCTCGACCTGCTGCTGATCTCGCTGGGGATCGCCTCGCTGGCGTTCGGGGCTTGGGCGCTGGTCCTGGGGGCCTCGGACCTGGCGCTGCGGGCCGGGGTGCCGACGGGGGTGGTGGGAACGACGGCGGTGGCGCTGGGCACCAGCCTGCCCGAGCTGGCGGCCACGGTGCGCGCGGCGCTGGCGCGCTCGTCCGATATCGCCGTGGGCAATGTGGTGGGGTCCAACATCTTCAACCTGCTGAGCGTGCTGGGCATCAGCGCCCTGGTCAGGCCGCTGACCATGCCCGAAGCGATGCTCACGCATGTCTGGGTGATGGTGGTCGTGAGCCTGATGCTGACGGTGCTGATGCTCATCCGCCCTGTTCTGGGGCGGACGGTGGGGATGCTGTTCGTGCTGGCGTACATCGCCTATGTCGCGGCGGCCTTCGTGAGCGCTTGACCCCAGTCTGGCCAAAACCCCCGGTTCCCATCAACTGATCCGCCCGCCCGCCCGATCCCTGCGGGGACGGGGTTGGTCCCTGGCACGCTCAGGAGAGCCGCATGCTTCGAGTCCCGATATCACACGCCAGGCCGGGGATGGAGCTGGCGCTGGCGGTCTACAACCCCCGCGCCTCGGCGCGCCTGCTGCTGCGCCCGGGCGCGATCCTGGAGCGGAGCACGATCGACCGCCTGATCGAGCTGCGCCTGCCCGAGGTGTGGATCAAGTACCCCAACATGGAGATGATCACCCGGTTCGTCTCGCCCAAGGTGATCTCGTCGCGCGCCGAGGTGGCCTCGCAGGTCGCCGGGGCCTTCGACGCCGCGGGCAAGGACATGCACGCGCGGATGGACTTCCCCCAGTACCAGCACGCGATGAGCACACTCATGGCGCGCCTGATCGAGGACCCCGACGCGGCCGTCTTCATCGGCGAGATCGCCGACACGGGTGCGCCCGCGGTGCGCCACGGGGCCAATGTGGGCTTCCTGTCGATGCTCATGGGGCTGCGCCTGAGCTTCTACATGCTCACCGAGCGCAAGCGCCTCTCGCCCAGGATGGCCAAGGATGTCACGAGCCTGGGCGTGGCGGCCATGCTCCACGACATCGGGATGACCCGGCTCAAGGCCTCGGTGCTCGAGCGCTGGGCCGCCGACCACGACTTCAACGACCCGGCGTGGCGCGAGCATGTCCAGATCGGCTACGACATGATCAAGGGCCATGTCGAGCCCTCCGCGGCCTCGGCCGTGCTCAACCACCACCAGCGCTTCGATGGCTCGGGCTTCCCCAAGCGGCTGCGCAACGGCGAGGAGGGCGGACAGGAGGGCTCGGGGATCCACATCTTCGCGCGCATCATGACCGTCGCCGACCTCTACGACCGCATGGTCCACCCCGCGTATACGATCGCCGACACGGAGGAGACGCGGCGCTCGCGCCCACCGGTGTACGCCCTGCAGCGCATGATGCGCGAGCCCTACCGCTCCTGGATCGATCCCATCGTGTTCCAGTCGCTGATCACCGTCTGCCCCGCCTACGCCCCGGGCAGCCGCGTGCGCCTGTCGAGCGGGGTCGAGGGCGTGGTGATCGACTGGGACGCGCGAGACCCGTGCCGGCCGGTGGTGCGCGAGATCACCCACTTCGAGAACGAGGAGGACGGCGAGACGATCGACATGCGCGAGCACCACGAGCTGCGGATCGTCGAGTGCGACGGCTTCGAGGTCGGCGAATACAACTTCTACCCGGTGCACAAGCACGCCTTCGACCTGCGCATGGTCGAGAAGGCGATGGCCAACGGCGCTCACGAGTTCGACATGACCACGCTCAACGAGAGCATCAGCGCCGACGAGCTCGCGCGGGAGCAGGGCGGGGACGAGGGCGAGGGCTCCCGGGCCGCCTGATGCGCCGCGGGGTCTAGGATTGTCCCATGCCAGACCATCCCCGGGCGCCGAGCCGACGATCCGACGCGCGACTGCTGCTGGCCCTGGCCGCCGGGCGCGAGGCCCGCGCGGCGATGGAGGCGCTGGGGGTCTGGGCCGGCCGGCTCCCCGATCCCTGGCAACTCGTGGGCGGGCGCCGGCGCTTGGACCTGGTGATGACCGGCGTGGGCAAGGCCAACGCCGCCGGGGGCGTGGCGCGCGTGCTGGATCCCAACCAACATTGGGGCGTGCTCAGCGCCGGGATCGCCGGCTCGCTCCCCGTCGCCGCGCCGCCCGGGCTGGGAACGATCGTCTGCGCCAGCGAGTCGGTCTTCGCCGACGAGGGGGTGGGCGGGGCGGCGGACGCGGGGGGGTTCATCCCGATGAGCGACCTGGGGTTCGGGTGTTTCCCCGACGGGTCGATGGGCGCGCGCCATGACCAGACCATGCTCGGGCTGCTGTCCCCGCTGGGCGGGGCGCGGGGGGTGATCGCCACGGTCTCGTGGTGCTCGGGCAGCGACGGCTGCGCGCAGGGCGTCGTGGAGCGCACCGGGGCGATCGCCGAGGCGATGGAGGGGGCGGCGGTGGCGCTGGCGGCGCGACGGGTTTCCTCGTCGATCGCTACGGGCGAGCTGCGGGTGATCTCCAACACCACCGGCGAGCGATCGGCCCAGCGCTGGGACCCGGAGGGGGCTCTGGCGACCCTGCGCGATGTTCTCGGACGCCTGGCGGGATCGCTCGATTGAGAAGCTGATCCGGGTGTGCGGGTTGGGACGGGAGGATGTGCGTGCCCGCCCGGGCCTTGGGGGTGTGCGACGCCCTTGCTGAACTGATGATCCATTCCGGTCGATCCCCCTTGCGACGGGCGATTTCGGACGCAGCGCTCGCTGGTCGCGACATCGCCCGCGCCGACGCCGGGTGGAAGGGGCTCGAGTTTTGATGAAGCACAATCCCAAGTTCGGAAAGCTCGCTCACAAGCTCGGCAAGGGCCGGCTGGGAGCTTCGCTGTCCACCGTGGGCTCGATGCGCCCGGGCGCCATCCCGCTGATGATCGAGCTGGGCGTGTCGGGGATCAAGGTGCTCCAGCTCACGGGTTCCAACCCCAGCACGATCACGGCCGCGGCCTTCATGCCCACCCCCGACGACCTGCTGGACAACCCCTCCAAGCGCCTGCTGTTCCAGATGGACGCGCTGCCCAAGTTCCTCAGGGGTGAAAAGATCAGCGCCACCCGGGCCGCGTGCCTGATCCCGGCGGGACAGATGATCTGCAAGCATACCCAGCTGATCCCCACCGACGGGGTGCCCACCGAGCAGATCGCCGGGGCGCAGCTGAGCGCGCAGCTCGGCTGCGAGCCCGGGGCGCTGCTGGTGCGCTGCCGCACGGTGCCCACCCCCCGCGCCACCAACCGCCAGGAGGTCATCTGCTTGGCGGCCTCGCGCGAGTTCGTGGGACGCCTGATGGGCGCGCTCAAGACCGCCAGGCTCGACCCGGTGGGGATCCACACCGAGTTCGACGCCATCGCCAGGGCCGTGCAGCTGCGTGACGACGCCTCGGGCGTCGCCGGCTCGGGCAAGCCCACGCTGATCCTGGACCTGGGAACCGGCACCACCAAGGTGCTGGTCATGCACGGGCGCGACCTGGTGTTCGCGCGCATCATCGAGCTGGGCGCTCGCCACCTGGACGAGACCATCGCCCACCAGCTGCGCTGCACCATGATGGAGGCACGCGAGATGCGCGAGGCGCTCGGGCGCCTCGTCCCCGAGCCCGCACTCGTCCACGCCGCCCACGCCTCAGCCGGCTCGGGGCTGGCGGGCATGCCCCCCGCCCCCGGCGCCCCGGGCGGGCGTGAAGATGACGAGCACGAGCACGGCGACGGGCCCGCGCCCCAGCCGGCCTCCCGGTCCGGCCCCGGTTTCGGCGGGTCACGCGGGCCGCAGATCGACCTGAGCGAGCCGCTGGAGATCATGGGCGATGAGATCTCGATGTGCCTGCGCTACCACGACGCGCTGTTCCCCGGCTCGCGGGTGGAGCGTGTGGTCTTCGTGGGCGGGCAGGCGCGCCACCAGCCCTTGTGCGCCCACCTGGCGCGCAGGCTCAAGCTCGACGCCCAGATGCTCGACCCATTGGCGTGCCTGGCGCGGACGGGCAGGGTGCCCGCCAGCGGGGTGGACCTGCGCAGCGCCCAGCCGGGCTGGGCGGCGATCGTCGGCGGGGCGCTGAGCCCCATGGACCTGTGAACGGGATCAACCGGAGGCGTGCTGATGAGTCAATCAACAGGGAATCCCTACCAGGGCGGCAGCTTCCTGCCCAAGGAGTATGTGAAGGGGCGCAGCCAGCTGCGCGCCAACATCATGGCGCTGCTGCTGTTCGTGCTCGTGCTGGCCGGGGTGGTGGGGGCGTTCGTCGTCAACCACCAGCGCTGGCGCCGGGTGCACGAGGAGCAGAAGCAGGTCGCCAGGGCCTTCGAGGAGGAGGCGGCCAAGATCACGCAGCTCCAGGAACTCGAGAAGCAGCGCATCGCGCTCATCGAACGGGCCGAGGTGGTCACCGCGCTCAAGGACCGCGTCCCGCGCTCGGTGCTCATCGGCGAGATCGTCCGCGCCATCCCCGACGGGCTGACGCTCACCAATGTCAAACTCGAGGGCGAGCGGATCAAGCCCGTGGTCGCCAAGCCCGACGCCAAGGCCGCCGCCAAGACGCGCACGCTCAAGGGCAAGACGGTGGCCCAGGGCAAGGACGCCCAGGCCCCCGAGGAGACCAAGGTGCTCCCGCCCAAGTTCAAGTTCCGCGTGAGCGTGGAGGGGATCGCCCGGGAGAACGCCGATGTCGCCGACTTCCTCGAGTCGATCAAGGCCTCTCCCCTGTTCGGCGATGTCGAGATCCCGCTGATCGACGAGACCATCATCGAGAAGCAGTCGTACCGCAAGTTCAAGGTCACCATGAACCTTCCCGAGCGGGCCGACGCCAGGCTGGTCGACGGCACGCGCGAGGTCGAGATCGGCAAGGTCGATTTCGGCGTCGCCGGCGTCAAGGCGGACACCGAATAACCCGGGAGAGCGAGGCAACACATGCGATTCTCAACACGCGAGCTGATCCTGTTCCTGGCGGTGCTGCTGGTGCCGATCGTGAGCTATTTCGTGATCTTCAAGCCCCAGAGCGCCAACATCGACCGGGCCAAGGCCGAGATCGACCACAAGCGGGACATGCTCAACTCGCTGCGCCGGGAGACGGCCCGCAACGAGGACCTCAAGGACGCCAACCAGACCATCGAGGAGCGCATCGACGAGATGGAGGCGCTGCTGCCCTCGGACAAGGAGATGGACACGGTCCTGCGACAGGTCTCGTCGCTGGCCGTGGACTCGGGCCTCTCCCCGCCCACGCTCAAGAGTTCCAAGCCCGTGGCCGCGGCCCGCTTCCGCGAGCAGCCGCTCGAGATGAGCACCACCGGCTCGTTCGAGGGGTTCTACGAGTTCCTGCTGGCGCTCGAACGCCTGCCGCGGATCACCCGCATCGTGGACATGGTCATCAAGGACAGCGGGAGGGACGGCGTCGAGATCGAGGCCGAGTTCACGCTGAGCATCTACTTCCAGACCGGTGAAGGGAGCGAGCTTTGAACGATCACAACAGCATGGACGCCGGCGCCGGCGAGTCGAGCAGCAACATCTTCCTGAACCTCGCCGAGACCGACTCGACGGGGATCCCCTCGCTCAAGCAGGCGCCCGAGTCGGCGATCGCCTCCTCGGCGCCCGATTCGAGGTTCAACACCCACCTGCTCGTCGCCCTGGGCGTGGTCGCGGTGGGCGCGGGGGTGATCTACGCCATGCGCTACATCGGGATGCGCGCCGGGCTCGACGAGAAGATCGTCTCGATCGACTACACCTCGCAGGCCAACACCGCCGACTTCGCCCGGCGATTCGGCTCGGTGATGGAGCAGCTCGACGAGTCGACCATCGCCGTGCAGCTGGCCGACCACGACAGCTTCGTCGAGTCGCCCTTCTCGCGCCCGGGCGCGATGAGCCAGCCCGAGGTGCGCCCCGACCCCGGAATGTCCGAGGCCGAGCGCCTGGCGCTGCAGAAGCAGCGGGATGAGGAGCTCGCGCGACAGCGCCGCCACGACCTGGTGGTCGCCGACGCGATGCACCTGCACCTGCAGGGGATCGTCGGCGGGGCCATGCCCGCGGCGCGGATCTCGGGACAGGCCGTGCGGGCCGGGATGAAGCTGGGCGAGTTCTTCACCGTCGAGCAGATCACCGGGCGCAGCGTCATCATCGAGGGAGACGGGATGCGCTTCGAGCTGGCGCTGGGACGGGACACCGTGCGGCTCGACTGAGCCCACCGAGACGGCGTGACGCTGGGACTGAGCCGGGACACATGGCCAACATCGACGACATCCTGAGCGAGCTGGGGGTCCACGGCGACGACAGCGGCCCGCACAAACGCACGCCCCGGCGCGGGCGCCCGATCCCCGACAGGGCCGATCGCCACACGCTCGACCGGCGCCCGGGGTCCTTCTCCCCGCTGCCCTCGATGCCCAGCAGCCAGACCCGCTTCGGCGAGGACGAGCATGCCGGCGCCGACCACGACCCGGCGGTGCTCCAGCGCCGCCTGGCCCCGCGCGCCCCCGATGTGGGCAAGGCCATGCTCGAGGTCTACCACCCCGAGCTCGGGGAGGACACCGACCCCGCCGGCGGTGAGCTCTCATCCATGCTCGTCGAGCAGGGGGCCGTCACCCGCGAGCAGCTCACCAACGCCCAGAACATCCTCCGCCAGCACCCCGGGCGGACCATCGTGGAGATCCTGCTCGAGCAGGGAGGCGACGAGGCGGCCATCCTGCGGGTCGTGGCCCGCAGCGCCTCGGTGCCCTTCGAGCGCGTCGACCTGGCGGCCGGTCTCGACGGGGGCTTCGACGGCAAGCTCATGCAGCGCCTGGGGCTGGACTTCTGTCACGCCCACACCGTGCTCCCGCTGCGCACCGAGGGCGCCCGTGTGGTGGTGGGGGCGCTGAGCCCCAGCGATGTGTTCGTGATCGACGAGATCCGCTCGCGCCTGCGCGCCCCGAGCGTCAAGGTCGTCATCGTCACCCCCGCCGATGTGCGGGCCGCGCTGGAGATGGTGGGCGGCGCCAGCACCGGCGAGATGGACCTCTCCGAGATCCTGGCCGATGTCGACGAGTCGGATGTCGAGGTCACCACCCGCCAGCAGGCCGAGGCCGTCGACCTCGAGGCCCAGGCCGGCGAGTCGCCCGTCATCCGCTATGTGAACTACATCATCCAGAACGCCGTCAAGGAAGGCGCCTCGGACATCCACATCGAGCCGGGCGAGAAGAAGATCAAGGTGCGCCTGCGCGTCGACGGCGTCCTCTTCGAGGCCATGAACCCGCCACCGGCCATGGCCGCCGCCATCACCTCGCGCCTCAAGATCATGGCCGATCTGGACATCTCCGAGCGGCGCGTGCCCCAGGACGGGCGCATCCGCTGCGTGGTGGGCGGGCGAAAGCTCGACCTGCGCGTGTCCTCGCTGCCCACCGGCTACGGCGAGAAGATCGTCATGCGTATCCTCGACACCAAGTCGATCAATGTGCAGCTCGAGGACCTGGGCTTCGACGAGAAGACCCTGGCGATCTGGAAATCACAGATCAACATGCCCCACGGCATCCTGCTCGTCACCGGGCCCACCGGATCGGGAAAGACGACCACGCTCTACTCCTCGCTGCGCCAGATCGACAAGGCCAAGCTCAATGTCTCCACCGTCGAGGACCCCATCGAGTACCACCTCGAGGGCATCACCCAGACCCAGACGCACGCCAAGATCGACATGACCTTCGCCAAGGCCCTCAAGGCCCTGCTCCGCCAGGACCCCGATGTCATCATGCTCGGCGAGATCCGCGACCACGAGACCGCGCACACCGCGGTGCAGGCCGCGCTGACCGGCCACCTGGTCCTGTCAACGCTCCACACCAACGACGCGCCATCCTCGGTGACGCGCCTGGTGAACATCGGGCTCGAGCCCTTCCTGGTGGGGGCCGCGCTCAACGGCGTGCTGGCCCAGCGCCTGCTGCGCCGCCTGTGCTCGCACTGCAAGAAGATGGTGGCGCCCAGCGCCGAGATGAGCGAGTTCCTCGAGATCCAGGGGCTCCCCTCGGGCGAGATGTGGGGCGCCGACGGCTGCGACAAGTGCCGCAGCACCGGCTACGCGGGACGCGTGGGCATCTACGAGATGCTCGCCGTCGACGACGCCCTGCGCGACATCATCGCCCGCAACCCCAATGTCAGCGAGTTCCGGCGCACCTGCCTGGAGCGCGGCATGAACTCGCTGCGCCAGGACGGGATCAACAAGGCCAGCACCGGGCTCACGAGCATCCAGGAAGTGCTCCGCGTCACCAGCGGGCACTGATCACGCGGACGCGGCGGGACAGACCCCCCGATGGTCTTTTCCCTCTTCCCTTCCCACAACAAGCAAAGCCACGCTCCCATTTCCCATTAAAGATAGAGAGAGTCCGCTATTCCCCCCAAATATAGGGGGGCTAGCGGTGACTGGATTTGCGTCCGTTCACCGGAAAATCACCGTTCGCTCAGGATCGGCTGCGTATCTTGATGCGAACGCACCAAACCACCCGCGGCCCGTGGCCGCCAACCTTGATCGGGGGAAAACCATGCAGACCTATGACCGCAAGATGCTGACCACCGTGCTCCTCGCCTGCACCACCATCGCCGCCCTCCCGGCATGCAACGAGAAGGCGCCCGCCCCCAGCACGCCCCCGACGACCACCAACGACACGGGTATGAACGATGTCACGGGGACGGCCAACGACGCCCAGGAGACGGCCAACCAAGCCGCTCAGGATGCCAGCGGGTTCACCAGCGCCACAATTGATGTCTACAAAGAGAATGCGAGGGTCGGGCTCGACGCGATCAACGAGCGCATCGCGGCGATCCGGGACAACGCGGCCCAGCTCGCAGGTCAGGCGAAGGCTGACGCCGAGGCCGCGGCCCAGCGCATTGCGGAACAGCGCGACGCGTATCTCGCGCGCCTCGACGAGGCCCAAGCCGACACCGCCGACGCCTGGGCGCAGGTCCGCACCGGGCTCCAGCAGGCGTGGGACGATCTTGAGGAGGCAAGCCGCGCCGCGGCCGACGAGTTCGGCGGCTGATCCCGGTGCCCCATGTAACCTGTCGCAATACCGCCGCCCCGGTGACCGAGCCCGATCGCCGGGGCGGTGCTCTCATGGTGAGGACGCCCGTTTCGGGTAGAATAGGGCTCTTTCGCCCCACGCCAAGACAGGAGCCCGCCCATGACCGCGCCCGATCCCGCCCATGGCATCGAATCGGCCCTGCTTGAGAACCGGGTGTTCCAGCCGCCCAAGGCGGAAGAGGTCGGCGCGAGCCGCTGGCTGGTGGGCTCCTTCGACGAGTACAAGGCCATCCATGACCGCTCGCTCCGCGATCCTGAGGGCTTCTGGGGCGATGCGGCGCGGGAGCTGCACTGGTTCCGCCGGTGGGACGAGGTGCTTCGCTGGAGCGCGCCCGACGCCGAGTGGTTTGTCGGCGGCAAAACCAATGTCTGTTACAACTGCGTCGATCGCCAGGTCGAATCGGGCCACGGCGACGACACCGCGATCATCTGGGAGGGCGAGCCGGTGAACGATTCGGGCGCGCCCACCGATGTGCGCCGGATCTCGTACAAAGAACTCCAGACCCAGGTCGGCAGGCTGGCCAATGTGCTCAAGAGCAAGGGGATCGGCAGGGGCGATGTCGTGACGATCTACATGGGCATGGTGCCCGAGCTGGCGATCGCCATGCTCGCCTGCGCCCGCATCGGCGCGCCCCACAGCGTGATCTTCGGCGGCTTTTCCGCCCAGGCGATCACCGACCGCGTCCAGGACGCCGGCTCCAGGATGATCATCACCTGCGACGGCTCCTGGCGGCGCGGCAAGGTCGTCCCGCTCAAGGACCATGTCGACGAGGCGGTCAGGATCATGAGCGACGCGGGAGACCAGCCCGTCGAGCATGTGCTGTGCCTGGGCCGATGCCACAACAACATCACATGGGGACCGCTGGACCGCTGCTGGGACGAGGAGATGTCGCGGGCCCGGGAGGATTGTCCCTGCGAGCCCATGGACAGCGAGGACATGCTCTTCCTGCTCTACACCTCGGGCTCGACCGGACGCCCCAAGGGCATCGTCCACACCACCGGCGGGTACATGGTCTACACCTGGCTCACGGCCAGGTACGCCTTCAACCTGATCCCCGATCAGGATCAGGTCTTCTGGTGCACCGCCGACTGCGGGTGGGTCACCGGCCACTCCTACATCGTCTACGGCATCCTTCCCAATCGCGTCCCCAGCGTCATGTACGAGGGCGCCCCCGACTTCCCCACCGCCTCGCGCTTCTGGGAAATGGTCGAACGCCACAAGGTCACCCAGTTCTACACCGCGCCCACCGCCATCCGCGCCTTCATGAAATGGGGCGACGAGCACCCCGCCAAGGCCGACCTGAGCACGCTGCAGGTGCTCGGCTCCGTGGGCGAGCCCATCAACCCCGAGGCGTGGATGTGGTATCGCGAACACATCGGGCGCGGGGTCTGCCCCGTCGTCGACACCTACTGGCAGACCGAGACCGGCGGCCATGTCATCACCCCCCTGCCGGGCGCCACGCCATGCAAGCCCGGCTCCTGCACCCGCCCCTTCTTCGGCATCGACGCGGCCGTCGTCGATATCCACGGCGTCGAGCAGCCCGCCAACACCGGGGGGCTGATGGTCATCCGCAAGCCCTGGCCGGGCATGCTCCGCGGGGTCTTCGGCGACCGGCAGCGCTTCATCGACACCTACTGGAGTACGGTGAAGATCGACAACCAGCCCGTATATACCGCCGGCGACGGCGCGCGGCGCGACCCGGACGGGGACTTCTGGATCATGGGGCGCATCGACGATGTCATCAATGTCTCGGGCCACCGCCTGGGCACGATGGAGGTCGAGAGCGCCCTGGCGGCCCACCCCTCGGTGGTCGAGGCGGCGGTGGTGGGCATGCCCCACGAGATCAAGGGCACGGGGATCACCGCCTTCGTCACCCCGGCCGCGGGATATAAGGCCAGCGACGAGCTGATCGCATCGCTGCGGGCGCATGTGGGCGAGCAGATCGGCGCCATCGCCAAGCCCGATGTGGTCCGCTTCACCGCCGCCCTGCCCAAGACCCGCAGCGGCAAGATCATGCGCCGCCTGCTGCGGTCCATCGCCGCGGGCGAGACGGAGATCACGCAGGACATCACCACGCTCGAGGACTACTCGGTGGTGGCGAAGCTGGCGGAGAAGGACGAGGGGTGATTCCCGGTCCGGGTGGCCCTACGCAGCCGTCCCCGGCTGCTTCGCGGATCGCGGCGCGGGTGGCCGCAAGACGCGCGATCATGCGGAAGGCGAAGACCCCTCCGCCACGGTCCCCGGCGCTGATGGAACGGCGCCGGGGCCCGGGCCTGTCTCTGCGGGCCGAGCGCAGCGCCGCCCGTGGAACCGTTCATGCTCCCGCTCCCTCCCCTCTCGCACGATCTGGAATCCATCTCCGCCCCGACGCGCTTTGTCGCCCGCGATTCGATATCGTGGATGCATGCGATCGACCATCATTGCGCTGTGCTCCCTCACCACCCTCGTCCCCCCGACCCATGCCCGCGACCTGAACCAGCCCCATCCCCAGCCCGATCCCGGGGCCGCGTCGGTGCTCGGGCAGGGCGACGCGTGGTCGCCCGCGCGCCTGAGCCTGCGGGACATCACGATCTACTGGGAGAACGACGGCACCTATCCCAACTTTGTCGGCGACACCGACCGCTACTACACCAACGGCCTGGGCGTCGAGATCTCGCTCAACCCCAACCTCACCGAGGACCTCAAGGACAAGCTCGCCCCGGCCGGCGAATGGGACAACCCGCGCTTCGGGCTGGGGTTCGCGATCAAGCAGATGATCTTCACCAGCAAGGAGATCACCGATCCCAACCCCCCGATGGACGACCACCCGTATTCGGGCTATCTCTATCTCGCCCTCTCGGCCCAGCGGGCCGACGATCACAAGCACGACCATTTCGAGCTCGACATCGGCGTGGTGGGCGAGCGCTCCCAGGCCGAGGCGGTGCAGCGTTTCATCCACAACGCGTTCCCCGACGAGTTCGAGCCGCAGGGCTGGGACCACCAGCTGGCCAACGAGGTGGGGGTGAACTTCACCTACGAGCGCACCTGGAAGACGCAGACCGGCGACGCCCGCGGGCTCAAGCTCGAGATGCTCCCCTCGTTGGGGTTCGATGTGGGCAATGTCTCCGTCCGCGCCAGGGCGAAGATGACCCTGCGCGCCGGACTCAATCTCCCGAGCGACTTCGGCCCCGCGACCCTGCTGGGGCACAAGGACCACACCATCGACGCCACCAGCTGGGGCGAGGGCGACTTTTCCTTCTATGTCTACGGATCGCTGGGCGTGGACGCCGTCGCCCACAGCATCTTCCTCGATGGCAACACCTTCTCCGGCTCGCGTTCGGCCGACTCGGAGCCCTTCGTCGCCACCTGGTCGCTGGGAGCGGTGGTCCGGTACAAGGCCGTCTATCTCGGGTGGGCGCAGAACTTCCAGAGCGAGACCTTCGAGGCCCAGGACGGGCAGCAGACCTGGGGGACGATCGCGCTGGGCGCGTCGTTCGGGTTCTGAGCCCGGGCGGTCGGATCGGGGGCGGTGCGCATACCATCGACCATGGCCCAGCCCCTCGTCAGCGTCATCATGGGTTCCAAGTCCGACTGGCCCGAGGTGATGGAGCACGCCGCGGCGGCGCTCGATGAGCTGGGCGTCCCCCACGAGGTCCGCGTGGTCTCGGCCCACCGCACGCCGGATCTGCTGGCGGCCCACGCCAAGGAAGCGCGCGGGCGCGGGATCGAGGTTATCATCGCCGGCGCCGGAGGGTCGGCCCACCTGCCGGGGATGGTCGCGTCCATGACCATCCTGCCGGTGATCGGGGTTCCCGTGATGAGCCGGGCGCTCAAGGGGCTCGATTCGCTGCTCTCGATCGTCCAGATGCCCGCCGGCATCCCCGTGGCGACCGTGGCGATCGGCAAGGCCGGGGCGCGAAACGCGGGGCTGCTGGCGGGGTCGATCCTGGCCATCAAGCACCCCCAGATCGCCGACAAGCTCGCGGCGCTGCGCGACGCCCAGACCCGGGCCGTGCTCGAAGAACCCGATCCGCGCGGCTACCAGGGCGAGAACGACTGAGATGAACGGGCACGGCCGGCAGCGCGTGGGGATCATCGGCGGCGGGCAGCTGGCGCTCATGCTGGCCCAGTCGGCCGAGAAGCTCGGCGTCCGCTGCACGGCCCTCGATCCCAACGACCGCTGCTGCGCCCGCGCCGCCTGCGAGCACATCCAGGGCGACTACGACGACGAGGACGCCCTGCGCCGGCTCGCGGCCTGCAGCGATGTGGTGACCTACGAGTTCGAGAATGTCCCCGCGAGGGCCGCCGAGCTGATCGGGGAGATCACGACGATCCGCCCCAATCCCGAGGCCCTGGGCTACGCCCAGGATCGGCGCCTGGAACGGGGCATGTTCAGTGACCTGGGCATCGCGGTGCCCGAGTACGAGCAGGTGGACGATGCGCCCGGGCTGGTCGCGGCCCTGCGCAGGCTGGGGACGCCCGCCATTCTCAAGGCGAGAAAGCTCGGATACGACGGCAAGGGGCAGGTGCTGATCAACGACGGCGCCAAGGCGGAATCGGCGCTGGCGACGATCGGGAATGTCCCGGCCATTCTGGACCGGTTCGTCGAGTTCACCCGCGAGCTCTCGATCATCGCCGCGCGATCGGTCGAGGGCGACATCGTGTATTACCCCCTGAGCGAGAATGTCCACCGCGGCGGCATCCTGCGCCTCTCCAAGGCCCCGGCGCGGGGTGTGAGCGACGCGGTCGATGAGCAGGCTCGCGACGCTGCCCGCAAGATCCTCGAGCGCTTCAACTATGTCGGGACCCTGGCGGTCGAGTTCTTCCAGATCGGGGACGGTGAGAACGCGATGCTGATGGCCAACGAGATCGCCCCGCGCGTCCACAACACCGGGCACTGGACCATCGAGGGGGCCCAGACCAGCCAGTTCGAGAACCACATGCGCGCCGTCCTGGGCATGGCGCTGGGCTCGCCCGAGCCCAGCGGCTGCAGCGCGATGGTCAACATCATCGGCGACGACCCGCGCAAGGGCGCGCTCGAATCCATGCCCCAGGCCCATGTCCATATGTACGGCAAGGCCCCCCGCCCGGGGCGCAAGATAGGGCATGTGACGCTCAACGCCCCGAGCGAGGCCGAGCTTGACACCCTGCTCGAAAGATTCACCCGCGTGATCGGATAAACTCCGGGCGGGACGAGGAGGGCGCTTCATGCTCGATGAACGCGTGATCGGCGTGCTGGCGGCGGTGTCCGTGGCGACCTTCGTGGCCACGCTGGTCATCGTGCCCGTCGTGCTGATCCGGATGCCCAGCGATTATTTCGTGCGACACCAGCGCGCCCCGGCCCAGATGAGACGCTCGCATCCCGCGCTGCGATGGTCGCTGCTCATCGGCAAGAACCTCCTGGGGGGCGTGCTGGTGCTGGGGGGGATCGCGATGCTGGTCATGCCCGGCCAGGGCGTGCTCTCGATCCTCGTGGGGCTGACGCTGATTGACTTTCCCGGCAAGTTCTGGCTCGAGCGCAAGATCGTCTGCCGCAAGTCGGTGCACAAGGCCATCAACTGGGTGCGGCGCAAGGGCAATCGCGAGCCGATGGTCATCCCAGATTGTGCTTGACGATGCACCAGACCGCCTCGAACCCGTCCCTCCAGCCGATCTTCTTGCCCTCCTCGTAGGTGCGCCCGGCGTACGAGATGGGGACCTCGTAGATCCGCAGCGGGACGCGGCGCACGCCGTGCTCGTCGGGCAGGCGGACCTTGGCCAGCTTGGCGATCAACTCGGGCTCGACGCCGAAGCGCTCCTCGGTGATGGTGATGTCCTCGATCGCCGCGCGGGTGAAGGCCTTGAACCCGCACTCGATGTCGGTGAGGTTCAGGTTGCTCATCGCGTTGCTCATGAGCGTGATGAGCCGGTTGGCGATCGAGTGCCAGTAGTACAGCACGCGGTGGGTCTGGCCCAGGAACCGGGTCCCGATGACCGTGTCGGCGCGCCCGTCGAGGATGGGCTTGAGGACCGCGTCGTGCTCGCGCGGGTCGTACTCAAGATCCGCGTCCTGGATGATGATCGCGTCGGCCCCGTCTTCGAGGGCCCGGGAGATCCCCACCGCCAGGGCCGCGCCCTTGCCCCGGTTGGTCGGCTGGTGGATGGCGACCGTCCCCTCTCGCCGGGCGAGTTCATCGATGATCCGCGGCGAGTCGTCGCGCGAGCCGTCGTCGACGAGATAGATCGCCCGCTCGCAGACCCGCCCGCCGGGCAGCGTGGGCGGGGGGGCGCCGACCAGCCGATCGAACAGCACCGGCAGCAGGGCCTGCTCGTTGTACACCGGGATGACCACGGCGATCTTCACGACCCAAGAATACCCGCGATCGTCAGCGCCTTCACCTGCGCGTTGGACAAAGCCAGGCTCCTGAGCGAGCCGACCGCGTGGTCGGTGCAGCGCTCGGGCGCCTTCTCGGGGCGCTGGGCCCGGTAGAGGGTGAACTCCACGATCCGGTGCGTGGTGGTGTGCGTGAAGGCGCCAACGGGCTCGGGCCAGTCCGTCCCCGTCCCCAGTCCCAGCGCGGCCGCCAGTTCCTCGCCGGTGGGGGGGCGGTCGTCGCGCTCGAGCGTGGGCAGCTGCAGCATCCCCGCCCACATGCCCCCGCTCGGGCGCCGCTCGAGCAGCACCCGTCCCTGGTGCTCGAGGGCGACACTCGCGCAGTACAACATCTTCTGTTTGGCCCGAGGCTTGGGGAGTGGGATCGACTCGGTCGTCCCCGCCGCCAGAGCCCCGCACCGCTCGCGGATGGGGCAGCGCGGGCACCGGGGCCCCTTGGGCACGCAGACCGTCGCGCCCAGCTCCATCATCGCCTCGTTGAACACCGCCGGGTCGTCGCAGGCCTCGACCAGCGCCTGCGCTCGCGCCCACGCCCAATCAACGGTCGCCTTGTCGCCCTGCGGCACCGGCTTGTTGTGCACCCGCAGCAGCACGCGTGTCACATTCCCGTCCACGATCGCGGCGCGCTGGCCGTGCACCATCGACGCGATCGCCCCGGCGGTGTAGCGCCCGATCCCGGGCAGCGCCATTAGCTCGCCCGGAGCCTCGGGAACCACCCCGCCGTGCTCATCCACAATCGCCTTGGCGCAGGCGTGCAGCAGACGGGCCCGCCGGTAGTAGCCCAGCCCCGCCCAAGCCGCGAGTACCTCGGTCTCGGGCGCCGCCGCCAGAGCCCGCACGGTCGGGAATCGCTCCAGGAACGCCCCGTATTTCTCGCTGACCCGCGACACCTGCGTCTGCTGGAGCATCAGCTCGCTCACCAGCGCCCTGTAGGGGTCGCGCACCGCGGTGCGCCAGGGCAGGTCCCGTGCATGGCGCCGGAACCACGCCTCCAGCGCCCGGGTCAGGGCCCGGTCGTCGATCTCGGGATGCCCCGCCGTCTCAGCCGGCATCGACGGACCCCAGCGCGGTTCTCAGGCGCTTGGCAAGCGAGGTCCAGTTGGTCCCGGGCGCGGCGATAACCGAGATGAACCCGGTGTGGATCAGCACATTGGTGACGCCCTCGACCCCGAAGAGCGCCCGCCCCAGCGGGTCGTCCCGCGCCTCGTCGGCGGCGAAGTAGGACCGAATCGAGCCGGGCGCGGGGGACACGATGAGCTTGCGGGCCGCGGGATTGGGCGTGGTCTCGATGGCGGTGATGGTGTAGGGCATAATGACCCGATTGAGCTTTGGGACGGGTGCATGCGGCGCACCGATCGGTTAGAATCAACATCATACCCGCCGCGCACGCCTACCCCGCACCGCAAAGGGAACCCCTTGGGATCTTTCGACCGCTTCCAAGACCTGCTCAACCGCCTGGGCTCCTACAACTGGTGGGAGGTGGCCATCGAGTTGGCCCTGATCTGGCTGGTCGTCTACGCCATCCTCCGTTTCGTCCAGGGCACGCGCGCCGCACGCGCCCTCAAGGGGCTGCTGTTCATCCTGATCGTCGGGACCGTGTTCGTGCGATTCTTCGGCGACGACCTCTTCGCACGCATCTCCTATCTCTACGACCGAATGCTGGCGGTGATCGCCATCGCCCTGGTGGTGATCTTCCAGCCCGAGCTGCGCCGGGCACTGATCCGCCTGGGCGAGACCCGCCTGCTCCACGGCGGCTACGAGGGCGCCTCGCGCGTAGCCGGGGAGCTGACCCCCGCGTGCACCTTTCTCTCCAAGGCCCGGTTCGGGGCGATCATCGTGATCGAGCGCCGCGTAGGGCTCAAGTCGCTCATCGAGGGCGGCACGATACTCAATGCGACGCTGACGGCCGCGCTCATCCAGACCATCTTCCACCCCGGCTCGGCGCTGCACGACCTGGCCGTGGTGATCCGCGGCGACAAGGTCCACTCGGCCGGGGTGCAGCTGCCCATGGCCAGCCCCAGCGAGATCACCGACCAGTCGCTCGGCTCGCGCCACCGGGCCGCGATCGGGGTGACCAAGGAGTCCGACGCCCTGGTCGTGGTGGTCTCGGAGGAAACCGGCTTCATCCGAATCGCCGAGCGGGGCGTGCTCAGCTCGCCCATCGAGCCGGGCGCGCTCCACGAGCAGCTCATGGAGAAGCTCGGGCACCGCGCCCCGGCGGTCGAGCCCGAGGACGAGGCGCCCGCTCCCGGCGCCGAGGAGCCGCCCGGCGGATTCGTGGGCGACAAGGAGGCCTCGGGAGAGGGGGACCTGGGGCCCGATGATTCGCTCATGGCCCAGAAGCCGCCCCCCGAGCCGAGGAAGGGGGGTGCGGCGTGAACGAGCAACGAACCTTCGCGGCCCGGCTGCGCACCGTGGTCATCGTGACCCTCATCACCGTCATGGTCTGGCTCCTGGCCGAGTCGCGCATGGTCCGCTCACGCTCGATCGAGGCCCAGATCGTGCTCACCCGCGTCGAGAGCGCCGGGGGCGTGTCGCTGGTGGTGCGGCAGGCGACCACCCAGCCGCAGATGCGCACCGCGACCATCTCCATCGAGGGGTCCACCGCCGGGCTCGACCGCTTCGCCCGCCTGCTGTCCAACCGCATCGAGCTGCGCGTGGGCCGCGAGATCCCGCCCCGCCCCGGCATGTACACCATCGACCTTCGCGCCGTGCTGCGCCAGTCCCCCGACCTGATGGTCCACGGCCTGACCATCACCCAGGTCAGCCCCGAGACGCTGGTCATCGAGGTTGACGAGATGCAGACCCGCGAGTTCCCCATCCGCGTGGTGCTCCCCGATGGGGTGCTGACCGACGGCGCCCCGCGCGTCGAGCCGCCGCTGGTCCGGGTGCAGGCCCCGCGCAGCGTCCTGGAGCATGTGACCGCCGTGGACTCGAGCGTCGAGCTCCAGGCGCGGGAAGTGTCCCAGCTCGCGCCGGGGCGCCTCGAGACCATCCCCGGCGCCGTGGTCGAGATCGAGGGCCTCGACCGCACCGACTGGGCGACGCGGATCGACCCACCCCAGGTCGATGTGCTGCTCACCCTCAAGACCGTCACCCTCAGCTATGTGCTGGGCCGGCTCCCGGTGCAGGTGCTGCTGGCCCCGGGCGAGATCGGCGACTGGGAGGTCAAAGTCAGCGAGGCCGACAAGGACCTCGTCGGGGTCGAGGTCACCGGCGGCGCCGAGGCCATCGCCCAGCTCCGATCGGGCGCCGTCGTGCCCAAGGCCTTCGTCGCACTCACCTTCGAGGACCTCGAACGCGCGGTGCGGTCCAAGCCCGCCCAGATCATCGGCCTGCCCCCCGGCTGCCGCGTCGCCAGCCCCGAGTTCACCATCGATCTGGAGATCTCCCGGACCGCTCGGCCCCAGCCCCCTCAGACCCAGCCCCTCCAGACCCAGCCCCTCCAGGACCAGGCCGTTCCCCCCGGACCGGGCGCGTCGCCCTGAGGCGCCGATCCACCCCCGGTTCTCCGCCTCCTGCGGCCAATTTCAACCCCACGCAGCGCCGAGACTTCCGCACTTGGGCAACCTACCCTTCCTTCCCCCCGATCGGGACCGCTTCGGCCCGCTTGCGGGGCCGTTGCAGACGCCCTTTTTCACGAACCGCGCGCCCGCGATCGCACCCGTCGGGCCAGGCAGGAGAAGCCCCGTGAAGATCAAGACCGACGAGATCGTCAGTGTCATCAAGCAGGAAATCGAGCAGTTCTCCAGCGAGCTGGAAATCTCGGAAGTCGGTCGCGTCGTCGAGGTCGGCGACGGCATCGCCCGCATCTACGGGCTCTCCAAGGCCATGGCCGGCGAGCTCATCGAGTTCGAGACCGACGAGGGCGCCATCATGGGCCAGGTTATGAACCTGGAAGAGGACACCGTCGGCGCCGTGATCTACGGCAACTTCCTTGCCATCAAGGAGGGCGACACCGTCAAGGCCACCGGGCGTCTGCTTGAGGTCCCCGTGGGCGAGGCGCTGCTCGGGCGCGTGGTCGACCCCCTGGGCCGCCCCCTCGACGACGGCCCGGCCATCACCACCGACCAGTCCGCCCTCGTGGACATCATCGCCCCCGGCATCGCCGCCCGCCAGCCCGTGCACGAGCCGCTGCAGACCGGCATCAAGGCCATCGACGCGATGATCCCCATCGGTCGCGGCCAGCGCGAGCTGATCATCGGCGACCGCAAGACCGGCAAGACCGCCGTCG
>CAYLXF010000008.1:0-50684 GCA_964387925.1 uncultured Phycisphaeraceae bacterium
TCTACGACGACCTCTCCAAGCAGGCCGTCGCCTACCGCCAGCTCTCGCTGCTGCTGCGTCGCCCCCCCGGGCGCGAGGCGTTCCCCGGCGATGTGTTCTACCTCCACAGCCGCCTGCTGGAGCGCGCCACCAAGCTGAGCGACGAGAACGGCGCCGGCTCGCTGACCGCCCTGCCCGTCATCGAGACGCAGGAGGGCGATGTGTCGGCCTACATCCCCACCAATGTGATCTCCATCACCGACGGCCAGATCTACCTTGAGCCCGAGCTCTTCTTCTCGGGTGTTCGTCCCGCCATCAATGTGGGCATCTCGGTGTCCCGCGTGGGCGGGGCCGCCCAGGTCAAGGCGATGAAGAAGATCGCCGGCTCGCTGCGACTGGACCTGGCCGCGTACCGAGAGCTCGAGGCCTTCGCCCAGCTGGGCACCGACCTCGACAAGGCCACCCAGGCCCAGCTCGATCGCGGAGCGAGAATGGTCGAGCTGCTCAAGCAGCCCCAGTATGTCCCGTTCAATGTGACCGACCAGATCATCTCGATCTACGCCGGCACCAAGGGCTTCCTGGACACGGTGCCCCTCAACAAGGTCGCGGCCTTCGAGAAGGCGATGCTGGAATACTTCCGCAGCAGCGCCAAGGGCGTCTGGGACGAGCTCAACGCGACCAAGGCCCTCAGCGCCGATCTGGAGAAGAAGCTGGTGGACGCGCTGAACAGCTTCAAGGGCGGCTGGAACGGCTGAGAGCGATCCGGAGTCCAGACAAACCCACCCGAGCAGGTGGGTTTTTAAGTTTTGTTCCTCAACGCATTCACCCCCACACAACCTGGAAGCCGACTTCACCACCGGGTGCCCCTAACCTGCTCGATTGGTCTGTTCGGAGCCGAGTCGGGTGGGAAAGGCGTGTTCACGCGCCGGATCCGCAACTTGATCCTTGCAAGTTCTTTCGGGATCCGTTACCTTCCTAGGGCCGTATCAGGATTCAGATCGGTCAACGCCCGTTCTGGGCGTTGTGTGTGGCCAAATCAGAATACTGAGCCCGGCCGCGGAATGTCGTGGGCCTTGTCGTCCACGGCGATCGCGCCGGGGCGGAGATGGGTCTCGCCATCCGGGCGGGCTTTGTCGTCCACGCGGCGACAGGAGGAATGAACAGGATGAAGCGTTTCCAACACACCGCATCGCAGATCGCCCTCGCGGCATGCGCCACGGCGCTCACAATGGCGCTGGGCGCCGCCACCGCGCTCGCCCAGAACGGCGCCGATATCCATGCCGGCGTCCAGTCGATCCAGATCCAGGGTTCGCGCATCTCCCACGAGGCGCTGCGCCAGGTCCTGCCCGGCCAGCATGTCCGCGTCGAGAAGTTCGCCGTCCCCACCGGGATGGTCGACCTGGAGCTCGACCGCGTGCAGGTCCTCACCGACAACGCCCGCCTCGAGCTGGGCACCAAGAACGGGATCGTTGACCTGCCTCGCCCCGATGTCGTCGTCCTCCGGGGCATCGTCGCCGGCGACGCCGAGTCCCAGGCGTACATCGCTCTTTCGCCGTACGGCACCAACGGCTTCATCGACAAGGACGGCGAGCTGATCTCCATCTCCACCGGCCCCTACGCCCAGGGCAAGGATCTGGAAAGAGCGCTGCGTTCGGCGTATATGAAGGACCTCGTCCACCCCGACGCGCCCGGCGGCCCGGCCACGGCCTGCGGGTTCGAGGACGACATCCGCTTCGAGCCCAACGGCGCTCCCGTCGAGTACCCCCACGATGGCAACGCCCGTGGCGCCAGCAGCTGCCGCATCGCCACCGTCGCCGTCGAGACCGACTGGGAGTTCAACGATCGCCTCTTCGACGGCAACTCCAACGCCGCGGCCGCCTATGTCGTCTCGCTCATGGGCGCGATCTCCGAGATCTACGAGCGTGATGTCGATGTCCGCCTGGCCGTGCCATTCCTGCGCATCTGGGACGACAACTCCGATCCCTACGACCCCAACGCGGGCGACCCGCTCGATCTGGTCATGGCGTACTGGAACGCCAACATGCAGGATGTCGACCGCACCATCACCCACTACTTCACGGGGCGACAGAACACCTCCTACGGCGGAGTGGCCTACCTGAGCGTGGTCTGCTTTAACGAATACGGCTACGGCGTCTCGGGCTACCTCAACGGCGCCTTCCCCTACCCCGTCCCCGACTACGACCCCGGCACCTGGGATGTCGTCGTGGCCGCCCATGAGATGGGGCACAACTTCGGCACCCCTCACACCCACGACTTCACTCCACAGATCGACGGCTGCGGCACCGGCGACTGCTCCCACCCCTTCGGCGGGACCATCATGTCCTACTGTCACACCTGCCCCGGCGGGATGAGCAACATCCAGGTGCGCTTCCACCCCCGCGTGATCGACACCATCCTCGGCTATCTCGATACGGTCGATTGCGATCTGGTCAGCGTGGGCGTGACCGCCGCCGACGACATGGCCACCACGCTCGAGGACACGCCGATCGACATCGACGCGATGAACAACGACGCCGCCCAGTCCTGCGACGCGTTCGCTTTCCAGTCCGTCGACAGCGCCTCGATCATGGGCGGGAGCATCGAGCGCCTCGCTGGCGCCGGGCAAGACGGTCGCGACCTCTTCCGGTACACCCCGCCGCAGGGCTACTCGGGCCCCGACGGCTTCAGCTACTCGATCCTGAGCGATCAGGGGATTCTCAGCGCCGATGTCAGCATCGATGTGCGGGCCCTGCGCCCCGCCGACAACCGCCTCAACCCCGTCCCGGGGCTGCGGCTCAGCTACTACGAGCTCAACAACCCCACCGTGCTGCCCGATTTCAGCCAGCGCGAGTCCTATGCACAGGAGGTCTCCGACAGCATCTCCTACCAGTCGAGCAGCGGCCTGTTTATCAACTCGGGGCGGACCGACGATGTCGGCGCCGTGTTCGAGGGCTATGTCTGGGCCCTGATCGACGGCCAGTACACCTTCTCCACCCAGTCCGACGACGGCTCGCGCCTGCTCATCGGCGATGAGGTGGTCGTGGACAACGACGGGCTCCACGGCATGGTCAAGCGCGCCGGGAGCATCCCGCTGCGGGCCGGCTGGCACCGCATCCGCATCGAGTTCTTCGAGGCCGGTGGCGACGCGGGCATCATCTCCACCATGTCCGGGCCCGGCATGGCCGAGCAGAACCTGATGGGCATCTTCCTCTCCCACGAGGCCGCCGACCCCTGCTCGCCCGCGGACCTCAACGCCGACCAGACGCTCAACTTCTTCGATGTCTCCCGCTTCCTCGCGAGCTTCGGCGACCAGCTCCCAGAGGCGGACTTCAACGCCGACGGCGCGTACAACTTCTTCGATGTCAGCGCGTTCCTCGTCTCGTTCAGCGCGGGCTGCCCCTGAGCGTCTGAACGATTCTTCATCTCCCATGAGCCCCCTCAGCCCGGTCCCAGGACCGGGCTTTTTTGGCGGCCGGCGAATAGCCCGAGCCGGGGCGTGTTCTCAAGGGAGAGGAGGGAACACCATGCTTCCGCCCGCACGCCCCCCGAGATCCGTGTCGCTCAGCGCCGCGTTGGCCCTGTCGCTGGCAAGCGCCGCCGGCGCCGCGGTGCAGGAGTTCGGCATCTTCAAGACCCGTGCCTTCGAGCAGCAATCTCCCGCGCCGCCCGATGCCGCCGATTTCGTGTTTCACGCCTTCATCGACATGGACCCGGGAGACGCCAGCATCGCCACGCTCAACGGCTCGCCGTTTCAGGAACGCCTCCCCGGCCTGTGGATCTTCGAGATGAGCTTCCCCAATCAGGCCAGTCTCGATATCTTCTTCCCCAGCGGCGACGACTACGACCTCGTCTACACCGGCGGCTCGCAGGGAACGCAGATGGAGACCATCACCTTCCCCACCGGTGACAACTACCCCGCCCCGCCCGCGATCACCACCGCGACCTTCAACGCCCTCCAGGACACGCAACCCGGGCAGAGCGCCCAGATCGAGTGGTACCCCCCGCCGAGCGGGACAAGCCGGGTCACCTTCAGACTCACCGATGTCACCCACGGCGATGAGCTGCTCATCGAGGACCGGGTCCCGCCGGCGCAGACCAGCGCGCAGATCCCGGGCGCGTTGCTGGAGCCGGACACGCAGTACCGCGTCGAGATCGAGTTCGCCGACGCCGATACCGGAACCGGATCGCCGCCGCCCGGGTTCGGGACCAGCGCCGACCGCATCACCGGCTACGCCTCGGCCACCGGGTTCACCTTCATCCCCGGCCAGGGCCTGCCCTGCTCGGCCGACCTCAACGGCGACGGCGTGCTCAGTTTCTTCGATGTCAGCGCCTTCGCCGACGCCTTCGTCGCCCTGGACCCCATCGCCGACTACACGGGCGACGGCGCGTTCACCTTCTTCGATGTCAGCGCTTTCATCGTCGCCTACAGCGCCGGCTGCCCGTAAGCCACGCCCGCGAACCCAGCCCATCGCGAGATTTGGGCTTTGCGCCCCGCTGGGCATCTGCTACACTTGACCGGCCGATTCCGCCGGATTTCGGCTCTTTTACCCATCTTTACACACCGGCTCCCGCCGCCAACACAGGGACACGCCATGCACGCCACCTCCGTTTACCCGCTCTCGCTGCTCGCGCTTCTCGCCGGGACCGCCCTCGCACAGGACGCCTACGAGGTCTCGGCCGACGGCCACGAGCAGGTCGCCCTTGAGCCCGTCCGCACCGATCAGCCGGACCACGCGCCCCGCGGCCTGGGCGTCCCCTACGGCTCCGTCCCGGACCAGAGCGTCCAGCTCCGTCGCCAGATCGGTGGGCTCCAGATCGCCGACATCGACAACGACGGAAACAACGACCTCGTCGCCGTCTGCTATGTTTCGAACAGCTTCCCACCCTATGACAACGCCCAGGACATGATCTTCTTCGGCGACGGCTCGGGCATCGACACCACCCCGGGCTGGCTGAGCGACATCGACACCCACACCGGCGATGTGCAGGTGGGCGACATCGACCACAACGGCTTCACCGACATCGTCACGATCCACGGCGGCGTGCGCCACGACAGCGTGCGTGTCTACTTCGGCAGCGCCGGCGGGATGCCCACGGCCCCCGGCTATGTCTCCAACTCCGCCCGCGCCGTCTGGGGCACCTCCGGCGTGCTGGCCGACATGGACCAGGACGGCGACCTTGACCTGGTCACCACCAACCAGGGCGTCTCGCCCGATCCCTTCCGCCCCATGCTCATGTTCGACAACACGGGCTCCACCCTGACGACCAGCTCCGTATGGCAGTCCGGCGACGACTCGATCCAGAACGGCGTGGCCGCGCGCGACCTCACCGGCGACGGGTTCCCCGACCTGGCCGTCGCCAAGTGGGTCAACTTCGACAGCGGGATCTACCTCAACACCACCGGCATCCCCGACACGGACCAGTCCGTATTCGCCATCGATGACGACGACGCCGACAAGGGCGCGGCCATCACCGACCTCGACGGGGACGGCGCATTCGAGATCGGCTTCGGCGGCGACCCCTCGACCGTCTTCACATACGACGGGAGCGACCTCAACCTGATCTACACCGCCAACCCCCCTTTCAGCGGCCCCCAGGACTTCCGCTTCTTCGATGTCGATGGTGACGGCGACGACGATCTGGCCGAGATCATGTTCTCCGACGGACGCGCCCACATCTACCTCAATCGCGGCGGCGTCCTCGACTCCACCCCCACCTGGACCTTTGACGCCTCGGAGGTGGGCAACGCCCTGGCCTTCGGCGATCTCAACGGCGACACCCGCCCCGACCTGGCCCTGGGCTACGCGGGCGACACCTGCATCCGGGTCTTCTTCGCCCCCGCACCGAGCTGCCCCGCCGACCTGACGGGCGACGGGAACCTCGACTTCTTCGACATCAGCGCCTTCCTCAACGCCTTCTCGGCCCAAGACCCGGCCGCTGATTTCACCGGCGACGGAAACTTCGACTTCTTTGATGTCAGCGCCTTCCTCAACGCGTTCAACGCCGGCTGCCCGTGAGTGGGGGCGGCGGGGGACCGATCTTCAAAAACATCCGCCCGAGGGGCGAATTCCCTCTTTCCACGCATTGGTCGTCCCGCTAGAGTGTAATTCATTGCACGCATCGTCCACAGGAGGGGCGGCGCGATTCCCGCGCCACCGTGCAGTGACGACGCGCGACCCCCGCACCATCTGTTTCCAGGAGGAGATCTCATGAAGTTCGCAACCGCATCTCTCGCCGCCACCCTGCTGCTCTGCGCCGGGGCGGCCCAGGCCCAGGAGTTTTCCAACACCCTCGGCCAGCCCGGGCTCTCCGGCTCGTACACCGTCGGCTTCGCCGCCTACGACGACGGAACCGGCGAATCGCTCTACACCACCGGCCAGTTCTCCATCCCCGGCGCCGTCGGCGGCTCCAACATCGCCCGCTGGGACGGATCGGCCTGGCAGCCCGTTGGCGGCGGGCTCAACGGGCAGTACTCCAACGCCCTGGCCGTCTATCAGGGCGACCTGATCGCCGGGGGCTACTTCGACAACGCCGGCGGCGTCGCCGGCACCGAGAAGCTCGCGCGCTGGGACGGCGCCCAGTGGCACTCGATGGACGCCCAGTCCGCCATTTTCCTCAACTCCATGTGGGATCTGGAGGTCTTCGACGACGGGATCACCGGTGAGCAGCTCTACATTGCCGGTAACTACGGCGACCTCAACGGCAACCCCGATCTCGACCACATCGCCAAGTGGGACGGGAGCGCCTACAGCGCCGTGGGCGGGACCATCGGCGGCGCGGTCCCCCTGATCGTCCTGGACCTGGCCCAGGCCGACCTGGGCGACGGCAACAAGCTCTACGCCGGGGGCCGCTTCCTGACCATCGGTGGAACCAGCGCCAAGAACATCGCCGTCTGGGACGGGACGAGCTGGGCCGACATCGGCGGCGGGCTCTCGCGGACCTCGGGCTTCGCCCAGGTGCTGCACATGCTCGCCTGGGACGACGGCGACGGCATGGCCCTCTACGCGGGCGGACGATTCAACCTCGCCAACGGCGCGCCTGTCTCGGCCAACATCGCCAAGTGGGACGGCTCCTCCTGGTCCTCGATGGGCGACGGATTCGACGCCGATGTCCAGGAACTGATCGTGTTCGACGACGGCGCCGGAGAGGCCCTCTACGCCATGGGCAACTTCACCAGCTCGGGCGCCACGCCCGTCTCCCACATCGCCAGGTGGAACGGCGCCTCCTGGGAGCCGGTGGGCAGCGGGGTCAACGACACCATCTTCGGCGGCATGGTCTACGACACGGGTGAGGGCAACTCCATCGTCATGGGCGGGAGCTTCACCCGCGCCGGCGGGATGGACGCCAACCGCGTCGCCGCCTATCTCGCGGCCGCGTGCCCCGCGGACCTGACCGGCGACGGGAATCTCGATTTCTTCGATGTCAGCGCCTTCCTCAACGCCTTTAACGCCCAGGACCCGGGCGCCGACTTCACGGGCGACGGCCAGTTCGATTTCTTCGATGTCAGCGCGTTCCTCAACGCCTTCACCGCCGGCTGCCCATGATCCCGCGATGGGCTAATCCCGCCCCCAGCCCCGCCTCACAGCAATGCTGAGGGCTTCAAATCATCGACCGGCCGGAATTTTTCATGAATCCCGGCCGGTTTTCATGTATACTCGGAGCACAGGAGCGCCACGCCATGAAGCCCACGATCAAGACCGCCATCATCGCCGCCCTCTGCTCGGTCCCGGCGCCCGCCCTGGCCGGCGGCCCGTCGGGCGGTCCTTTCGAGATCACCTGGTACAGCATCGACGCCGGCGGGGGCGAGTCGGCCGGCGGCGCCTTCACCCTGGCGGGGACCATCGGCCAGCCCGAAGCGGGCCCCGAGCTCAGCGGCGGCCCCTTCACCCTCCGCGGCGGGTTCTGGGCGGGGGTCAACTCCGACCTCCCCTGCCCGGCCGACCTCACGGGCGACGGCGTGCTCAACTTCTTCGATGTCAGCGCCTTCCTCACCGCCTTCAACAACCACGCCCCACTGGCCGACTTCACCGGCGATGGGAACTACAACTTCTTCGATGTCAGTCTCTTCCTGCAGAGCTTCGTGGCCGGCTGCCCATAAATCCGGACGAGGACCGATCCACGAACCGGCCGCCCGGCCGGTTTTCTGTTGCGCGGAAAAAACCCGCCCCCAGGCGGGAGCGGGTGCTGGCAAAGAAGGCGAGAATCCGGCTGAACGGGCAACCCTGTTTACGGGCAGCCCCTGGGTGTACGCCGACAGGAAGAAGCTGACATCGAAGAAATCGAACCGCCCGTCGCCGTTCATATCTCCGCCGGATGAATGGTTGTTGAACTCGGTCAGGAACCAGCTGAGGTCGAAGAAGTTCCCCCGGCTCCACCCTGTTCGTGGGCCGCCGCCGAAGCCGGCGCGCTCCCACGGGCTCTTTCGCCGACAGGAATCGCGCTCCACCATCGCTTCGATCGCTACCAGTTCCCCCGCTCGGGCAGATCGAAACGAACACGCACCATCGAACCCAATGGCGGGTACTCCACCACGCAGCGGAAGACCTCGAACTCGGACGCGTCCCAGCCCACCCGCTCCAGCACCGATTCCACCATCTCGCGATACCGCGGCACATGGGGCGTGGCCATCACCCCCGGGCCAAAGCCCAGGCGCTTGAGGTCGGGCTCGATGGGCAGCGTCTCGCCCGGCTCAAACGCGTACGGATCCTTCTCGCCCAGCTTGCCCAGCGAGCCGAACACCTCCGCCACGGGGTGCAGCGTTCCGAACATATCGCGGTGGACGAGCGTGTCGAGCACCAGCGCCTCGATGGGTTTGAGCACGGTGGTCGAGCGGATGTGGTGGTTGCGCTGCCCCTGGGCCTCGGCCCAGCCGACTCCCCGCGTCAGGTCCGCCAGGTAGATCGTGCGCGCGCCCGCGTTGCCCAGCGGCGCGTCACGCAAAAAGGTGTGCAGGCACCCGTCCTGGATGCGGGATTCAAGCTCGGGCAGCGGCTGAGAGCAGAACTCCGAGAGCAGGCGCGGCCCCGCGCCGTGGTCGGGCCCCCCCTGCTCGCCCATCTCTTCGGGAAACGCTGGCCGGCGCGCCCCGTCCACGATGCGCTGGCCCGAGACCTGAAAGGGGATCCCCGCTCGCAGCTGACGCACACCCCGCAGCCCGCGCACCACCGCCATGTCGTAGACCGAGGGGTCCGATCCGGGACGCATGATGCCGCACGCCAGAGAGGCCTTGACCTGCACGCCCCAGATCTGGCTGTTGAGCCGGAACGCCTCTTTTCGGAGCTTGACATCCAGGCCGCTGGCCCGGGGGCCGGCCAAGCTCCCGAGCATGGTCATGAATGTCGCGCGATCATCCGCGTGGCGTTGCACCATCGACTCGAAGTCCCGCATGGCGTGC
Organism: uncultured Phycisphaeraceae bacterium; assembly: GCA_964387925.1. Classification (GTDB taxonomy): domain Bacteria; phylum Planctomycetota; class Phycisphaerae; order Phycisphaerales; family UBA1924; genus UBA1924. The sequence continues at coordinate 9,374 of CAYLXF010000008.1, forward strand.
TCGACCCGCTCGATCCGCTCCTCGGGCACATCCGCCGCGCGGGCGCCCCGCAGCACCTGTCCCAGCGCCGCAACCCCCGGCACATACCTGGCGCCGGTCAGCGGCACGGGATCGGTCACCAAGCGGTGGATCTGCCAGCCAAGCGTCCGGCTCACGCCCAGGCGCCGCTCCAGATCCACCGCCCGGGTGGTGGCGCCCGAGAGCCCCGCGATCAGCCCCAAGAGCGCCTCGCGCAGCTGCATCATCACCGCGGAGGCCTCGGACTCGAAGTCATCCCCCGAGCCATTGCCGCCCCTGCGGGTTGTGCTGTTCTTGGCCACCATCTTCGCCGCCCTCCCTCTGCCGATTCTACCCCGAACCGGTTTCATGCTCATCGAGATCCTGGTCAATCTCCATAAAAACTCCGCAAAAACATTTTTAGAAGCATATTGACGCCGCCGGTCTCTTCCGGTACGCTGGCGACAACCGCTCTCGGCACGCAGCCGCGAGTTTCAGCGTGTCTTTGGTCAAGCAGGAGAAGAGAGATGAAGAGGAACATGATCGCGGTGGGCTGCGTCCTGGCCGCAGCCGGCATGGGCGCCTCGGGCGAGGTGCTCTACGACAACTTCGGCGCGGGCGACACCTACTCGCTCGACAGGGGCTGGACGATTTCCTACGGCGGCCCCCTGGCCGGGGCGGTCTGGGAGCAGGCCGTGGCGTTCACCGTCACGGGCGGGGATTACTACTTCGACTCGGCGGACCTGGCCGTCCTCAACAACTACGGCCCGGACCTGGTCTACCTCGACCTCCACGCCGACGCGGGCGGCAATGTCGGGGCCGTGCTCGAATCGACCAGCGCCAGCGGGGTCACCGACCCGTTCGTGTACGCCGAGCCAATGCACGCGGCGTTCTCGGGCACGACCCTGCTCGAGGACGGCCAGACCTATTGGCTCTCGCTGCGGACCGATCAGACCGACGCCCTGGCGTCCTGGGCCTTCAATGTCATCGACGAGTTCGGGCTCCGCGCGTACCAGCTCGACGGCGGGGGCTGGATGCCCGAGTACGGCGTCCCGGGCACCGACTCGCAGCGCGGCGTGTTCCGCATCAACGCCACCGCCGTGCCCGCGCCCGGCGTCCCGGGCGTGGCCCTGCTCGCCTGCGCCGGCTTCTGCCGCCGCCGGCGCGCCTGATCCGGCCCCGCCGACGAACCCCCGCCCGCTCCCCAGCGCCGCCGAGCCCCCTCAGCGGCGCTTTTTCATGGCCGCGCGAATCAGCCGACGCGCGCTTTGGACCGACGCCCGCTGCCCCGCGGCGCGCCCGCTCCCCTAGAGTTGGTCATCGCGGGAACCCACCCCCCAGGCGGGCGGAGCAAGGAGTCCGGTCATGTCGAACAGCGGGTTCATCAGCAAGCGGGCCATGCAGCAGCAGCTCTTCTCCGAGCTCTCGGCCATGTTCGGGCGCGAGGTCCCCATGTACGACCGGGCCCAGCTGGTCAACGCCTCGTGCAACCGCGCGGCCTGTGATGTGCTGGCCGAGCTGTTCCGCGGCTTCTCCATCAGCGACGGGCAGATCGAGCTCGCCAGCGGCGAGCGCCACGGGGCCATCCGCATCGGCCGCCCCGACGAGTTCCGCTGGATCTGCCGCTTCTTCGCCTGCTTCGCCATGGAGCCGCACAACTTCTACGACATGACCAGCATCGGCGCCAAGAGCCAGCCGATCATCGCCACCGCGTTTCGCTCGACCGTGCGCCCGGAGCACCGCGTGTTCTCGTCGCTGCTGCAGACCAGCTACTTCGACCCCGCCATGCGGGCGCGCCTGGAGAACCTGCTGGCCAAGCGCCAGGTGTTCACCCCCAAGGCCATGCGGCTGATCGAGAAGTCCGAGCGCGAAGACGGGCTGAACCGCGCCGACGCCGACGCGCTCATCCGCGAGGGCGTGGAGCACATCTTCAAGTGGAAGGGCGTCGCCCGCGACCCCGAGCTCTACAGGGAGCTGTGCGATTCGGGCTTCAAGATCGCCGCCGACATTGCCTGCTTCACCACCCACCACCTCAATCATCTTACGCCCAACACCCTGTGCATGGACCTCTACACCGCCGCAATGCGCCGCGGCCTGGGCGAGATCGACGACAAGCGATTCACGCGCCTGGCCATCGGCGCCCTGGCGTCCATGGCCCAATGGGCGGACCACCACACGCTGGCGCTCCTCTTCAAGCACCTCAGCGGCGAGGAGATCGCCGCCCTCGAGCGCGTCGCGACCGAGCCGGGCATGATCGAGGCGCGGGTCGCACGCCTGCTGGCCACCCTCAGGCGCGACGACCACGACATGAGCCGGCTGAACCACCACGGCTTCAAGGACTACACCGAGGGGCCCGACGCGGCCACGCTCGTGCTGCTCCGCCAGGACGCCTACAAGGCCCTCACCGAGCCCGTCGAGTTCATCCGCGACGACGGCTCAAGCGAGACCATCAACCACACCGCCCGCTTCGGCGAGATCGAGCAGCGCGCCTACGCCACCACCACCGAGGGGCGCGCCCTGTACGACCGGTGCCTGGCCGGGCTCAACGACCTGCTCGCCGAGCGGCCCGACCTGCCCCGGGGCGAGCCCGACGCCTTCGACGCCCGGCGGGCCGCCGCGTTCTCGCCCTTCCCGCGCACGCTGGGCGAACTGCTCGACCGGGGACTCGTCTTCGGGATCTACGCGCCGACCGATCGTGGTCGGGCCCAGGCGGGAACGATCGAGACCACCGATCTGGGCCAGCTCGTGGAGAGAGGCCTGGCCCGTGTCGAGGGGCTGCGCTACGAGGATTTCCTCCCCTTCAGCGCCGCGGGCATCTTCGCATCCAACCTGAACCAGTACGGGACGGCGTCGACGGCCGAGCGGCGCCCGGGCTACACGCAGGAGACGCTCGAAGAGGTCCTCGGGCGACCGATCATCGACACCAACCTCGTGTACAGCGCCATGGAGGCGCGGTCCATTCTCGAAACCTACGAGGGGCTGGGCCTGCTCGACGCCATCGACGAGAATGCGCGCATCGCCTTGAATACCCGCGCGGCCCTGGCCGACCCCGCCGTCGCCGCCGGCTGATCCCGTGCCCGCGGGCGCCGCGGCGACCCGTTGAAAGCGCCCGCCAGTTGAGGGCGCGAAAAAAAGCCCGTGGTCGCACGGGCTTGTGAGGATGTCTGATTGCTCGGCCCGATCTCAGGCCCCCATATCAGGACCCGCAGCCGGACCAGCAGCCGGACTCACGACGGCTCGCGAGGGCGGCTCAGCGCCGGCGGCGGGTCATCGCCAGCGCCCCAACGCCGAGGAACGCGAGCGAACCCGGCGCCGGGATGATCGTGATGTCGAACGAGTACGCCTGGTTGGGCGTGAACTCCGCCAGCACCACGCCGTACACGCCCGGCCCCAGCGGGATCGAGCCGCCGACATCCGACAGGTCCCACACCGTGAGGTAGTTGACGCCGATGTCGTTGGTCGTGAAGCTCCCGGGCCCGACCTGCTCCAGGCCGCTGCCCAGGTCCGCGTACAGCCGGAACCCGGTGGAGGTGTTGCCGCCCGAGGGCACGAAGCCCGTGAGCGTGATCGCCGAGAGGGCCTCGCCCGCCTCCACGGTGAACGCGATGAAATCCTCGTCCAGGCCGCCGTCGTCCCCGACCGTTCCGGTCACGGAGTTGTCGCCCAGCTCAACATCGAAGAAGTAGGCCCCGTCGGCGATACCCGGCAGATCGCCGTCGAACATCTCATCATAATCCGACGCGGAAGCCAGACCCCCCGCGCCCAGCGCGGCCGCCATGGCGAACAGGGTTGGGAAACGGAACTGAAACTGCATGGTGTCCTCTCTTTCTTCTCTCGGAATCCGCTGTGTGAATGGCGAAAACCCGGCGACAGAAGCCCCTGGGCCCAGACCCCGCATCGCGATTCCAACGAGCGCAGGGTCAACCAATGACCGAGATCGCGGCACCCCCGAACAAAGAAAAGATGCGAAACCCCGACCGAGCGACCGTCAAACTAATCAATCAACGCGGCGGCGTCAACAAGAATCACCGCGAACAACGGGGGCGAAGGCGAATAATCCAGAAACCGACTCGCCAGAACGCGTTTTTCGGTGTATGCACGGCATGGCCGCCCACGGTGACAGGGGTGCAGCGCTCGGCGGCAACTTCCAGGCCATAAGACCATGCTTGTGCCCGGGAGCGGCCTTGCGATATGCTGACGCCGTGATCCTCAAAGTGACGACTCGAATCGGCTTGATTCTTTTGACGGCGCACATGGTGCAAAGCGCGCATGCTCAGCCATCAGCCGCGGCGACTTCCTCCATCCGTCTCACCTCCACGCTCGAGCTCGCACGGCTGGTCGATCTGACCGTCCAGCTCAACCGCGTCGAGAGCTCCCATGGTTCGTTCGAATCTCGCCGCCACGACTACGGCTGGGATGCCCGCCCATGACAAGCACACACCCCGATTTGTCGGGTACGCTGCGCCGCGAGCTTGGGGTCTTGGGCGCGACGATGATGGGCCTGGGCTCGATCGTCGGCACGGGTATTTTCGTGAGCATCGGTATCGCGGCAGGGGTCGCTGGCCCCGCCGTCGTGCTGGCCATCGCGGTCGCCGCCGCGCTCGCCGTCTGCAACGCGTTGAGCAGCGCTCAGCTCGCCGCCAACCATCCGACCAGCGGCGGCACATACGAATATGGCTACAGGTATCTGAAGCCATGGCTCGGATTCTCGGCTGGATGGATGTTCCTGTGCGCCAAATCGGCGTCCGCGGCCACCGCCGCCCTGGGTTTCGCTAGCTACCTCCTCGTCGCCCTCGGCTTGCCCGATTCCGGCTGGCGCGTCGCCCTTGCGCTCGCAGCGGTGGCCCTGCTGGTGACGCTCGTGCTCTGCGGCCTCCGGCGATCCAATATCACCAACATCATGATTGTGTCGGTGACCATGCTCACGCTGGTATTCTTCGTTCTCGCCGGCGCGCCGTCGGTGCTCCGCGGCGGCGGCGAGCACTTCACACCATTCTTCGAGAGCCCCACCGGCGATGACCGCTCGCCGTTACTCCGCCTGCTTGAGGCGTCGGCACTGATGTTCGTCGCGTACACCGGCTACGGCCGCATCGGGACCATGAGCGAAGAGGTCCGCGAGCCGAGGTCCACAATTCCTCGGGCCATCATCATCACGCTTCTGGTCTCAATGGCCCTTTACATCGCTGTCGGGGCCGTGGGCGTGGGGGCGGCCGGGGCCTCGAAGTTCGGAGCCGTGGGCGCCGAGCGGGGCGCGCCGCTGGCCGTCGTGGCTCGCGCCTTCGGGCCGCCCGGCGCAGGGATAATCCTTTCGATCGGTGCGGTCACCGCCATGCTCGGCGTGCTCCTGAATCTCGTGCTGGGGTTGTCGCGTGTCGTGCTGGCGATGGGACGCCGCGGCGACCTGCCCCGGCTGTTCGCCCATGTCAACACGGGCGGCACGACGCCGATCCCAGCGGTCCTGCTCGTTGGCGGAATCATTCTCGGCCTGACGGCGATCGGCAGCATCAAGCTCGCCTGGTCATTCAGCGCGTTTACCGTGCTGCTGTATTACGCGATCACTAACCCCTAGCGGCGATCCGGCTCCCCAGAGACCAACGCCTTTATCCAACCTGGATCGCGTGGGCGGGGTTGTTCGGGTGCCTCTCACTCGCGTTCTGGGTCGAGCCGCGCGTGTGGCTGACCGGCCTGGGCGTGCTCGGCGCCGGCCTGAGCGGACGATGGCTCCTCCGTTCGCGTTATTCTTGAGAGAACGGGTCATGGACCAAGGGCGCAGAGGCCCGCAGCCCATCGCCCTAACTGAATGCACGACGACTTGAAGTCAAGAATGGAGCCGGGGGGAATCGAACCCCCGTGCCGGAATCGTCCGCGCAGCGCCTCTACGTGTGTAGTCATCTGTTTGATCTCGACCTCACACCGGGAGATGACGCCCTGTGCTCTGGTCCAGCCGCTTGAAACCTCCTCGCCGACACCCCAAGAGGCGCCAGGTGTCGGCCAGCCTGAACATCGTGATCACGGGCTCTATCAGACATCAAGCCCGTGATCCGCAGACCTGTATTAGGCTGCGAGTGCGTACTGCGGTTCGGCAGATATAGTGTTGTGTGCTTTTTACGAGGCTGGCACACCCCTCGACACGCCACGCTGTGCATTCCCGACCCGGTCGAATGCCGCTTCGGCCCCAAAGTTCATCCCCGCCGACCCCGACGGGAACTCCATGACCCATCATACGCACGCGGGCCCGCCGGGTTCGACCCCCAACAGCCCCTCCGCGGTGGGCAGATGCCCCGAAGCCGCCACCAGCCGTCACTGCACAGGCAAGTGGGTGCTTACTCGGCCCGCTTCTCCCTTGAGCCGTGGAAAATGATCTCCCCGGCACGCGGGCCCGGTTGATTGCCTGCACGCTTCCGGCTCAATGGTCTTGATTTTCCCTTGAATATCGGTACATTGGGGTTCTCGACGCGTTTCCATCACCATCTCTTGGGGAGAAAAACATGAACCGCATGACTCGCACACTTGCCATGTGCGCCGGATTGGCGCTCACGGCGACGCTGACCGCTGCGCAGCAGACCAGCAGCATCCTGACCACCCGTATGCACCGGCTCGAGCATGAATCGACCGCGGTGCGCCGTCATCTCGACCAGCAGCGGGGCATCGAGCACTCGGTGGCCCGGCTGTGGAACGAGGTCATGCTGGACTCGATCCGCCACGACCTGGCCCGCCCGACCGTGCACGCGCGCAACCTCTATCACACCAGCGCCGCCATGTGGGACGCCTGGGCCGCCTTCGATCCCTCCGCCGATCAGGTACTCCACCACGAGCACATGACCGCCGACGATGTCCAGGCCGCGCGCGAGGAGGCCATCAGTTACGCGATGTACCATCTTCTGCGTGAGCGCTTCCTGAACTCGCCGGCGCACGACTTCGCGTTCCCCGAGTACGACGCGCTCATGAACGAGCTGGGATACGACACCAGCTACGACGGGACGGTCGGCGACGACCCCGCCTCGCTGGGCAACCGCATCGCCCAGACCGTGATCGACTACGGGCTGCAGGACGGCGCCAACGAGGCCAACAACTACGCCAGTCTCTTCTACGAGCCCATCAACCCGCCGCTGCTACCCGAGTTCCCGGGCAACCCGGACATCATCGACACCAACCGCTGGCAGCCGCTGGCGCTGGACTTTTTCATCGACCAGTCCGGCAACCCCATCCCCACCGGGTACCCTGACGCCATCGGGCCCGAATGGGGCAATGTCAACCCGTTCTCGCTCAACCAGCATGACCTGCAGCTCTATCAGCGTGACGGATTCGATTGGGCCGTCTGGCATGATGTGGGCGCGCCGCCGCATATCAACGGCACCCCCGAGGAGGACTTCCGATACAAGTGGAGCTTCCAGCTGGTGGCGAACTGGTCCTCCCATCTCGATCCGTCCGACGGCGTGATGATCGACGCCTCGCCCGCCAGCGTGGGCAACGCCATGCTCCCGCAGGTCGCCGACGAGCTGGATTTCTACGACGAGCTCGAGGGCGGCGACTGGGGCCAGGGGTGGGATGTCAACCCCGTCACCGGCCAGCCGTACGAGCCCCAGATCGTCTACCGGGGCGACTACACCCGCATCCTGGCTGAGTTCTGGGCCGACGGCCCCAACTCCGAGACGCCCCCCGGGCACTGGTACACCATCCTCAACTATGTCGGCGACCACCCGCTTCACGAGGACCGCTTCATGGGTCGGGGGCCGATCCTGCCCAAGCTCGAGTGGGATGTGAAGTCCTATCTCGCTCTGGGCGGGGGCATGCACGACGCCGCCGTCGCCTGCTGGTCGATCAAGGGCTACTACGACTACATCCGCCCCATCTCGGCCATCCGCTCCATGTGCGACCACGGGCAGTGCTCCGACCCCGATCTGCCAAGCTACAACCCGGCGGGGATCAACCTGGTTCCCAACTACATCGAGCTGGTGACCGCGGAGACGACCGCCCCCGGGCAGCGGCACGAGCACCTGGCCGGGAACGAGGGCAAGATCGCCCTTCGCGCCTGGCGCGGGCCGACCTACATCAACAACCCCGACACCGATGTCGCGGGCGTGGGATGGATCCTGGCCGAGAACTGGTGGCCCTACCAGCGCCCCAGCTTCGTGACGCCCCCCTTCCCCGGGTACATCTCGGGCCATTCCACCTTCTCGCGCTCGGCCGCCGAGATCATGACCCTGCTCACCGGGAGCCCCTACTTCCCCGGCGGCATGGGTGAGTTCGAAGCGCCCATGAACGAGTTCCTCGTCTTCGAGGACGGCCCGTCCATGGATGTCACCCTCCAGTGGGCCTCGTACCGCGACGCCTCCGACCAGTGCTCGCTCTCGCGCATCTGGGGCGGCATCCACCCCCCAGCCGACGACATCCCCGGGCGCCGCATCGGTCTGGTCATCGGGCCAGAGGCCTTCACCGAGGCGCGCCGGTACTACAACGGGCTGATCTCATGCCCCGCGGACTTCCAGAACGACGACATCCTCAACTACTTCGATGTCGCCCGCTACATCCAGGCCTATGTCGGGGGCGACCGCATCGCCGACATGACCGACGACAACACCGTGGATTACAACGATCTCACGGCCTTCGTCTCCGCATTCTCCGCCGGCTGCCCGTAACTGTCCGCACGCGCGGCTCAACGCAAACACCCGCGCCCGAGCGCGGGTGTTTTTTTAGGTTCAAGCCAAGACGCTTCACGCCCGCGCGGGGCTCACAAGGGCAGCGAGGAGTAGGTGTATTCCACCAGGATGTTGCGCACCCCCAGCAGACCCGCGGTGGGCCATGTCCCCGCGGTCGAGAATACCCGCAGGCTGTAGGTCGACTCGATGTTGTTGATCAGGATCGGGGCGGTGGGCACGATCGTCATGACCTGCACCATGTTGGGGTCGGACCCCGCCGACTGGCCCAGCGTGTCGTTGGTGTAGTCGAGCGAGACCAGATTGCGCTTCCAGAGTTCGACACGGATGTTGGTCGCCGCCGTGCGGTCGGCGTACTCGAGCCGGATGCTCGTAATCTGAGCGTTGTGGGGCAGATCAAGGTTGACGCGGAGATACCCGCTGGTGCCCGGGCTGACGATCGCGCCGGCGAAGGCGTTGTAGATCCTGTTGAAATCGAAGTTCTCGAAGATCGAGTCGGGCGTGAACGACTTGTAGCCGATCTGGGACTCGCCGCCCCCGCCCAGCACGGTGATGGTGCCGCCCACGATCAGGTCGTTGGTGACGACGACATCATCATTGTTGTCGATCTCGAGCATGTCGCTCCCGCCCTTGTTGACCACCCACGCGTCGGTGACCGGGTCGTAGTACGACTTGGCGCGGAGGAAGCCGCCGGTGGCGTAGCCGTAGTAGGGCATCCCGTTGGCCCAGGTCGATACGCTCATGCCCCCCGCCCCGTGGGCCGAGTGGTGCACGACCAGCACATCCGTGGGCTCGATGGCCTGGTCGAGGTTCATGAAGACCTGGCCGTCGCCCTCGTTCTCGCCGAACAGCAGGATGCCCGGCGCCAGATTGCTCCAGAACTGGCCCTCCACCTCCCCGGCCCGGCTGGCGAACGACGCCTGGGGGGCGCTGCCCACCTTGGCCCGGGGCGTCAGCCCCGTGTACGCCCCGCCCGAGGCCCCGTCGCGGACGCTGATCCCCACCCACCGCGCCGACCCGTCGAACACATCGTCCCCGAAGTCCAGTTCCGCCTGAAAGACCCCGTTGGTCACCTGCAGGTCGTTGAGCGTCACCTTGGGGCCGATCCGGCTCCCGCCCGCGTTGGTCGCGAACAGCTCAAACTCCAGGTCATAGAGCCCGTCGGCGGGCGCGCCCCCGTCGTTGAGCTGTCCCTGGAACGCAAACGGCTCTCCCCAGGCCCCGCCCGACGACAACGCCATACCGAACATCGCCGCGATCGCACTCGATTTGATCCGCATAGTCTCCTCCAAGAATCGTGCAGAATCTCCCGCCTTCAACTCTTTGCTGCCCCACCCCGAAGATACGCGTAAAAACAGCCGAATCAAAGGGAATATACGAGAACACGGGCGGATTCCCTGAGACAGGGCCCCACACAGGCGTTTACCCCACCCCTCCCACAGAGACCCCCATGCTCGACGAAAAGCCGCCCCGGCGAAACACCCATGACGACCTGCGTGACGCGGCCATCCGCCTGGGGGTCCGCGACGGCATCGACGGGGCGTCGATTCGCACCATCGCGCGCGAGGTGGGGGTCACCGAGGGCGCGGTCTACAAGCACTTCGCCAACAAGGAAGAACTCATCCGCGAGGCCTATTCCAGCGTGGTCGAGGAGATGGCCCGGGATAAAGCCGTGCTCGTCAAGACCGATCTCCCATTCGAGCACGCCGCCCGCGCCTGGGTCAAGCTCACCTACCAGTACTTCGACGCCAACGCCGACGCGTTCACCTATGTGCTGCTCATGCCCCACCGCATGTCCGAATCGCTGGGCGAGGTCTACACCAAGCAGGGACAGATGTTCCGCTCCTTCATCGTTCGCGCCCAGCAGAACAAGCAGATCCGCGACATGGACCCCGACTTGGCCGTCGCGCTCTTCACCGGGATCGTGCTCAACATCCCCCGCCTCATCAACGAGGGCGCCCTCTCGGGTCCCGCGCTGGCCTACGCCGACGAGATCGCCCAGGCCGTGAACCGGGTCTTCACGCGTTGATCCGGCGCCGACCGTGCCGCTCCCGGGTTTCAACCGCCATCTAGAATCAGCCATGCGGATCTGCGTCATCATCCCCGCCGCCGGCTCCTCCTCGCGTTACAACGCCGGGAGCGACGACCCGGGCCTGCTAGGCGCTGCCCGCTCCAAGCTCGATGAGGATCTGGGCGGCAAGGCCGTGCTCCAGCGGGCCGTCGAGCTCTTCAACACCCGCGACGAGGTGCGCCAGATCATCGTCGCCGGGCCCCACGACGAACGGGCGTTCGCCGAGTTCAAGAACAACCACGCCGATCGCCTGTCGCTGCTGGGCGCGAGCTTCGTGCGCGGCGGCGCGACCCACCGGTACGAGACCGTCGCCGCGGCCCTGGACCGCATCGACGAAGCGTGCACGCATGTGGCCATCCACGACGCCGCCCGCCCCGCCACCGACCCCGCGCTCATCGACCGCGTGTTCGACGCCGCCCGCGATCATCCCGCCGTGGTCCCCGGCGTCCCCGCCAGCGACACGCTCAAACGCGTGGGCGCCGAGCCGATCGAAGACCAGGGCGGCGCCGACCCGGTCGCGGCGATCCTGGGCGCCGGGGCCCGGCCGCCCATGCACGCCGTCGAGGAAACGATCGACCGCACGAATCTCATGCGGATCCAGACGCCGCAGGTCTTCGAGCGGGCGCTCCTGCTTCGCGCCTACGCCCAGGACGACCTGGCCTCGACCGACGACGCGGGGCTCATCGAGCGCCTGGGCGAGCGAGTGATCGTGGTGCCGGGCGATCCGCTGAACATCAAGCTCACCCGCCCGCGCGACCTGTCGCTGCTGCGCGCCATCCTGGGCGTGAGCGCGCCATCACAGCGTCCCACGCACAAGCGGTTCTAGCCGGAGGCGCGCACGGGGTGCGCCTCAGCCCTGCGAGCCCCACGGAGAGTAGGTCCCCACGCTCCAGATGTGCCCGCCGGGGTCGCGGCAGGTGAAGTCGCGTCCGCCGTAGGACTGGTCCTTGATCTCAATGAGGATGTCCCAACCCGCGGCTTTCGCCTTCGCGTGCACCGCGTCGGCGTCACCGACGGCGAGATAGACCCCCTGCGTCTCGAAGCCGCCGATCTCGCCGGGCAGCTTCATCAGTCTCCCCCAGGGCGTGTCCATCGCCGGGGCGACCATGACCACGCCCGCGGCGGGCGGGTTCCCGTGTCGAAGCTCGGCGTGGGCCACCTTGCCCGCGTCGTCGCGGAAGACCGAGTGCTCCGTAAAGCCGAGCACCTTCTGGAGATAACCGACCGCCGCGTCGGCGTCGGCGTAACGCAGGCCCGGGATGATGGGCGATCCCGTGTTGGATTTCATGCTCATCGTTTCTCCTCCGCGGAGCGTGCTCTGCTCGTATACGGACGCCTCAGTAGCGGCGGACCACGCCCTTGACGATCCCCTGGATCTGGCAGAACTTCACCCGGATGGGCTCGAAGTCCGGGTTGGCCGGCTGGAGGCGGATGTGGTCCGACTCCTTGTAGAAGGTCTTGAGCGTGGTCGACCCGTCCTCGAGCAGCGCGACCACCCGGTCGCCGTTGTGCGCCACCTGGGCGCGTTCGAGCAGCACCAGGTCGCCGTCGAGGATCCCCTCGTCGCGCATCGACTCGCCGTCGACCTGCAGGGCGAAGGTAGAGCCCGCGTCGTCGAGCGTCGAGAGAAACTCGACCAGGTCGATCTCGTCGGCGTCGGCGACCTTCTCGATCGGGTAGCCGGCGGCGATCTTGCCCACCAGCGGGAACCGGAGCGGGCGCGACTCGTCGGGGACCGAGATCCCCTCAGCGATCGATAAAGAGCGTGCCTTGTTGGCCTCGCGCACCAGCGCGCCCTTTTTGATCAACGCCTCGACATGCTCGAACACCGTGACCTTGCTGACGCCGATTTCGTCGGCCAGCTCCTGCATCGTCGGGGAATAGCCACGGCGAATGCGGGAATCGCGGATCAACTGCAGAATGCGAAGCTGTTTGGGTGTGAGATTCATGTTGCCCATCCTTTCGGGTCATTTCCGTCGCCCGGCCCGCCCGCGCAGCGCGCAGCGTCGTGTTCAGGCCCGGGTCGCGTGTCGAAGTGGTTCCGGTCAGTCTCCCCAGGGTTCCCTGCGCCCGCCCCAGCAGGCCGCTCTGTCGTTCCATCCCCCGCTGGGCGATCATCAGCAGCCCGATGATCTCCGCCAGCCCCGGCTCATGCCCCAGACGCTCGCCGGCGTCGATCCTCATCAGGCGCGCCGCCCTGAAAAGTTCCACGAGCCCGCGCGCCGTGGCGCATCGGAGGGTCGGTCGCGCTGGGACAAAGTCATACTCCGAAACAAAGTCCCCGCCGGGGCCAAGTCTCATCAGTGCAGCGCTGCTCATGCTCATGGTTGACCTTCAATCTCGATCAGACGCGTGGTGTTTCCGCTGAGGGGTTTCTCGCGATGTCCCTCACCAGCGCTTGAGTCCATCTCGCGTGTCTATCTCGCGATGTCCATCACGCGTTGTCCATCTCTCGTTGTCTTTGTTCTGATCGGGTATCGGTCGCGAACTTGATGAGCCGTTTCGCACGGTTTGTTTGGTCAACTTTAGCCAATCATGGACCGGACGGCAAGGAAAATCGCAGCGAATCCCGTCTCAAGGCCAAAGATGGCCCGAATGGGCCTCGCCAACCCCCCTAAAATCCAGGCGCAACCTTTGCTCCTTGCCTCCATACCGCGTTTATCGGACCCGAACGAAGCGGCTCCCCTCCCGGCGAACCCGCCCTTGGATCTCGAGCATCGTCAGCTTCGCGCGCAGCTCGCCGGGCTCCACGCCAACCGCCTCGGCCAGCTCGTCGCCGGTGCGGGGCTCGCCCAGCGCCGCCAGCAGGGCCCGCGTGGGCTCGTCGGCATCGCTGCTCGGGGCGGGGGCCGGGGGCGGGGCCAAGGCCGGGCTGCCCGTCTTGGCCGCGTGCGTGCCGGAATAGAGATGGAAAGCGTCGCCCTCCAAGATCGAGAGCACATCGCCCGGCCCGGTCACCAGGTGCGCCCCGTTCTTGAGCAGCTCCAGCGTCCCGGCGCTGGCGGGCGAATCGACCCGTCCCGGCAGGCCCATCACCTCGCGCCCGTGCTCTTCGGTGGCGTGGCGTGCGGTGATCAGCGCGCCGGACTTGCGCCCGGCTTCGATCACCAGCACCCCCAGCGACAGCCCGGAGATGATCCGGTTGCGGGCCGGGAAGTTCTTGGCGTCGGGCGGGGCGTCCACGGGCAGCTCGGAAATGACCGCCCCGCCCCGTTCAACGATCTCGTCGAACAGATCCTTGTTCTCCGGCGGGTAGGCCTGGGCGATCCCGCATCCCAGCACCACCGCCGTCCGCCCCCCCGCGCTCATCGCCCCGCGATGGGCCGCGGTGTCGATCCCACGCGCCCCGCCCGAGACCACGGTGATCCCCGCCCCCGCCAAGGCCGCGGCGAACCGGGCCGCCTGCTCGGAGCCGTAGACGCTGCAGGAGCGCGAGCCCACGATCGCGCAGGTGTACCGGTTGGCGCGCTGGTGGTCGAATACGCCCCGGACCATCAGCACCGGCGGCGCGCCGGGGGTGGGGGCGAGCATGGAAGGATAGCGGGGGTCCCCGATGGCCACGACATAGGCCCCGGCGTCGGCGATGCGCGCCAACTCTTCATCGACCCGGTCGATCGAGGCGTGCAGATGGCTGGCGATGCTCGCCGCGGTGGTTGATCCGATGCCGCGCACGCCGGCGAGCTTCGAGACGCTGGCGCCGATGACCGCCTCGGGCGAGCCCAGCGACTCGATCAGCTGCGCGATCCGCACCGGCCCCAGCCCCGGAACCATCGTCAGCGCCAGCAGGGTGCGCCCGCGTGGTGAACAGTCGCCCGGATGTGGAGCCCCGCCGCCCACGGTCAGTCCTGGAAACTTTCCACGGGCTCAAGCACGCCGTACGGCCGGTCGTCGCCCGATTCGTGGGCCCCGAGCAGGCGCGCCATAATGGTGATGGGGGCCTCGGCGCGCACATCGGTCAATACCCGCTTCTCGACGATCACCTGCTGATGCATGTATGCGGGATCGGGGCGGCGGATGGTGATGAACACGCGCTGGCCGTGTCTGGCGATCTCGGCCCTGTCGATCCCGATCGACCAGCCCGGGTTGGGAGCCCGCAGGATGATCAGATGGCGCCCATCGACCGCGCCGAGCCGGATGGGCGGAGCGTGTTCGAGTCGCTGGCTCATATCCACCCTGTTCATCCTCTCGATCGCGCGGCAGCCGACGGGCGGGCTCACCGTCAACGCCGCCGCCAGCAGGATCAGCCCCCCTCGCGCCACGGATCGCGTTCTCGGTCCATCCATCATGCGCATCATCCCCGACAAAGGTGGGAAAATCTCTTTTGCTGTTTGCCTGTTGTATGGTAGCATGTCCCGGCGATGATTGCACGCGGTCTTCCCGGGATACCGCGGACCCACGATCCGAGACATCACCACAGGAGCCAACAATGTACCGACCCCGATCCTTTCCCCACCCCGCACGGGGCTTCTCGCTGCCCGAACTGGTCGTTTCGGTGGTCGCCATCGTGACGGTCGGGGTCGGGATGGCCCCCGCCATGGCGTCGATGCGGGGCGAGGGGCACAACGCCCAGAGCATGGCGAACCTGATGGAGATCGGGCAGGGGCGGGATCAGTACGCGACGGACAACAAGGATCGGATTTTCACTTATACCTGGCGCGCGGGTGAGACCTACACGCTGCCCAGCGGGCAGGTGCGAACCCCCAGCACTGATCAGGATGCGGCTTCGTACCAGAACCAGGAAATCCTGATGCGCCGCACCGGGCGTATCAACGGGGCCACCAAAATCCGGAACTTCACAGCGCGAATTCCGCACCGCCGCTTCTCGCATCTGGTGCTCATGGATTACCTCGCGGGAGATGATAATGCGGCGTTCGTGAGCCCGCTTGTCGCGGATCCCGCCGACGGCGACCTGCTCAACTGGCAACAGCGCCCGCTCGATTACTCATCGGGCAGCAGCGTGCCCTATGTCAACGGCTCGCCCGAGGGCTACGACTTTGAAACCAACTGGATGGAGGATGCGGTTCGCCAGCGCTGGGCCTTCGCAACCAGCTATCAGGTGGTTCCCTTCGCCTGGCAGGGGGACGGGCCGAACAACATCTACTTTCCGATCGCCAGCACCCCGCACCTTTTTCAATCATTTGGTGATGTCATTCTGAGCGGGCGCTACCTCAGCGAGGTCGCCTTCCCCGCGCAGAAGGTCCACATATTCGAGGAGTTCGACCGCGAGCAGAAGCGGTTCCCCTACTTCGCATACAACATCGCTATCCCCGAGAAGCTCATGTTCGACGGCTCCATCAACTCCCGGCCCTCGGGCGAGGCGCACGATTCGGTCAATCCCAATGAGCCCGGTCAGGTCTGGACGCAGAAGTATGTCCCGCTCGACACCTTCCCCATTCCCTTGGGAGGATTCGGTGACAACACTTTGCTCAACATGCGCTACCGCTGGACCGAGGGCGGGCTCCAGGGCGTCGATTACGACTGATGCCTTCCGGGCTCAGATGTACAGGTCCAGCACCCGCCCCGTCGCGGGCAACTGCACGCGGCGCGTGGTCTCGATGGCGACCGATTCGTGGATCTCGGTGACCGGGAGCACCTCGCCCAGCTTGGGGAGAAGGTGGACCGGCTGGCCGAGTATCACCCGATCGCACGGGCGGAAGGTCTTGCGGGGTTCATCACCCGGGCACGCCCGGCGATGCTCGCGCCGATCCGCCCGATTCTCCGCCTCCAAAGCCCGATGGAACGGGATGCCCCCCGGCGGCGCGTCGAAGGGCTTGGGCCCCGGCACGACCCCATGCCGGCAGAGCGCGGGGACCACGCGCCGGTCGGGGTTGACCAGGTGCGGGCCGTAGATCGTGTTTTCGATTCGCCCGAGGGACATCGTGAGAACACATGCACGGGCGATACCCGCGTCCCCGCGGGCGCGGGGGTCCCAGAATCAACGGCGTCTGACCGCCGTATCAACCATCGCCGGGCGCGGGGGCGCTTGCACGCCGTTCGGGTCCCGCGGCCTGTTGCATCCCGGCAACGCCGATGACGCGTACGATCCCCATCCCATGCGCACCGACGAGCTGGATTTCGACCTGCCCAAGGATCTCATCGCGACCACGCCCGCCGAGCCTCGGGATTCGTCGCGCCTGCTGGTGGTGCAACGATCCGACCCCGACCGGCTCGAACACCGGCTATTCACCGATCTCCCCGCCCTGCTCGAGCCGCGCGACCTGCTCGTCTTCAACCGCTCGCGCGTGGTTCCGGCTCGCCTGATCGGGGAGAACGCCTCCACCGGCGGGCGCTTCGAGGGGCTGTTTCTCCACCAAGCGCCCTCCGACGGGCGTTCGATGGGGTGGGTGGCGATGATCCGCGCCAAGCGGGTTAAGCCCGGCAAACGCTACGAGCTCTTCACCGCCGACGAGCAACCCAGCGGCGTGTTCCTTGAGACCATCGCCCCCGACGAGCACGAGGGCCCCGGCGCGTGGCTTGTGAAAGTCACCGGCGTTGATCTCCCGACCCACGCGATCCTCGAACAGCTCGGGCGCGCGCCCCTGCCGCCGTACATCCTCGCCCAGCGCAAGGCCCGCGCCCAGCACCCCCCCGACGCCTACGATCGCTCGCACTACCAGACCATCTACGCCTCCGACCACGAGCCGGGTTCTGTGGCCGCACCCACCGCCGGGCTCCATTTCACACCCCGAGTGTTCGATGCGCTTGCAACCCGCAGCGTCGACACCACCCGCGTCACCCTCCATGTCGGCGCGGGGACCTTCAAACCCGTCGAGACCGACACGCTCGAAGATCACCCTATGCATAGCGAGTGGTGCGCCCTGGGCGAGGCCCGGGCGTGTTTCCCGCCCCGGCCCGGGCGAAGGGTGCTGGCCGTGGGCTCGACCAGCGCCCGCACGCTCGAGAGCTACGCCCGCCTGCACGGGGCGCACCCCGATCAGGCGCCGCCCGAGCGGCACGACACCGACATCCTGATCGCACCGGGGCACCGCTGGCGCTGGGTGCACGGGATGGTCACCAACTTCCACCTGCCGCGTTCGACGCTGCTGGCGATGGTCGCCGCCATGCTCGATATGCCGGAGCGGGCCGACGGGCTCGGGCGCGTGCACGCGATCTACCGCGAGGCGATCAGGGAGCGGTACCGCTTCTTCAGCTACGGCGACGCGATGCTGATCCTGCCCTGAGCGACGGGTATCATCAGGCGGGGCCAAGTTTGCCCGATTCCGGCCCGAACTGTCGATACACCCGGCATCACCATGCGGCTCGACCAACTCATCTCGGGGCTGGGCGTCATCCCGATGACGCCGGGGATCGACCCGGCGAGCGTCCGCGTCTGCGACCTCACCGAGGACTCACGCACCGCCGTGCCCGGCTCGCTCTTCATCGCGCGCGGCGGGACCCGCGACGACGGCGCGCGCTACATCGGCCCCGCCGTCGAGTGCGGCTGCGTCGCGATCCTGACCGACCGGGCCCACGCCGGGGTCATCGAGCTCCCGCCGCGATCGCGGGTCATGGTGCTCGAATGCGACGACATCCGGTCCACCGCCGCCCGCCTGGCCGAGCGGTTCTACGCCGACCCCGCCTCCAAGCTCGTCTGCGCGGGGATCACGGGGACCAACGGCAAGACCACCATCGCCCACCTGTCCCAGCAGCTCATCGAGGCCGCCGGGATCCGCTGCGGGCTGA
This sequence comes from uncultured Phycisphaeraceae bacterium, assembly GCA_964387925.1. Lineage (GTDB taxonomy): Bacteria > Planctomycetota > Phycisphaerae > Phycisphaerales > UBA1924 > UBA1924. The sequence continues at coordinate 27,782 of CAYLXF010000008.1, forward strand.
TCGGCACCGTCGAGATCGACGACGGGCGTGAGCGGGCGCGGGCCGCGATGACCACCCCCCCCGCGCTGGAGATGAGCCGCACGCTGGCGACGATGGTCGAGCACGGGTGCCGGGCGGTGGTGATGGAGGTCTCGAGCCACGCGCTCGATCAGCAGCGCGTCGGGGCCATCGCCTTCGACGCGGCGGTGTTCACGAACCTCACCGGGGACCATCTCGACTACCACAAGACCATCGAGCACTACACCCGATCCAAGGCCGCGCTCTTCACCCGGCTCAAGCCGGGCGCGATCGCCGCGATCAACACCGACGACCCCGCCAGCGGGCGGATGATCGACGCGTGCGCCGGGGACGCTCGGATCATCCGCTGCGGGGCCCGCGGCGACGCCCGCGCCGAGATCGGCGCCGAATCCATCGGGGGCATGCGCCTGCAACTCACGACGCCCGGCGGGGAGATCAGCGCCCATGCCCCGATCTTCGGGCGCTACAACGCGATGAATATCTTGCAATCGGTGCTCGTCGCCCAGCAGGTGATGACCACCCTCGCAATCCCCGACGATGAACAACAGCGCATCATCGCCGAGGCGATTCCCCGGCTCATGCTCCCGTCGGGCCGGCTCGAACACGCCGAGACAAAGGGCGACGATCTGACCGTGCTCGTCGATTTCGCCCACTCCGACGGCGCGCTGGCCAGCGCCCTGGGCGCCGTGCGATCGGTCCTGCCCGGGGGCGCCGGGCTGTGGTGCGTCTTCGGCTGCGGCGGGGACCGCGACACGACCAAGCGCCCGCGCATGGGCCGCGTCGTGGCCGCCCATGCCGACCACATCGTCATCACCAGCGACAACCCCCGCACCGAACCGCCCAGCCGCATTATCGACCAGATCCTGACCGGGATCGAGCAGAGCGATAGGGGGCGCGTCCGCGTCCAGCCCGATCGCGCCACCGCCATCGCCCACGCGATCAGGCACGCCGCCGCGGGCGATGTCATCGTCATCGCCGGCAAGGGGCACGAGACCGAGCAGATCTCGCCCGACGGCATGGGCGGGACACGGACCACCCGCTTCGACGACCGCGAGCACGCCGCCGCCGCCCTGCGCGAGCGCCGCTTCCGGCTGCACACGCCCACGGAACAGCAGCAGCAGGGAGCGGGCGCGCCATGAACACCTGGTCGTACAATGAAGTTTTCAAGGCGGCGGGCGGCTCATGGGCCGTCGAGCCCTCGCATGACGAGTTCGACCACGCCGGCGCGGCGATCGACACGCGCGACCTCCGGACGAACCAGATCTTCTTCGCCTTCGTCGGCGAGCACGCCGACGGGCACGCCTATCTTCCCGAGGCCGCCGGTCGCGGGGCCTCGCTGTGCGTCGTCACCGACGCCGCGCAGGTCCCGGCGGGCTTCGCCGCGCCCACGCTCCTGGTCGGCGACGCGCTCGACGCCCTCACCCGCATCGCCCGCGCCTGGCGCGACAAGCTGTCGTGCGCCGTGATCGCCGTGACGGGCTCCAACGGCAAGACCACCACATGCCGCCTGATGCACGCCGTCTGTGAGCGCGCGGGCGCGTCGTTCGTCTCCCAGCAGAGCTTCAACAATGCCCTGGGCGTCCCGATCACGATCCTCAACACGCCGCTCGACGCCCGGTACATGGTCGCCGAGCTGGGAACCAGCACGCCCGGCGAGATCACATCGCGCGCCCAGCTGATCCGGCCCGACATCGCGATCATCACCTCCATCGGCCGCGCCCACCTCCAGGCGCTGGGCAGCGTCGCCGGGGTCGCGCGAGAGAAGGCCGCCCTCATCGGCGCCCTGCCCGGCGCCGGACGCGCCTTCATCCCCGCCGGCATCGAACACCTCGACGCCGCCATCGCCCAGCTGCGCCCGCCCCGCGGCGTCACCCGCCTCGGGCGGGACCACACGCTCAGGATCATCGAGATCACCGCGGCCGAGACCCGCTTCGCCATCGACGCCGACGAGTTCGTCGTCCCTCTCCCCGGCGTCCACAACGCCTCCAACGCCGCCCTGTGCGTGCTGGCGGCCCGCGCTCTGGACATCGACGACGAGCGGGCCCGCGCGGGCCTGGCCGGCGCCAGAGGCCCGGACATGCGCTTCCAGCGCGTCGAGATCCCCACCGGCTCCGAGCCCATCGTGGTCATCAACGACGCCTACAACGCCAACCCGGACTCGATGCGCGCCGCCCTGACCACCTTCGACGCCATGAAGATGCCCATGCACAAGACCGCCGTGCTGGGCGAGATGCTCGAGCTGGGCGCGGCCTCGCGCGACGAGCACCGCTCGCTGGCCGCCGACCTGGCCCGGCGCGTGGGCATCGACCGCTTCGTGCTCGTGGGCGCCGGGTTCGAGTCGGTGCCCATGTCCCACCTGGTCGAGGTGCACGCCGACCGCTGCGATTTCAGCATCGAGCGCGTGGCCGCGGGGATCGCCCCGGGAACCTGCGTGCTGCTCAAGGGCTCGCGGGGCGTGAAACTCGAGCGATTGATCCACGCGCTCACCCGCCTGCACGCCCCCGACCCCGCCCAGAACCACGCCAGCGCATGATCTACATCCTGATCGACATCATGCAGAAGTGGCTCGACAGGATCGGGCTCTACGCGGTCTTCGCCGTGTTCGACCAGGTCCAGTTCCGCGCCCTGCTGGCCGCCGGCCTCTCGTTCGCGCTCGTCGTCCTGCTGGGCAAGCGCGTCATCCGATTCCTGGTCTCGATGAAGATCGGCGACACCGGCGAGTCGGACGCCGAGCTGCTGCGCGAGCACGCCGCGGCCAAGGCCAATGTCCCCACCATGGGCGGCGTCCTCATCGTCGGCTCGATCTTCGTCTCCACCCTCCTGCTCGCCGACATCCGCATCAACCGCGTCTATCTCGGGCTCTTCACCCTCGTGTGGCTGGCGGCGGTGGGGGGGGCGGACGACTGGCTCAAGCTCACCGCCTCAAGACGCGGCGCGGGGCGCCAGGGGCTCTACTCGTGGGAGAAGCTCGTCTTCCAGCTCGGCATCGGCGCGATCGTCGGCTTCTTCGCGTATCGCTACGGCATCACCCCCGGCGGGGGCGAATCGCTGGCCCATGTGCTCAACCTCCCCTTCCAGCGCTCCTACGACCCCGCCACCAAGTTCGCCTCCGAATCCCTGGTCTACCTCGGACTCCCGCTGTACATGCTCTTCTCGGTCCTGATGGTCGCCGGGCTCTCCAACGCCGTCAACATCACCGACGGCATGGACGGCCTGGCCGCCGGGACCTCTGGCATCGTCAGCTTCGGGCTCATCCTGCTGGCCCTCATCGCCGGCCACCAGGGCGCCGCCCAGTACCTCTATGTCCCCTATGTCCCGTTCACCGACGAGCTGGCCGTCATGGCCGGCGCCATGGCCGGCGCCTGCCTCGGGTTTCTGTGGTGGAACTGCAAGCCCGCCCAGGTGTTCATGGGCGACACGGGCTCGCTGGCGCTGGGCGGCTCGATCGGATATATCGCCGTCATGGTGCGCCAGGAGTTCGTCGTCCTGCTCATGAGTGGCGTCTTCCTCTTCGAGATCCTCTCCGTCGTCATGCAGGTCGGCTGGTTCAAGTACACCCGCATCAAGACCGGCACGGGAAAACGCATCTTCCGCATCGCCCCCTACCACCACCACCTCCACCAGGGCGGCTGGGCCGAGAACCAGGTCGTCATCCGCCTCTGGATCGTGGGCATCCTCCTGGGCGTGCTCGCCCTGGCGACCCTCAAGCTGCGATAAGCTGCAATTTCTGGGCGCCACGACTCACCGTCTTGGGCGCAGTCGTGCTCTTGGATGGATATCGAAGACACGACTGCGCCCAAGGCGGCGAGTCGTGCCACCCATCCTCAATCCCGCACCACCACCCGCGGCCTGCGCACGATCACCCGGTCCTGGATCGGGCCGTACGCCCCGGGGTCGATCTCGAACTCGATGCGGGCCGTGCCCTCGCCCAGCACCGTGTTCACCGACGCGCGGTCCTGCTCGGCGCTGAGGCGCTGAGCAAGCAGCTCGGTGCGCGTCCCGTCGTAGCCCACCGCCGTCACCCGCGCGACGCAGTCGGTCCAGGTGTTGATGGGCGCGACCAGCTCGCAGGCGAACCGCGAGGCGTGCTCGGGGACCGGGTAGACGGCACGCAGCGGCGCGTGCAGGTCGATCGACCCAAGCACCGCGTGCTGATCCGCGCCCAGCATCACGCTCGGGGCCGGTGTCCAGTCCCGCTCGCCCATCGGCTCGATCGACTCGGGAGCGATCTCGCACAGCGCCGCCACCCGCGATCCGGGGTCGACCACCTCGATCCCACGGGCCGCGCCGGGATCGAAGATCCAGGTCGTGCGCGCGTCATCGCCCATCCCCAGCGACTCGGCCCCGACCGTGACCATTATCGGCTGCTGGAAGTCGAAATCGAACGACTCCGTGCGCACCACCAGCCCGTCGGTTGTGCGCACATACACGCCGGGGACCCGCTCGGGCGGGTTGGCGATGAGCATGTGCCCGATCCGCGCCGTCTCGATCGGGATCCGGACCCCCGCGCTGGTGATGATCGTTGTCGTCCCGATGGACTCGATGAACCCCGAGAGCTCGTCGCCGTTGCGGGTGGTGATGGTGTCCTCGTCGGCGCCGTCCCGGCCCCGCATCAGGCCCGTGTAGGGCTCGTCTCCCACCGACAGCACCCGCTCGAGCGAGATCCGCGCGTCGCCGTGCATGCTCGTGCCCGCCACCACGCTCAGCGCGAGCGTGTCGGGGCTGGGCGAGTCGGTGATCGAGCCGCGGATCACCTGCCCGTCGGTCAGCGAGATCATCCGCACCGGCGAGCGCTGTTCCCGCGGGACGCCGGGCGCCTCCGAGGCATCGGGCGCCGCGGGCGGGTGCGTGGGAAGGGCGAAATAGATGTCGCTCAGGGCGACCAGGCCGCGGATCCCGAACTCGTTGACCGTCACGAGCCCCGTCTCGTCCGCACGCTCGACGATCGTCTCCACCAGCGTCAGGTCACGCATGCAGATCGTCCACCCCGCCGCCAGGTCCTCGCCGTGGGCGGGGCTCACGCAGGACGCCAGCAGAAGAACCGGGATGGAGCGTGCGAGAAACATCATCACTTCTGGAAGATCGGCAGATAGCGCTTGGGCATCTGCAAAACAATCAGCGCCATCGCCGTGCCGTAGGGCTTGCCCACCGACCGGTCGTCCCACGAGCCCTCGTCGTTCTGCAGCCCAAGCAGCTCGGCCCGGATCGCCGGCCACCACCGGGCCCAGTGCGTGTCGCCGGCCAGGTACATCGCCTGCACCGAGTAATACTGCCCATAGAAATAGTGCGAGCGGGTCGCGCTGGCCTCCCCGGGCATCGCCGTCGCCTCCAGGTACGCCAGCCCCTTGTCGATCGCCTGGTCCCGGTAGATCCCCGCGTAGAACAGCGAGGCCACGCCCGCCGCCGTCCGCGGCCACGCGCTGGCGCCCGACCCGAGCTGGTACTTGAACCCCCCGTCCGGGTTCTGGCACTGCTTGACATACTCGACGGCCCGGTCGATCACCTCGCTGGACACCTCGATCCCCGCGTTCCTGGCGCTGCGCAGCGCCATGATCTGGCAGATCGTCACCGAGACATCCGCGTCATACGGGACCGGGTTGTAGCGCCAGCCGCCCTCCTCGTTCTGCGTCTGCTCGATCAGGCGGACCGCCCGGACCAGCGCCTCGTGGATACGCGTGGTTCGCGCGTTGTCCCCGCCGGGGGTCATGCCGTACACCTCGCCCAGGAACAGGGCCGCGAACCCGTGCCCGTACATGGGCCCGTTGTTGGCCTCGGAGGTGATCAGCCCGCTGTCGGCCGTCGCGTCGAGCACGAACTCGAGCCCCCGGTTCACCGCCTCGCCGTAGGGCCCGCGCCCGGGGATGTTCCCGTCGCTCATCAGCGCCAGGCACGCCAGGGCCGTGATCGCGACATTCTTCCCGTACCGCCCCGAGATCCACGACCCGTCGGCCTCCTGTGTGTCCACAAGATAGGCGATCCCCGCCGACACCGCGTCGTCGAGCTCGGGCGTGAGCTCCTGATCGAGCGGCTCGTTCTGCGCCCCCCCAGCGGGAGGGGGCGGCGCCGCCTCCTGGGCCATGGCGCCCCCCGCCAACAGCCCGATCGCCGCGATGAACCCAGCAACCCGGGTCACGGCCGCTCCTCCTCGGCCAACGCCTTGTAATACCGCTCCGTGATCGAGCGATAGAGCTGCGAATACTCATCGCTGATCCCCTGCGAGAGCGCGTCGCGCACGCGAGCGGGCAGCGATCCCCAGCCCACCCCGCTGGGGGCGGCCTCCTCGCCCGGGCGGGGCGTCGAGGTCCCCGCCGGCATCGGCGCGTCCCCGGGCTCGGTCGACGGGCCGTTCTGATCACCCTCTTGCTGCGACTGCTGCCGCTGGTCGGGCTGCTGCTCGCTGGTGCGCCCCGCCGCCGAACTCGAAGAACTCCCGCCCCCGCCCTGGCTGTTGTTCTTGGCTGAAGCGATCACCCGGTCGAGCTTGCGCAGGATGTCCTCCTGCAGACGCTGGGTCGTGATTGACAGGTCATGCCCCTCGCCGATGCGCTGGGCGACCTGATTCATCAAACCCACGGCCTGCGAGAACGCCTCGCCCGCCTGGCGGGGGCTGAGCACCGCGTCCAGCGCCGCCTCGTTGGGATCGACCACCGCGTCCTGTCCTTCCTTGTCCGAGGCGTCGTCGAGCCCGAGCAGCTCATCGAGCGAGGGCAGCGGCCCGGATGTCTTCTCGGGCGCGGGCTCTTCGTCCGGTCCGGCCAGAGTCGCCGCGCCCCAGATCATCAGCGCGATGACGCTGCCCAGGATGGCCCGTGTCCGGTTCATGAATCGTCCTTCTGTTCGTCCCTCGCGCTCGCCGGTTCGGCCTCATCCTCACCCGGCGCGCCGGGAGACTGGTTCATCTGCTCGATCAGCTTGGTCGCCTGCTGGAACAACTGCCCCTGAAGCTCCGATATTGCACGCACGGATGCCGCGTCCGGTGCGCCCGCTTCCTCGCTCAGCGCCCGCGTCTGGTCGGCCGCCAGTTGCTGCATCGTGCGCAGCAGCTGCAGCTGGGCCATCGGCGGGATCGCCGGCTCGGGCCTGGCGTTCTGCGAACCGCCGCTCTGGCCCCCGCTCGATGTCGAACCGTCCTCGAAGTCCTCGGGCTCCTCGGGCGTCCGCTCGCCGAGCACCTCCACCAGCGACGACAGGATCGCCAGCGACCCCTCCTGTGCGTCCAGGGCCCGGCGTGTCACGGCCGCGCCCGTGAGGCCCGCCCCGCTGGCGGTCATCAGCCGATCGAGCTGCGCGTGCGCCAGCGCGAACACCGGCGCATCGCCCAGCTCCGCGGTCTGCGCCAGCAGCTCGTCCATCGAGACGCGGATCCCGTCCTGCGTCTGCGCGATCGCCCGCGCCAGGGCGCGCTGTCGCCGGCTCATGGCCCCGCCCACCAGCGGACGAGTCCGATCGCGCACCCCGGTCTGGGCCTCCAGCCCTTCCTGATACGCCTTGCGCAGCTCCTGTCGCAGGTGCTGCGCCTGGCGCCCGGCCGCCTGGTCGTCCTGGCGCTGGGCTTCCTCCAAGGCGCTCTGGAGATGCAGCAGACTCGCCCGCTCGAAGCGAGACGCCTCGCCCAGGTCGCTCGGTGAACGCCGCAGCGCGCTGATCGCCCCGTTCTGCGCGTCGCCCGCCTGGCGGATCAGCTCGGCGATCGACCGTGTCTCGGGGAACGCTCCCAGCGCCTCGTCGCGCACGCTCAGCGTGTTGCCCACCAGGGCGATCATCCGTTGATCCAGCCCCACAGCCGCCCCGCCCCCCAGCGCCCCCCCCAGCAGGTCGATCTCGCCCTGCTGCGCCCAGATCAGGCCCTTGATCGACTCGATGATCGACGCCAGCTCGCGCCGCAGCGCGTTGTCGCGGTTGCGGATGGAGTTGTCGAGCTCTTCGAGCATCCGATCGAGCTCGTCGAGCGCCTCCTGCTGGGTCTGGGTCGCCGAGGCGGTCTGGTTGGCGCCGATCTGTTCGCTGGCGCGGCGCAGCATCCGCCCGAGCTGGGCGACCCGCGCCTGGCGCGCCGCCCGGCGCAGCGCCTCGGCCTGCGTGGGATCGTTCTCTTCGAGCTGCTGCGCCCGCTCGTCGAGCGTGCTCAGCGCCTCGCTCGCGTCCTGCGCGTTCTGCCGCTGGCGATCGAGGATCTTCTCCAGCGCGTTCCGCTCCTCGCCCGAGAGCTGTTCGATCGCCTTGCCCGCCGTTCGCGCCGAGAGCGCCGCCGTGTCCTCGCGCAAGGACGCCAGGTCGTCGCGCAGGCGCTGCACGCCGCGCAGCGCCAGCCACGAGTCCTGCCCCCGATCGAGCATGGACAGCAGCTCGCCGAGGCGGTCGCGCACCCGCTTCTGCGCCTCGCGGGCCGGTTCGTCCGCGCCGCGGTCGATCCGCTCGCCCGCCTCCTCGCTCGCCCGCGACGCCTCGGCGAGGGCGTTGTGGGCATCGCCCAGAAGCCCCGCCAGCGCCTCGTCGTCGAGCGTGTTGCGTTCGATCGATTCGCGCAGCGCCGCCACGGCGCGCCGGTTGGCGTCGAGGCGTCCGGTCAGCGCCCGCTGCTCGCGCCCCGCCGCCGCGTCCCCATCGCGCACCATCTGCTGCAGGGCCGCCTGCTGCTCATCGAGCTGGCGCAGCGCCCCGCGCACCGGGGTCAGCCCCTGGCGGATCCTCTCGATAAGCTCGCGGTCGGCCACGATCCGCAGCACCCGATCGCCCGATCGGGTCATCCCCTCCGATCCGGCGTCCGCCATCGCGCCCCGCAGGTCCCACGCCGTGGCCGACACCCGCACCTCATCGCCCGGCGCCGCGTCCAGCGAGGCGACTTCGAGCCTTCGGCTCAGCGCCGACCGCTGGGCCGCGTCGAGCTCACGGGTGACCAGCGTCACCGCCTCGCCCACCGGCTCGGGCGGCGCGCCCTCCGAGCCCACCGGCGCCGACGCGCGCACGGCGTCGATCCGCCCCTTCCAGAGCCCGATGTCGTCGCTCAGCTCGGCGCTCACCTCCAGCACCGCGTGCGAGGACACCGCCTCGTCGCGGGCCGGATCCGTGATCCCCGCCCCCGGCGCCCGGTCCCCGAGCACCCCCAGCGTCACCACGATCGGCGTCCGCACCGGGATCCCGCTGGCGTCGATGACCGCCGGCTCGATGCTCGCCCCGGCCCCGGCGGTGAGGACCAGACGCATCGAATCGGCGCTGGGCTGGTCGAAGAGCTCGATGGTGTTCTCCCGCCCGACCCGGGCCACCCACTCGGGAGTCAGCGCCTCGCCCACCGAGACGGGCTTGCTGAACCGCCACACCAGCTCCACGCGCGAGCCGGCGAGCACGGGCGACACGCCCAGCTCCTCCTCGCGCGTCTCGATCGTGCCGCTGCGCGCCAGCCCGCTGCCGGCGATCGCCGCCGCGTACCCGGGAAGCGTGATCTCCACGCGCGTGGAGCGAAGCTCGGGCGGGCGCACCAGGGCGATGCGCCGCGTGGGCGTCTGGTCGTCGCGCGTCGTGATGCGGTACTCGAGCGTGAAGCTCGTCTCCTCGCTGCGTGCCGCCGCCCCCTGCGCGTCGATCAGCTGCTCGAAGACCGGGATCCCCGTGGCAGGGTCGCGCTGGCGCTGGGGCACGAGCACCGCCGGCGACCACGCGCTGATCTCCCGCTTGCGCCCGTCGAGCAGGCGCCAGCGCACCATCGCCCGCCCCGACCCCTCCACCCCCGAATCCGCCGAACCCACCAGCGCCCGGATCGGCGTGGCCACATCCACCGGGCGCGGGTCGCGCCCGGTCACATCGGTGATCGCGTACCGCTTGGGCCAGTCCGCCCCCGCCCAGGGCGCGAGCACGCGTCGCGTCCCGACCGACACGAGCGTGGGCGTCCGCGCGCCCAGCACGCCCAGCAGCACGCCCACCAGGGCCGCCAACCCCAGCGCCCGTCCCAGCTCGCCCAGGCGCAGCACGCCCGCGGGCGACGCCCCGATCAATCTCCGGCGCGCCGCGCCCAGCGCCGCCGCCGCCAGCGAGCGCGTGATCCGCTCGCCCTCGTCCTGGCCCAGCCGGTCCCGTCGCTCCAGGTCGATCGCGCTGGCCAGGATCCCCCGCAGCGCCGGCTCGCGCTTCTCGATCCGAAGCGCGATGTCCGTGGGCGTGGGGCGCACCCGCAGCGCGGGGGCGATCAGGCGCGCCCAGCAGCGCCACGCCGCCGCCGCCAGCCCCGCCAGCAGCGCCAGCCGCACCCCCGCGGGCAGGCGCAGCAGGTAGTCGATCAGCCCCAGGGCGATCGCCAGCGACGCCAGCAGCGCCAGCGTCACCAGCACGCCCCGCGCGACCAGCACCGCGCGCACCCGCGCCGCGATGGAACGCAGCCGACGCGTGATTCGCGCCAGCTCGTCGCCGCCCGCGAGTCCCTGATGAGGTGAGATCGTGCTCAACGCGTCCTTTCACACCGATTCGTGGCGGGATCCGTCCCGCCCCACCCAATGTACCATTCAACCCCGCCCGAGGTTGTCGCTTCCACCCGAACGCTCACGCCAGACGCACCAGACGACGCCCGAGCCATTCTCCCGAGAGCAGCACCACCAGCACGATCAGCACCACCGGGCGGTCCCACAGGGACGCGGTTCGCGCGGGCGAGGCGATCGTGCGCGTGCGGTTGGGCAGCAGATCGGGGATCGTCGCGAAATCCTCGGGGGCGACCACCCGCCCGCCCGTCTGCTCCGCCAGCGACGCCAGAAGCCCGTGGTCCGTGTCCAGCAGGCGCCGTTCGTCGGACTGATCGAGCACGCGGACGCTGGCGCTGACCCCCGCGAGGGACAGATCCAGCCCCTGCGGCGTGATCGAGTACAACCCCGGGCCCTCGGGGACCCATGTCCCCGCCCGCGTGTCCCCGCCGCCGGTCAGCACCACGCTCTGGGGCGCATCGACGCCCGAGCCCGGGTCGATCGTCACATTCACCTGTTCCGGGGTCGAGTCGATCGCGCTCTGGTCGTAGAGGCGCAGCGTCACCCGCGCCGGCTTGCCCGGGGCCGGGTGCTCGGGGGTCACCGTCAGGTTCGCCGGGGCGGCGCGGCGCTCCACCGTCCCCCTCCCCAGCGAGCGGATCAGCGGCAGCCAGAACCGCTCGGGCAGGTCCTCGCCCCGGCCGTAGCGCCACCGCCAGATCTCGTCGGTCCCCACCAGCACGCTGCGACCCGCCCCGTATCGCATCATCGTCACGATCGGCGCCGTCTCATCGCGGCCGACGCCCCTGGCCGTCGCCAGCACGCCCACGCCGGGCTTGAACCCCGTGGCGTCGAGCGCCAGCGCCCACTGGAGCCTCGACCACCCGGTCGCCGGGTCGCTCAGGCGCTCGGGCCACCCGCGCCGATCATCGCTCAGCCCCAGCAGCCCCAGGCGCAGCGCCTCGTCGCTGGCCCGCATCGTCACCGCTGTATCCCACACACCCGTCGCCGCCTGTGATCCCGCCGCGTCCTTGCGCATGGGCAGCAGGGGCTCGAGGGCCGTCTCCTTCCAGGCCTGCGGCGTCGAGTTCGGCCCCGCCGCCCACAGCACCCCCGCCCCGCGCGTCTCAACATGTTTCAGCAGCGTCCCGAGCTGCTGGCGAGAGAACATCTCGGGACGAACATCGCCCAGGATCACCACATCGAACGGCTCCCAGTCCGCCAGCGTCGAGGGCGCCGCCCCGATCAGCTCGTCGCCCTCCTGGATGTACCGCCGGCTGGCCGAGAGCATCAGCGACGAGCTCACGATCGAGGGCTCACGCAAAAGCAGGTTCTTGAGGTACCGCTCCTCCCAGCGGGGATACCCATCGATGTACAGCACCCGCATCGGGCGCTCCACGATCGTGAACCGCACCTCCGCACCGTCGTTGCTCGCGTTGAGGTCCTCCCCGACACCCGCGACCCGGTCGAGCGCGATGCGCGCGTCCAGGCGGTGCTCGCCCGTGCCCTCGGGCGTGTGCATCAGGGCGACCCACGCCCCCTCGCCCGCCCCCCCGTCCGCGCCCTCGTCAAGCTGGGCATCGGTAATTGGCGCTGAATCCAGCACTCGGCCCGTGGCGTGGTCCACCAGCTCCACCCGCGCGTTGGCGGCCTGAAGGTCGGCCGCGCTGAAGCCCGAGGTCTCCACGCGCACCCGAACGGGCACGATGTCCCGTCCGAACACCGCGTCGGGATATTGCACCCGGGCGACGCCCAGATCGCGCAGGGGCTGGTCGCTCCCCAGCGGCACCGCGATGATGGGGATCTGGGCGCTGCGCAGGGCGTTGAGGAGGTCCGGGTCGATCGCATCGAAGCCGCGCCCGTCGCTGGCGAGCACGATCGCCGAAACCGGCCGCGCCGCCGCCCGCTCCAACGCCGCGGCGATCGCGCCGCCCAGGTTCGTGCTCAATCCGAGCGGGCCCTCCAGCACGGTGCTGTCGGGCGGGACGCCCGTGGCCAGCACCGTCGCCCGGTCGGAAAAGCCCATCCAGACCACGCGCTTCTCCTGGGCCAGCGCCGACCACGACTCACGCGACGCGTCAAGCATGGCCCGCTCCTGATCCCCCCGCGTCATCGGCGCTCCGGATCCTGGCCCAGTCTCGGGCCCGGCCTTGGACATGCCGGCGTCGGCCGTGCTCATCGAGCCCGATCGGTCCAGCAGCACCATCGCCCAGTCCGGCTCGGTCCGGATGGTCGTCTGCTCGATGCGCGGCCCCAGGATCACCAGCAGCAGCACCGTCAGCGCCGCCAGGCGAAGCCCCGCCAGCAGCCCCCTCGTCCGCTTGGTCCCCGGGAGGCGCCGGTACGACCACCACACCAGCGCCCCCAGCGCGATCACGATCAGCACGACCGCCCACGCCGGCAGCGGGTGCACGAAGCTCAGCTGCGCCTCGGGGCTGCCGAAGCCCAGCGCCCGCTCGCCGCCCTCGCCCGGGCCGCCGATCCCGAAGATCGCGTTGAGCAGCTCGTTCACGATGCACCCCCCGCCCCACCAACCGGCCCGGCAACCGCTCCACCAACCGATGCGGAACCCGCGCTGGCGCGAAGCCGCCCCCCCGCCGATTCGCGGCTGATGAGCCGGGCCGTGAACAGGCGCGCCAGCACCAGCTCCACCAGCGCCACCACCCCCGCCGCCAGCAGCATCCACAGCGCGATCGACACGCTCGGGACGCGTGCCTCCAGGATCGTGCCCTCGCCCCCGCCCCCGCCCTCGTCACGCTCGACCCAGCGCGTCCGCCCCGCGTCGACCCGGGCGCCGATCAGCGACCCGAGCGCCTCCTGGGAAACAATGTCGGCGTTGGCTGCGTCCGTGTCCGGGTTGATCACCGCCAGCTCGCGGATGGCGCCCTGGTCGTCGAGGCGCGCGATCACCCCGCTCGTGCGGGCATCGTCCCCCCCCGCGTCGCGAACGGGTTTGCTGTCGCCCAGCGTCAGCCGGCGCGACGATCGGGCCCAGGCCGGCGCGTCGAGCGTGTCGCCCGCCACGATCTCGGGCATCGACGCCCCGATACCCACCCCCTGGCGGACGATCTCTTGCATCATCGCCACGAACATCGGGCGCGCCGGCAGGTTGGTCCACTCCAGATCCAGCGCCACGCCCAGCACCACGATCATCCCCGCTCCTCGCCCGGGCCTGGATTGCACCCCCAGCGCCGATCCGTCGCTCAGGCGTGCGATCGGGCTGGCGCCCCCGCCGAGCGTCAGCAGGCGCGAGACCGACACGGCCGGCGCCATCGCCCCCGCCTCGGAGCCGATCCCGCCCAGCACGCCGCCCTCGGGGACCTCGGGGCTCATCGCCAGCGGGGAATCGTGCGTCTCAACCGCCGCGCCCGCGCCCAGCAGGGTCGGGTCCAGATCCCGCACCCGCGCGGCCCACGCCGACGACCGCGAGCCGGCGTCGGGGGTGACGACCAGCAGCGCGCCCGATTCGTGGAGCTGCACGATCCGATCCCAACCCGCCTCGTCGATCGCCCCGGGCGCGAGCACCACCAGCGCGTCGAGCCCCGCGGTGACCAGCGACCCGGCTTGCGAGGCCTCGATGCTCACGATCGAGATCCCCGTCGAGTCGTCGGGCGCCAGCGCCGCGCGCACCCAGCGCGCCGGGGCGACCGACGACGCCGCGCCGGGCGCGCGATCGACGACCCCGACGGTGATCCCGCGGCGCAGCGGGATGGTCGCCAGCCGCGTGTCGTCGCGGGGGTTGGCGTCAGCGTCGATCTCCACGCGCAGCAGCCCCGCGCCGGCGCCCAGCGCCGCGATCCGACCGGCGTCCACCGCCACCACCGCCGACACGCTCGTCTGCCCGTCCTCCCAGCCCACCGTGCGCTCGCCCAGCGCGGCGCCCTTGTGGTCGAGCACCCGCACGCGCGACGCCGCCCGCCCCCGCGTGTCGCCCGAGCGCATCAGCCCCACCCGCACCCCCATGGGCAGGGCGATGCCCGTCACCGTCACCAGCGACCGCGTGGGAAGAACGCTGGTGATCCCGATGTTGCCCATCGCCCGGATCGTCGGGCGGGCGATGAGCAGTTCATCGACCGCGACGCGGGCGGCCGACGCCTCCTCGCCTCCCGCGTCGCGCGTCGCCCCGCGCCCGGAGCCGGCGATGAGCATCACCCGGCGCGCCGGGCGGTCGGGGTCGGCGCCGACCCGGCGCGCCAGCGCCGCCGCCCCGCCCGGGTCCGGCCCCGCGTCGGTGGGGGTCAGCGATTCGATCAGCGATCGCACGGCCCCCAGGTCGTTGCTCTCGGGCAGCACGAGCCCCGAGGCGGGGCGCGAGGCCAGGATCACCGCCGCCTGGTCCCCGGCGCCCGCGTCCAGCTCGCCCAGCGCCGCCAGCGCCAGCGACTTGTTCCGTTCCAGCTCGCTGACGCCCTCGACGCTCAGCGCCGAGCCGATCGAGTCGTCGAGCACGATGACCAGCGTGGTGGGGACCGGGCGCGAAAGGCCCGAGCCGAGCATCAGCGACCCGACCCCCAGGGCGATGAGCAGCACCAGCAGGCAGCGCAGCGCCAGCAGCAGCAACTGCTCGAGGGTGCTGATCCGCCGACGCTTGCGGTACGCCTCCTCGAGAAACCGCATCGCTCCCCACGGGATGGGTCGGCGCTTGCGCCGCAGCAGGTGCAGGACGATCGGGATCGCGACGCACGCCAGCCCCAGGGCGAACAGAGCGGGATGGAGCAGCGTCAGTGGCATCGCGATCATCCACTCCCGTCGGGCCTCTGGCCTCAGTGTCCCGCCCGCGAGGCCGACGCCTGGTTGCGCCGCGCCACGAACCGCGCCAGCGTGGGGCCCAGCCACTCGTGCGTGGGCACCACCTGGTGGTCGAACCCGAACGAGCGCGCGTGCGCCGAGACGAGCTCGATGTGGCGGTTGATCGCCCCGAGATAGTCCTTGCGCAGCGCCCGCGGGTCGATCCGGATCGTCCCCTCGCCCTCGAGACCCATGAACGCCGCCGGGTCGTCGAACTCGAAGCTCGTCTCCGCCCTGTCGAGGACCTGCAGGGCGATCAGGTCGTGCCCGCGGTGCTTGAGCCGGGCCATCGCCGAGCGGACCCGCTCGGCGTCGTCGAAGAAGTCGCTGATGACCACCATCAGGCACTTGTTGGTCACCTTGGCCAGCGTCTGGTCGACCGCCCGCACGAGATCGGTGTGCCGATCGATCGGGTGCATCGCCAGCGCATCGACGATCTGCTTCCAGGTCGATTTGCGCGCCGAGCGCTCCACCATCGCCCGCAGCTCGTCGGCGTACACCGCCAGCCCCACCCGGTCGCCCTGGTGGATCGTGATGTACGCCAGCGCCGCCGCCGTCGCCGTCGCGTGGTCGAACTTGGACCAGTTGGGGCGGCCATCGGGCGCCGTCAAGCTGGCCGAGCCCGAGGCGTCGGAGAACAGGCGGCTGCCGAAGCGCATCGAACCGCTTGAGTCCACCAGCAGCACCAGGTCCAGCGTCGTCTCCTGCTGGTACTGCTTGACCTGCAGCTTGTCCGTCCGCGCGTAGACCTTCCAGTCCAGGTGGCGGATGTCGTCGCCCGCCACATAGGGGCGGTGCTGTGCGAACTCGACCGACACCCCGGTGTAGGGCGAGCGGTGCTGGCCCGCCATCACCCCCTCAACGATCATCTTGGCCCGCAGGTCCATCGTGGCCAGGCGCGCCAGCGTCTGGGGATGCAGGTACAGGTGCGGGTCGATCCGCCCCGTGGGGACGCCGGGCTGCGCGGGTTGGGCGGGGCGCTCGTCCATGGAATGCACTCTATGCGACCGCGGGCGCCGCTCCCGGCGGCGCCCGCGTTTGTCCTGCCTTTGGGGATCGGCCCCACCCCAAGCCCCACCCCAAGCCCCTCCCAAGCCCTCTCTGCGGCGCCCATGAGAGTCCCTGAAGGCGTGGGCGCGAGGCGGTGGCCGGTTCAGTCCTTCACGCGATCGAGCTTTACCCGCTGCTCCATGTTCATGGTAAAGACCGGCGCCGAGCCCTCCATCCCGTCCATCGTGGCGCTCAAATCCATCGAGGTCGTCAGGTCGTACGACTCCTGCACCCCGTCCTCGATGTTGAAACGCAGGGTCCCCGACAGCTCGGAGGAGCCGAGGTTCATCGTCATGCCCTGCTGCTGGATCTGCGGCATCGTGACCGAGCCGTCGATCGAGATCTCCGCGATCCCCTTCTCCACCCCGTTGAGCGTCATGTCCAGCGTCACGGTCATGTCGCCAAAGCCCATGGGGATCTTGAACTCGCGGCTCCATTCGTCGCCGACCTCGACGGCCTCCGCGGGCAGC
Organism: uncultured Phycisphaeraceae bacterium; assembly: GCA_964387925.1. Classification (GTDB taxonomy): domain Bacteria; phylum Planctomycetota; class Phycisphaerae; order Phycisphaerales; family UBA1924; genus UBA1924. The sequence goes on from CAYLXF010000008.1 coordinate 44,553, forward strand.
AGCTTGTAGTTCATCTCGTTGGAGGCCATGATCGTGTCCTTGCCCATCGACTGGCTCATCGCCGTTTTCACATTCGCGTCGGGCATCGCGTCGACCGCCTTCTGGAGCTGATCGATGTTGGGGATATCCAGGATCTCCCCGTCGGGGGCGATGAGCATCTGAACCTGGAGGCCCACCATCCCCGCCACCGAAGCGATGGTGGGGTTGCTCAGCTTGGCCTTGTCCGCCGCGTTGGCCGAGTCGTATGACAGATCCATCCCCGGCGCGCTGATCGACATGGTCATGCTCTCGGGCGTCGTGGCGATCAGCACCGATCCGTCCTCGTTGGCCTTGAGCAGCTCGGTCGTGACCCGGCTGCTCGTCTTGGTGATGGTCTCCATCGTCTGTCCCTGGAACGCCTGGGTCTGGGTCATCTCCTGCACCATCTGATGATGGATCGGCGTCGTGGCGTCGAACTTGTAGCCCAGATGCACCGGCTCGGCGCCCAGGCAGGGCAGGGCGAGCAGGGCGGCGGCGGCGGCGGCGGTCTTCATCATCGGTTTGAGCATGGCGGGGTCTCCTTTGCCCGAATCCTAGAGGGGCACGAAGCGCTGAACCGACCAGAAACGACGATTTCACGCACGCCGCCCCCCTGACCCGGTCGATACCTTCCCCATATGGCCACCTCCCACGACCGCGTCCCCGTCCCGGATCTCAAACGCATCGCTGTGCTCACCGGCGGGGGTGACTGTCCGGGGCTCAACGCCGTTATCCGAGCGGTCGTCAAGGACGCCATCAGCCACGGCATCGAGGTTTTCGGCATCGAGGACGGGTTCCTCGGGCTCATCGAGGACCGCATCCGCCAGCTCACCCTGGCCGATGTCTCCAACATCCTGACCATGGGCGGCACCATCCTCGGCTCCAACAACAAGACCAACCCCCAGAAGTACCCCGTGGGCAGGAACGAGGACGGCTCGCTCAAGCACCGCGACCTCACCGAGGTCTGCGTCACCCACCTCAAGGTCCGACAGATCGAGGCCCTGGTCGTCATCGGCGGCGACGGCACCATGTCCGCCGCCGGGCCCATCAGCCGCGCGGGAATCAACTGCATCGGCGTGCCCAAAACCATCGACAACGACCTCCACGGCACCGACATCACCTTCGGTTTCCAGACCGCCGTCCATGTCGCCACCGAGGCCCTCGACCGCGTCCACTCCACCGCCGCCTCGCACCACCGCGTCATGGCCGTCGAGCTCATGGGCCGAAACGCCGGCTGGATCACCCTCCACGCCGGGCTCGCCAGCGGCGCCGATGTGATCCTCATCCCCGAGATCGAGTTCGACCTCGGCAAGGTCGCCGAGTTCTGCCTCAAACGCAGCAGCAAGGGCAAACGCTTCACCATCATCGCCGTCTCCGAGGGCGCACGCCCCATCGGGGGCACGCAGATCATCGAACGCATCGACGCCAGCTCGCCAGACCCGATCCGCCTGGGCGGCATCGCCAAGTGGCTCACCACCGAGATCGAATCGCGCACCGAGATCGAATCGCGCTATGTCGTCCTGGGCCACACCCAACGCGGCGGCGCCCCCATCGCCGGCGACCGCGTGCTCGCCACCCAGTTCGGCCACCACGCCATGAAGCTCTTAAAGATGGGCAAGCAGAACCGCCTGGTCGTCATGCAGTGCGGCGTGCTGGGCGATGTCGACATCCAGTCCGCCGCCAACAAGCAGCGCCTGGTCCCCAAAGACCACTCGCTCATCGCCGCGGCAAGAAGCGTCTACACCAGCTTCGGCGACTGACTTCCTCTTCGGTGGCACATGCGTCCCCGCCTGTGCTCTTGGGAGTTGACTCACGGTCTAAGAATATCGCCGTATTCACCCAATGCTCATACGCACCAGCATCGAGCGGTTTGCAAGACCCGACCGACCATGGTACACTGACATCAGCCCATCAGCCCATCAGGAGGTCAGGGCGGCTTGGTGGAGATTCATCGGCCAAGGAGCCCGAGATGTCATCCGTTCCCCGATTCATGAAAGCGATCGCGCTGGGCGTGATCGCGACGACCGTGTCATTCGCTTCCGCGTACGACGGACCAAACTATCCCCCGAACTATCCATTCGGCGCCAAAGGCGACGCCAACCATCCCAACGGGTATGACGGCTATCCCGGCGATCATCCTGATAATCCCAACGCACCCCGCGGCGGCGATGGAGGAGACGGGTACGGGAGCGGCAATGGCGGTCAGGGCGGCGCGGGTGGCCCGGGTGGGGATGGTGGAGATGGCGGGGATTCCGGATCCACTGGCGGCCATGGCGGCAAAGGTGGTGATGGAGGAAGCGCGACCGGAACCGATCGTGCCGGAGACGGCGGTGACGGAGGAAAAGGCGTCGATGGTGGTGGCGACGGAGGAGAAGGCGGAGGCAGCGAAGCAGGTCGCGCTGGTGATGGCGGCGACGGTGGCAACGCGACAGGTGACGCAAGAGGCGGGGATGCTGGCGACGGGGGCGACGGCGGCGAAGGTGGCGACGGCAGGCCGCGGGGTGATGGTGGGCAACACGGTGAAGGGGCTGGTTGCAACGGTCGCAATGGCAGTGATGGCCGCTATATTCGCGAGACTGTCACATTGCTTCCATCCGGACTTTACCATGTCGATGGCATGGAGAACCTCGCCGCGATCGCACGATAGCCCGGCGTGACCCTGATCGATGTAGTTCCCGATGTCGTCGTCTGGGACGACCTGCCCGGCCCGTTGTTCGACTTTGTCAATGCCAATGGGCAAGCCGACCCGGTCGTTATCAGCAGCAACGAGTATCGTTATCACTTGGCGCTGCATCCCAACTCGCTCGCCGCCGAACGCCTCCGCGTCAGCATCGAAGCGGTCGCTTATGGAGAGAACCCATCGGTCCAGGTAACCTTTGGCGCCAGCGGCGAGTTCACGCCAACCCCCTCGTTGCCGGCCGCGATCGATCAGGACACGACACTGTATCAGTTCACGATCGTTCGCCCGACGGGCGATGAGCCATTCGGTTCTTACCTTGACATGTTCCAACTCGATATCACCGATGTCTATGTCACCAGCTTCGAGGTCGCCGATCTGGGCGTCAAGGGCGACCTGAACCTCGATCAGCAAGTTGACAATACCGATTTCGGGATCGTTATCAGCAACATGTACGAGACCGGGAATCTCGGTATCGAACAGGGAGACGCCAATCTCGATGGCGTCGTCGATGCCATCGACGCGGATATCGTCCTCGATGATATGCCCGAATAAGAACAGTAGATTTCCAGCCAACTGAGCGCGCCCTCCAGCGGGGCGCGTTTTTTCATGGAATACTGGATGCGGATTTCCAAATCACTGTGAGGAGGCTTCCCCCATGCGATCAACCGGAATCTCATACCTGCTCTGGTGTCTCTGCTTCATCGGATTCTGCGGCATCCACCGCTTCTACAACGGCAAGTGGATCACCGGCCTCATCTGGCTCTTCACCGGCGGGCTGCTGCTCATCGGCCAGATCATCGACCTCTTCCTGATCCCCTCCATGACCGACCGCGCCAACGACGAGCAGCGCCTCCGCGACGAACGCGTCAATCGGCGCGTGGCGCATGACCTGAACTAACCTGAACTAAGAAGCGAGGTGCGAAAACGATCTCAGAACGGCGGCATCTCCTCATCGTCGTCGAAATCGACATCGTTCCCCGATCCGTCGCGGAAGTTCGTCTCCGGCCCGCTCCTGGCCCCGGGCGCGAAGGTGTGGCTCGCGACCGGCGGGGCGTCGTTGAAGCTCGGGCCCGCCGCGGGGGCCGGGTCGAAGTCGGGGCCGTCGAAGCCGTACGAACTCCCCTCCATCTCGCGGCTGAAGCCGTAGCTCCCCCCCGCGTGCAGCCCGTCGTGGGTTTTGAACCGCACCGTCCCCGCGTCCCAGATCAGCTTCACCGTCCCCGTGGGGCCGTTGCGCTGCTTGGCGATGATCAGCTCGGTCAGGTTCAGCTTCTCGCGATTATCCTCGTCGAACTCGGGGCTGGTGGGGTCCCACGCGGGCTCGCCGCGGTGGTAGTAGCTCTCGCGGTGGAGCAGCATCACCACATCGGCGTCCTGCTCGATCGAGCCCGACTCGCGCAGGTCCGACATCTTGGGGCGGTTGCCCTCGCGCTGCTCGGCCCCGCGGTTCAGCTGCGCCAGGCACACCACCGGCACCCGCAGCTCGCGCGCCAGCGCCTTGATCGAGCGCGAGATCTCCGAGACTTCCACCTGGCGCGACTCGCGCGCCGAGCCGGGCGACGACAGCAGCTGCAGATAGTCGATCACGATGCAGCCGATGTTGTGACGCTGCTTCATCCGGCGCGCCTTGGCCCGCATGGTCAGCACCGTCATGCCCGGCGTGTCGTCGATGTAGATCGGCGCCTCGGCCAGCTCGGCGCTGGCGCGCTGCAGCTTGTCCCACTCGCCGTCGCTGACCCGCCCGGTGCGCAGCTGGTTGCTGTCCACGCCCGAGCGGGCCGACAGGAGGCGCTGCACCAGCGCCCCGCGCGCCATCTCCAGCGAGAACACGCCCACCGGCACCGGGTTGTTGACCCGCTTGGGCGACCAGGGCGTCGCGCCCCCGAAGGCGATCTGCTCGGCGATGTTGAGCGCGATCGCCGTCTTGCCCATCGACGGGCGGGCCGCCAGGATCAGCATTTCTTCGGGCTGCAGCCCCGACAGCAGCTCGTCAAGGTCGGTGAACCCCGTCGAGATCCCCGACACCGCCTTCCCGTCGGCCTGCTCGATCCGCTCCATCTCGGCCAGCAGCAGCTCCTTGAGCGTCTCGGGCTCGGCGTTGATATCCTCGCTGGCGATATCGAAGATCCGCTTCTCAGCCAGGTCGATGACGCTCTTGGCCGCGTCGATCCCGCCCCCGCCCTGGTGGTACGCGTCGTAGAGGATCTGCCCGGCCGCGTCGATCAGCTTGCGCAGGCGGGCGCTGTCGGCCACCAGCTTGGCGTAGTAGGGCGCGTTGGCCGCGCTGGGCACCGCCTCGGCCAGCTCCATCAGGTACCCGGTGCCCCCGATCTGCTCGATGAGCCCCTTGGCACGAAGCGACTCGGTCAGCTGCACCAGATCGCCCGACTGGTGGGCCTCGTAGGTGTCCACCAGCGTCTGGTAGATCACCCCGTGCGATTCCTTGTAGAACAACTCCGCGTTGGGAATCAGCTCCACCACATCGTTGAGGATCGCCGGGTCCAGCAGGATCGAGCCCAGCAGCGAGCGCTCGGCGTCGATGTGGTGGGGGGGTGTGCGGTCGAACAGCCGGCCCATATCGGGCAACTCATTGCGCCGCTGGAACTTACCGCCAGCGCCCATCTTGGATTCATACAGGGTCGCGTCACTCACAAGGACATAGTAGCGGATTGCCAGCCCGCGCCGAGCAACCAACAAGTTGCTCACGCCCTTTCGATGAATTGTGGAGAATACCCTTCGCCATGCCCAGCGACCCCGCCGCATCCCAGTTCTACGACGCCGGAGAGGGGCTCCCCGACCCCCTCCCGCGTTCGCCCTTCCCCCTCTTCAAGTCCTGGCTCGACCGGGCCTGGGCCGAGCGTCAGACCCCCAACCCCAACGCCATGGCCCTGGCCACCACCCACCCCGACGGGCACGCCGACGCGCGCATCGTGCTGTGCAAGGGCGTGGATGTCGAACCCGGCTGCATCCTCTTTTATACGAACTCCAACGGGGCCAAGGGGCGCCAGCTGGCCGCCGATCCCTTCGCCTGCGTCGTGTTCCACTGGGACCACGACCAGCGCCAGGTCCGCATCCGAGGCCCGGTCACTCACGCGACCGAGGCCGAATCGGACGCCTACTTCGCCTCGCGCGCCCTCGAATCGCGCCTTGGCGCGTGGGCCAGCAGCCAGTCCCAGCCCATCGAGTCCCGCCAGGCCCTGCTGGAGAAGGTGGCCGACGCCATGGGCGAGCTGGGCGTGACCCCCCTCGATCTGATGGAGGGTCGCGAGGTGGTCATCCCCCGCCCGCCGCACTGGGGCGGTTTCCGCATCCATGCCCAGAGCGTCGAGCTCTGGTCCGGCGGCGTGGGCCGCATCCACGACCGCGCCCGCTGGTCCCGCGAACTGACACCCAACCCCAATCAGAACCGCGGCCCAGACGCCTACACCTATGCC
>CAYLXF010000008.1:50784-73670 GCA_964387925.1 uncultured Phycisphaeraceae bacterium
CCTATGCCACCTAAGACACGGCTTTCATTTCCGCATCATCACCTTCACCAACGCCCGCTTGATCGCTCTGAAGCCCTCTGCGTCAAGCGCCTCGCCCGTTCCGCTGGCCAGCCGGGCCTCGGCCAGGGCCTCGGCGTGCTTCCAGTAGCCCAGAAGCTGCCCCCACGCCCACCCGATCGTCCGCGCCGGATCATACAGATTCGTCGGCTCGCTCGTGAGCCCATTTAACTCCACGATCCCGATCCCCTCGCCCCGCGCCAGATGCTCTAGGCTCTGGCAGCGCAGATCGAAGCGCCCGATGTCGAATCCCCGCCCGTGGTCGTCGCTGAAGCGCTCCACGATCCCGTTGAGCCGCGCCGTCAGTGCGTCGGTGGCCAGCTCATCACCGTCGGTGAACATCGTCCCCTGCGCGTGGTTGCCCGCGAAGCCCAGCGAGACCGCCTCGCCCTCCTCGGGGATCAGGTGCTGGATCATCCGCAGGCGCCCGAGAAACACCGGCGCCTGCGCCCGGAAGCGCGGGTGGGCCAGCACCAGCCGCCTGATCGAGCGTTTCCCATCCCCGACCAGCTCGGGGAAGTGCTTGAGCGTGATCGCGTAGATGAACCCTGGCCCGGCCGCGTCCGCGCCGGCGCGCGAATCGGCGCCGATCGTCTCCACCCGGCGCACCCACAGCACTCCGACTTCATAGGGACCCGGGTGATAGCGCTGGAGCACCACATCCTCGGCATGCTCGCAGAAGTAGGGCGTCAGATCGATCTCGGAACGCACCATCCGCACCGCTCGTCCACGCTCGCCGCGGTCGGGCTTGGCGATCACCGGATACCCCCCCAGACGCTCGTCGTGCTCCACCGCCGCGGCGCCCGCCCGCACCCGCTCGTCCAGCCGCGCATTGGCCGGCACCAGATGACAGTGCAGCACGCTCTCGTCGGCGCCCAGGCGCCGGTTCACCTCGTCCTTCGATTCGCCCCGCACGCCCCCGTCGGGCGCATAGCCCGGGTTCACCGCCGTCAGCGGGCGCAGCCCCCTGCCGGTGACCACGCGTTTGAATCCCCACCACAGCACGGGCAGGTAGATGATCGCCGTGGGCCAGTACTCGTGGTTGGTCAGGCGGCGCAGCCGGCCCTTGATCCGCTGGCGTCCCTCCCAGGTCACGATCAGCCGCACCGCGATGATGACGCCCGCCGTGGCGACGCTCCCGGCTGCAAGCCCCGCAAGCCCGGCCCGGTCGCCCAGGGCGAGCGCCCAGCCGCCCCCCAGCGACGCCAGGATCAGCGCGGGGACCGCGAACAGCAGCGAGCGCGCCCAGCGCCACCCTCCCCGGGGGCGGTCGAGCACCCCCGCCGAGCGCGTCAGCCACCAGGCGCGGCCCACGAACACCCCCAGCAGCGCCACGCCGAAATCCACCCGCATCATCCCCACGAACAATCCGGCGCCCAACACCCCCAGCGTCGGCAGCCAGCGCGTGAGCACGATGATCCCCAGCGCCACCGCCCACCAGGGGCGTTCCCAGATCCATCCGCCCACGCGGAAGAGCCACGCGCCGACACCCTCCCGATGGGGCGTCGGATGGAGATCGACATACGCCCCGTCCGTCGCCACCCCGGGCGTCTCGTGCTCGGCCGCGAAACGGCTGACCAGCGTGGCGGTCTCATCGGCCTGCGCGAACGGCAGGAAGTGCGACGCGTCGAGCATGACCAGGCGCGAGTCGGGCAGCATCCGGTGATGCGCCTCGGCCGCCGTCGGGGCGACCAGAAAGTCGGAGCGTCCGTGCAGGATCAGCGTGGGCGTGCGGATCGTCTTCATCGCCCGCCCCAGCTGGCGCTGGTCCGAATCCCAGAACGCCACCAGCCACCCCGCCCGGTCCTTGAAGGTCCCCAGCAGCCCGAAATGCGGGACCAGCTCGGGAACCCACCCGGCCAGGGCGATCCCCGCGCCGTACTTCACATGCTCGAAGAAGTACGACCCGCTCCCCTCCGTTTCCTGGGCCCCGATCGAGGCCATCATCGTCAGCGACGCGACCCGCTCGGGATGCTGGGCCGCCATCCCGATCGCCACGCCCCCGCCCGATGACCAGCCCGCGACATGCACCCGCCCCGAGACCGACAACGCGTCGAGCAGCTCGAACATGTACCTCGCCTGGGACTCGTAGGACATGTCCGGGGCCATCGCCGTCTGGCCGTACCCCGGCAGGTCGGGGGCGATCACCCGCCTGTTGCCCCGCTGAGCCAGCTCGGGCCCGAGCGCGGAGAAGTTGTCCCCGCTGCCCGGCGAGCCGTGGATCAGCAGCACCGGCCAGCCGGCCGTCGCCGGATCGGGCGCGGGCCAGGACTCGAAACGGATATCGATCGCGCGCCCCGGGATCCTCGCCCCGTGCCGATCCAGCACATCCACCAGCGCCTGGGGCGGGACCTTGTGCGCGTTGGCGCTCGCCTTGGCCCGCGCCATCGCCGACTGGTACACATGCGAGGCGATCAGCAGCACGACATAGAACACGATGGACGCGAACCACACCGCGCGCCGATCTCTTTTCAGGGGCTCATGCATCGGCGCCCTGATCCGAGTGCAAGGTCAGGGGCACCAGCTTGCGCCTCCTGATCTCGGCCGTCCCCAGTTGCCCGCACGCCGCCATCGTGTCGCGCCCCTTGGTGCGTCGCCGGTTGACGAACACCCCGTGCCCCATCAGCCGGTGCACGAACGCGTCGACCGTTTCCTGCGTGGGCGCGGGCCAGGGCGAGTTCCGGCGCGGGTTGTAGGGAATCACATTGAGCAGCGCCCCGTGCGTCCTGCCCTTCTCGCGTGTGGGATCGCGCAGGAACGGGGCCATCCACGCCGCGAGCTGGTCGGCGTGCTCAAGCTCGGCGTTGACGCCCGGGATCAGCACATACTCGATCATGATCTTGCGCCCGCCCCGCACCTCGCGCAGATCGATCAGCACCCGCTGCAGCTCGGCCATGCCCCATCGGCTGTTGATCGGCATCAGCGCTGATCGGATCTCGTCGTTGGGCGCGTTGAGCGACAGCGCCAGCCCCAGCTTGCCCCACCCCGGGCGCTGGACCCGCTTCTCGATCCGGCGCAGCCCGTCAACGCGCCCGACCGTGGAGATCGTGATCGCGCTCATGGGCGCCGCCGCCCCGTGGTGGTCCGTCAGGCACGCGATGGCCGCCAGCACCTCATCGAGGTTGTCCATGGGCTCGCCCATGCCCATGAACACGATGTTGTCGATGTGGACCCCCTCGATGAACTCGGCCGCCCACCACTGCATCACGATCTCGTCGGCCCGCAGCGAGCGCATCAGCCCCATCTGCGCCGTCTCGCAGAAATCGCACCCCATGGCGCAGCCCACCTGCGAGCTCACGCACAGCGTGTGCGTCCGCCTGCCCGACCGGCCCCGCATGGGGATGATGACCGATTCGATGTCGTCGAAGTCGATCCCGCTTTTCGCCAGGCGGTGCTCTGGGTTGGGCAGACGCTGGACGAACTTGATCGTCACCCCCTCGTCCGCCGCCTCCTCGTGCCGCCTGACGACGGCGGGGGGGACGACCCGGGCCGGGGGGCTGTGCGTCGCCCCGTCGCGGAACACCGCCTGATACGCCGCCCTCGCCCGCCCCGGGCCCACCCCCTCGCGCGCGCAGGCCGCCTTGAACTGCTCCAGTGTCAGCCCCAGCGGGGAAATCGGCTCGATCTCGGTTGCACGCGCCATGAAGAAACAGGATAGCACGCCTCGGTCCCTCCACACATCCTCCTCTCCGCGTCCTTTGCGTGATCGCCGCGCCCTCCGCGTTCAAAATCTTCCTCAAAGTCTCCTTCGCGTGCGATATGATCCCCCTCATCCACCCCCTCGCGAAAGGCCCTCCCCGCATGACCTGGCTCAAGATCAAGGACGCCCTCACCGCCACGCCCGGCGCCGCCGTCACCGTCAAGGGATGGGTCCGCAACAACCGCGGCTCCAAGGCCGACGGCGGGCTCTGCTTCATCGAACTCAACGACGGCACCTGCTTCGACGCCATCCAGGCCGTCGCCCGCCACGACCTGCCCAACTTCGGCGAGATCAGCAAGCTGGGCGCCGGCTGCTCCGTCGAGATCACGGGCCAGCTGGTCGAGTCGCAGGGCAAGGGCCAGTCCGTCGAGATCCAGGCCGATTCCGTCAAAGTCGTCGGCTGGGTCGAGGACCCCGACACCTACCCCATCAGCAACAAGCGCCACTCCTTCGAGTACCTCCGCGAGGTCGCCCACCTGCGGACCCGCACCAACACCTTCGGGGCCGTCGCCCGCGTGCGCCACGCCCTGGCCATGTCGGTCCATCAGTACATGGACGAGCTGGGCTACTACTGGGTCCACACCCCCATCATCACCGGCTCCGACGCCGAGGGCGCCGGCGAGATGTTCCGCGTCTCCACCCTGGACCTGGCCAACCTCCCCAGGACCCCAGAGGGCGCCGTCGATTTCAGCAAGGACTTCTTCGCCAAGGAGTCGCACCTGACCGTCTCCGGCCAGCTCAATGTCGAGACCTACTGCTGCTCGCTCAGCCGCGTCTATACCTTCGGCCCCACCTTCCGCGCCGAGAACTCCAACACCAGCCGCCACCTGGCCGAGTTCTGGATGATCGAGCCCGAGACCGCCTTCGCCGACCTCCACGACAACATCGAGCTCGCCGCCGGCATGATCCGGCGCTGCGCGGCCGACCTGCTCACCCGCCGGGGCGACGATCTCAAGTTCTTCGACGACCGCATCGAAAAAGGCGTCATCGACCGCCTGCGCTTCATCGCCGACGCCCCCGTCAAGACCATCACCTACACCGACGCGATCAAGATCATCGAAAGCTCCAACGAGAAGTTCGACTACCCCGTCAAGTGGGGAACCGACATGCAGTCCGAGCACGAGCGCTATCTCACCGAGAAGCACTTCAAGCAGCCCGTGGCCGTCATCAACTACCCCAAGGACATCAAGGCCTTCTATATGCGCCTCAACGACGAGGGGACCGACGGCGCGCCCGGACGCACCGTCGCGGCGGTCGATATTCTCGTCCCCGGCGTGGGCGAGCTGGTCGGCGGCTCGCAGCGCGAAGAGCGCCTCGATATCCTCGACAGCCGTATCGACGAGATGGGGCTCAACAAGGACGATTACTGGTGGTACCGCGACCTGCGCAAGTACGGAACCGTCCCCCACGCCGGCTACGGGCTGGGCTTCGAGCGCCTGATCCAGTTCTGCACCGGGATGCAGAACATCCGCGATGTCATCCCCTTCCCCCGCGCCCCGCGCCAGGCCGAGTTCTGATGCGGTCGCTCGCCCTCATCTCCCTCGCCCTGTGCTCAGCATGCGCGCTGGCCGATGCCCCGTTGCCGGCTGACGCCATCGAATCCCTCCGTGTGCACGAGCTCATCGACCGGATGCGGGACGCCATCAACCGCGCCGACACCGGCGCCTACATGGCCCTGGTCGACGCCGACGACCCGATGTTCATGACCGAGCAGCGCGCCTGGGCGTCCGATCTCATCGCCCATCCCGTCGAGGACATCGGCTTGGCCCTCGCCTGGGGCCAGCCCGTGCGCCTGCTCGACGACGGGGCGGCTATCGCCCCGCTGGAGATCTCCTGGCACATCCACGGCGAGGAGCTCGACCGCCACTTCGCCTTCGACGCGCTCTTCCGCCCCATCGGCGATCCAGGCGGCCAGTGGGTCTTCGCCGGGCGCGCCTGGGGCGTCAACCTGCTCGATACGCCGGGCGTGCGCGTCTACGCCGACGAGCAGCACGAGGGCCTCGCCCGCCTCGCCCAGTCGCGAGTCCCCGCCATCCGCGACATCATCGCCGAGAACTTCGGGCGCGACCTCATCCAGGGTGACCTCCGCGAGATCGTCGTCAAGATCTACCCCGACATGGCCTCCATGCAGGCCTCGATCTCCCTCTCCTACACCGACCCGCTCTCGGGCTGGAACGAGCCGGGCGAGTCGATCAAAATCCTCGGGCGCGACGGTCTCGACCAGGAGCATCTTGATCCCCTCCTCGCCCACGAGATCGGGCACGCCGTCTCCTTTGAGTTCGGGCCTGACATCATCACCGCGCCCTGGTGGTCGCTCGAGGGCGTCGCCGAGGTGGCCGCGGGGCTCTTCCGCGACTCCTGGGACCGCCAGAACGCACGAATCACCGCATGGGCCTTGAAGGACGACCTCCGCGACTGGCCGCTCCTGGCCGACTTCCGAGGCGAGGCCAACAACCATGGGCGCTGGGTCTATCTCCAGGGATGGTCCATGATTGACTACATCACCCGCATCTTCGGGACCCATGCACGCAACGCCTGGTTCGAGCAGCTCGCCAAGGGCCGCACCCTCGACCAGGCATCCCAAGCGGCGTTGAAGATCAGTTTTGATCAGCTCGATGCGCGGTGGCGACAGTCCCTGCTCTCGCAGACCGCTCAGGATGCTCAGGAGGCCGATCCGGACGAGGGCGACTCGGGCAACTGATACCGCACCACCACGCGCGACGACAGCGGCGGGTGCTCCACCGTCAGACGCAGGCACCGGAACAATGCCCGGTCGTGGCCCATCGTCGCCAACACCCGCTCCACCGCGTCCCCGTAGCGGTCGATCATCGCCGTGTCCACCATCGCGTTCAGACCCAGGTCGTTGAACCGCTCGGGCAGCGGCAGGCGCATCGCGCCCACCCCGTCGATCGCACCGCCCAGCGTGCCCATCATGAAGTATTCAGGGTCCATCGCCTCTTGCAGATCCCGATGGATGAACAGGTCGAAGTGCAGCAACTCCACCGGCATCGACACCGACGAGATCAGCTCGCCCACCGTGTTGGCCGCGTCCGCGTACCGCGGCACCGTCCCCACCTCCGCGAAGCCGAAGCAGCACGAGAACTCCCCCTGCCGCCCCACCGGACCGTCGCCGATCTCGTACACCTTCGTGTCTCCCAGCGCCCGGACATGCATCGCCGGCATGTTCGCCGAGCAGAACGACCGCATCAGCCACGGATCGCCCGCCGCCCCGCCCCGCTCGGGCTCGATCGCCACGCGCCCCAGCGCGCGCTCCTGGACCGACCCGTCGTCGTTGTAGTTGCGAAGCTGGAACACCGGCCAGCGTTCAATCGCGCGCAGACGCCGCATCCGCGTCAGCCCGCCGATCATCCCCAGGTCCAGCATGGAAGAGGCGCCGGCATTGGGCGCCAGGAAGTGGGCCGTGAAGCGCGTCATCGCCTGCACGCCCCAGATCCCGCTGTTGCCCCTAAACGCGTGCTTGCGGCTCTGCTCCATCGGCCGCCCCACGCCCATGCTGTCGAGCGCCAGCTCCAGCTGCCCGCGATCGCCCATGTGCGTCTCGACCATCCGCTCGAACTCGCCCATCGCCGAGCGCACCCGCTCGATCGACGCCTCGGGCGCCCCGCCCCGATCCATCGCCGCCAGCAGGATGTCCAGCCCCCCCGCCCCCGGGATCAGACGCACCGCCTCCAGCGCGTTGTCCGTCCCGATGATCCGCGCCACCTTCCAGGTCAGATTCTTGTTGAGCTGGTACCGCCTCGACACATCCTGAGGCTTGGTCGGGTCCGCTCCCACCTCCCGGTACAGCCCGAGCAGCGCGCGGCGAAGCCCCTGCACCGCGCTCTGGCAGTGGTCATCGAACTTCAGCTCCATCATCTCGGGTGTCCCCGCGCTCCGCATCCCCGATGCTCCTTCGCTCGTTGCCGCCCACAGCGTACCAGACAACCCAGAGGCGGGCGCGGAGGCCCCTTAGCGGGCATTCAACCCCGTCGAGGCGGTTTGAAAGGCCAACAGACCACAGTATACACCATCCCGGGTTTCCACAGAAGATTTTTTTTAAATCTTCCCTAGGGAAACTTGCATGGTCCGCGCCCACCCGGTACGCTGGGGCGGATCAGCGGACTGATCGACCCGACGAGGACCGTCGGCTTCCCCTTGCAGGCCGCAGCATCGAACCGTGCCTGTTCCACCCCGGAGCCGCACAGAGAGAGACACACCATGAACAGCAAACACCTCCTCGCCGCCGCCTGTCTGGTCGCCGCCGCGACCGCATCGGCCCTGCACGCCCAGAACTTCTGGGTCATCGGCCAGGGCTACACGCCCACCGCCATCAGCGACACCGGCGTCGTCGCCGGCGTCTCCGACACGCTCGGACAGTACTTCACCTGGACCGCAAGCGGCGGCGTCCAGGGTATCGGCGGCTACATCCCCAGCCAGCCCGGCAGCGGCGGGCAGGCCTCGATCTCCAACGACGGGCTGCGCATCGGGGGCACGAACTTCAACCCCGTCAGCGGCATGGCCGAGATGGGCTTTTACGATGTCAACGCCGGCGCCTGGACCAACCTGGGCGGCATCGGCGGCTCGAGCGACGGCGGCGTCTCCTCGGGCTGGGGCATCTCGGGCGACGGCCAGCACGCCGTCGGGCTCGGGTGGGTGAATGCCGGCACCGCCCACGCCATCCAGTGGTCCCAGGGCGTGGGCACCTTTGACCTGGGCTCCACCGTCGCCGACCGCTCCTCGCGCGCCAACGCCGTCAGCGGCGACGGACGCGTCGTCGCCGGGTGGCAGGACAACGAGACCGGCTTCCGCCAGGGCGCCGTCTGGGTTGACGGCGTGCAGACCACCATCTTCGACAACGACGGCTTCGAGGTTCAGGAGGCCTCCGCTGTTTCCGACGACGGGCAGTGGGTCACCGGCATCGCCGGGGGCGCCTCGGCCTGGCGATACAACACCTTCACCGAGGAGTTCGGCTACATCGACGGGCTCGACGGCGACTTCTTCATCCCCACCGCCTACGGCAGCGACATCAGCAATGACGGGCGCACCATCATCGGGGCCGTCGGCGGCTTCGGCCCCCCCTTCCAGCGCGAGGGCTTCATCTGGCGCGAGGGCATGGGCACGATGCACATCGGCGCCTTCCTCGCCGCCAACGGCGTGGTCTTCGAGGACGGGTTCTCGTTCTTCGGGCCATTCGCCATGTCCAACGACGGCAACACCTTCACCGGCTGGGGGCTGGGCTCCGAGGGCATCGTCGGATGGGTCGCCACCGTCCCCGTGCCCGCCCCGCTCTCATTGATGGCGTGCGGCGCGCTCGCCTGCTCACGCCGGCGCCGGCGCTGAACGCAATCCAAACCCGAACAACCGCGACACCGCCCCGCGCAGGGGCGGTTTTTCCGCGCGCTAGGGCTCCTGGCCCGTCGCCACCGCGCCGCTCGTCTCGTCCGGCGTCATCACCCGCGTGGGCGCTTGCGCCGGAACGGGCGCGGGCGTCGTGCGGATGAACGCCACATAGAACCACAGCACGGCCGCCAGCAGCAGCGTCCACAGCGCCATGTACCCGATCGAGTCGCGCACCACCGCCGGCTTGTCCTTCACCGGGGCCGACACCCGCAGGATCACCCGCGCCGCCAGCGGCCACCCGCGGTCTCGCGCCAGCACCCACGCCCGCCCGCCGTGGGCCTGACCCAGCCGCTGCGCCGTCCGCCAGACCGATTCGATAACCTCGTCGTCCACCGGCACCGTCGCGTCGAAGCCCTCGCCCGCGCCGGGCCTGATGGGGGTGCTGGGCGCCGCACGCTCCTTCGCCCGGTGCGCCCGCGCCGCCTCCACCGCCGACACGGCGTCGCTCGTTTCGTCCGCCGCGGCCCTCGTCCCCCTCTCGTTCGGGGCGGTTGGGTTGTCCTGCTCTTCGGCCGTCACCCCGTCGCTCTCGTCGCCGGGCGCCTGCTCCTCAATCCCGAGCCGATCCAGCAGCATCGCGGGATCGATGGAGCCGTCCATCCCCGCCGTCTCCACCAGATCGCCCTCGGGCGTCTCGAAGTCGCCCATCAGCAGCTCGTCGTCCATCCCCGCCAGCGCCTCGTCGAGCGCGCCCACCGTCCCCGACTCGTGGGGCGGCTGCCCGTCGCCGGGGCCTTCCGCGCTCTCTTGGGCCGGCGCCCTGTCGGGCGCCCCGTCCGGCGATGCCTCGGCCTCTTCGTTCATCGCCCAGCCCGCTTCCGCTTCCGGCTGTGGCTCGGGCTCGCCGGCAGCGCCCTCTACCGACGGCGTTTCTTCCCCCGCCTTCGTGGCCAAGGGCGGTGAGCCCCCGTCGAGCATTCCCTCGTCTTCCTTGTCCTGGCGCTTCACATCCTCGGGCGCCGAGAGCTCGTCGGCGATCTGCGCCAGCAGCTCGTCGTCGCCCAGCCCCTCGGCGGTACGCTCGACCGGATGTGCTTCGGGCTCGGCCGGGCCCCGCCCCGTGGGCTCTGGCGGGGCGCCCGGCTCGTCCTCGCGCGCCTCGTGCGCCTCGGGCGCGTCGCCATCGAGCAGATCCTCGATCGCGTCCTCGATCAGTGATTGAGCGCCCCCCGACACCGCGTCCAGCGCCGAGAGCGCGTCCTCGCCCGGGGGCGCCGCGTGCGCCGGCGTTTCCTCCCCGGCCCCGTCCGCCCCGGGCGGGCCATCATCGCCCGCGCCCCCCGGCTCGTCCTGGGCCATCTCGAAGGCCGTCGCCCCCACCGCATCAGCCGCGGCGGACGATATCTTGTCCTGGTCCTCGGCCTGCGCGCACGAGGCGTCGATCTCGCTGAGCAGCGCATCGATCGAATCGTCAAGATCACGATTCGGACGCTCGTGTTGGGAATCGTCTTTGGCCAAGGCAACGCGATCATCGGGCAATCCCGCCCCGATCTCAAGGGATATCGGCCGTATTCTCACCCTTGGCCCCATCTCCGGCCCCGGTCCGTCCGCGCTAGAGTCACGCCATGCCCCACCCCGCCCCGCTCGCCCACCGCCTGCTGTTCTCGGACCTGGCCCGGGCCCGATCGGGCGACCGGATCGAGATCGTCGGCGACGAGGCCCACCACGCCGTCCGCGTCAAACGCGTCCGCGAGGGCGAAACGGTGGGGGTGCTCGACGGCTTGGGCCATACCGCCGCGGGCGTCCTTGCCGCCATCACGGGGTCCCGCTCCAAGCCCGCCCTGCTCATCGAGCTGGGCGAGATCGAGTCCCACGCCCCGATCACCCCCGCCCTGGGGATCGCCGCCGCCCTGCCCAAGGGCGACCGCCTCGATCGCATGATCGACCAGCTCGCCCAGCTGGGCGTCACGAGCTTCCGACCCCTGCTCTGCGAGCGATCCCAGCGCAAGGGCGACTCGATCCGTCCCGACAAGCTCGCTCGCATCGGCGAGGAAGCGATGAAGCAGTGCGGTCGCCCCTGGGCCATGCGCATCGAGGATCCCATCGACCTGCCCACGGCCCTGCGAGTCCCCGGCGCCGTCGTCGCCGACGCCTCGGGAATCCCGTTCATCCCTGCCGGCATCCGAACACGCGCCCTGGTCCTGATCGGCCCCGAGGGCGGCTGGTCGCAACAAGAACGCGACCTGTTCGTTGGGTCGGGTGTCCCCGTGCGCCGCGTGGGACGGTTCGTGCTCCGCGTCGAGGCCGCCGCCTGCGCCGCGGCGGCTATTGTCATGAGGACCCACACCGACCCGGAGGCTCAATCATGAACAAGCACCCCGCCCTCGCCATGCTCCTGCTCGCCTGCGTCCTGGCGCCCCTGGCCCGCGCCCAGACCATCAGCGGCGAGCACCATCGCAAGGCCCGCCTCTTCGCCGATCGCGCCATGGAATACCTCTCCTCGCGCCAGCACCCCGACACCCTGGGCTTCGACGACGACCCCACCCTCCCGGCCATGCCCGCCATCTCGGGCCTGGTCCTCGAGGGGTTCATGCTCGACCCGACCGTCGATGAACGCAACCCCACCGTCGCCACCACCGTGGGCTACATTCTGGGCTTCGCCAAGCCCGACGGCGGGATCTACGACGAGTCGCTGCCCACCTACAACACCGCCATCTGCGTCTCGGCCCTGGCCAAGGTCCACCGCCTCGACGCCCTCCAGGCCGTGCTCAAGGCCCAGCCCTTCCTCAAATCGCTCCAGTACGCCGACACCAACACCAGCAACCCCAACGACCCGGGCTTCGACGAGCCCATCGGCATCGATCATCCCTACTACGGCGGCGTGGGCTACGGCCACCACGGACGCCCGGACCTCTCCAACCTGAGTTTCTTCATCCAGGCGCTCCACGACTCGGGTGTCTCCACCAGCGACACCGCTTTCCAGCGCGCCCTCGTCTTCCTCTCTCGCGTGCAGATGAGCGACGAGGTCAACGAGATGGACTACGCCGACGGCGCCGACCAGGGCGGGTTCATCTACGCCACCGTCGAGAGCATCGAATCCGTCGACGGCCCGACCGGCCAGTCCCAGGCCGGAACCATCGTCGAGACCACCGACGACGGGCGCGAGCTCACCCGCCTGCGCGCCTACGGCTCCATGACCTACTCGGGCTTCAAATCCCTTATCTATGCCGACCTGGCCCCCGACGACCCCCGCGTCCGGGACGCCTGGGAATGGATCGAGAAGAACTACACCCTCGAAGAGAACCCGGGCATGGGCCAGCAGGGATATTACTACTACCTCTGCGCCATGTCCCGCGCCCTGGACGCCTTCGGCGTCGACGAGATCAACGGCCACAACTGGCGCGAGGAGATGATCGACAAGCTCTACGAGCTTCAGTACACCAATGGCGCCGTCAAGGTCTTGAACGACCGCTGGATGGAGAACAACGACACCCTCATCACCGCCTACGCCCTGATTGCCCTCGAGCACGCCGCGAACTGAGAGCATCCGTTCGTCCGGTTTTCCCTTCTCCTCCCCCGCGCCTGCGGGGAGGTGCCCGTGCAGCGGACGGAGGAGTCTTGTCCCTCCCCGCGCCCCCGTGGGGATGTGCCGAGCTTGCGAGGCGGAGGGGTCTTGAGATTCTTCCATAACGCGCATGAACCGGCATATTCAAAAACACCCCTCCGACCCGCCGAAGACGGCGGTCCACCTCCCCGCGGGGCGGGGAGGAGCAGGAATCGGCGCTCCTCTTCCCCTCTCCCGCGCCCTACCATCCCGGATTCCCCGTATTCCTGAACAAGGATTCCACCCATGCCCAGCGCCACCACCCTCCCGCACCACTACAACGATCTGCTCGAGCTCCAGCGCGAAGCCGGGGTCCTCGGCTCCATCGCCGCCCTCGTCAGCTGGGACCAGGAGACCTACATGCCCCCCGCCGGCGCCCGCGCCCGCGCCGAGCAGACCTCCGCCCTGGCCGGGATCATCCACCAGCGCAAGACCAGCAAGCAACTGGGCGAGCTGATCGCCAGGTGTGAAACCGACAAGGACCTCTGCGAGGACGATTCGCCACAGGCCGCCAACATCCGCGAGATGCGCCGCGACTACGACCTGGCCACCAAGCTGCCCACCGAGCTCGTTTCCGAGCTGGCCCGCGCCCAGTCCGAGGCCCAGGAGATCTGGAAGAAAGCCCGCGCCGACAACGACTTCCCCGCCTTCGTCCCCGCCCTCACCCGGGTGCTCGATCTCACCAAGGAGAAGGCCGAGTGCTACGGCGTGCCCGACGGCGGCGAGCTCTACGACGCCCTTCTTCAGGAGTACGAGCCCCACACCACCGCCGCCGACATCGAGGATGTCTTCACCCCGCTGCGCCAGCGCCTGAGCGCCTTCATCGCCGAGATCACCGAAAACGGGACCCCGCCGCGGGTGGACTTCCTGCGCCGCGCCATCCCCGTCGCCCGCCAGCACGCCTTCGGCCAGGCCGTCACGGCCCAGCTCGGCTTCGACTACTCCTCCGGGCGCCTGGACACCACCACCCATCCCTTCTGCTCGGGCTTGGGCCCCGGCGACACGCGCATGACCACGCGCTACGCCATCGACAACTTCCCCGACGCCATCAGCTCCACCATGCACGAGTGCGGGCACGGCTTGTACGAGCAGGGCCTGCCCAAATCGGGCGAACTCTTCGGCACCCCGCTGGCCGACGCGGTTTCGCTGGGCATCCACGAGTCCCAGTCGCGCATGTGGGAGAACATGGTCGGGCGCGGGCGCGCGTTCTGGCGATGGGCCCTGCCCGTGGCCAACAAGCACTTCGACGACGCCCTGGGCGACATCGACCTGGACACATTCGTCAAGAGCGTCAACACGGCCACCCCCAGCTTCATCCGCGTCGAGAGCGACGAATCCACCTACAACCTGCATGTCATGCTCCGCTTCGAACTCGAACGCGCGCTGATCCGCGCCGACCTGCCCATCAAGGACCTGCCCGGGGCCTGGAACGCCGGGTTCAAGGACATGCTCGGCCTCAATGTCCCCAACGACGCCCAGGGCTGCCTGCAGGATGTTCATTGGAGCTTCGGGCTCATCGGCTACTTCCCGACCTACACGCTGGGCAACCTGTACGCCGCCCAGTTCTGGGAGACCATCAACGCCCAGATCCCCGACCTCGACGAGCAGATGGCCGGCGGCGAGTTCAGCGCCCTGCTGGACTGGCTGCGCGTGAACATCCACCGCCACGGCCGCCGCTACCCCGCCGCCGAGCTCTGCCAGCGCGCCACCGGCAAACCCCTGAGCGCCGACCCGCTCATGCGCCACCTTGAAAGCCGTGTGAAGCCCGCCTACGGCTTGTGATTTCATCCGGGTGCCATGCCGGAACCGTCCCCGGTTCCTGCATGTTCTTCTCTTGCCCCTCCCCGCGCCCCCGCGGGGAGGGGCCGAGTCCCCGAGGCGGCGGGGTCTTCTCGCCTCCCCCCGCGCTTGCGGGGGAGGTGTCGCGGAGCGACGGAGGGGGTCTTGAAACGGCCCATACGCGAACAATCGCCCATTCGCAAGACCCCTCCGTCACGCGAAGACGCGTGCCACCTCCCCGCGGGGGCGCGGGGAGGATCAAGAGGAGTGCCCGTTCACCCATCCCGTTATACTCCCCCCCATGAAAACCGCCCGACTCGAAGCCTTCTCCGACGGCGTCCTCGCCATCGTCATCACCATCATGGTGCTCGAGCTCCGCGCCCCGCACGAGCCCACGCTCGCCGCCCTCATCCCCCTCTGGCCCATCTTCCTCAGCTACCTCCTCAGCTTCATCTACATCGCCATCTACTGGAACAACCACCACCACATGTTCCAGGCCGCCGACCACATCACCGGCTCCGTCCTCTGGGCCAACATGCACCTGCTCTTCTGGCTCTCGCTCATCCCCTTCACCACCGCGTGGATGGGCGAGAACCACTTCGCCGCCGTCCCCCTCGCGATCTACGGCCTGGACCTGCTGCTGGCCGCCATCGCCTACTCGATCCTCCAGCGCAGCCTCATTAAGATCCACGGCCCGGACTCCACCCTCGCCAAGGCGATCGGTTACGACTGGAAGGGCAAGCTCTCACCAGTGCTCTACGCCAGCGCCATCGCCCTGGCCTTCGTCCACCCCGCCATCGCCGGCGCTCTCTACGCCGCCGTCGCCGTCATGTGGCTCATCCCGGACTCCAGAATCGAGCATGCGTTGGTGGAGCATGACAACTGAGCGGGGGACCCGCCATCCGTCCGCTCTTGTCCCTCCCCGCGCCCCGCGGGAGGCGGTCCGCCCGAGGCGGATCTTCGCGTGACAGAGGGGTCTTCATTTCCTCCTGAACTCTCCCCAGTTCGCTCCGTACTATCTCCATGCCTCGGCCCATGCCTCATGTCCTCATGCGCCTCCTCCTTGCCTCCATCCTCGCCCTCATCACCCTCTTCGCCCCGGCTCACGCCGCCGAATTATCCGCCGCCCCCGCCGGCCCTGTCGCCCAGTGGCGCGCCAAACGCGCCGGCTTTCACGCAACCCTCGCCGCCTCCGGACACGAGTCATGGTGCGACTGGGCACGCTTCTCCCTGCTCACCGCCATGTCCTACACCGCCGCCCAGCACGAGGCGCGCCGACGACACTGGACCGAAAGCCAGACCAACGCCCTGCGCCACGCCGTCTGGCAGTATCAGCTCGCCCGCGCCTTCGATCCCGACACCGCCCAGGCCCTCGGCGACGAGCAGGAACGACTCGCGTTCAACGAACGCGACACCGCCACCGACCAGCACAACAACCGCGTCGCCCGCGACCTCTATGAAAAGCACCGCGACCAGGGAATATCCCTGGGCGCGGCGCTCACACAAATCATCCATTCAATCGACACGCAGGACGGAACCTTCATCACCACCCCCGGCGACTGAGATTCAGGCCCCGTCCGCCGCCGCCTGGAGCTGGGCCAGGTCCAGCTTCTTCATACTCATCATCGCCACGAACGCCCGCTGCATCCGGCCCGGGTCCTTGTCGGTGAGCACCTCGATCATCCACCGCGGCGCGATCTGCCATGACAGGCCGAACTTGTCCTTGAGCCAGCTGCACTGCTGGGCCGCCGGATCGCCGCCCGCCCCCAGCTTCTCCCAGAAGTAATCGATCTCATCCTGTGTGTCGCACATCACCTGCAGCGAGATCGCCTCGGTGAAGGTGAACTGCGGCCCGCCATTGAGGGCGGTGAACGCCTGCCCGCCCAGCGTGAACTCCACCATCAGCACCGTTCCCGGCGCCCGCCCGTGCATCTCACGCCCCGCGTCGGGGTAGTGCGACACCGCCGTGATCTTGGAGTCGGGGAAGATCCCCGTGTAGTACTCCGCCGCTTCTTGGGCCTGATCATCGAACCACAAACACGGCACGATGCCCGGCGCCTTGATCCTGCTGCCCATCTCGATTTCCTTTCAAAGTCCGCGGCCTCCCGGCCCGCAATCATGGTTCCTGAAGCGCGCTGCTGGCGGCTGCTCGTTCAGCACGACCGTGTCATCACCATCCAGCTCACGCCGAACCGGTCATTCACCATCCCAAACTTCGACGCCCAGAAGGTTTTGGTCAGCGGCATGACCGTCTCCCCGCCCTCGCTCAGCGCCCCGAAATATCGCTCGGCCTGCGCGTCGTCCTCGACGCCCAGCGTCAGCGAGAATCCATCGAAGCTCGGTTTGCCCCCGCAGCGCCCGTCAGAAACCAGCACATGCGTCTCGCCTATGCGGATGTCGGCGTGCATCACCTTGTCCCCGAAGCCCTCGGGCATGCCCTGGCAGTTCTCATCACTCAGATCCGGGTTCTCACTGAATCGCTTGAGCGAAACCACTTCCGCCCCCAGCGCCTTCGTATAGAACGCGATCGCCTCTTCGCATCGCCCGTCGAAAAACACATATGGCTGTACCTGCATCCGTTGATCCTCTCTGATGGTTGTTCACGATCCCAACTCCCCGGCATGATGTCCCTCCCCGCGGGGGCGGGGAGGTGGCGCGCCGACTTCGGCGTGACGGAGGGGTCTTGGAGAATGCCGGGTTGTTCTCAAGTTCCGGTCGCCATGCATCTTACCCGATGTCTTCATCGGGCTTGAAGGATAATCAGTCTACCCAAGACCTGCTTACGCTGCGCGTAAGCAGGGCGCCCGACGCATACCACTACTTTCTCTTTACTCCATCTTCTTCTCTTTCTTCATCTCCTCTTCCTCTGCCTTCACTTCGGTGTGCTCTGTGGTGAAACTCTTTTTTCTCTCTCACATCCCCAGCTCCACCCGCAGCGCCTCGCCCAGCCGCTCAAAGTCCCCGAGCGTGTTGTACAGCTGCGCGCTCACCCGGACCATCCGATCGCACACCCCCGGCAGGTCCCATACCGGCGCCTGGACCTCATGATTCAGGTACAGCCGGTCCCAAAGCCCCTCCCCCAGCAGCGTGCTCGGCTCGCACTTCCCCGGAAGCGGGATGCTCACCATGCTCCCGATCATCTCCGCGGGCACCCGCTGCTCGATCTCCAGCGCGGCGCACACGATCTCGGCCCCCGCGATCGCCATGTCGTGGTTGCGCTGTCGCAGCGCCTCCCACCCGCCGGGCAGCTGCGCCCCCATGTGCGCGATCGCCACCGGGACCACCAGGTTTCCCGTGTAGTCGTTGGTCCCCGTGTAGTCGAAGTCGCACAAGAACGCCCGCCGGTCCGCCCGCGTCTCGTGCTCCCGGCAAGAGAGCACCATGGGCTTGAATCCCTTCTGCCGTTGGGGCGAGGCGTAGATGAACCCGGTCCCCTTGGGGGTCGCCAGCCACTTATGGCAGCTGGCCGCGTACCAGGTGGGGTCCAGATCGCCGATGTCCAGCCCGATCTGTCCCGGCGTGTGGGCCCCATCGATGAAGGTCTCGATCCCGCGCTGCCTGGCCGCCGCAACGATGGCCTTCACCGGCATGATGAGCGCGCTGGCGCTGGTGATGTGCGAGATCAGCACCACCCGCGTGCGATCCGTCATCGCGTCCACGACCGATTCCACCACCACCTCCGGCGTCACCTCCGGGAACGGGATCCTCGCCACCGTCACCCTCGCCCCCGTCGCCCGGCAGACCTTGCCAAGCTCATTGAAGGTCGCCATGTACTCGTGGTCCGTCACCAGGATCTCGTCGCCGGTCTCCAGATCGAGATTATTGAGCACCGTCGCCACCGCGAAGGTCCCGTTGGGCGCCAGCGCCAGATCGTTGGCGTCCACATGGGTGAAGGCCGCGATCGCCCGGCGCGCGTCGTCGCTGTAGTCCTCCAGGTCCGCCTTGAAGAACCGCACCGGGTCCGAGTCCATCCGCCGTCCCAGCTCCCGCTGCGCCTCGCCCACAAGCACCGGCGTGATCCCGTAGGAACCGTTGTTGAGCATCGTCAGCCCCGGGCGCACGGGGAACCGCGCCGGCTCGCCCAGACGATGGCGCACGAACTCGATGATCGCTTCAGGACGCGCGCCCGAGGGCGATCGCCCCTCCCCGGCTCGGTCATCGGTCAGGCAGGGGGCGGCGGAAATCATCGATGGGTTGGGCATATTCAAGCGTATCGGTGTTCACCCGTGCTTTCCCCCAATCGATAACCACCGGACCTGCAGATTGTGGAATCGTGTATAGTCCGTGCATGAATCTGTTCAACACGACCGCCGCCCACGCACTCGCCCTCGTCCTTGCCCTCCCCGCTTACGCGTCCCTCGCCCAGCCATCGCCCGCCCCGACCACCCCAACGAACGCGGCCTCGCCCGTCCCTCTCACCCTCGAACAGATCACCGCCGAGTCCGACTGGATCGCCCGTTCCCCCCAGCGCCCCCGCTGGCTCGCCGACGGCTCGGCTGTCATGTTCTCCCAGCGCCGCCCGGGCCCGGTCGGGCGAGATTTCTCCGACGACTACCTGATCCTCCTCGATCATCCCGGCGCCGAACCCGTCAAAATCACCCCCGAACACCCCGGCCCCTTCTTCACCGCCCGGGGCGATTGGGACGCCGCCCACACCCGACGCCTTATCCCCCACAACGGGGACCTCTTCCTCTTGAACGCCGCCGACGGGTCCATCACCCAGCTCACCCGCACCGATGACTACGAATCCTCCGCCGCGTTCATGGCCGACGACCAGCGCATCGCCTTCACCCGTGGCGGCGACTGGTACATCCGCTCCGGAGCGCCCGCTGGCCTCGTCGAGCTCCAGGCCGCTGAAATCCGCTTCGATGACGAGCCCAAGGATCCCGGCGAGGAGCGCCAGAAGACGGCCGACAAGCGCGACGATCTCCAGCGTCAGCAGCGGGAGCTCTTCGACATCATCAACCTCGAAGACCAGCGCGAGGCGGTGCGTCAGGACGACCGGGCCGCCTGGCGCGGCGCCGATCCCACCGCCGTCCCCGGCCCCTTCTATCTGGGCGAAGACAAGCGATCCCAGGGCACCTGGCTCAGCCCCCGCGGGACCTTCATGCTCGTCGCCACCGTCCCCAAGAAAACCCCCGACGACAAGAACGACCTCCTCGCCGACTACATCAACGAGGACGGCTATGTCCATACCCGCGCCGTCCGCACCAAGGCCGGGCTCGAGCACCGGGCTCCGGTGAGCTTCGTGCTCCTCGATCTTGAGCACGAGCGCGTCATCGACCTGCCGTTGGACGACCTCCCGACCATCACCGACGATCCCCTCGCCTGGCTCAAGGACAAAGCGGATACCGACAAACCCGCCGCCGACCCCGCTCCCGACACCCAAGGCGCGAACGCCGGCGACAAGCCCGAGAAGGCGACCAAAGAAGAATCGCCCACTCCCCGCCCCGTCTCATCGCTGGGCGTCCGCTGGTCCGACTCTGGGCGCTACGCCGCCGTCATGCTCCGCTCCCACGACAACAAGGACCGCTGGATCGCCCTGATCGACACCGGTGAGGAGGACCCCAAGCTCACCTGCGCCCACCACCTGCACGACGAGGCCTGGATCAACTGGTCCTTCAACGAGTTCGGCTTCGTCCCCCACAGCGAGACCCTCTGGTACCTCTCCGAGGAATCCAACTACAGCCATCTTTACACCTACGACCCCGCGACCCAAACCACCACCCAGCACACCCACGGCGACTTCGAAGTCCGCGACATCACCTTCACCGAAGAGGGTTCCGCCGCTTACATGCGCTCCAACCGCACCCACCCGGGCATCGAAGAACTCGAACGCCTCGACCTCGCCACAGACACCCTCACCCCGATCACCACCATGTCCGGCTCGATCGAGAACTACGCTCTCTCCCCCGACGAAACCCAAGTTGTCGTCACCTACTCCAACATCGATTCACCCCCCGAGCTCTACCTGGTCGACCCGACCACCCCCGACACAACGCCCACGCGCCTCACCCACACCGTTACCGACACCTTCGCATCCCTCCCCCTCACCAAGACCGATATCATCCCCATCCCATCCTCCCACACCGACGCCCCCATTTACACCCGCGTCCTCCTCCCCGACGCAAATCAATTCCCCGGCCCACGCCCCCTCATCGTCTTCGCCCACGGCGCCGGCTACCTCCAGAACGCCAACCATGAATGGTCCTACTACTTCCGCGAGCACCTCTTCCACTCCCTGCTCACCAGCGAGGGCTTTATCGTCATCGCCCCCGACTTCCGCGCCAGCGAGGGATACGGGCGGGACTGGCGCACCGCCATCTACCGCGACATGGGCCGACCCGAACTCGAAGATTTTCAGGACTGCATCGACTGGGCCGTGGAACACCACGACGCCGATCCCCAGCGCGTCGGGATCTACGGCGGGTCCTACGGCGGGTTCCTCACCCTCATGGCCATGTTCACCCAGCCCGACACCTACGCCGCCGGCGCCGCCCTGCGGTCCGTCACCGACTGGCGCCACTACAACCACGGCTACACCGCCAACATCCTCAACACCCCCGAGATCGACCCCCACGCCTACGACCGAAGCTCTCCCATCAACCACGCCCAGGGTTTGAAGGGCCACCTCCTCATGCTCCACGGCTTGGTCGACGACAATGTCGTCGCCCAGGACATCATCCGCCTGAGCCAGCGCCTCATCGAACTCCAAAAACAGAACTGGACCCTCGCCCTGGCCCCCATCGAGTCCCACGCCTACGAAGAACCCAGCTCGTGGCTGGACCAGATGCGCAGAATTCACAATCTATTCACAAACTCGCTCAATAAATAGTTGCAGAAAGAAGAATAAATGATAACAACAGAAGTGTGTCAGTTAGTACATAAACAACAAAAAAGAAAGGGTTTAAATTGAACTATCAAAAAACATGCGTTGGCATTACGGCATTGGCGATGTGTTCTGCAAATGCCGCATCGGCTCCAACCTCCTACTCGTTGGGCACAACAACGCATACCCAAGGAAGCGGCATCGCATATATACCATCGGGATTGGATGTGGAATGGGCATCAATCGGCAAGCTCAGTTGGGAGCCATTCTCGGGGAATAGTAATTGGCAACAAGCCAATGCCGCCTCGATTTCCTGGCCCAGTTTTTTAGCAGACACGAGCACCGGGTTTCATCCCGACAAGCAGCCCCATGGCGATGTCCTGGCTTACACCATGGGCGGCGTAGGTGATGTAGACGGCGACGGCTACGGCGATTTCGCGCTGACTTGGTACGATGCGGAGATCCGAGATGAACCGACCGCGATCCCGTCGGGCGCTCCAGGATACTTTAGTTCATTACCGGATGGTGCGGATCGTGTCGGCTATGTAAGAGTTATATCCGGAAATCCTGTGTTTGATGATACATTCGGCGGCTCAGGCTCGTGGGGGAATCAGTTTGATTTTGATATATACAATGCAAATCAACAAATATTTGAGGGCGGCCGCCCAAAGGGATCACTGCGACGCATTGGACCTGATTTTTGGGGTAAAACAGCTTATGGACTGTGGTCGCACGAAATCACCTCGATCGGGGACCTCGATGGCGATGGGCGATCTGAGGTCATCATGTCTGCCAATAGTGTGGGCACCGGGGGAGGATTCCTTGAAATCTGGTCATGGAGCGATAACTATTACCCGTATGGCGCGTCAAATTCTGGGCCTCGGTGGGTCAAGCTGATTGAAATCAATGGTATTAACGATACCTCTTCACCGCCCGTAACAAACCTCAATACCGCGACCCGTATCGAGGAGTTCGGCTATCAGGCATATAGCGGGCCCATCCCGGAAACCCGAAGTGCCGGTGGCTATACCCTTTCCCCTGTGGGTTTCAATCTTGATTTTAATAACGACGGCCAGCCCGACCTCATCACAGCTTCACGCTGGTATCGGGATGATGCCTATGGACATTATGTCGCCGGGGCTTCCTCGGGCGCTAGAAGCACTGCTCCCGGTGCGGTCTGGGTCTTCTTGATGCCAAACAAAGATGTCTTTGAGCACATCCAGGGTTACGCCGGTCAGACATGCGACGAAATCAGCAACTGGACCGGCGAGCTTGGATCCGACGGCATTTCCGATGATCTGCCCCTTCGCATGACGACCGAGGATTTCTCGATCAAGATCGTGGGTGATCAAATGATCCGCACCAGCACAGCGACTGGGCCTTCCTCAGGTAGTCCCAAGTGGTTCGGGTATCACATCGACCCTGCCGGGGATCTCGATGGCGACGGGATTCTAGACCTCGCCGTAGGTGCGCCATATCACATGGCGCAGGATCGATACACGCAAGGCACGGTTTCAACCGACTAGGCGGTGTCTGACGGCTCCAGGGTTCTGAGATACCGGTCGATGAAGGCGAGC
>CAYLXF010000009.1:0-73352 GCA_964387925.1 uncultured Phycisphaeraceae bacterium
GCTCGCCTTCATCGACCGGTATCTCAGAACCCTGGAGCCGTCAGACACCGCCTAGCGAGCCATCTCCCCATCCCGACATCGTACACCCGGTTGCGTACGCAGTAGAGCCCGAAGCTCCCCGCATCCGTCGCCCCGGCGGCATCGAACCAGTACCCGTCGAACCCGAACTGATTATCCGTACCGTCGCTGCTGGTGCGCACATTGTCCGACAACCACCCGTCCGGCGGCACACCGTTGGCGTTCGTGCTCACGAACGCGTAGTCCGCCGAGAAAATCGACCCATCGGTGCTGTCGATGGACCCGTTGCCGTTGAGGTCCACATGCGGGTTGTAGCCGCTGTCGCCGGGCTTGAGCGGCGTGCCCCCGCCGCTCTGGGCGTTGAGGATCGAGATGTCACTCAATCCGATGAGCCCGTCCCCGTCGTAGTCGCCCGCGTAGCGGTGCATGGCCCGGCCGTAGGGCGTGTAGTCCACCCGCTCACGCACAGAGCCTCCCACATCGGTCACCGCACGCACGCCGAACATCGCGTCCGTGAGATAAAAATACTGGTCGGCGAGCTCCTCCCAGTCGCCGTCGTTGTCCCGGTCGATCCGCTTGGCCACCGCGTCGTCGATGTACCGCGGGCCCCAGAACTGCTGGGCGGCGTAGTCGATCCCCTGCTCGGTGAAGTCGCCGTCAAGGTCCGTGTCCACATGCTCCTCGATCATCCGCCAGCTCGGGTCGAAGAAATACCGACGCTCTTCGTCGAGGCCGTCGTAGGCGCTGTCCGAGGTGTAGGGCGAGATCATCATCATGTGCTTCAACTCCCCCAAGCGGTTCCATGCGGCGGCCCAAGGCTCTTCCGCTTAGAGATCCGGGTGCGGGAGCGCAAGAGGGCCGCTTGAATAACCGATCAAAACCCGACAAGGGAGGGCTACAAAGTTGCTGGATCGCTACTCTATCAATTTTATTGCTCGAAGCACACAAAGATATACAAGTGCCGCGATTATACTGAGTAGGGTTGAGTAAACAAACGCCGAAAACAAGATCGACATAAAACCAACTAAAACATTGCCAGAGCTAGCCCATGCTGAAGGGGTTATGCGGAAAAATATTTGAATCACGGGCCGATACACAGCCTCTACAAAATCCAATATTGCCTGCTCAAAGGAGAGGAAGCCAAATAATTCAGATCCCACAATAATGAATAAGATTACAATATGAAAAAGGAGCAGGCTAAAAAATATAAAACCAAAAACTCTTTTATAATCATGCAACATATACCACCTCAATGTACAGTTGACGGCACAGTGATGACGAGTGGTCCATGATTCATAGTAGAAGTTATCGGCGGCAATAAAACATGAGATGCACTAGAACTAACAGAGGTAGTACATGGTTGACAGCTCGAAGGCGCATCCGACCCGAGGTTATCGAGACGGCTCATGCCAATTGTAGCCAACCAGCTTTCAAAATAGCTATTCGTCCCGCCAAAATCCCAACCGATGCGGACGGCTGCGGCGTCTGCCGTCGTCCGATTACCACGGTTTCCTGCAAGCGAACCCGCCCATGTTTGCAGCCATGTCATGCGGAAATGTCGCGCCGCTACACCATAAATAATATTTCCTACCTCCGAAACATGAATACAAGTTCCAGCCAAAGTAACTGTATTTGCACAGTTCTCAGTTGGACAATTTGCAGAATAGAACTTTGTGTCGGGGAAATAAGTCATTTGACGACCAGCCAATGCAAGAAAAGTGTAGTGATACCCCTTCTCATAGTACAAATCAGGAATATACCATGGAGCATCTTGAGACGCCCAATTAACAATTTGTGGCACAAGAGCGTCGACCCACTGGGACCATAATATAACTTCTATATTCATCCACGATGATATATCTGGCCCGCAATAATCGCAAGACTTAAGCCCAAATGGATCTCGCAAATACGGCGATCCACTTTGAGCATATTGATACAAATTGCTTCCGTCCGCATACTGTATCTGCGGTTGAATACTTACTTGCCTGTACGATGCTCCATGCCACAGATGCAATGATACACCTGATGGATCCGCTGGCAGCCACCGTCCCAAAGTGACGTCATAAAAACGATTTCGTACGCAGTAGAGCCCGAAGCTCCCCGCGTCCGTCGCCCCGGCGGCATCGAACCAGTACCCGTCGAACCCGTACTGGTTATCCGTCCCGTCGCTGCCCGTGCGCGCGTTGTCCGACAGCCACCCCTCCGGCGGCACCCCGTTGGCGTTGGTGGACACGAACGCGTAGTCCGCCGAGAAGATCGAGCCGTCGGTCGAGTCCACCGATCCGTTCCCGTTGAGGTCCACATGCGGGTTGTAGCCGCTGTCGCCGGGCTTGAGCGGCGTGCCCCCGCCGCTCTGGGCGTTGAGGATCGAGATGTCACTCAATCCGATGAGCCCGTCCCCGTCGTAGTCGCCAGCGTAGCGGTGCATGGCCCGGCCGTAGGGCGTGTAGTCCACACGCTCACGCACAGAGCCTCCCACATCGGTCACCGCACGCACGCTAAACATCGCGTCCGTGAGATAAAAATACTGATCGGCGAGCTCCTCCCAGTCGCCCTCGTTGTCGCGGTCGATCCGCTTGGCCACCGCGTCGTCGATATACCGCAGACCCCAGAACTGCTGGGCGGCGTAGTCGACCCCCTGCTCGGTGAAGTCACCGTCCAGGTCCGTATCCACATGCTCCTCGATCATCCGCCAGCTCGGGTCGAAATAGTACCGCCGCTCTTCATCGAGCCCGTCGTAGGCACTGTCCGAGGTGTCCATGCGGCGGACAATGCGCCACCCGATCCCATTGTACTCGTTCTCGAGGATCGAGAAGCTACCGGGCTTCTCCACCTTCACCAGGCGGTTCCAGGCGTCGTAGACATAGGCCAGCTCCCTGGCCCCCCCACCGCCGTTGTTCACCAGGTTGCCCGCGTCGTCGAACGCGGGCGCAAAGTCCGAGGGTGTTGAGCCGCCCGGGCCCGACCCGGGCTCGGCCTCACGCGAGAGCAACTCGTTGGCGAGGTTATAGGTGCGATCTTCGGTCTCGGCGCCGGCCTCGAAGCCGCTGGCCCCGTTGAGATCCGTCGCCACGCTGTTCCAGTTGCCAAGCATGTCCAGGTCCCACTGCCGCGAGTTCGCCGCCAGCGTCAGCGCGGGCGTCGTCGGGTCCCACTGGCCGCGGTCACCCTCGGTGAGCCGATCGAGACCATCATAGGTGTACTCCCAGTCACGGTCGTCGAGCACCACGCCGGGCCGCCCGTCCCAGTCGAGGGTCCGCAGCTTCGTGGTCTCGTCGTAGGCGTAGCGGCGGGCCACCAGGGGCGTGGCATTCGGATAACCGGGGTTCGTCCCGGTCGTGAAGGAGTTGTTGACCCAGGCGTGCCAGACCACCCTGCCGAAGCGGTCGTACGCCGGGTACTCGCCGGAGGTGGATGAGCCGTCGGGCGCCTTGGTGGCATCCAGACGGATCGAGCCGGATGTGTAGTTCACTCTGATGGGCATACCCACGCCCAAGTAGGTGTACCGCACGAGCTCGTCATCGGGTGGTGACCAGTTCGGTACATCAAGTCCGTTCACCCGGCTGATGACATCGTTGATCGACCCTGAGGCGCCGTAATCCACCTCGTAGGTGTTCGTCGAGCCCGCGGCCTGGGCGGGGTACCGCACGGCGCTCAGGCGGGTGTAGTTCCCGCCTGTTGAGGTCGGCTTGGCGCTCACATAGTCATACTCGACACGCTCGTCGAAAGCGCTGCCGCCGACATCGACATTCTCCACCACCGCCTTGATCTGGTGCAGCGGCGTGTACTCGTACTCCACCGAGTTGAGTTCGCTCGGGGTGTCGTCCCAGCTGTAGACGCCCGAAACACGTCCGTGATCGTCGTACGAAGTCGTGATCTTGGCGACGGCCTGATCGATATCGGTGCTCGTCGGGAAAGTCACCTCATCGGCGAGCACTCGACCCAAGCCGTCGCGGGTGTAGGCGTGAATAATGCCGTTCTGATCGGTTTTGGCTCGCGGCTCCCCGAGCCGGTTGTAGGCGTACGAAACCGTGTACGCCGCAGAGGAACCCGGCAGCCCGGTGGACTCGTCGGGGTAATGCACCTCGGCGAGCATTCCGGGCGCGTTGATCCGGGACTCCATCGCCCCCGAGCCGGTTGAGGCGGTCACGCCGTACTCGTACCCTGTAACCTGCACATCGCCGGTGTTTATATGGGCGGTGCGTTTGGTCACATTCGAGTTGTCGTCATAGACGAAGGTCGTCACCCGGTTCTGGTCTGCCTGGGGGCTCGTCCCCCAGCTGACCATCCAGTTGGCCGTGCCCGTATCCCAGCTGATGTTGCTCTCGTCGAACCCTGTCTGCTGGTTCTCGATAACAGCGATCGAGCGGGAGAGGTCGTCATAGATGGTATAGGTGCGCGTGCCGCGCGGGTCGATTCGCAGCTGCTGACGGCCGATGGCGTCGAACTCCACCGATGAGATCAGCGCCGGGCTCGTGGAGCGGTTCAGATCGATCGTCGTGGGCGCACTGGTCCCCGACACGAACTTGTTGTTCGTGGTGTCGTTGGTCCCGTAGTTGAGCGTGTCGGTCACCCGGCTGGCGTCGTCGAAATGGCTCACCATAAATCTGGATATGCTGTTCGAGCCGTCGAGTTCACCGAGGGCGCTGGTGTTGTGCAACCGGATGCGGTTCGTGACCAGATCCGCCTGTCCCGCGCCCGGGTTGCCGCCGGCGATATAATGGTATTCGGTCTGCGCCAAGACCGTCTCGTCGCTCACATTCACCGTTGTTCCACCGCTGTCAAAGACCTCTTCGTACGATCCGCTGCCCCAGAGGCCGTCATCCTTGCGGTTGGTCACATAGCTCTTCAAGGGTCGATCGAGTTGATCATACACCGTCTTCGTCGCGGGCCCGCTCGGGCGCCAGGTCGCGGCGACCATCCCTTCCGGGTCGTACCAGGTGAGTGTCTCAAGATAGCCCGGATACGAGCCGCCGGCAGGGTCCATCGTCGGATCGATGGCCTGGATCTGGCGGTACACCATGCCACGGTTGTTGTAGAACGACTTGGTGTAGGTCGAACGATCAGCGCCATAGTCGGCGGGGGATGGCACGGTCCCCGTGGCGCCGGTGGTGAAATCCATCCCGTCGGTCCAGTTCGCCTGCTCGATCTGACGGCCGAGCCGGTCATACCCGAAGACCTGATGCGGGGCCTCGGGGTTGAGTTGGCCGATGAGCCGATCGCGATAGTCGTACCAGTACTTGGTCACACGCGACTCGCTGCCCTCGCCGGTATAGACCTTGCTCACCGAAACGAGGCCGTTGCCGATGCCCTGGGATTCGGTGTGGTTGCTGTCGTAGAAGGTCTCCGAGACGAGGTCAACGCTGATCGTGCCGCCGCTGTTCATCGAGCCCTGAGCAATCGCCAGGGGCTTGTCCATGATGTCGTAGCCCGGCAGCGTGCTCGTGCCGTACTGCATCACGCTTCCAAGTGGATCGATGATCTGGTAAGCACGCCCGAGGGCGTCATACCGGGTTTCGGTAAAGAATGATCCCGCATCGACATTAATGGCTTGAGTATCAAACCACTGACGCGAGCGCACCGTGCTGCCGGTGACCGCAAGCTCAGAATCCGAACGGGAATACTCTTCGCCGATCGCGTAGGTGCCCGCGCTCGGGTCGTAGCTGCCCCCGCTGCTCAGGCACTCGAAGCTGCTCTCACGCAGGGAAGTCCCCGCGGCGTCCTGCCACGATACGGATAGCGGGCCGTCAAAGGACCCATCCGTGAGCTTGTGCGGAAAATCAAGCGTGGCGTATAGCCCCACACCATAGTCGTAGAGCAGCCAGTACTGCGGCCCCACCGAGGGCACGATCAGCTTGGCATAGTTCGAATCCAGCGACGCGTGGCTCGCGTCGAGCACCACGCGGCGCATATACCGCGTCACACCCGCCGCGTCGGTGCTCTCGATCTGACGACCGAGCGCATCGTACACATAAGAGCTCGTGAGTTCATCATACGACGAACGAGTCGGCAAGCTCCAGCCAGCACTGGTGATGCCGGGAAAGTTTGTCTCATTGATCGCGATGCCCGAAGGAATGGTCGTATCGCCGGGATCCGCATCTTGCGTCATCCTCGTCATCTTCCCTGTGTGCTCATCGTACTGGTAGTAGGTCAGCGTGCCGTCAGCATCACGCTCCCAACGCAACTGTCCGAGGTGGTCGTAGAACGACCAGTTGGAATAATCGATCGAACTCGGGCTCGCGGGGCCATTCTGCGCCGGAGTCTCCGGACTCATCTCCGACTTCATCCACGCTACGATGGCTCCGTTCGGATCGGTCGAGCCCGTATTGTCGTAATAGCCGTATGCGATGGATCGTGTTTCGACAACCCCATCGCCAGCATCGCGTGTCGTCTCAGTCACCACATCCGGCCGATCACCCGAAGCTCCGCGATCCATTTCCTGAAGCACATCGTATGTGGTATGGCCGGTGCCTTCCTCGACCGAGCGCTTTGTCAGGTAGCCATCCGTGTAGTCATAGGTCAGCACCTTCCCCGCATCTGACGACTGCGGGATAATCGGGGCGACCGTATCCTCACCAGCATCAGCCACCGCCTCATATCCAGTGCTCGATGCGGCAACCGCCTCCATGGTCAGAGTCGCGGTCAGTTTGCCGAAGCTGTTGAACTGCGTGGCTCCCGGATCCGTGCTGTCATAGCCGTAGATATTTGTTGTGGCCCAAACCTTGCCTTCATGATCAATCGGATCCTCATACGGATTAAAGCTGTCGGTTGAACCCCAGCTCGCATCCGCCGTGC
This sequence comes from uncultured Phycisphaeraceae bacterium, assembly GCA_964387925.1. Lineage (GTDB taxonomy): Bacteria > Planctomycetota > Phycisphaerae > Phycisphaerales > UBA1924 > UBA1924. The sequence goes on from CAYLXF010000009.1 coordinate 6,814, forward strand.
ACATCGCATGAGCCAACCGCCGGACTCCAAAGGGGGACACCGTTCCCGGAACGCTCTCAGTCGGCGCGACTTGCCCATTGGGAAGCGATGTGGGCCAATAATAGTCCTGGCAACGCACACGGTACGGAACATACTCAAGACCGCTCGTTCCCACACTCATGTAAGACTCGACAACCAAGCAGCTGTAGCCATCACTACGAATCGTATGAGGAAAATCCACGCCAGAGCTAGGCGTCACAGACGCGGGAGGCTCGAACCCCTGATTCAGCTCATATCGACGGTAGAGATAATCGTAACGCTTACTAAGGCCATACGGTGTGCCAGCGCCGCTGCACCCACAACCGTTGGAACTCGAAGAGATCAGTTGCGTGCGCACCCGGTACGCTTCACCGTGCAGGCCGTCTGATGCTTTATAGCTACCATCTAGCTCCGTGTAGTATGTGATGAACTTGCCAGCCAGATCAAACAGTGAAGCCCATTCGCTGTTCGGGAGCAAAGCGGCCTGACTGAACTCGAACGCGTTGGTGCCGTTCTGGCCGCCCTGAAAGTTAACCCAACGCAATCGAGTCGCCGCATCAACCGATGAGATGAATGCGGAGGAAGAGTCATAGACATCGTTCTGGAAATCATCAACTTCATCAGACACGATGCCCAACGCCGCTTGAATCTCAGACGAGCTGGCCAATGCGTTAAACTCATTGAAGACACGAGCCGCATAGTATTCGACCTGCTGCGGATAAATGACCGCCATCAGCTGATGCGCCTTCCCCGCGGGGGAAAACCCCGCGAGTCCGCCGACAGCACTGTCATCAGCGATATCGCTCCCGTAGTTGTTGTTCTCGGCATAATACCTATACTGTGTGACCTCGTCATACATCCCCTCAACGCCACCCTCGTCAACCTGCCTCGAAATTACCACCTCACACAGATCACCTTCCTCCGCATCGTAGTAATCACGGAGTTCATCCACTGTGGATGCCACCGTTCCGAAAACCGACTGGGCTTCAATGTTCTTAATATCGTCATAGTAGATATATCGCACACGCTGGGTAGGGCTGGACGACCAACCGCTCCCCGATGCAGGACGATACACACGCACCTCCTCAATGCGTCCGTAAACCCAGTCTCCATCACCTGAGGGGTGCCAGTCAAAGACGATCTGGGCATGATCGACATCATCTGCGCCAGTCGACACGATTTCATCAATGCGCACATTTTCACGACCCGCTAAAGTTCCCGTGTCGCCCAAGGTTGTCCATCGATATTCAAAGCGATTCCCATGGGCGTCAATCTCGTAGAGCAACAAACCATACAAGTCCGTCCGGTCAAGCTCGCCAGAGATCGGCGCTGCCATACTATCGACCCGCATGAAGACTTTTTCGCCGCCGCCGGGCGCTCGCACTCGCCAAACAGCGACATCTTCGCCATCCTCTGTGCTTCCCGCTGAATCGAGCCAAGGTATCGAGTCATAAATGTCTGGTTCAATATACGAGTTCCCGGCGCCCGTTGAAACGAATACCGCCTGACTACCTAGCTGCGTATACCTGTGGCTCGACCGCATCCGATCCCCACCCCGGACATAAAGGGTCGAGTTCCCGCTTCCGTCATCCCCTGTGATGTATTGGAAGACATTGAGCGTCCACTGAACGCCCGCCGTGCCGGGAATGACATCAGTGAAGCTGCTGTTCCAAAAATAATCACCGCTGCTATTTGGCCGGTAGAAGTTCGGATCACTCGTGTACTCACGGATCAGCTGGAAATCTCGCCCAGGAAGACTTATGGAAAGATCGGTCTCTCGCTCAACCTTGTGTCCCGTGAGATACGAGACCGGAGAGGAAGACTCATCCTCGTCCTCATTGCAACCACCTCCACCACCTCCGCCTCCCTCCTCCGGAAAAATACCTGAATCACCAGGCTCACCACCACCTGGCTCTCCCCCGTCACCGGGATCAATCGGATCACCACCGCCCCCATTGGGATCCTCCTCGGCCTCCTGATATCGACAATCTCCCCTGTAGCCGAACTGGGGAATCGGAACGCAGGCCCCTTGCTCCCCGGTCAGATGAAAATTAATAGTCCAAACAAGATCACCGCCGTTGTCATCATCTTCGCTGTCATCAAAGTGGGCGTCTACATAGACATCGCCATTTTCCTGACACAAGACCTTACCCAAAATATAGTCACTAGACACACCCCCGCTAGAGGTCCATAAATAAACAGTGCCGGTAGAATAAACATAGGCCCCGATTTTGCCTGGGATACCAAGAATATCTGATGAAAATGTCAATAACCAATATTCTGTTGATAAGCCAGGATTATGCAGCGTGGCTGCAAAGCCGCCATCCACAGTCCCGCTTGTCTCGCTTATTGCAAGTGCAGGAGGACATTCCTCACTTTCATAATCAATCATTGTGCCCAGACCGTGCGAACAGGCCTTGGCACAGCCCGTGTCAGTCGACGCGTCACCATCAAAATGAAGACTCAGGGAGTCATCTGCACAGTGACTTGTGTAATCCACACTGAACTCAACTGTTGCAGGCGTAGGAATTGAACCCGGCGGACAATCGCAATCGCAATCGGTCTGAGCAAATGCGACAGTCTGTGCCCCACCCCAAACCATCGCACCGACTACCAAACTTTGTGCATAACTCGGCATTTTTCAGATTCCTTGAATCACTAACAACAACGATTATTTATCCCCAAGCCGCTGCAAACAGCTTGATGCCCTCCTGGTGCCGCATGGCTTTCAAGTGGGGCTGGCTACCCTTAATGGACGCAGCAGACCACTTATACCGGATGCCAGCGTGCGTTGCGCTGTTCAATGCGGAAAATCACAGAAAAGATTTTGACTTTGCCGAAAATACGCAGGCAACCACAACCAAGGGGCGCCCGCCCCGTATTGTTAGCCAGAAGAAGCCCTGATTGGAGATGCAATGATTCTTCCCAAACTACTGCCCACAATCTGTTTAGCGCTGCTTGCCGCCCATGCTTCAGCGGGCATCGACAGCCAAGAAGCCAGACGGCTCAGTCTCGCGCTGGGTCTGACGCCAGAAACAGTTACCGTCTTGGGATTTAACGACACGCAAACCGAGGCGGCGTTTGACCGACTCTATGACAATGAACAGCTTGTTGCGGGCTTTCTGCAGCAGGAACAACAGCTTCAAGCGGGACTTGAGCAACGTAAGGATTTGGAGCGCACAATCCGGTTCGCCGAGAATCAGTCCGAAATCCAGCAAATGCAGGCCCACATCGATTCATTGGACCAGCAGATCCAATTGCTCCGTGACTCTATCGAGGTCGCCCGTGCCCAGCTTCGGTCATTGTTTCTCGGCTCAGTGGATGCGAGCACAGTCCTTCGTGTCTGTCAGCCCGAAGCGTTCGTGGGCCTGGTCCCTCCCGAGTACCGTGTGGTTGATCTAGATGAGGACTACCCGGAGCTTTACGCGGCGCTGCTCGCTGAGCGACGCGCACTCGACAACAATGAGCAGGTGGACACCAACACCCAGCTTGTTCTCAGCCACTATCGCAATCTCCCGGCGGTGCTGCAGGCACGCACAAACCTGCTCTACAACCTCGACGGCGTCCGGGCGGCGTTCAACAAGTAAGAGGGACCGTCCACTCAGAATTGATTCTTCCGTGAACACGCTCATGGCTCAACAGTCCGAGCCAGCTGTGTCTCTGCCCACCGCTTCCATGCTGAGTCGCCTCGGTAGGCGATTTTCCTCAACATGATCCGCGTGCCCTCATCGCTCTGCCCGCTGCGGAGTTGCAGCCGCGCCAGCGCCTCCATCGCGGGCATGTGGTTGCTGGCGCAGGTCGCCGAGGTGGAGGGCCAGATCGCGTCGATGACCGGCGGGAAGCTGACCGGCTCCTCTGGCCGCCGTCCCCGCAACAACACCAATCTCGCCGAGGCCCTGCACGGCGTGCTCAAGGGCAAGCGGAGGGGCGTGAGTGAGGCCGCCCAGGCGGTGCTCGACAGCGGTTACCGCACCACGGCGGGCAACTTCCGCACCATCGTCAACCAGCGGCTGATCAACGACAAGCGCTTCAAGAAGGTCGAACGCGGTGTCTACACCGCCTGAGACACCGTCGTGCATCACCGCAGATTTCATCTCTCCCTCATCGGCCGAGCACACCGATCGCAGCTGCTTACGCTGTTTGACACCGTGGCCCGTGGCCGGCCGCTTTCGCAGAAACTCCGACGGTTCAGAGTGCGTGCCCATCGCGCTGGAGGCCATCGCTTAGGGAGAAAGCAGACCGCCCCTCGCGTACAGGCCTGGCGCCTTAGGGGCAGGCGGGGCATACACCCTGGTACAGGTTGGCCATCATGATGTAATCGTCCGGATCGGCATCCCCATCGCCATCAATGTCCGCGAGCAAGGTGTTGTTGCCGTTGTTCCATGCGGCGTAGAATATGTTCCAGTCGTTGAGACTCACGACGCCGTCGTCGTCGTAGTCGCCGACCCGGCCGTGGTCTTCGCAGTAGGCGCAGTTGATGGTCTGACGCAGCTTGCTGAATGCGAAGCCGCTCGGGCCTGGGATCCAGTACGCGTAACACCTGACCATGCAGGGGCTCGTGGCGTTAACCACGGGCTCGAGCAGATCCACCAGCGGCTTGATGGTCATCGCCAGGCCGGGGTCGGCATCGATGCAATACGCGCCGGGGTTCTCGCTGTCGCCGAAGATCTGAGCGGACAGCAGGGGACAGACCAGGAACGGGTCTCCGTCGCTGTCGACGACGGGGTCCCAGCCGTTACTCTCCCACAGGTCGGGGTCGTCCTCCACGACCGCCCCCGTGCTCAGCAGCCCGTATGGGTCGTCCTGCGTCGATGAGGCCTGGGAGGTGTCGACCTGCGGCCCGTACCGGAGCGCGTTGAGTGAGATCTTGAGCATCTGCTCATGACGCTGCGCGGCGTTGGCCCTCGGGTGGCAACCGGTCATCTGGGTCGTGCTTGCGCTGACCGGGTAGACGCGTGGGCACAGAAAATCGAGCATATCCAGGCGTCCGGTCTCGTACGCCTTGGCCTTGAAGAGATACATATTCTTGGCGAAGTTATCCCCCACGCACCCGTTGGCGTTCGCAGTGGCGGTTCCGTACATCCCGATCTTGGCGTTGGGGAACGCGAGCTTGGTCGCCGAGATGCAGCGCTCGTACTGCTCGAAGATGCGATCGATCAGCGCATCGCCGACGAGCGTGCTGGGGCCCTCGACATAGGACCATGCCTGCGGGTCGGCGTACTTCGCATACAGCTTGTCCGGGTGCCCGTCGCGCTCGATATCCATGATCACGAGCCCGCCGAAACCCGGGACGGACCAGAGCCCCGTGCTCACATTCTGGATCCGGTCGGGGATGTCGAACTTCGCCTCAACATAGCTGCTGAGCCGCTGTCGCAGGGCCGCTTCGCTGAGCCCCAGAAAATCGTTGAGATCATCCTGGTTCGGCTCCACGCCGCCTGCGTTGTAGTGTGCGCCACCCACGAGAAAGGCTTGCGTGCCGATGTTTCCGTACATGCCCATCTCTTCCTCGGATGGGCTTGCCTGCTGCGCGATCAGGACGGTGTCGGCAAACGCCGTCCGGTTGATCGTGGGGCAGCCGGCGATGGGCTCCACGGACACCTGCGCCGTGGCCGCCTGGGTGACGATGAATCCACCTGCGCATGCGGTGATGTATTTCCATGCTCGCATCGTCGGCCTCCTCGCGTGTAATCGTCAATCGGTCTCCAGAGAAAGTACACAGACACGATACCCGGAACATGGATTGTTCATAACTCCGTGGCCGCGGGCCCGGCGCATGCATGCAGAATTCTCCTCGAATGCACCACATTCGGGGGGGCTCAACCATGCATCAAGCTTTGTGATAACTTTCATTGCAAACCGCTATACGGTGGTCATCGCCGGATATTTTCCCCACATCCGAGCAATCAACCATGGGGTGGGTTATCCACAGCAAGGACCCGCGGCACGCGACACATCACGCGCCTGGACCATGCCGGCGATGGCCGGGCCCCGGCATCTTTGGCCAGCATCACGCGACCGTTCCCGGCAACAGCGATCGCCTTATGGCCCGCTCACGCATCGGCCGAGCACACCGATCGCAGCTGTTCGCGCTGCCTGGCCTCGTAGCTCGCATGGGCCCACTCCCACCGCTCGGGTGTCCACCCTTCGCTTCCCGCGCGACGCGGGACGGGTCGAGCCGGTGCTTGCGGGCCACGCGGATGCAGACGAGCACGAAGCGCTCGTCGTCGGTGTAGTGGTGCATCGCGGTCTCCTTTTCCGCGTATGGCAAACGAGCGGGCACGGCCCAGCGCCGCCACTTGGGATGACGCTTGACAAAGCGGCCGGGATGTGCGAGCGTGGGAGGGATCCCCAATCTTCGCGTCGGCACTGTGGACAAGTTCCAAGGACAGGAGGCGCCAGTTGTAATCTACTCCGCAACTAGCTCCTCGGCCCAGGATGCCCCGCGCGGTATGAGCTTCCTCTACGAGCCGAACCGGCTCAATGTCGCGACTAGTCGATCACGATGCGTGTGTGTCGTCGTTGCGACGCAGGCACTCTTTGAGCCTGAATGCAGATCGCCAGACCAGATTCGATGGGCCAACGGGCTGTGTCGCTATCGCGAGCTCGCGACTCAGATCGAGCTCTAAGCGTGCACTACTCGATGGTCTCGGATTCCACACCTGCGTTCTACAGTGGTTCATACAGTCGCTTGACATACTGTGACTATACCCCTCGGCTCGCGTTCGCCCCGGCCGAGGTCGTCGTTTGCTGAAGGTGAAGATGACTAGATGCTTTGCACGCGAGGATGCAACACTGACTCTTCGTGTTTCTTCGTACTCATCCTATTGACAGCCCCATTCGGCCGACTCTAGGGGCTGTTGAGAACTCGAATCAACTCTACTCCTGACGAGGTTGTATGAGCAACGCCACCGAACTTGCCCCGCTCGGTCCGACCCGATCATCCGGTGTATAGATCGGGAGCACCTGCGTCCGGAACTCAGCTGCAATCGTACCGAGGTCTAGCCACATGTCGCCGTCTTGCGGTTCTTGCGAATCGACCGCCAGCTGTATCGGCCCTTCCAAGGGGACGCACCCGCCGAGATCCCTGCATATTCCACCTGTCTGCATGAGCCGCAAGCCGAGGATCACGGGAAGCTCATCTCGCTCACCCTCCGCATCTGCATCAAGAAACTCGGCGGCCGCCAGTTGCTGCTCAGCCCCGATGGGTCCGACCTCATCATCCCATCTCAGCCCGAGCCCAAGCGGCACATCGTCGAGGCCATCGGCCTGGCCTACCGCTGGCACGACGAGCTGATCCAATCCGGAGAACAGATCAAGGCGCACGCCAAACATCACGGCATCGCCCGTTCACGCATGATCGAGTTGCTGCCCCTGACCCAGCTCGGGCCCGAAGTACTCCGTCATGCGCTGGCCGGCACGCTGCCCAGCACCATCACGCTCGATGATCTGATCGCCGCATCCAAGCGGCTCGATTGGGACATGCAGGCGTCCGAGTTGGGCCTCCGATCCGGGGGTTGACCCCGCGGCGTTTCCCTGCTCATTCCCTGTTCCGCGTGCAGGGAAATCCAGAGAACCCATGCCAAATCCTGCCATTCCGTGCCATGCGTGAGGGTGATCATGCGATCGATCCCTGCCCAGCTCCCTGATTGAGCAACCTCCCTGTAAATCAGCCCTGAACAGGGAATGTGGAAATGGCGAGGAGACACCACTCAAATCGCCGCGAGAGACACTCGCACCGATTCGGGCCGCAGATCGAAAACTGGTCGGAATAGCGAAATCCCGGAGACGCGCCATACCCCGTAGCACGCCCCAAAACGGCCGAAACGGCGTCACATCAAAGACGCCGTTTCGTACACCTTTGAATCAAACGGAGCAGGGGGGATTCGAACCCCCGTCGACCCGAAAGCCGAACCGGATTTCGAATCCGGCGCATTCAACCGCTCTGCCACCGCTCCAGGTGAGGGACGAACTATAAGCCCTTCTCAGGGAAAAGTCATCCCCGGCGCGGGGCGAGACTCACCAGCCGAGCACATAGCCGAAGATCAGCGGCGCCACGATCGTGGCGTCCGACTCGACCACGAAGCTGGGCGTATCGACCGCCAGCTTCTCCCAGGTGATCTTCTCGTTGGGCACGGCCCCCGAGTACGACCCATAACTGGTCGTCGAGTCGCTGATCTGGCAGAAGTAGCCCCACAGCGGGATATCCAGCTCCATGTCCTGGCGCATCATGGGCACGGCGCAGATCGGGAAGTCCCCCGCGATGCCGCCGCCGATCTGGAAGAAACCGATGCTCGACTCCTTGGAGGTTCTGGTGTACCACTCGGTGAAGCGCATCATGTACTCGATGCCAGATTTGACCGCCAGGGGGGTCTTCACATTCCCGCTGAGCACCTCGGCGGTGAAGATGTTGCCGCTGGTCGAGTCCTCCCAGCCCGGCACGACCATGGGCAGGTTCTTCTGAGCCGCCGCCAGCAGCCAGGAGTTCTTGGGATCGGCCTGGTACTCGTCCTGGAGCAGCCCCTCGTTGAGAATCTCATACAGGTACTCGTGGGGGAACTTGCGATCGCCCGATTCGGCGGCCTGCTTCCACTTGTCGATCAGCAGCCCTCCCAGCTTGCGGAACGCCTCCTCCTCGGGGATGCAGGTGTCGGTGACCCGGTTCAGGTGCCGCTCGAGCAGTTCCTGCTCGTCGGCGGGGGTCAGGTCGCGGTACTTGGGGATCCGCTCGTAGTGGTCGTGGGCGATGAGGTTGTAGACATCCTCCTCCAGGTTCGCACCGGTGCACGAGATCGCGTGCACCTTGCCCTGCCTGATCATCTCGGCCAGTGAACGCCCGAGCTCGGCGGTGCTCATCGCCCCGGCCATGGCCAGGAGCATGGTCCCGCCTCCCGCGAGATGGGCCTCGTAGCCCTTGGCGGCGTCCACCGTCGCCGCGGCGTTGAAGTGGCGGTAGTGCTCGTCCATGAAGGCACGGATCGTCATGGGTTCCTCCTCGTCTCGGTTGTGCACGACGGGCCGAGCCCGATCCGACCGACCCGGCGTGGCGCAGAAAATCATACGCCCCGCCCGTAGCGGTTGAGCGAGGCCTCTACAATTCCCCATGCCCACGACCCAGACCCCCGCCGCTCACCCCGCCTCGAAGAATGCCCAGCCCGTGGCCGGCGCCGAGCGGGATCACGCATGGACCACCGCCGACGCGGACGAGCTCTACCGCGCCTCGCGCTGGGGCCAGGGCTACTTCTCGATCAGCGAGGACGGCAAGCTCCACGCCCGGCCCAAGGGCACGCCGGGCCCGTCGGTGGACCTGCACGAGATCGTCGAGGGGCTCTCCGAACGCGGCATCAGCGCCCCCGTGCTGCTGCGATTCTCCGACATCCTCAACCACCGCCTCTCCTCGCTGCGGGGCGCCTTCGCCCACGCGATCGAGGAGAACAACTACAAGGGCGGGTATCTCGCCGCCTATCCCATCAAGGTCAACCAGCAGCATCAGGTCGTGGAGGAGGTCGCCCAGTTCGGACACACCCTTGGCTTCGGGCTGGAGGTGGGCTCCAAGCCCGAGCTGCTTGCGGTGATGGCCATGACCGTCAAAACCCCCGACCAGCTCATCATCTGCAACGGGTTCAAGGACGCGCAGTACATCGAGGCCGTGATCCTGGCGCACAAGCTGGGTCGCAAGATCATCCCGGTCGTCGAGAACATCAAGGAACTGCGCCTGATCATCAACTTCGCCGAGAAGCACGGCGTGCGTCCGCGCATCGGGGTGCGGGTCAAGCTGTCGGCCACCGGCTCGGGGCGCTGGGGCACCTCGGTGGGGATCAAGAGCAAGTTCGGGCTCACGACTTCCGAACTGCTCCAGGCCGTGGGCACGCTCAAGCGCCACGATATGCTCGACTGCCTCGACCTGCTCCATTGCCACACCGGCAGCCAGCACCAGGATATCGGGACGATCAAGCGGTCCATCACCGAGCTGACGCATGTGTTCGTGCAGCTCCGCGAGATCGGCGCCAAGCTCAGCTACATCGACATCGGTGGCGGCCTGGGCGTCGACTACCAGGGATCGGTCTCCGATCGGGCGTCCTCGATGAACTACACCCTCGACGAGTACGCCTCGGATGTCGTCTACCGCATCGGGTCGGTCTGCGACGCCAACGAGACCACCCACCCCACCATCGTCACCGAGTGCGGGCGCGCCATGGTCGCCTATTCGTCGGTGCTGATCTTCAATATTCTCGGTTCCACCGGCCCCGGCGGGATGGTCGACCACGACCTGCGCATCACCGACCCCCACGCGGACGACCCCCAGCCGCTGCGGGATCTGCGGAACTCGCTCCAGTCGATCAACGAGCACAAACCGCGCCTGGTCGAGATCTATCACGACACTACCCGCGCCCGCGAGGAAGCGCTCTCGCTCTTCAGCCTCGGGTACCTGAGTCTGGAGCACCGCGCCGAGTGTGAGCGTCTGTTCTGGACGATCTGCTCGCTCATCAAGCAGGCGTGCCAGCAGCTCGACAGCATCCCCGAGCCGCTGATCGAGATCGACGATCTCCTCAGCGAGACCTACTTCGCCAACTTCTCGCTGTTCCAGTCGCTGCCTGACTCCTGGGCCATCGACCAGCTCTTCCCGATCATGCCCATTCACCGCCTCGACGAGGAGCCCAGGACCCGCGCGGTGCTCGCCGACATCACCTGCGACTCGGACGGCAAGGTCGATCTCTTCATCTCCGATCAGGGCGAGCCCGAGGTCACCCTCCCGGTGCACGACCTGCGCGTCGATGAACCCTATTACCTGGGGGCCTTCCTGGTCGGGGCCTACCAGGAAACCCTGGGCGACCTGCACAACCTCTTCGGCGACCCCCACGCCGTCCACATCGAGATGGACGGCGACGAATGGACCATCGCCGAGATCGTCAAGGGCGACTCGATCGCCGAGGTGCTCTCCTATGTGCAGTTCGAGCCCGACAAGCTGGCCAAGGCGCTCGAAAAGGAGTGCGAGCGGGCGGTCAAGCGCAAGGACATGAGCATCAAGGAATCACGGATCCTGTCCAGCTTCTATGAAACGGGCCTCAACGGGTACACCTACCTGCAACCCGAGGACTGAGCCCCATCCCCGCTCCATCCATCCCAGCCGCCGGATCGAAAGGCCCCGATGCCCGGATTCCTCGACATCCCCCACGAGCATACCCACCCCGAATCAGCCCTGGTGCAGGTCATTCCGGTCCCCTACGACGCGACCTCGACCTACCGCAAGGGCGCCGACAGGGGCCCCCAGGCGATCATCGACGCCTCGGCGCAGGTCGAGTGGTACGACATCGAGACCGAATCCGAGCACTACGCCCAGGGCATCCACACCCAGCAGCCCGTGGTGTGCAACGAGGGCGACCCGATCCACCTGGCCCCGCTGGTGCGCCAGCGCGTCAAGGCGGCGCTTGAGGGCGGCAAGCTCCCCGTGGTGCTCGGGGGCGAGCACTCGGTGACCATCGGGGCCGTGGAGGCGGCCGCCGAGCACTTCGGGACCATCACCACCCTCCAGGTCGACGCCCACGGCGACACCCGCGATTCATACCACGGATCAACCCACAACCACGCCTGCGTGATGGCCCGCGCCCGCGAGCGGGGCTCGGTCGTGCAGGTCGGGATCCGGGCCATCGATGCGCAGGAACTCGAAGGGATGAATCGCGACCGGGTCTACTTCGCCCACGACATCGCCCGATCCGTGCGCACAAATGATGATTCCTGGATGGACCAAGTCCTCTCCCAGCTCGAAGACCATGTCTACCTGACCATCGACCTCGACGCCCTCGATCCCTCGATCCTGCCCTCGACGGGGACCCCCGAGCCCGGCGGTCTCGGCTGGTACACCGTCAACGAGCTGGTGCGCCGCGTGGCGCGCGGCAGGACCATCGTGGGCTTTGATGTCGTCGAGCTCTGCCCCAGCGAGTCGCACCATGCGTCGGATTTCATCGCCGCCAAGCTGGTCTACCGCGTGATGAGCGAGATTCTCGCCGCACGCGGAGCGTGATCTCACCCGATCCGGCCCGAATGCCCGATTGAGTGGGAGTATGCCGCTGACCCTGCCGCAAAGCGTTTCCTCCGGCTTCTCCGCCCCCGACTGGGCGGTGCTGATCGCCTACTTCGTGCTGCTGGCGGTCTCCGGCGTGTGGTTCTCGCGGCGCAGCCCGAAGGACACCGATGGCTATTTCCTCGGCTCGCGCTCGATGCCCTCGTGGGCCGTGGCGGTCTCGATCGTCGCGACCTCCTTGTCCGCCGTCACCTTCATCGGCGCGCCCGAGACCGCTTACCGGGGCAACCTGACCTACCTGGCCACGAACATGGGCATGATCCTCGCGGCGGTGGTCATCGCCATCGTGTTCATCCCCGCTTTCTACCGATCGGGGGCGGCGTCGATCTACGACCTGCTCGGGACACGGTTCGGGTCCCCCGCGCGACGGGCCGCGAGCATCAGCTTCATGGTCGGGCGCGTGCTCGCCTCGGGGGCGCGGGTCTACGCCGGGGCGATCCCGGCGTCGATCCTGCTCTTCGGGCTCGACGAGGGGGTCAAAGCCCACAACCTGGTCATCGCCATCGGCATCCTGACGCTCGTGGGCATTGTCTACACCCTGGCCGGAGGAATCAGCTCGGTCATCTGGTCCGATGTGATCCAGTTCGCCATCCTCATCGGCGCGGCCCTGTGCGCCATCGTGCTCATCATCAACAGCATCAACGCGCCCATGAGCGAAGTCCTCACGCAACTGAGAACCGGCGCCCCCGGAGGGGCCTCCAAGCTCACGCTGTTTGATGGCGGGATCAGGATCGCTCGGGTCGATGGCGACCCGTCCCCATTCTTTGACTGGAGCGCCTCGTTCTCGCTCCCGGCCTGCCTGATCGGGTTCACGCTGCTGGGCATCGGCTCCTACGGCACGGACCAGGACCTGGCCCAGCGCATGCTCACCTGCCGCGACGCCGGGCAGGGGGCGAAGTCGGTCATCATGGGAATCCTGCTGGGCATACCCACCGTCGCGACCTTTCTCGCCGTCGGCCTGCTGCTGTGGGTGGTCTTCCAACGACCCGGGCTGACCGACATGCCCGCGATCGAAAGCCCGGGCGCCTCGGTGACGGTGTTCCTGCACTACATCCTGACCCAGATCCCCCCCGGCGTGCGGGGCTTGATGATGGCCGGCCTTTTCGCGGCGGGGCTCTCGAGCCTCAACAGCGCCATCAACGCGATGAGCGCCGCGTTCATCACCGACCTCTACCGCCCCATCATGACCGGGCGCGGCTTGCTCAAGCCAGAGCGGCATTATGTCGGTGTCGGGCGCTGGGCCGTGGTCGCGTGGGGGGTGGTCCTGGGCGGGTTCGCCTGCGTCTGCATCTTCTGGAAGAGCAGCAACAACGAGTCGCTGATCGACTTCGCTCTGGGCGTGATGGCCTTCGCCTACGCCGGGCTCGTGGGCGTCTTCTTCACGGCCCTGCTCACCCGGCGCGGGTCGTCGGCCTCGGTGATCGCGGCGCTGGCCGTTGGGTTCGTCTGGATGCTGCTCGTTCAGCCATTCGTGTACCACGCGATCCCGGCCCTGCACACGCCCCCGATCGAGTCGTTCTACGCGATCCATTTCACCTGGAAACTGACCATCGGCGTCGTGCTCTCATTGACGACCTGCATGCTGGGCAACCGGCCCGCTCAGGCGCCCGCCGCCGTCAGCAGCGCCGCGCCCGACGCGGCGTGATAGATCGAATCACCGAAGCGCAGGCGCCAATCAGACGCCGCGAGCGTGGTGAGGCCCCGTGCGACCGCATCCCGGAGCTCGTCGCCCCGTGGTGCGAGCGCGATGCCCACGCCGCCCAAGAGCACGATCGTGTCGGGGGTGTAGATCGCGTGCACGACCCGCAGGGCACGAACCATCGCCCGCATGAATGGGTCGTCCGGACCAACCTCGGCCAGCAGCTCCTCGACACCTCCCGCTGGCGCTTCGCCGAGCCGGCGTCGCAGCGCGCCCGCGCCGACATAGGACTCAAGCGTGTTGGTCGCCCCGTCGTGCGCGACCGTGTCCCGCTCCTTCAGGCGACCGACATCCATGAGCCCCAGGCGCCCGATGCCGCGGGCGCCGAACCCGACCGGCTCGCCCTCATCGAGCACGCAGAGCCCCACGCCCGTGCCGATCGCGATGCACGCGGTGCGACCGACCGGTTTGTGCGCACAAAACCAGTCATGCGCCGCGGCGTGCGCGTCGGTCACGACCCCGAAGCGAGCCGGAGCGGACCCCAGCGCGTGAAGAAGCAGGTTGTCGAATCGCCAGCCGTTGAGGCAGGGCAGGTTCATCGAGTAGACGATCGAATCACCCGAGGCGTGGCGCTTGCCCGGCAGGCACAGGCCGACGGGGGTGTCCGCCGCGGTGTCTCCGAGATCGCCTACGGCCGATCGGATCGCCCCGGCGAGCAGCTCGCGGCTGGGGCCTGCGTACCGGGCGCTCTGGGAATACCGGCGTTCGCCGGCGCCGATCAGGCACGCCTTGATGCTCGAGCCGCCGATGTCGATCCCCAGCGCCCGCACGGGCTCAGGTCCCGATCCGGGCGATGAACTGCGTGAGCGCGTCGCGTTTGAACTCGCGGGCGCGAAGCGATTCGGGCTTGCGGTCCTGGTCGGGGTTGGGCGATTCGAAGATCGACGAGTACGCGAAGAGCACGAAGCGGCGCGGGTGGCCCAGGTTCACCTGGGCCAGGGTCTGACCGGCCGAGTGGTGCTTGTACGCCCCGATGCCCGCGACGACGCGGCGTCGATCGACGACGCCGTACCACGCCCGCATATCGTCCTGGAACTGGGCGTCGTTGTCGGTGTAGATCATGGGCACGATCATGTCCAGAACGCCCTCGTTGACCCAGCGCGCCGCGTCCTGGAGGTACTTGTCCCTCGCCAGGTCCGGGCGGCGCCATACGGCGGCCGAGTACATGATCTCGCCGCGGCCCCCGAGCGATTCCTCCCCGATCCGGCGCACGAGCGTGGTGATGCGGTCCCTGATCCAGTCGCGGTACCTTGTCCGGTTGAGCTGCCCGACCGTGGCCCGGTCTCCCTCCATTCGCGCGTAGAGCGAGAGCGATCTGGCGTCGCCGGGATAGAGCCTGTCCTTGCCCAGCTCGTCGCTGAGGAAACGGATGTAGTCCAGGTGCACGCCGTCGAGGGTGTAGCGGGTCGCCAGGTCCCGGATCACCGCCACGATGTGGTCCTGCACCTCGTCGAGCACGGGGTTGACCACGACATAGCCCTCGCCCAAGGCCTGGGGCTGGCCCGTCTCGTCGGTCAGCCTCCACCGCGGGTGCGTGTGGAGCGGGTGCGATGCGTCGATCGGGGGGGTGCGACCCTTCCACAGCGGCATGACATTGATCCACGCGTGGATCCTGATCCCGTGCTGGTGGGCCTCGTGCACGGCCAGCATCAGCGGGTCGTAGCCCGGGTCCAGATCCCGCGTTCGATCGTCGATCGGCTTGTTCTTGTCGTCACGCCTGAGGGTCAACTCCTCGCCCCAGGGCTCGAGGCGCGAGCGGTAGTAGGCGTCCGACTGGCCGCGCACCTGCCAGAAGACATCGGTCACTCCCATGGCCGCGGCGTGAGCGAAGATCGACCTGATATCGTCCTGCGTCTGGTAGTCCCAGCGGGTGACCCAGACCCCGAAGATGTCCCGGGTCAGCATGGTCTGCTCGCCCTCCGTCGGACGCTGGTTGCGTTCGATGGCGCAGCCGGCCCCGCTCACTGCCCCACCCACACCCAGGACGATGCTCAGAAGGAAGAAAACCCGTACGACGACCGCCAAACGCATGCAGAACCTCCCAGCTAGCCGGGACGATGCCCGATGGTGTTCATCATCTGCATCGGCGAAACCCGTCCGTCCCCGCCCAAAGTTCCGGGCCGCGTGGATCGGTCCGGTCCGCCTGTTTTCCTTTTTCGCCTAGTGCGGAAGCGCCGTGAGCGGTCCAGGTCGGGAATCAGTACACGCCCTCATCGCCGCCGGTGACCTGCTCGGGTCGGGTCTTGACCAGACCGAACCAGACGAGATAGAAGAGCGGGATCCCGAAGCCCAGCACGATCAGCACCACCAGCCCGACGGTCTGGCCGATGGCGGCGCCGGGAGCCTGGCCGTTGAAACCCTGGGCGAGCGGATTGTCGGGATACTCCTTGGCCCACTGGAGATTCAACGCCAGCTTGCCCTGCTGGTTCAGATACGACCAGACCACGACCGGGATCGAGAGCAGCCCGTAGGCCAGGTGCATCCTGCGCGTCACCGGGCGATGGGACACGCACGCGATGCCCGCGAACAAGAGCAGCACCGCCAGACACAGCCCGATGGCCGCGATCGAATAGTCGGTGATGGTCGGGATATTGCCGTATGGGGTGGGCTCCCCGTTCTGGAGCGCAAGCCCCGAGAGCTTTGGGGAAAACGGCAGGATGACCAGCCCCAGCCCCCCGCACACCATCCCGAGTGAACCCCAGATGATCGAGATGATCCCGATGACCTTGGGCCATCGGGGCCGGCTGAGCGTCTCGGCGGGCTCCCACCGCTCGGTGGGCTCGATGGGTTCGATGGGTTCGATTGTCCCGTGGTCGTATTCATTCATGGCCGCCCCCTGTCGTGTGCGTGTCGCCTGAAGTATACCGGATCGGTCAGACCCGCCGCAAAAAGCGGATGTCGTTCTCGAAGAGCATCCGGATGTCCGGGATGCCGTACTTGCCCATGGCGATGCGTTCGATGCCGAATCCAAAGGCGAAGCCCGTCCACGCTTCGGGGTCGATGCCGCAGGCCTGGAGCACATTGGGATCGACCATCCCGCAGCCGCCCAGCTCGATCCAGCCGGGTTCGGTCCCGGGCTTGAGTGCGATCTTCATGTCGAACTCGGCGCTGGGTTCGGTGAAGGGGAAGAAGCTGGGGCGGAGACGGACTTCGGTGTCCTGGCCGAAGTACGCCCGGGCGAACTGGAGCAGCGTGCTCATCAGGTCGCTCATCGACACGCCCCGATCGAGGTACAGCCCCTCGATCTGGTGGAACATGAAGCTGTGCGTGGCGTCCACCGTGTCCGGGCGATAGACGCGCCCGGGGGAGACGATCTTGATCGGCGGCCCCCACCCCCTGGCCACCGCGTCCTCCATGGTCCTGATCTGGACGGTCGAGGTCTGGGACCTGAGCATGCGGGGCGTGGCGACCTCGTCGGGATCGTCCACATAGAAGTTGTCGATCGGGTCGCGGGCCGGGTGGGCGTCCGGAATGTTGAGCTTGGCGAAGTTGTGCTCGTCGTCCTCGAGCTCGGGGCCCTGGGCGACCTCGAAGCCCAGGCGCGCGAAGATCTCGACCAGCTCGCCCCGCACGCGGGTGATGATGTGCTCCTTGCCCAGGGTGTGGGTGTCGATCACCCCCGGCTCGGTGAGGTCGAGCACCGGGCCCGGCGCCCTGCCGTCCGAGCCGACCGATCCCAGCGCCCGACGGCGGGCGTGGAAACCCGATTCGAGCGCCGCCTTCACCTCGTTGAGGCGTTTGCCCACCGCCGCCTTCTGGTCGGCGGGGACCTCCTTCATCATCGGCATGACCGATCGGACCCTGCCCTTGGTTCCGATGTACTCGATGCGCCACTGCTCGAGCGAATCGGGGGTATTCACGGCGTCCAGCGCGGCCAGGGCGCGGGTCTCGATGTCGCGAAGGGCGTCAAGCATGATCGATCATAGTTCCTTGGCGTGGGCTCGCCAGCGAGCCCGTCTCATGAAAAACCCCGCTCAGATCCGAGCGGGGCGTGTGCGGTCAGGAAAGCATCAAGGGCTTACTGGTCGCCCTTGGGCTCGTCACCCGCCTCACCGGCATCCCCCGCATCGCTGGCGGATGCGGGCGCGGCGGCGGCCTTGGCGGTCTCCTTGCGGAGCTTGGCGGCGAAGGCGGTGCGCTTGTCGGCCTGGCGCCGGCGTCCCGAGGGGTGGCCGCCGATCTCGGGGCCCTCCTCGTTGCCCACGAACTGGATCACGCACAGCTCGGCGGCGTCTCCCACGCGGTGGCGGCCGAGACGGACGATGCGGGTGTACCCGCCGGCCCGGTCCTCGAATCGCGGCGCGACATTCTCGAAGATGTGCCGCACGAGCTTGGGCGCCTTGCGCAGCTCACCGTAGCGGTTGCGCTCGATCGATTCGGCCTCGGGGATCTCGAAGAAGCCCTGCACGAACTCCCGCTGTTCCTCAACCGATTCGCGCTGCTCCTCGGTGGCGTTCTTGGGCAGATACGACCACGCGAAGGCGTTGCGGTCGCGCCCGAGCATGGAGATCACCTGACGGCGAGCGTGCAGGTCGCCCCGCTTGGCCTTGGTGACGATCTTCTCCACGAACGGCTTGAGCGCCTTGGCCTTGGGCACGGTCGTGGTGATCTGACCGTGCTCGAAGAGGCTGGCGGCCATGTTGCGGAGCATCGCCTCGCGGTGCGCCGTGGTTCGTCCCAACTTAAAGCCGGCTTTGCGATGTCGCATGGCTTTATCCCTTCTATCCTGACGCGTTCAACGCGCCGGTGGTTGCTTCCCGTCGTGGTTAACCCGCTCCGACGGCGTTGTAGCCCTCGGGGAGCTCGATGCCCAGATCCAGATCGATATCCTGAAGCTTGCGCTTCACCTCACGCAGCGAGGTGCGTCCGAACGAGCGGAGCTTGAGCAGCTCCTGCTCGGACTTGGTCACCAGCTGGGCCACCGTGTCGATTCGCGCCGATTCGAGGCAGTTGCTCGCACGCACCGAGAGGTCGAGCTGCTCGATGGGCATGTTGAGCTTGCGGATCAGCTCCTCGTCGACGCCGGCGGCGGCCGCCGCGTTCTCCGAGACCCGTTCCTCGCCGATGTTGAAGTACTGGATGAACGGGTTGAGGTGCTTGCGCATGATCTTGGCCGCCTCGACCAGCGCCATCTCGGGCGTGGTCGTGCCGTCGGTCCAGATCTCCATGGTGAGCTTGTCGTAGTTGGTCTTCATGCCCACGCGCGTGTCCTCGACATGGTACCGCACGCGCTGCACGGGCGAGTAGATCGCGTCGACGGGGATGATCCCGATCTCCTGGTCCTCATTGCGCCCGTACTGCTCGGAAGCGGGAACATAGCCGCGCCCCTTGCCGACATGGATCTCCATCTCGAAGGGGATCTCCTCGGTCAGGGTCGCGATCACCAGGTCCTTGTTGACGATGGTGATGTTGGTGTCCGCCTCGATCAGGTCGGCGGTGACCTCGCCGGGGCCCTGGGCCGCGAGCTTCATCACCCGCGGCTCGTCGCCCTCGAGCTTGACGATGAGGTTCTTGATGTTCAGGACGATGTCGGTGGTGTCCTCGAGTACGCCGGGCATGCTGGTGAACTCGTGCTCGACGCCGTGGATCTTGATCGCGGTGACCGAGGCGCCCTCGAGCGAGGAGAGCAGGATCCGCCGCAGGGAGTTTCCGATGGTGGTGCCCATCCCGCGCTCGAACGGCTCGACGCGAAAACGCCCGAAGGTGTCCTCGGAGAACTTGGGATCGGCGACGACCTTGGAAGGCAACTCTAAACCACGCCAGCGTACGCGCATGATTCAATCTCCTCGGCAAGTGGCGGCCTCACGGCCCGGATCAGCCCCGCCGGGCTTCACAGGTGCGCCGCCCTTGCCGACGACGACGCCCTTTCTTTCCGACCGGGGCACGATGAGCTGGTGCGACCGGCGCCAGCGCCGGTCACGAAAAACACCCGTGCGCCGTCGGGCGCGCGGGCGGAGGATCGATGCTTAGACGCGCCGCTTCTTGGGCGGGCGGCAGCCGTTGTGCGGGACCGGGGTGTGGTCCTCGATGGCGGTGACGCGCAGACCGGTCGAGGCGAGCCCCGAGATCGCGTTCTCGCGCCCGGCGCCGGCGCCGGTGAGCTTGACCTCGATCTCGTTCATGCCCATCTTGCGGACCTTCTGGCCGCACTGCTCGCCCGCGCGGGTCGCGGCGAACGGGGTCGATTTGCGGGCGCCCTTGAAGCCGATGGTGCCGGCCGAGTCCCAGGCGAGCGCCTCGCCGTTGGTGTCGGTGACGGTGATGATGGTGTTGTTGTGGGTGGCCTTGATGTGGGCCACGCCGCGGACAACGCCCTTGCGAACTTTCTTTGTCTTCTTCGCCATTTGATCTTCGCTCCTGGCGGCTCCACCTCCCCCGGCGCTGGGCCTGGGGCTGGAGCCTTGCGATTGATGAGTCGGGTCTGCCGTGCGTCCTCCGAGCCTTCGCGGCAGGCGCGCCTTAGCCCTTGACGCCCTTCTTGCCAGCCACGGTCTTCTTGCGTCCCTTGCGGGTGCGGGCGTTGCAGCGGGTGCGCTGCCCGCGCGTGGGCAGCCCCGAGCGGTGGCGGTCGCCCCGGTACGAGCGGATCTCGCGCAGTCGCTGGATGTTCTGCTGCACCTGGCGACGCAGGGCGCCCTCGACGAGGAAACCGCCGTCGATGATCGTGTTCAACTGCGACACCTCGGTCTCGCTGAGCTCGTTGGCGCGCGAGTCGGGATTGATCTTCGCCTCGGCGAGGATGTCGGCCGCGTACTTGGGACCGATCCCGTGGATGTACTGCAGCGAGTAATAGATCTTCTTACGATCGGGGATGTCCACACCTGCGATACGGGGCACTGTTTCGCTCCTGTCACCGGCCCGCGCCGGCCTTGGTATCTCGTGCGCGCCCGCCGGGCACGCGCTGTTCATTCATGCTCACGGCCGCGCGCTCGCCGTTCGGCGCGCCGTCCCGTCGAGCTTCCGCTCGAACATCAGCCCTGACGCTGCTTGAAACGGGGGGTCTTCTTATTGATCACATAGACCTTGCCCTTGCGGCGCACGATCTGGCAGTCCTTCGAACGGCGTTTCACGCTGGATTGAACCTTCATCGCATTCTCCTGCCGCGTACCCGCGGCCGCCATCTCCGAGCGTGGCCCGGTCAGTTGTTCTCACACGCCCGGTTGCGATCAAGCGTCACGATCTCGCTCTGGGGGGCGAGGATGATAGACACCCTGCTGAAAAAAATCCTGTCGCACGGGGGTCCCGAGGCCACGATCCGGCAGTTTTTGGCCGATTTTCTCATCCCGTCGGGCCTTCCGGGCGTGGGATTTCCGTCAGCCGTCGCTGGGATTGCCCAGGAACCCCTCGTAGTTGCGCATGAGCAGGTTGGCCTCGACGCGCTGGAGGAAGTCCAGGGCCACCGAAACCACGATCAGCAGCCCCGTGCCCCCGAGGAACTGGGAGACCGTGAAATCGATCCCCAGCTTGGCGCTGGCCACCATGGGCAGCACGGCGATCACCGCCAGGAACGCTGCCCCGACATAGGTGATCCGCTCCATGACGGCCTCGAGATACTCGGCGGTGCGGGGCCCGGGTCGCAGGCCGGGGATGAACGAGCCGTGGTCCCGCAACTGCTTGCTCATCTCCTCGGGATTGAACTGGACTGTGATCCAGAAGTAGCTGAAGAAGTAGACCATGATGACATAGAGCACCAGGTAGGGGAACTGCCCGTGCTGGAACTGGGAGCTGAGCCAGGTGATGGTGTCGTAGTACCATCCGGCGTTGTGACCCGAGCTCTGGGCGCTGTCGGCCAGGTAGCTGAAGATCACCGAGGGGAAAATCATCAGGGAGCTGGCGAAAATGATGGGCATCACGCCGCCATGGTTGACACGCAGGGGCAGGTAGCTCTTCTGCCCGCCGAAGACGCGTTTGCCGCGCGAATGCTTGGCCTGCTGGACCGGGATGCGCCGCTGCGCGACGGTCAGCAGCACCGACCCCGCGACGACCAGGATGAAGAGCGAGACCAGCACGATCATGCCCATCCAGCCCATCTTGTTGGGGTCGGAGGGGTCGAAGCTGTTGTAGAGACTGATCATCGCTCCGGGCATGCCCGTGAGGATGCCGCCCATGATGATCAACGACACGCCGTTGCCGATGCCGAAGCGGTCGATCTGCTCGCCGAGCCACATGAGGAAGATGGTTCCCGCCGTCAGCGTGCAGATGCCCATGACCCACCACAGCGGGTTGTGCGACCACTGCGCATAGACCAGTCCGGTCTTGGAGATGAAGCCGAGCCACCCGGCGGCCTGGACGATACAGAGCCCCACCGTCGCGTAGCGCGTCCATTCCTGGATCTTGGCGTACCCCGTCGGCCCCTCGTCCCTGAGCTTCTTGAGCTGCGGGGAGACCGACTGGAAGAGCTGGAAGATGATCGACGCCGTGATGTATGGCATGATGCCCAGGCCGAAGATCGTCGACTGGCCGAACGAGCCGCCCGAGAAGATGGCGACATACTGCATGACCTTGCCCGCGGCCCCGCCCGAGGCGGCCTGGGCCTGGAAATACTGCGTCAGCGCGCCCTGGTCAACGCCGGGGACCGGGATCCAGAAGCCGATGCGGTAGACGGCGAGCATCCCGAGCGTGAAGAGGATCTTGTTGCGAAGCTCGTCGATCCGAAACACATTGACGATTGTTTTGATCAGCATCCCGTCGTCGCTCCGTGGGTTGGGCGTCGTGGGCACGGCGGGGAGTCAGCCCGCGGCGTCGCCCGTTGGTTCCGCATCGAAATGAGAAAACGCCGTGGCCGATGTCTTGCTCGGGATGGTAGGTCCCAGGCCCCAAAGCGATCGGTCACGGCGTCTTGATTCACTGAAACTTTCTTTCTCGAACACCGCCCCGGTCAGCTCTTCTTGAGGACCTCGCCGCGGGCGAAGGCCTCGGCGCGCTGGCGGTGCCACTGCTGGTTCTTGAGCTTCTTGGTGAGGTTCTTGGGCGTGCGGTCGTCCGAGGCGCGGTCGATCCCGCGGACCCTGTCTCGGCGGGTGCCGGTCTCGGTGACGCTGCCGCCGGCGTCGGTGATGAGGCGCCGGGCCCCGTCGGTGACGCGGTTGGCGGTGACACTGAGCTTGACGGCCAGTTTGTCCTGCCCCTCGCCCAGGCCGCCCAGGATCTTGAGATCGCGCGAGTCGTCGCGCACGAGCCCGGCCCGGACCAGGGTCTCCAGGTTGACATCGCCGCCCTTGCTGAAGTCGTCGTGGGCGGCGATGGCGCCCAGGTTGACGATCCAGAACTGGGTCTTGAACTTGGCGTTGGTGAAGCCGAACTTGGGCATGCGACGGAAGAACGGCATCTGGCCGCCCTCGAACTGGTACAGCTTCGAGTGGCCCTGACGCGAGCCGGCGCCCTTCTGCCCGCGACCGGCGGTCTTGCCGTTGCCCGAGCCCACGCCGCGACCGACGCGCTTGCGCTGCTTGTACTTGCCCGCCATCGCGGTGATCTCGTGAATCATCATGACCGGTTACTCCCCGGGGAAAGTGTGCTTGACAGTCTCGATCCGTCGCCCGCCCGTGACTGGGCCCGCGGATCAGCTCTTCGATTCGTTGGGCGCTTCGGCGGCCTTGGCGTCCCCGCCGGCGGGCGGCGTATGGTGCGCAGCGCCGCCGCGACCACCGCGGCCGCCGCCCCCACCGCGGCCGCCCCGTCCGCCACGCCCGCCACCGCGGCCGCCGCGATCCTGGCCGACGGTGTTGACCGGGGCCGCCATCTTCTCCGTGTTCTCGTTGATGACGGGCATGAACTTGTTGCCCCGCTCGATGCGCTGCTCGATGTCGGAGGTTGCGATCTCCACGCCGCGCAGCTCGGCGATGCCCTCGCGGGTGCGCAGCGCGCCGAGCCCGTCGAGGACGGCCTTGACGGTGTTGAGCTTGCTCGTCGAGCCGGTGCACTTGGAGAGGCAGTCGGTGATCCCGGCGATCTCGAGCACGGCGCGGACGGTGCCGCCGGCCACGACGCCGGTGCCGGGCGAGGCGGGCATGAGGCGCACCGAGCTGGCGCAGGCGCGGCCCTCGATCTCGTGGGGAATGGTGGTTCCGGCCATGGGGACCTGGGTCAGTGTGCGCCGGGCCTGCTTCTGGGCCTTCTCGATGGCGGTGGGCACCTCGGTCGACTTGGCGTAGCCGTAGCCCACCTTGCCGCGCCGATCGCCGACGACCACCAGGGCGCCGAAGCTGAAGCGCCGCCCGCCCTTGACCGTCGAGGCGGTGCGATAGATCCCCACGGTGTGGGATTCGAGATTCGTGCTTTCGTCGAGGATTTCAGCCATGGTTGCTGTCTCTTTCAAACTTGTGGACCGGCCTGGTCGCCGGATCAGAACTCGAGGCCACCCTTGCGGGCCGCGTCGGCGAACGCCTTGACGCGGCCGTGGAACTTGAAGCCGCCGCGATCGAAGACCACCCGGGTGATCCCCGCCGCCCTGGCCCGCTCGGCCAGCAGCTTGCCCACCGATCCGGCGGCGGCGCTGTTGCCCGAGGAGCCGCCGATGCTCGCGTCCTTGTCGCGGCTCGAAGCGCTCACGAGGGTCTTGCCCGCCATGTCGTCGATGACCTGGGCGTAGATATGGTTGAGCGAGCGGTACACGGCCAGACGCGGACGCGTCGGAGTGCCCGAGACACGCTTGCGGATGCCGATGCGACGGCGCCCTCTGCGAACATTCTTCTGCTTGTTCTTGTTCATGATCCTGCCCTGCCTTACTTGCCGAACGCCTTGCCCTGCTTGCGCATGATGACCTCGTCGAGATACTTGATCCCCTTGCCGTTGTAGGGCTCGGGCTTGCGCTTGGCCCGGGCGGAAGCCGCGAAATGACCCACGGCCTGCTTGTCGGCGCCGCTGATGGTGATCATCTGCTTCTCGGCGGTGACGGTCAGGCCCTGGGGGATGGGCATCTCGATCACATTGGCGTACCCGACCTTGAGGGCGAGCTTGCCGGCGCTGACATTGGCCGTCCAGCCCACGCCCACGACCTGGAGCTTCTTCTCGTAGCCCTTGGTCACGCCCTCGATCATGTTGTTGATCAGCGCCCGTGTCGTGCCCCAGAACGCGCCGTTGGAGCGATTCTTGGCGATGAGCGCCTCGTCCATGCTCACGCTGATGGCCTTCTGGCCCTCGTCGTAGCGGACATCGACCTCGGGGCGGAACGCGTGCGACAGCGTGCCCTTGGGACCCTCGACCGAGATCGAGCTGCCCGAGAGGTTGACCTTCACATTGCCCGGCACCAAGATGGGTTTCTTGCCGATTCGTGACATTTCCGCGTTCCTTTCGGCTGTCCTCGTCGTCCGCCCGGCTGCGGGCGGGGATTCCAGCGATCTAGACCCGTGTGGCGCGTCGCGCCGTGTTTATTCCCGTCCCCAAACTCGACCGACTCACGACACGACGCACAGCAGCTCGCCGCCGACCCGCTGGTCGCGGCACTGGCGGTCCGAGAGCACCCCGCGGCTGGTCGAGACGATCGAGATGCCCAGGCCCTGCATGGGTGCGGGGATCTCCTCGACCTTCCTGTACACCCGGCACCCGGGCTTGCTCATCCGCTTGATCTCGTGGATCAGCACCTCGCCGCGGGGGCCGTACTTGAGATCGACATGGATCTCGCCCTGCTTGTTGTCCGCGACGACCTCGTAGCCGTTGATATAGCCCTCGGACTGGAGGGCGTCGGCGACGCCGCGGCAGACCTTGTTGTTGAGCACGACGACGCTCTTGGACCGGTTCCGCGTGGCGTTGCGGATTCGGGTGAGCATGTCTGCGACTGGATCACTGATCGACATGGGAGCCTACCTTTGCCTGGTGTTTCTCATCGGTGCAGGTCGCGCCTGCCCTCGGTGTGCCTTGTGCGGGCCCGGACGCCCGTCTCGGAGCCGGCCCTCTTCTCGCCGGTTTACCAGCTCGCCTTGCGCATGCCCGGGATCTTGCCCTCGAGCGCCAGCTTGCGGAGCATGATGCGGCTGATCCTGAACTTGCGGTACACCCCGCGCGCCCGTCCGGTCAGTTCGCAGCGGCGAACGATGCGGGAGGAGTACTTGGGGGTGCGCTTGCTCTTTGCGACTTGGGCCTTGGTTGCCATATCTTCTTCTTCCCTTGCGCCTGTGAAGCGGGTTCGCGTGCTCAGTTGGTCTTGCTCTTGGCCGGCTTCCGGAACGGCAGCCCCAGCTCGGTGAGCACGAGTCTGCTCAGCCCGGGGTTGGAGTTCTTGAAGCTGAAGTTGATGTTCATGCCGTGCGTGAAGTTCTGCTCGGCCATGTTGATCTCGGGGAACACGCCCTGCTCGGTCAGTCCCATCGAGTAGCTGCCCTGGCGGTCGAACGCCTTGTCGTTGAGCCCCCGGAAGTCCTTGATGCGGGGCGTGGCCAGGTTGAACAGGCGGTCTGCGAACTGCCACATCCGCTCGCGGCGCAGCGTCACCTTATACGAGGTCTCGTAGCCCTCGCGGACCTTGAAGTTCGAGACGCTCTTCTTGGCGGTGATCATCACCGGCTTCTGGCCCGTAATGGTGGTCAGCGTGTGGATCACCGCCTCGCGCACATTCGCGGGGACCTTGGTCCCGTCCAGATGGCGCCCGACATTCACATTGATGGTGATCTTCTCGAGCCGGGGCATCGCCATGGCGTTGGTGATCCCGTGCTCCTCGGCGAGCTTGGGTCGCACCCGCTGCTCATAGAGCGTCTTGAGACGAGGGGTCTGCGTCTTCATCGCCTCGTCGAGGGTCGCCTGATCGAACTTGTCTTTCTTCGCCATGCTCGGCCTCTTCCGCCTATGCCCGCTGAGGGCTGTGGTCTTCGCGTGACCGGTTTCCATCCGGGCACGACCGTGATTCATCGCCCCGGCTCCGCGCCGGGCTCGCGTCGCCGATCAGCCCCTGGCGGCGCTGATCTGACCCAGTGACTTGCCGCCGCGGACCGCGACGCGGGTCTTGGCCCCGTTCTTGCCCGTCTCGAAGCGGACCCTTGTGGGCTTGCCGTCGACCACGGGGCTGACATTGGAGATGTGGATCGGCGCCTCGATGGTGACCGTGCCGCCCTGCGGGTTCATCTGGGTGCGGCGCAGGTGCTTGGTGCGCAGGTTCACGCCCTTGACGATGACCTGCTCGGTCTTGGTGAGAACGCGGGTGATCTCGCCCACGGCGCCCTTGTTGTCGCCACTGGTCACCATGACCTGATCGCCTTTTCGTACATGCTTGGGCATCACACAACCTCCGGTGCAAGCGAGATAATCTTCATGTAGTTCTTCTCGCGGAGTTCACGGGCGACGGGGCCGAAGATGCGGGTGCCCTTGGGGTTCCCGTCGTCATTGATCAGCACCACGGCCGACGAATCAAACTTGACATACGACCCGTCCTTACGCCGCGTGTTGCGGGCGGTGCGGACCACCACGGCCTTGTACATCTCGCCGGACTTGACATCGGCCCCGGGCAGCGCCTTTTTGATGCTGACGATGACCTTGTCGCCGATCGTCGCGGTCTTGCGGGTGAACCCGCCGCCGCGGGTCGAGCCGCCGTACACGCGGATGACATAGGCGATCTTGCCGCCCGAGTTGTCCGCAACCTCACATCTTGATTCCTGCTGGAGCATCGCTTGCCCTGCCTTCTATCTCACGGCCCGGGCCGTGACGCTTTTGTTCCTGGTTCCCCGGAGCACTCCGGGCGCCGCCGGCCTCCGGCGGATCGTGCGTCAGACGCCGCTTGCCTCAGACGCTCCGCTTCTCGACGACGCGGCTGAGCTTCCAGCTCTTGGTCTTGGAGATCGGGCGGCACTGCACGATCTCGACCACATCGCCCGTGTGCGACTCGTTGTTCTCGTCGTGAACATGCAGCACCGTGCGCTTGCTCACATACTTGCCGTACTTGGGGTGCTTGGTCTTGTAGTGGATCACGACCTTGCGGGACTTGTCACGCCCGTCGCTCTCGACCACGCCGACCTTGGCGCCCTTGATTTCCGTCGCGGTATCACTCATGGTGTTCTCCTGACGGGCCCCGCCGGGGCCCGCGCTCTCAGCCGGCGCTCCGGCGTGCGGTCTGCTCGGTCAGCAGGCGGGCGATGTCCTTGCGGAGCTTCCCGAACTGCGAGGTGTCCTCGATCTTCTCGCTCACGCTCTTGTTCCGCAGCGCCAGCACCTTGCCGCGGAGATTGGCCAGCTCGACGCCGATCTCTTCATCGTTCAGTTTTCGGGCTTCTGCACCGGTCATTCTGGGCTCCTTGAGTCTGGTCTGGCCACGCTTGCTCGCGCGCCCCTTACGCTTCGATCCGGCGACCCACCATGCGGGTCTTGATGGGCATCTTCATCGCCACGCGGAAGAACGCCCCGCGCGCCCTGGCCTCGCTGACGCCGGCCAGCTCGAACAGGATCGTCCCGGGCTTGACCCGAGCCGCCCAATAGTCCACATCCGCCTTGCCCTTGCCCATCCGGGTTTCGAGCGGCTTCTTGGAGATGGGCTTGTCCGGGAACACCCGGATGAACAGCTTGCCCTCACGCTTGAGAAAGTGCTGACAGGTCACACGCCCGGCCTCGATGCAGTTGCTCTTGAGCCAGCACGGCTCGAGCGCCTGGAGCCCGTACTCGCCGAACGCGACATAGTTGCCCTTGGTCGCCTTGCGGTCGCGCACGCGACGGAACTCTTTACGGTGCTTCACACGCTTGGGAATCTTGTATGGAGGCATCGCTGCAATCCCTTCCTAATCAATCAACATCGCGTCAACGACGACCGCGGGCCCGGGCCTGGGCGCCCGCCGCGTTCGACTGGTTCTCTTCCTGCTCGCTGGAGTACGGCCCCTTGTAGATCCACACCTTCACACCGATGATCCCGTAGGTCGTCAGGCTCTCGGCGAACCCGTAATCGATGTTCGCCTGGAGCGTCGACAGCGGCAGCGCCCCCAGACGCACATCCATGCGCCGCGACATCTCGGCCCCGCCCAGACGCCCGGCGATCTGGATCTTCACGCCCTTGGCGCCCGCCTGCATCACCGACTCGCTGCGCATCTTCACGACGCGACGGAAGCCCTGACGCTTCTTGAGCTGCTCGGCGACATTCTCGGCGACAAGCTGCGCGTCCATGTCGGGGTCGCGGATCTCGATGATCGAGATCGAGACCTTGCGCCCGGTCATGTACTGCAGCTCCTCGGTCATCCGGTCGACCTCGGCGCCCTTGGGTCCGATCACCAGGCCGGGGCGGGCGGTGCGGACGATGATCTTGAGCTCCTCGCGGGTCCGCTCGATGTGGATGTCCGAGACGAACGCGTTGGGGGGCGTGCGGTTCAGGCGGTTGTCGAGGTACTTGCGGATCTTCTCGTCCTCGACCAGCAGCTCGCCGTAGAGCGCCTTAGGAGCGTACCACCGGCTCCGGTGGGCCTCGGTGATGCCGAGTCTGAATCCGAATGGGTGAGATTTCTGTCCCATTAGCTGCGCTCCTGCACTGATATGGTGATGTGGCTTGTTCTCTTGAGGATCGGGTGGGCGCGCCCGCGGTCCTTGGGGCGGAACCGCTTGATGTGCATCCCGCGGTCCACACTCGCCTCGCTGACGAACACGCTGCTGGGGTCGGCGCCGAGCTGCTCGGCGTCGGCCGCGGCGGCCTTGAGCGCCTTGTGGATGTTCACCGCGGCCCGCTTGGTCGAGAACGCCAGCATGTTGCTCGCCTCCTCGAAGCTCTTGCCGCGGATCATGTCCGTCACCAGCTTGGCCTTCTTGGGGCTGCCACGGTGGTTTCGCACCTGGCTGGTGAACTTGGCGATATCCTTGGGCAGGGACCCGACCGCGGTGGCCATCGCCTCGATGTCGGCGCGGGTGCAGCGGGGGCTGGCCTTGCCGCCCATCCAGTTGCGGACGGCGGCGACGGCCTTGTCGCCGCTCAGCCCGTCGCGGGAGACCGCCTCGGCGAGCTGCTCGACGCTCACGCCCGCCTCGGCTGCACGGGTTTTCAGTTCATTGGCTCGAAGTCGCACGGCTCATTCCTTCCTAATGCGTGACGCGATCGTGATCAAAGCGGGTGATCAGCGCGACGCCTTCAGGCCTTCCTTCTTGTTCGTATGCCCACGGAAGGTCCGCGTTCCCGCGAACTCGCCGAGCTTGTGCCCGACCATGTCCTCCGTCACGAACACATCCAGGAACGCACGACCGTTGTGCACCTGGAATGTGTGACCCACGAACTCGGGCACGATCGTGCACGAGCGGGCCCAGGTCCGGATCGGGCGGTTCTCGCCCATCTCGTCCTGCTTCATCACCTTCTTGTAAAGGCTCTCGACGACATACGGGCCTTTTTTCAGACTGCGTCCCATGTGTGGTTACTCCTCGAAGTCTTACTTCAACTGCCCGTACCGCTTGCTCTTGCGGCGACGAATGATCAGATCCTGCGACGCCTTGCTGCGGTCACGCGTGCCGCCGCCCTTGGCGGGGGTGCCCGCCTTGTTCACCGGGGCGCGACCGCCCTTGCTGCGACCGTCGCCGCCGCCCATGGGGTGCGCGTGGTGGCTCATCGCCACGCCGCGGGTCTTGGGCCGTCGCCCGAGATGGCGGCTGATGCCCGCCTTGCCCAGGCGGCGGTTCTGGTGGTCGCTGTTGCCAACCTGCCCCACCGTCGCGCGGCAGTCGATCAGCACGCGGCGCGTCTCGCCCGAGGGCATCACCAGCGTCGCGTACTTGCCCTCCTTGTTCGTCAGACGCGCCGACGAGCCCGCGCTGCGGCACAGCTTGCCGCCCGAGCCGGGGAGCAGCTCGATGCAGTGCACATTCATGCCCGCGGGGATGTAGCGAAGGGGCATGCACGAGCCGACTGTGGGCTCGATCGCGCTGTCCGAAGAGGACATCACGACGCCCCCGTCGGTCAGCTTGGCCGGGGCCAGGATGTACCGCTTGACGCCGTCGGCGTACTCGATCAGGGCGATGTGGCAGCTGCGGTTGGGATCGTACTCGATCCCCAGCACGGTGCCCTCGATCCCATCGCGGTCACGGCGCTTGAAGTCGACCTGGCGGTACATGCGCTTGGCGCCGCCGCCGCGGCCACGCACGGTGATCTTGCCCTGGTGGTTGCGCCCGCCCTTCTTGTTGAGCGGCGACAGCAGGCTCTTCTCGGGCGCGGTCTTGGTCACCTCGTCGTTGAGATTGACCGAAGCGTTCCGGCGGCCCGCACTCGTTGGTTTGTAGACACGGATGCCCATATCTGCAGTCCTTTCTTACACGGACCGGGCTCAGAAGAGCTCGATGGCCTGACCCTCGGCGACCTTGACGGCCGCGCGCTTCCAGCTGTTCTCGGCGACCTTGCCGTACTTGAAACGGCGTGAACCGCCCTTGCGCACCTGCGTGGTCACCTTGACAACCTTGACCCCGTACGCCTTCTCGATGGCGGCTTTCACCTCGTCCTTGGACGCGCGACGATCAACCTCGAAGGTGTACACATTGCCGGCCTCCATCTGGGAGGTGCTCTTCTCGGTGAGCAGCGGCTTGCGGAGAATGTAGTGTGGTTCCAGCATGACTTATGCACCCCCCATCACGGCCTCGGCGCTGGCCTTGCCCGTGTGCGAGCTGGGACCGCTGAGCCAGGCCTCAAGGTCCGCCTTGTCGATCACGAGGTAGCGCGTGTTGAGCATCTCGTACGCGTTGAGCTGGTCGGCCCGGCACAGGCGAACGCCCTCGACATTGCGGGCGCTCAGGCGGGCGTTCTTGGCCTTCTGGGCGTCGCCCGAGAGCGCCACCAGCGAGGAGCGATCGACATTGATCGCCTCGAGGAACCGGACGAAGTCCTTGGTCCTGGGCGTCTCGAATGAGAGCCCGTCCACGACGCGGACCTCGTTGTCGAGCAGCTTGGCCAGCAGCGCGTTGCGGTTGGCCATCCGGCGCATCTTCTTGGGCATCGCCTGGCGGTAGTCCTCGCGGGTGCGGGTCTTCTGCTTGGCGTGGCCGCCGCCGCGGAACAGGTTGGCGCCCTTGTCGCCGTGACGAGCGCGGCCCGTGCCCTTCTGTTTGTACATCTTCTTGCCGGTGAGCGCCACGGCCTTGCGGTTTTTGGTGCGGGCGGAGCCCTGGCGACGGTTCGCGTGATACATCACGAACGCCTGCTTGAGGAGATCCGCGTTGACGGTCTCGCCAAGCGCGATCTCATCGATCGCCAGGGTGCCAGCGGCCTTGCCGCTCATTGAATAGACGGGGACATCCATCGGTCTTTACCTCGCCTCACGCCTTTCGGACCACCCGGCAGCCTTCGCTCCCGGCCCAATACGCCTCGCCCTGTCTTGAATATCGCCCGTGAAAGGCCACCGTGAGGTGTTCGAAGACGAGGGCTCGACTCGGCATTGCTGACCCGGCATCGCGCCGGGGACAATGACTTGTTCTCTTCGGTGGTTTCGCCAAGGCGACCTTCCGAACCTGTGAGCGGGGATTATTGCCCGCTCGATTCAACCAATCAACCAAACGCTTAGGCTTTTGACGCCTTTGAGCGATAAAGTCGCGTCGCGGGGCGGATCTCGACCCATGCGTTGTTATGCCCAGGGATCGGACCCTTGACCAGCAGCAGGTTGTTCTTGGCGTCGATCCGCACCACATCGAGCGAGCGGGCCGTGATCCGGGCGTTGCCCATCTGACCCGACATCTTCTTGCCCTTCTTGATGCGCCCCGATTTACCCGCGTTGTTGCCGTGACCGCCGATCGAACCCGGCGAGCGGTGCTTGCGCTCCACGCCGTGGGTGGCGATCTGGCCCTTGAAGCCCCACTTCTTCATCCCGCCCTGGAACCCCTTGCCCTTGCTGATCCCGATCACATCGACATACTTGATCGTGTCGAACTCGCTCACGGTCAGGGTCTGCCCAAGCTCCCAGTTCGTCTCCTTGCCGCCCTCAACCCGGAACTCGGCGTGACGCCGGCGCGGGGCGACCCCCGCCTTGGCGTCGTGCCCGATCAGTGGCATGGTCGAGTTGCGGGCCTTGATGTCGCCGGCGGCGATCTGCACCGCGCTGTAGCCGTCGACCTCGGGGGTGCGAACCTGGGTCACGGTATTGGGCTCGACCTTGATCACGGTGACCGGGATCGACACGCCCGCCTCGTCATAGACGCGGGTCATCCCGATCTTCTGACCGAGCAGGTGCGATGATGTGCTGGGAAGGGCCATGCTGGAATCCTCATCCCCACTTCGGGTGGGAACCGCTTCGTGCCGCTCTTTTCACAGGGGCAGAGGAAGTCTTGTAAGGGTGAACTGAACCGATGTTTCTCTATGAAAACAGGCCCACCCTGAAGGGCGAGCCTGCGAACCGGCGATGTATCAGGCCTTGATCTTCACGAACACGCCCGCGGGGACGACGAGGCGGTTGAGGGCTTCGACGGTGCGGTTGTTGGGCTCGTGGATGTCGATGATGCGCTTGTGCGTCCGGATCTCGAACTGCTCACGCGATTTTTTGTCGATAAACGGGCCGCGGAGCACGGTGTAGCGCTCGATGCGCGTGGGCAGGGGCACGGGGCCCTTGACCTTGGCGTTGGTGCGTTTGGCGTGGTCGACGATGTCCCGCGCCGAGGCGTCCAGGGCGATGTGGTCGTACGCTTCCATCCGGATTCGAATGCGGTTCATGGACATGGAGACTGCCTTTCTCTATCGTGTCGA
Source organism: uncultured Phycisphaeraceae bacterium (assembly GCA_964387925.1). GTDB lineage: Bacteria > Planctomycetota > Phycisphaerae > Phycisphaerales > UBA1924 > UBA1924. The sequence continues at coordinate 40,213 of CAYLXF010000009.1, forward strand.
GCAGGACTCCCAGCCCCGGACCCGACGCACCAAACGGCCCGTGCTGGTTCGATGCGGGCGCCGACCCGCATTCACCATCGCCAGCACGCACAAGCCCTGTCAGTTCCCCGCGGCCGGCGCGGGAATCGCCCCGGCGCGGCCAGAAGGGAGAGAAGCGTAGACATGCACGCCCGCGAGTCAATCACGCCCCAGATTCACGGGATCTTTTTTTCTCCACGCCCCGTTCCCCGGTCGATGCTTGATGCACCGACTCGACCGGCCGATCTTCGTGGCGTCCCCACTTCAGACTGGAACCCAGCATGAACCTCCACACACGATTCCTGGCCACGGCGCTGCTTGCTTTCGCGGCTTTCGGGTCCATCGCCCCAGCCCAGACCGCCCCACCCCCCTCGCCCGCCGAGGCCCCCATCCCGGCGAGCGTCGAACTGGCCACCGAGCCGACCCGGATCGACGCGCTGAATCTCAACATCTTCCTCCCCAAGGACGCCGTGGCCGAGACCACCAGCTTTGGGACCAACGCCACCATGGGCGTGGGGTTCCCCGACCAGATCGGGGTGATGATCATCAAGGAGCAGCGGACCACCGACCCCGAGCTCACGGTGGCCCAGGTCGCCCAGAGTCTGATCAAGCAGCTCACCCGCTTCGCCAGTTCCACCACCGGGACGGTCATCCGCCACGAGACCGACCTCAAAATCGGGTTCTGGGAGGGGGAGCGGTTCTATGTCCGGCTGCCCGGGCTCGACGGCAAGCCCGACAGCGTGCGGGGGATGACCATCTTCCAGAACCAGCCCCAGCACTTCATCATCTTCGACCTGACCACCCTCTACAAGGACTTCGACCTGGCGCGGGTGATGTACGAGACCTCGGTGGCCACGATGGACCTGGGCAACCCGACGGAGATCGATGTCCGCCGGGCCGCGGCCATCAAGAACACCCTCGCCTTCCTCGACACCCGCTCGGTCGACGATTACCAGGACGCGATGACCGGCAAGCAGGACCACTGGGAACGCCTCTACACGCCCGGTCCCACCGGCGACGACATGGACGCCACGGAGTACGGCTACCGGCGCATCCGGTCCTGGGGCGGGTTCAAGGGCGAACTGACCGAGAAGCCCAGGGGCTCCTGGAACCCCGACGACAAGACCCTGGGGTACTTCGTGCAGGTCGACGCCATGGCCATCGAGGACGACATGCGCGTCGATACCCGCGCCACCTTCTATATGTCCGAGGACATGAGCGAGGAGTCCTGGACGATCAAGATGTCCCTGCGCCGGGGGACCGAGCAGAAGACCTCGACCATCACCGGCGCCCGCTCCAAAAAAAGCATGGCGGTCCTGCTCGAGCCCTCCGATGCGCCCCCGACCAAGACCAACCCGCTGATCCAGGGAGACGGATACATCTCCCAGCCCCTGACCTACCTGCTGGGCAGGATGCTCGCGGCCGACGCCGAGCCCGGAGAATACGCCTCGTACGCCTACAACAGCTCGCTGGGCGCGATCGCGCTACGCTGGGATGTCCTTGAGCACCCCGAGGAGACGCCCGATCTGACGCGCATCACCACCAAGGTCTCCAATGACACGCCCCCCACCGTCAGCATCTATGACAAGGAGGGCAACCTGCTACGCGTGCGCCTGGCCAACGGGCGCATCTGGGAGCCGATCGAGCTCGACCGCCTGATCGATCTCTGGAAGAAGAAGGGCCTCCCGCTCGACTGACCGCTCGCGCACGCGCCGTCGCATCATGAAAACAGCCCCCGCTCGCAACGGGGGCTGTATGCTTGGGTATATGCTGTGGCGGGCCTCTGGGCCCGCTCAACACCCTCAAGGAGATCCAGATGCGGAATCCGTCTCGTGCTGTCGTCATCGCCCTCGCCGGCGCCGGTCTCGGGCTGGCGGGCTGCGCCCCGTCCCAGACCCGCGATCACTCCAGCGCCGGCTCCTACGCCGTGGTCAATGGCGAGCATGTCCCGGTCCCGGGCATCGTCATGGGCGACACGCACACCATCAACGCCATCATCGACGAGGGCTCGCACGATTCACAAATCCTCTCCACCCTTACCGAGCTGTGCACCACCTTCGGCCCGCGCCTGACCGGCTCCGAGGCCTTGGAAAAATCCCAGCGCTGGGCGCGCGACCGCTTCGAGTCCTACGGCCTGACCGACGCCCGGCTCCAGAAATGGGGCGAGATCGAGACCCGGTTCGATCGGGGCCCCTCCAGCGCCAGGGTGCTCATCGACAACAGCCGCAAGCGCGACGCCGTGCCCACGGTGCTGCGCACGCTCGAGTTCACCACCCTCGCCTGGTCACCGGGGACCGATGGCCCCGTGTCCGGCCCGGTGCTGTTCATGCCCGACACCCTCGAAGAATACGAGCAGCACAAGGGCGGGTACGAGCATGCCTGGGTGCTGATCCAACCCGACTACGCGGGCAAGGGGGGGATCCGATCGACCGGCTACCAGATGCGCGAACGCCAGGACGAGCGGGCCGCGATCCGCCAGGAGAACCTCAAAGGCGGCAACGCACCCGCCGACGACCAGCTGGCCCAGGCCGACCCGCACACCTGGGAGGGCACATTCGACTACCACGGCTCACCCGTCCCCGCGACGATGACCCTTGACGAATCGGGCGACGCGCCTGTCGGGAGCATGTCGATCAAGAACTTCTCCGAGGGGCCCGTGAGCGATATCAAACGCGAGGGCGACACCGTCACCTTCCATTGGAAGCACGCGATGGGTGAATCGGACATCGAGCTTATCTTCGACGGCGACCAGGCCACCGGCGTCTCTCGCTCCGCTTCTGGCGCCGAGTTCCCCCTCAAGTTCCACCGCATGACCAAGGCCGTCGTCGCACAGGAGCAGTCCGAGAGCGACACGCAGCGCGCTCTGCTGGCCGCGGTGCTCGGCGAGAACCCCGCGGGGTTCGTCTCCAGCTCCAAGGACGAGCGGGTCTGGACCACCAGCTCCAACGACTGGCGCACGCGCAAGGCTGCGGACTACCCCGTCGATGTCGAGATCAATGTGCGCCAGAGCGACTATGACTATCTCGCCGCCCGCGCCGCCGAGGGGGTCGAGTACACGCTGGAGGTCGACGCCAGGAACATCATCAAGGCCGGCCCCTTCCCCGTGTACAATGTCGTCGCCGAGATCCCCGGCTCCGAGAAGCCCGACGAGGTCGTGATCATCTCGGGGCACATGGACTCCTGGAACGGCCCGGGCTCGCTGGGCGCCACCGACAACGGAACCGGGACCTGCGTGACCCTCGAAGCGGCGCGCATCCTCTCGGCCGTGGACGCCAGGCCCAAGCGCACCATTCGATTCATCCTCTGGTCCGGCGAGGAGCAGGGGCTGCTCGGCTCCCAGGGGTATGTCCAGAGCCTGAGCGACGAGGAGCTGTCCAAGATCTCCGCCGTCTTCGTCGACGACGGGGGCACGGGGTACGAGGCCGGGATCCCTGCGGCCGACTTCATGGTCGACTACCTCGCCGCCGCCACCGCCCCCACCGACGGCCGGTTCTATTCCGACACCGACGCGCGGTACCTCGATGTCAACATCCGACCCACCGGGGCCAAGATCAACACCCACAGCGGCTCCGATCACGCCTCATTCAACAAGGCCGGCGTCCCGGGCTTCTTCTGGGACGAGGGCGGGAGGGCCGACTACGGGTTCGGCTGGCACACCCAGAATGACCGGCTGAACCTCACCGTCGAGGAGTACCTGGTCCAGTCCGCCACCAACGCCGCCGTCGTCGCCTACAACCTGGCCAACGCCCCCGACCTTCTCCCGCGTGAGGGCCAGGTCCGCCAGCGCACCGAGCAGGAGCGGGAAAAGAACGCCGACCAGCAGGGATACGCCCACGACCACGATCACTGATCGGCCCTCATCAAACGACCCCGAGGGGAGCGTCATGCTCCCCATTTTCATGCGCATCATCACTCGAAGTGCCGGGTTCGTGCCCCTTTTCACGGCGCACCCGATCAGGACCCGATACACTGCAGCTATGGCCACCGAGCGCATCATCGCCCCCACCGCGACCCCCGCCGAGGAGCACGCCAACTGGGCACTGCGGCCGCGGTCGATCGTCGAATACATCGGCCAGCCCGAGCTTATCGAGCGTCTTCTGATCGCCATCGAGGCCGTCAAGTCCCGCCAGAGCGCCAAGGGCGACGCCGAGGCCCGCGAGCACCTCGAGCACATCCTGCTCCACGGCCCCCCTGGGCTGGGCAAGACCACGCTGGCCCATGTCATCGGCGCCGAACTGGGCACGAGGGTCCACACGACCTCGGGACCGGCCCTGACCCGGGGGACCGACCTGGTCGCCGTGCTGACGCGGCTTCAGGCGGGCGATGTGCTGTTCATCGATGAGATCCACCGCCTGCCGGTGGCCGTCGAGGAGTTCATCTACCCCGCGATGGAGGATTTCCGCATCGATGTCCCCGTCGACACGGGGCTCAACGCGCGGACCGTGCAGATCACCTGCGCCCCCTTCACTTTGATCGGCGCCACCACCCGCGCCGGGCTGCTCTCCTCGCCCATGCGCTCGCGGTTCGGGATCACCCACCACCTCAAGTACTACGAGCACCGGGACCTGATCCAAATCCTCGAACGCTCCAGCGCCCTGCTCTCGATGGGATGCCCCGGGTCGACCACCCTCGGGTGCATCGCGTCGCGATCGCGCGGGACGCCGCGCATCGCCAACCGCCTGCTCCGGCGCGTGCGAGATTACGCGGCCGTCCGCGCCAACGGCGCGTTGAACGAGTCGGTCGTCGACGACGCCCTGCGCCTCGAGGGCGTGGACGCCCTGGGGCTCGACGAGCTCGACCGGACCTACCTGGGCACGATCCGGAGGGTCTACCACGGCGGCCCCGTGGGGCTCGGGGCGGTCGCCGCCACGCTCAATGAGGACTCGGGGACCCTGGAGGATGTCGTCGAGCCCTACCTGCTGCAGATCGGGTTCCTGGCCCGCACCCGGCGCGGGCGGATGATCACCCAGCGCGCCTGCGAGCACCTGGGCCTGGCCCCGCCGCCCGCAGCGGAGCAGATGCTCATGGAGAACAAGCCGACGACCGGATCGGCCGTCGGCTTGTTCTGATTTCTTCCGCGTGATCGCTTACTTCTTGCTGAAGGCCTCGGTCAGCTCCGCCTCGGCCTCCTCGGTCAGGTAGAGGATGCACCCGTCGTTGGGCGAGAGCGTCAGCTTGCCCTGGATCAGCGACGCGGCGACCTCCACGGGGACGGACATCATCGACGAGCCGCAGACATATTCGTGCCGCTTGCGGTCGATGATCTCCAGCGGCGCCATGGCGTCCTCGCCGCGGGATTCCAGCAGTTCCTCGTAGATCATCACCACATTGCCGGGGACCTCCGAGATGAGCTCGGCCCGCCGGGCACGCAGCTCGGCGAGCCGGCCGGCGATCTCGTCGGCCCGCTTCTGGCGGTCCCCCTCGGCCACGCCACGCATCTTGTCGCGCTCGGCCCTGGAGTCCTCGAGCGCTTTGAGCCTGGCCCCGAGCTCTTCGATCTTCTCGAGCTGCTCGATGGCCTGCTCATCAAACACCGAACGCTGCTCTTTGAGGTTGTTGACCTCGCTGAGCAGCGCCTTGTATTCCTTGTTCGTGCTGGCGTTGTTCATCTTCTCGCGGAGCTCGTCGATGTGGACTTTGAGCCGCTCGCTCTCTCCCTCGGCGTTGGCGGTCGAGGCCCGGAGCTGTCTGATCTGCGTCTGGAGCGATTCGCCGGCGGCGCCGAGATCCGCGAGTTTTCGTGTCTGTTCTCCCAAGAACCGTTCCGCCGCCTCAAGCCTGCTCTGTAGACCCCTGATTTCTTTATCGACCCGGAAGACAGAGAGCAACTGACGCGTGACGGACATGCATCCCTCCTGAGTTGGCGCTTCGATCATACCCAAGTTTAGCCTACGAAACCCCGCCCGTGGCGCCGACGCTGAGATCTTGTGTCAGCTGGAGCATCCAGTACGCCAGCGGCGCCACGAGAATGGGTGAATCGATCAGGTCCAGCGCGCCCCCGAATCCGGGCAGGCTCGATCCCGAGTCCTTGCGTCCCGCGTCACGCTTGAACAGGCTGGCGATCAGGTCCCCGGCCTGCCCCACCCCGCCCATGAGCACGCCCATCAGCGCCGCCAGGCCCAGCGTCGGGGCCGCGATCCCCGCGCGGTGCAGCAGCCACGCGCCCAGCAGCGCCACCAGCCCCGAGATGAGCATTCCCCCGCCAAGCCCCTCCCAGGTCTTGCCCGGGCTCAGCCACGGGATGAGCTTGTGCCTGCCGATGAGCCGGCCCGTGAAATACGCCCCGATGTCGCACGACTTGACGCTCGCCAGCACCCAGATCAGCACCCAGACGGACTGCTCGCGCCGGATCAGCAGCAGGAACCCGAGCATGAGCCCCAGGTAGACATGGATCATCAGCACGCCGCTGCTGGTCGCGATGGCGCCCTCGGCCCGGCGATCACGCACGGCGTACAGCACCCCCGTCACATACGCGATCGCGACGGTGGTGAACCCTGCCGCCAGGCCCGCCGTGCCCAGCGAGTCCTCGGGAACGAACGACACGGCGCAGAACCCCATGAGTTGGACGAAGATCGCCATGCCGGTCCCGATCTCCACGCCCTTGGCGCGAAGGATCCGGGCCAGCTCGCGGGCCCCCATCGCCCCCAGCACCGCCAGCGTCACGAAGACCACCATCCCCGGCGGCCAGCTCTCACGCTCGATGAAGGCGGGGGCGGCGAGCCCGTCGACCCACTGGTCGAACCAGGCCAGCACCGCGACAAGCACGATGAACAGCAACCCGAATGACAACCGGTGTTTGAGCACGAGCAGACGATAGGACGAACATCACGCCGCGGTCGCCGATGGCGGGCTCAGGACATACGATCCTGATCGAGCCCTCCGAAGCGGCGCTGGCGCCGCGCGTACGAGCGGATCGCCTCGAGCCAGGCGGCCTCGCCGAAATCGGGCCAGTACGCGTCGGTCACATACAGCTCGCTGTAGCTGATCTGCCAGAGCAGGTAGTTGCTCACCCGCAGATCCCCCCCGGTGCGGATCAGCAGATCGGGGTCGGGCAGCCCGGCCGTGTAGAGCGAATCCGAGATCAGCCGGTCGTCGATCTCCTCGACGCCCAGTTCGCCCTGTTTCACACGCTGGGCGATCGAACGCACCGCGTCGACGATCTCGTCTCGGGCGCCGTAGTTGATCGCCAGGCACAGCGTCAGCCCCGTGCACGCGGCCGTGACCCGCTCGAGCGTCCGCAGCGCCCCGATCACCTCGTCGGGCATCCCCGTGCTGCGCCCGATGACCCTGACCCGGATGTTGTGCTCCAGCAGCGCCTCCTGCTCGCCTTGGCAGTAGTCGAGGCAGAGGGCCATCAGCGCCATGATCTCGTCGCTGGGGCGCGCCCAGTTCTCGCTGGAGAACGAGTACAGCGTGAGCACCTCGACGCCCACGCGCGAGCAGGTCTCGATGGCGGTGCGGACCGCCCCGGTCCCGTTTCGGTGCCCGAAGATGCGCGGGAACCCCCGCTCCTGGGCCCAGCGCCCGTTGCCGTCCATGATCACCGCGACATGGCGGGGGATCTTGGTGGGATGGACATCCTCCAGCAGCGTCTCGGGGCTTGAACCGGGGAACCTGGCATGGATCTTCTCGTACGCCTCGGTCGCCGCGGGGTCACTGAACGGGTATGGCTTGGTCGCGGCGGTCTCGGTCACGGGTCTCGATCTCCTGGGCTTGGATGCGGGCGTCAGACGCTCTCACGGATGATCGTCTGCTCGCGGTCAGGACCGACAGAAACAATCCCCACCCGGACCCCCACGAACGCCTCAACGCGTTCGACATACGCCCGAGCGGCGTCGGGGAGTTCGTCGAAAGATCGCACACCGCTGATATCCTGGGAAAAACCCGCCAGCGTTTCGTAGACGGGCGTCGCGTCGGCCAGAGCGTGCCCGTCGGCGATGAACCGGTCGGTGCGCCCCTCGGACGTGGCGTACGCGATCGCCAAGTTCAGCTCCGGCTCGCCCGCCAGCACATCAAGCAGCGTGATGCACAGCTCCGTCGCGCCCGAGATCATCGCCGCGTACCTGAGCGCCACCAGGTCCAGCCAGCCCACGCGGCGCGGGCGCCCGGTGGTCGTGCCGTACTCGCGCCCGCGCTGGCGGATCGCGTCTCCCGTGGCGTCGAAGAGCTCGGTGGGCATGGGCCCCCCGCCCACCCGGGTGCTGTAGGCCTTGACCACCCCGATGATCCGGCTGATCGCCTGCGGCGGGACGCCCGAGCCGGGCCCGATCCCCAGCGCCGAGGCGTTGGAGCTGGTCACATAGGGATAGGTCCCGTGGTCGACATCGAGCATCGTCGCGTTGGCGCCCTCGAACAGGATCGACCCGCCCGAGCGACGGATGTCGTCGAGCAGGTACGCCGTGTCCCGGATCATGGGGCGCAGTCGCTCGCCCAGCCCGCCGAAGCGCTGGGCCAACTCAAAGGCGTCGAAGGGATCGTGTGTCCCGGTGTGCAGCGAAGTGAAGATCGCGTTCTTCATTGCGCAGATCATCTCGAGCTTCTCGCGCAGCACCCCGGGGCGCAGCAGGTCACCGATCCGGATCGCCGTCGCCCTTTGCACCTTGTCGGCGTACGCGGGGCCGATCCCCCGCTTGGTGGTCCCGATCGCGGAGATCACGCCCTTGCTCTGCGCGTTCTGGTCGGTCACCGAGCCGCTCAGCAGGGTCTCACGCAGCTCGTCTTCGGCCTTGTGGTACGGCATCACGACATGGGCCCGGTCCGAGATCACCAGGCGCCCCGTGCCGACGCCCCGCTGCTGGAGGGTGGCGATCTCCTCGAGCAGCCGCTCGGGATCGACCACCACGCCGTTGCCGATCACCGCCTGGGTCCCGGGAGACAGGATCCCCGACGGGACCAGGTGCAGGGCGTAGCGCTGCCCACCCACCACGACCGAATGGCCCGCGTTGGCGCCGCCGTTGTACCGCACGACCGCGTCGAACCGCGGCGCCAGCAGGTCGACCAGCTTGCCCTTGCCCTCGTCGCCCCACTGGAGCCCGACGACCGCCCCCACGACCTTCTCCGCGCGCTGCTTCGCCTCTGCCATGCCGATTCCGATCCTTGCTCGATGCCGGGTCCCGTCCCCGATCGGGGAGGTCTGTTATCGGTGCAACGATAGTCGGCCGGGGCTCGAAACTCGCCCTCAGCGGGGCCTTGGGGCCCGGTTATTCCGATTATTCGTCTCGCACGCGGGGCATGGATCGGACCCGGTTGCAGTCACGAACCCGAACCGCCGATCTGCTCAGGACGCTCGGAGGAATGCCCAATGCCAGATCAGAAGATGGTCCGCATCATGTGCCCGAACCTGACCTGTAGGAAGGTGCTCTCAATTCCCGAGATGGCGCGGGGCAAAACGGTGCGCTGCAAATCCTGCGGCACCAACATCCGGATCCCGAGTGTCAAGAGCCCAAAGCCAGCTCCCGCGCCGCCCCCGCCGCCGCCCGAGCAGCCCAAGCCCTGAGGTTCGGGAGGGATCCCGTGCATCCCAAGCAAGCAAAGAGAGCACCGCCGAGCGGTGCTCTTTTCCTTGATCTATCTTTCCGAAATCCAGCTTCCTTTGATCCAGCTTTCCTTGGATCCATGCTTGACCGCTCAGAGCGGGGGCTGGTCGTCGTCGTCGTCGAAGTCGAACTCGAAGTCCATCATGCTCGAGTCGTCATTGAACGAGCTGGCGGGCACCTTGCTGGGGGCCGGGGATACGGGCCCGGGATGGGAAGCCACGACCGGCTCGGGGAGCCCGTCCTCGTACATCATCTCGGCGTCGATCTCGCCCGGCTCGCCGTTGATGCTGAGCACGAACACCACCCCGCCCACGGAGATCAGGTCCCCCGCCGACAGCGGGCGGCTGCTTATGCGTTCCTGGTTGACGAAGGTCCCGTTGCTCGATCCCAGGTCCCGGATCTCGATCGAGCCGTCCTCGATCACGATCTCGCAATGATTGCGGGAGACATCTGGCGCCGGGATACGGATCTGGCAGTCGTCGAGACGACCGATCACGACCCGCTCGTGCGTCAGCGGCACCGGGGTCTTCTCACCGTTCGAGGTCACGCGAATGAGGGTTGCTTCCAATCCAGACCTATCCTTTCCCGGCAACACACCAAGCGACACACCACCCGGAGACGCTGCCCATGGCGGACAATACCGCCTTTTCATTGCTCAAGCAACGCTCGATCGGGTCATCGAGGCAGGTATTCGAGGGCGAACACGGTGCGCCCCAACGCTTTACGAACCCCCCGCCGCCCGGTTCACTCTACATACATATCCCTTTTTGCTCGCACAAATGCCATTATTGTGATTTCTACTCGATTGTCGATCGGCAGGACCGCCAGGCCCGGTTCACCGACCGCCTCGTCCGAGAACTCGCCGCCCAGGCCCGCTTCGCGCAATCGCGGCCGCTCGAAACCATATTTGTCGGCGGGGGCACCCCCTCGCTGCTCCAACCATCGCTCTGGGTGATCCTGCTCAAAGCGATCGACGAGCACTTCGACTTGTCCCGGATCAGGGCGGGAAGGGGCGAGTTCACGGTCGAGTGCAACCCGGAGTCGGTCACCCCCGAGTTGGCCTCGGTACTGGCGGGCGGGGGTGTCAGCCGGGCGTCGCTGGGCGCCCAGTCGTTCAACGCCGCGCATCTCAAATCGCTCGAACGCCTCCATGACCCGGCGAAGGTCCCCACCGCGGTAGCGATGCTCCGGGACGCGGGGATCGCCCGCACCTCGATCGACCTGATCTACGCGATCCCCGCCCAGACGCTCGGCGAGTGGGACCACGACCTGCGCACGGCCCTGTCGCTGCCCATCGAGCACATCTCCGCCTACGCGTTGACCTACGAGCCGGGCACCGCGATGACCGCGCGCCTGCACCGGGGCGAGTTCGAGCCCGCTCCCGACGAAACGGAAGCCGAGATGTACCAGCACGCCATCACCACCCTCCGCGCCGCCGGCTTTGAACGCTACGAGGTCTCCAACCACGCCCGCCCCGGCGCCGCCTGCGCCCACAACCTGGCTTACTGGCGTCAGCACGACTGGCTGGGCGTGGGCCCCAGCGCTTCTGGGCACTACCGGGGGCAACGGTGGAAGAACACCCCCCGCCTGGACGACTATCTGAATGAGGACGACGAGGGCTTCGCGCCCCTGTGCGACTTCGAGCCCGCCGACAAGCGGCGCGAGCTGATGGATCTGCTGATGACCAGCATCCGTCTGGCCGAGGGGGCCGACGCCGCCGCGGCCGTCTCCGAGGCGCATGCGCTGGACAGGGGCGACGACCTGCTCCAGGCCGCGACGGCGGCCGCGGATCGGGGATGGATCGCCGACGCGGGCGCCAAGCGCTGGACGCTCACCGAGGAGGGGTTCCTGTTCGCCGACCGCGTCGCGCGCGAGTTCATCGGGGCGCTCATGGTCGATGACGCGTCGTCATCGGATTAATTGTCCAGGTCCGGGCGCGGCAGATCGAGCCGGCCGAGCGTGCTCTTGAGGTCCTTGGGCCATTTCGTGCGGATGTCGAGCGCCTCGCCCGTGATCGGATGGCTAAACACCAGGCGGTGGGCGTGCAGCGCCAGGCGCGGGGCCGCGTCGCGCACGATCTTCGGCCCGTACTGCTTGTCGCCCAGGATCGCCGAGCCGATCAGGTCCAGATGCACCCGGACCTGGTGCAGTCGTCCCGTGACGGGGCGGGCCTCGATCAAGGCCCCCTTGTTGTTGCTCGCCAGCACCCGGTAGGCCGTCACCGCCGGTTTGCCCGAATGGGAGACCGAGCCCGTCTTGGCGGATGTGTAGCGATTCTTGCGCCGCACCTGCTCAATGATGGGCTTTTTGATCACGCCCCGGGGCTCGCTGGGCGCCTTGTGACACACCGCCCAGTAGTACTTGCTCACCTCGCGCGTCTCGAACAGCGCACGCAGCCCGTCGTAGGCCTCGGGCGTCAACGCCACCACCAGCAGCCCCGAGGTGTCCCGGTCCAGCCGGTGGACCAGCCCGTAGTCTCGCGGGGATCCCAGGCTCTGCAGCGGGTTGGCGTAGCGAACGAACAGCCCATTGAGCAGCGTGTCGTGCTCGTGCCCCACCCCCGGCTGGGTCACCACCCGCGCGGGTTTCTCCACCACCAGCAGGTGCTCGTCCTGGCGCCTGATCGTGAAGGTGACGCGTTCGTTGGGCTCGATCTGGCCCCGGGGCGCGTGGGCCTTGTTGGGCGGTCTGGGGGTCACGGCGGCTCCTCCTGGGTGTGGCCGCAAGCATACGCGTCGAGATACCAGCGCAGGACCCCGCCATCGGGCGACAGGCCGATCGGGCGCCGGCCGCCGGAGAGCTCTTCGACCATCGCACGCCCGGACCCGCCCACCCCCAGCACCCCGATGAACCGCGACGAGTTGACCAGCCGTCGCGTCATCATGATGCGTGACTGGCACGACGAGAAGCTCACGAGCTGATCGGCTGGGTCGTCCACCCCCTCGATGAGCCCAAGATCGTCGCCCAGGATCACGAAATCGAGCCGGTCGTGCCCCCGCTCGCGCCACTCGAGGTGCTCGATCAGTTCGCGCGTGTAGGCCGCGGCCCCGTCGGGGCGGTTGCCGTGCACATGGTGAAGCTGCTGGTCGGGGATGCTCCCCGGCTCGGCCGCCAGCTCGCGCCAGTGCGTCATGCTGTGCTCGGGGTGCCCGGGCGCCAGCAGCGGCTCGGAGATGGACCACAGGTGCGTGCGCTCCCACGGGATCGAGCGGTACCTGGGATCGGTCATAAGCTTCATGACCAGCCGCTCCTGCACCGCGCCGTGCGACAGGGCCAGGTGAAAATCTCCGAACGCCGAGACGCAGTTGCCCGACTGCACGAACAGATCGGCGGCCGCCGCGTCGAGCACCGCCTCGCGGTCCTCCCCCACGCGCACCGTCCCCGGCAGCCCGGGGCCCTCGGGGGTTGATTCGAGGTCGTATGATTGGTTCTGGCGATCGCTCACGGGAGCATTGTATACGCAATGATCCGCCTCTCAGGGAATCAATTGGCCTACCCGGACCCCCAGCTGCTGCGCATGCTCGACGCGAACCTGAACCGCGCCCGCGAGGGGCTGCGCGTGGTCGAGGACTGCGCCCGCTTCGCGCTCAACGACAAGGATCTGAGCGGGCGGTGCAAGTCCATCCGGCACCGCCTGCGGCAAGCCTCCGACGAGCTCGGCCTCCCCGACGGCGCCCTGATCGGCGCGCGCGACACCGGCAACGATGTGGGAACATCCATCACCACCGACGCCGAGGGCCAGCGTCCAAACGGGATGCGGGACATCGTCTCGGCCGCCTGTAAACGCGCGACCGAGGCGGTCCGCGTGGTCGAGGAATCGGCCAAGACGCTGGGCGCCTCCGGGGCCTCGTTCGAGTCCATCCGGTACGCCCTGTACACGATCGAGCAGCGCGTCATGCTCGCCCTGCGCCCGCCCTGCCCGCAGTGGGCCCTGTGCGTGCTGGTCACCCGATCACTCTGCATACGCCACGAACCGATCGAGATCATCAAGCGATCCGCGGCGGGGGGGGCGGATTGCATCCAGATCAGAGAAAAAGACATGCCCGACGGTCCTTTTCTCGACCACGCGGGATTGCTCACCCAAACGGCGCACGAGCTGGGTCTGCATGTCATGATCAACGACCGCCCCCACATCGCCATGCTCGTCCAAGCCGACGGCGTGCACCTGGGGCAGGACGATCTCCCCATCCACGCCGCCCGCGCCCTGCTCGGGCCCCGCTTGTGGATCGGGCGGAGCTGCTCCACGATCGAGCTCGCCCGCGAGGCGATCGCCCAGGGCGCCGACACCTGCGGCCTGGGTCCCGTGTTCGCCTCTTCCACCAAGGCCAAGCCCGATCTCGCGGGGCCCGGGCTTGTCAGCGCCTACCTTGCTGATGAGCGGACCCGGGACACGCCCGTGCTGGCGATCTCGGGCATCAACGAGCACACCATCGACCGGCTCGCGTCGATGGGTTGCCCGGGCGTGGCGGTGTCGTCGGCGATCTGCTCCAGCGGGGACCCCGAGTCGGTGTCCCGCGCGATCGTGACGGCGCTCACGCGGCGCGGACGGAGCGCCGCCCCTACCATCGGGGCATGAGCATCCAGTTCCAGCAAGCAACTCTCGACACGGGCATGACCATTATCGCGGAGACCGACCCCGAGGCGCACTCGGCGGCCGCGGGGTTCTTCGTCAAGGCCGGCGCCCGCGACGAGGCGAGCAAGATCATGGGCGTCTCGCACTTCCTCGAGCACATGATGTTCAAGGGCACGGAGGAACTCAGCGCCGAGGCCATCAACCAGGGCTTCGACGACCTTGGCGCGAGCAACAACGCCTACACCTCGCGCGAGCTGACCTGCTTCTACGCCAGCGTGATCCCCGAGCACATCGGGGCGGCCACCGAGCTGCTCAGCAGGATGATGCGTCCGGCGCTGCGGGTCGAGGACTTCACCACCGAGAAGAATGTAATCCTCGAAGAGATCGCGATGTACGCCGACAATCCCTTCTGGGTGCTCTACGAGGAGACCATCGCCCGTCACTACGGCGCGCACGGGCTGGGGCACCGCGTGCTGGGGACCAGCGGTTCGATCGGCGAACTGGAGCGCGACGAGATGGCGCGGTACTTCAACGATCGGTACGCCGCGGACAAGACCGTCGTAGCCCTGGCGGGGAATGTGGATTTCGCCAGCGCCGTGACCCAGATCGAAACCCTGTGCAAGGACTGGCAGCACAGCGTGGGCGGGCGCGACACCGCGATCCCCGCCACCACTCCGAGCGCCTTCACCCTCCGCGACCCCAAGGTCAACCGCGGCTACCTGATCGGGGTCGCCCGGGCGCCGGGCGCCAACGACGACCAGCGCTACGCCGCGGCGCTGCTGATGCAGATGCTCGGCGGGGCGGACAACTCCAAGCTCCACTGGGCGCTGATCGAGACCGGCATCGCCGAGGAGGCCCAGGCGGGCTACGACGGGCTCGACGGCACGGGCGACTATTTCGTCTTCGCCTCGGGCGACCCCGTGAAGCTCGACGACATCTGGGAGGTTATGAGCGAGCAGATCCGGTCGCTCCGCGACACCATCACCCACGACGAGCTCGTCTGCCTGCGGTCCAGGATGGCCACCGCCGCCATGGTCGGCTCGGAGCGTCCGGGCGACCGCATGCAGCGCCTGGGACGGCTGTGGACGATGACCGGGCGGTACATGCCGCTGAGGGACGAGCTGGCCAGAATCGAAGCGATCACGATCAATGATCTGCGCGAGCTCTGCGACCGGTACCCGATCGACCGGTGCACGCTGGGAAAGATGATCCCGGGCGAGAAGACGGACGCCTGAAGGCGGCCTCAGGCCGCATTCCTGCGCGGCACGAAGGCGCGGACCGCCGAGCCATCGCTGTTTCTGGCCGCCAGCACCGCCTGGCTCACGGCCTTGACCAGCGTCTCGGGGTTGCTCATCATCGCACGCGTCGAGTCGTCGAGCGTCGCGACCCCCACCGAGAGCTTGATCCCGTCGAGCACCTCCCGGGCGTCGCTCACCCACCCGGGGAGGCGCTTGGTGAACTCGGCGCAGCACGCGTCCGCCTCCCGGGCAGCCGCCTGGCGTTCCACCGCGGGGAGCACCACCGCGAAGATCGGGTCGGCCAGGCGGCAGACAATGCCGCCCATCTGCTCGAAGTGGCGGCGCAGCAGCACCGAGACGCCGATGGTGATCTCGTCCTGGACCTCGTCGCCCAGCGTGCTGCCCAGCTCGTCGAAGCCGCCGATCAGGATCTGCACGACGCTCAGCGAGTACATCCCCGAGTGGGCCGACTCGTAGGACTGCCGCACCGCCTGATTGAACCCCTCGCGCAGAAGCGTGCCGGTGATGGGATCGGTCCCGTCGCTGTCGGTGAGCAGGTCGGCGAACTGGCGTGCGGCGAACCCCTCGATCTGCTGGTTTTTGGAGAGCTCGATGAGCTGGCGATCGGCCTTGCGCAGCACCTGCTCGGCGTCGGGCACGCTGCGCATATCGATCGAGAAGAGCTTGCCAAGCTCCTTGGTCGTCTCGCCCGACTTCCTGATGATCTCGTCGATCTGCGGCTCGCTGAAGCCCAGCCAGCTCGCCCCCTTGACATACAGCCGGCGCAGCGGTTCGGTCGGGCTCTCGCTGCCGAGCACCGCGTGCACCATGTTCCCCAGCGCCACGCAGCGGGCGACCTGGGCGTGCTCCTGGGGACACGCCGTCGCCCGGTCGTGGTACCGCACCGGGATCACGATCTCGTGGGGCATCTTCCAGTTCTCGCAGAGCATCGCCCCCACCGAGCAATGCTGGATCTCGTAGGCGTCGAGCTCGAGCCTGGCCAGCTTGGCGTGGTCGCCGCCGGTGTTCCTGAGCAGCGTGAGATACTCGTTGCCGATCGTGCGGTGCATCGCCACCATCCCGATGTCCTGGAACAGGGCCGCCAGGAACGCCTCGTCGAGGATGAGCTTGTTTCCCGCGTGCTCTGCGGCGTACTTCGAGGCCACGGCGCTGGTCAGCCCCCGCCTCCAGTAATCGGTATAGTCGAACTGGTCGTTCTCCTCGGGCTTGATCGAGGAGACCAGCGAGAAGCCCAGCACCAGCGACTTGACGGGCCCCAGCCCCAGCATCACCAGCGCGTGGTCGATCGAGGAGCAGCGCCGGCGAAGGCCGAAGAAGCTGGAGTTGACCGTGCGCAGGATTTTGGCGGCGATCCCCTGGTCGACCTGGATCTCGCGCCCGAGCTGCTCCATCTCCACATTGGGATCCGAGGTGAGCTCGAGCACGCGGATCGCCACCGTCGGGAGCGTCGGCAGCGAGGGGCAGCTCAGGATGTCTTCGAGCAGCTTGGTGTCCATCGAGAATCGGTTCTTCATATGACAGAGCCGATCCCGCGATCCATCGCGGATGGCCATGCCCTTCATCGGCGGGATTCCCGTCCCAGTTCACCCCGGCTTGCTCGCTGATTCAGGGCGCAAGAACCACTCATAACCCCGGATAAACCCAGCGCATCGAACCGACCTCCGCACCGATCAGGCTCCTGATGTACGACGCCAGCAGGGCCCCCAGGCGACCGAGCTGCTTGAGCGGCTGCCCCGCCAGCTCCCGGTCGCTCGCCCCATCGCTCAGCTGACGCATCAGGTCTACCGTCGAGCGTCGCACCCGCCAGATGTCCGATAACGCTTCTCGTTGCCCGGGATCGGCCGTAAGCCCGCCGTGGAGGGGACTGAACCCGTACACCCCCGCGCCCGCCTCCAGCGCCTCGCCGCTGACCACATCGGCGCGAAGCTCCGGGCGGGCCCCGGTGAACTCGAGCAGTCGCCACTGGTACCAGGCCAGCAGCGCCGAGACCTCCTGGGAGCTGGTGCATCGCGCCGGATCGGCCAGCGCCCGCAGCGCGGTCGTGAGCGCGTCGTAGATCTCGGGATGCGGGTCGTGGTCATTGATCAGGCGTGGGATCAGATCGATGACATACATGCACGCGTGGTACCGATCCAGCTCGTGGCGCATCAGGTGCATGGGCTCGGTCAGGTCCCAGGCCGTGAGCAGCGCCAGATCGCTGCTGGGCTTGACCATCGCCACCATGTGCCCGATGGTGGCGATCTCGACCCCCCCCGAGAAGGGGGCCTTCTCGCGTTTGGAGCCCTTGGCGATGCAACGGATCAGCCCGCGGCCGCGGGTCATCAGCGACACCGTCTGGGAGGTCTCCGACCAGTCCCAGTGCCGCACGCACACGCCCTCTTCCTGGATCATCGCCACGGCAGAGGTTAGCACGCAAAGGCCCAAATCGCCCTATGCTCCGCCATGCACTTCACCCTCGTCGATCGCGTTCTGGAACGCTCCGATTCGCACATCGTGACCATCAAGCATGTCTCGGGCGCCGAGGAATACCTGCGGGATCATTTCCCGGGGTTCCCGGTGCTTCCCGGGGTGATGATGCTCGAAGCGATGACCCAGGCGTCGCGGGAACTGCTCGACCCCGAGGACGCCGCCGGGTTGCCCTGGGTGCTCACGCAGGCCAAGGCCCTCAAGTACGGCGCGTTCGTGCGCCCGGGCGCGACGATCCGCGTCACCATGACCCGCCACAAGGCCAACGAGGACGGCTCGATCGACTTCAAGGGCGATGTACGCTTGATCGAGCCCAATTCGGATCCAGACCAGCTCCCCGTCGCCTGCTCGGGACGCATCACCATGCGCCCCGCGATTCTCAGCGCCCCCGCCGCGAGCGTGACCAGCGCATGACCCAGATCTGCGTCCCCATCATGGTCGAGGAGCACGCGTGGGCGATCCGCGATGCGACGCTGGCCGCCGAGCACGGGGCCGACCTCGTCGAGTACCGCGTCGATGTCTACTTCGAGGACAAGGAAGAGTCGGCCGACCTCCTGCAGGACCGGATCAACCGTGTCCTCGAACTGATCAGGGCCTCTCCGCTGCCGTGCATCGTCACCTGCCGCCCCCATTGGGAGGGCGGCGAATACCACGGCGACGACGACGAACGCGTCGCACTCTACGAGGCGCTGGGCACCTCCGACCACCCCCCCGCCTACATCGATGTCGAGCTGGCCACTTACACCCGCTCGGCCAACATCCGCCAGAAGATCAACCTCGCCGTCAACCATGCGCGCCAGCAACGCGCCGTCTCCACTCGCCTGATTCTCTCCACCCACGACTTCATGTGGCGTCCCGCGGACCTCACCCGCAAACTCCTGCAGATGGAGGACGAGCCGGCGTGCAGCGTGATCAAGATCGCCTACCGCGCCCGCTCGATCCGCGACAACCTCGAACTCTTCGAGATCCTCCGCGACCAGACCAAGCCGACGATTGCCCTGGGCATGGGTGAGTTCGGCGTCATGAGCCGCATCCTCGCCCCCAAGTTCGGCGGCTTCCTCACCTTCGCCTCCCTGCGAGACGAATCCACCACCGCCCCCGGCCAGATCACCATCGAAGACCTGCTGGAGCTCTACCGCTTCCGCTCCATCAAGCCCAGCACCAAGGTCTACGGCATCATCGGCTGGCCGGTGAAGCAGTCGATGTCGCCGCTGGTCCACAACGCGGGATTCAAGCACATCGGGTGGGACGGGGTATATGTGCCGATGCCGGTGGCGGCGGATCCGAAGGATCCGGAGGGATCAGACGCGAGCTTCAAAGCAACCATCAAGCAACTGCTCGAAGAGACGGGCTTGCACCTTTCCGGCGCCAGCGTGACCATCCCGCACAAGGAACGCGCATTTCGCCATCTTGACTCCCGGGCGGCCCCCTCTCTGTCACTCGGAGAGGTCAATCGGATCGGTGCGGCGAACACCATCGCACAGCACTGGTCCGTCATGTTTTCCAATGGGGGAAGCAGCGATGGCATCGAACTTCACAATACCGACGCGACGGCGATCCATGAGCTGATTCTTTGTTCACTCGGTGACCTGCAAGGCAAGAGGATCGCCCTGATCGGCGCGGGCGGCGTCGCGAAGGCCGCCGCGTCAAGCGCGCTGCGAGCCGGGGCATCGGTGCTTGTGCTGAATCGCACGCGCTCGCATGCAGACGACCTTGCCGAACAACTTCTCGCCCAGAGTCGGGACGGCTATCTTGGCTCGGTTCATGCTGTTGAGATGGACAAGCTCCCCGAACTCATTGTTGACGCTTATATCAACTGCACCCCCGTCGGCATGACCGGCGGCCCCGACCCCGGCGGCCTCTCCATCCCCATCCCCGACATGCCCAACCTCTCGCCCGACACCGTCTTCTTCGACACCGTCTACAACCCCATCGAAACCCCGATGCTCAAAGCCGCCAAGGAACGCGGCTACCGCACCATCGACGGCGTCCAGATGTTCGTCAAACAAGCCGCGGCCCAGTTCGAGATCTGGACCGGGCAAGCCGCGCCCGAAGAACTGTTCGACAAGATTGTGCGAGACAAACTTGGCTAAGTACTCCGGGTGCCACTACTCGCCGTCCTCGGCGCAGTAGTGCTCTTCTTCGGCTCCCGTCTCCCACCATGGCGCCGAAGACGGCGAGCGGCGCCGCCCTTCATTGGACCGCCGGGTGGGCATGAAAAAGGGCTCCCCCTGGGGTCCCTTTGCGATTCGAACTGCCTGTCGGATCACTGATCCTGCTTCTCAATCTGCCGGTCGTAGATCGCCCGTCCCGTCTGGTGAAAAAACGATGGCCAGTTCGGGTCGAAGTGCTCGTACTCGTGCAGTTCGCGGTACCCCTCCTGGTTCTTGAGCGCCAGCTTGCGGGTCACCTTGCGCATGTCCTTGGTGGTGTACGCGTCGGCGAACGCCTCGTCCTCGGGGTAGAGCTCGAGGAAGCGGTCCCAGTAGCGGTCCATCTCGGTGCGGTGCCAGACCATGCGCTGCTGGTTGGTCAGCGACCACTCGATGTCGTCGGCGAACCGGGCCAGGTCGTCGGCCAGCTCCTTGGCCCGCAGCTGGGTGTCGGCGTCGACCGTCCCCGCATCCCGCAGCGCCTTGGCGTAGCGGTCGGCGCGGTAGGCCAGATGGTTGGCCTCGTTGTAGGTCAGCACCAGGCGCTTGTAGGCCGGGCCGCGCATCGCGGTGTGGGGGCGACGGTGCGTGCGGTCGATCTCCCGAGGCGAGGTGTTGCACCCCACGAGAAGCATCATCAGGGCCATCGCCATCACGCTGATCATCTGCCTTGGCATATCAAGTCTCCACCGGGGTCGGAAAGCGGTCGTCTTCCCAGAGTATACGGCAAAACGGGGTGGGTGGGATCAGAAATCCGCCTCGATCCCGCTGGTAGCCATCAGCGTTCTAAAGCCCTCGCTGAAGACGAAGTTCTCCTCGGGGTAGATCGCGCCCGCCATGTTCTGGTCCAGGTGGGAGAAGATCAGGTCGATCTGGCCGATAACTTCCGCCCGCGGGTCGCGGGGAGCCGGCTCGATCAGCTCCACCTGCCCCCTGGTCGAAGCGCCGGCACCGGTGAGCTGCTCGATGACGGCGGTGTAGCGCAGCGTGCAGCCGGGGGTCGCCTCGCGCGTGATCTGCGCCCGCGACACCTTGGCCAGCACGACCTTCTGCCTGAACCCCTCGGCGTGCCCCACCAGCACCCCGGCGGTCTGGGCCATGCCCTCGACGATCAGCGACATGGGCATGACCGGCATCGCGCGCCGGGCCCGCGTCGCCGGGAAATGGTCGTGAAGATGCTCCTCGGCCATCGAGATGTGCTTGATCGCGACCATGCGCTGCTTGGGAACCAGCTCGACGATCCGGTCGATCCACATCCAGCGCATCGGTCATCCCCAGAAGGCGCGGCGGTCGGCTCAGGGCTCAGGCGGTCTGGAGTTTCGACTCGCAGAACCGCACCAAGGCCTCGACGGTGAAGATCTTGCGCACATTCTCCACGCTGGGATCCCGCTCAAGCTGGGCGAAATCGAAGTGCGGTACGCGCTGCTTGAGCGTCGCCAGCCCCTTCTCGGTCACACGCCCGTTCTGGACATACTCGGGGTCCTGGGTGACCCCCTCGGGGAAGAGCTCGCCCTGGGCGATCTTGAACCCGAACTCCTGTTCGAGCTTGAAAGAGATGTCCAGGATGTCGATCGACTCGGCCCCCAGGTCCCCGATCAAGGTCGCCTCGGGCGTCACCTCGTCCTCGTCGACCGCCAGCGCGTCGACCAGAATCTCCTGGACTTTATCAAAGATTTCGGATCGTTCCATATCGGCGAATCTCGCGGCTCACGGGTCGGATGAAGCGCAGAGCAATCCCTTGCCCCGGCGTGAGCCAACTATAGGCCCGATCCCGGTGCTGAAACCAACCGGGCGGTCCGAGAGGGAGGCGGGAATCGGGTTCCCGGCCTCACAGGGCCGCCAGACGCCGGTCCGTCTCCTGCTCGATCAGGGCCGCGAACAGGGGGCCCAGGTCCGCCTCATCAATCACCCTGGTCTTGTTGAACTTCTGGTCGAGGCGCTGGTCGGCCACGATGTTGTCCTGATACCGGTAGACCCGGATCTTCTCCGAGCGGGCCCCGCTGCCGATCTGGGTGTTGCGGTCCCTTGCCCGCTGGACCTCGATCCTCCTCCGCTCGATCTCGTAGACCCGCGCCAGCAGCAGGCGCCGGGCTTTCTCCCGGTTCTGGGCCTGCGATTTGGTCTCCTGCATCCGGACCTCGACGCCGGTGGGTTTGTGCACCAGGTGCACCGCCGTGGCCACCTTGTTCACATTCTGCCCCCCCGGGCCCTGAGAGGTGGTGATGTGCTCCTCGACCTCCGTGCCCCAGTCGATACGGACCTCGACCTCCTCGGGCTCGGGCAGCACCGCCACGGTGCAGGTGCTGGTGTGCACCCGCCCCTGGGTCTCGGTCTCGGGGACCCGCTTGACCGAGTGGACCCCCGCCTCGAAGCTCAGCGCCTGCCAGACGCCCTCGCCCTGGAAGTTGACCACGGCGTGCTTGACGCCCCCCAGGGTCGGGTCGGTGGTCATGTCCAGCTCCTCGACCCGCCAGCCGCGCGTCGCCGCGTAGCGCGTATAGACACCCAGCAGATCCCGCGCCCACAGCGCCGCCTCATCGCCGCCGGTCCCGGCGCGAATCTCGAGCATCACCGACCCGATCGCCAGGTCGTCGCTGGTGACCAGGGTCTGCTTGATCCGATCCAGGGTTTCCATCGCCCGCGTTTCAACCCCGGGAAGCTCTTCGTCGGCCATCGCGGCCAGCTCCACATCATCGCCACCCATCGCTTCGCGCAGCTCCCGGCCCTCGCGCACGAGCGCCTGGTAGGCGCGATAGCCCTCAACCACCTGAGCGATGGCGGCGCGCCTGATCGACAGCGCCGCGACCCGGCGGTGGTCCGTCAGGACCGCGGGGTCTTCCAGCTCCGCACCGATCGCCGTGAACTGGGCGTCGAGCTCGTCGAGCTTGGCCTTGAGATTCGGGTCGATCGCGTCGGCGGGCATCCCCCAAGGGTATGCGGGGGAGACTCAGTCGTCGGGCCGCTCCCTCTGGTCGAAGTCGATGACATGGAAGTGCTCGAGCTTGATGGCCTCGGGCATCAGCCGCCCGTTGACCGAGGCCCCGGCGTCGAGCGGGGTATAGAGCTCGATGGAGATCTGCGACACGGGCATCGGACCGGGCAGCACTCCCTGTTCGCCCAAGGTGATCGACGCCATCACCATCACGGGCGCATCGGCATCCTTCACATGGGCCATGGGGGCGTGACCGGTGGGATCGGCCCCCACCATCCCCATCACGCGCTCGTGCGTGGGCGAGTCGTACCACTTCTCGACGGCGGCCTTGTTCTCGAACCATGCGATGATGGTGTTGGTTCCCGCGGAGGTCTGGGCGGTGATGACCTTGAGGCACCCGGGGCTGTCGTTGAGCCCCTTGACCAGCATGCCTCCGATGTCCGGCGCCCCGCCCCGCTGGGCGTCCCTCGGCTGATCCCGCCGGGGCTGAGCGGCGCCGGGTTGACCGGTCTCCAGCCGCCCCATCCCAAAGCCCATCACCACGAGCGCGACGAGCGAGACCGGCGCAAGAACCCTGACCAGGCGTGTGCATGAAATCCGCATGTGAACCCTCTCTCTGCTGTGTTCGGTGTGGTCAACGACCAACATCGGTCGGCCGTGTGCAACCTTTCCTTGGGAAAGACCAATGCCTTCTTTCTCGGGGACCATCCCCCCGCATCTTTTCAACACGCACAGGCTACCGTGGCGCGTACACTTGTGTTCAAACCACTTCCGGGGAACCCATGACACAAGCCGTCTCCATGCAGGGCGTTCGCAAGACCTTCGGGCAAAAGGTCGCCGTCGAGGGGATCGATCTCACGATCCCCGAGGGGTCGATCTACGGCTTCATCGGCCCCAACGGGGCCGGGAAGACCACCACCATCCGGATGATCATGTCGATCCTGTTCCCCGACAAAGGCGAGCTGTCGGTGCTGGGCAAGAAATCGGCCGTCGAATCCAAGGACCGCATCGGCTACCTGCCCGAGGAGCGAGGGATCTACAAGAAGATGAAGGTCGGATCGTTCCTGGTGCACATGGGGCGGCTCAAGGGGCTCGATTCATCGGGCCTGCGCCAGAGGGTCAACGACTGGCTCGGGCGCGTTGAGTTGGCGGATGTCGCCAAGAAGAAGTGCGAGGAGCTGTCCAAGGGCATGCAGCAGAAGGTGCAGTTCATCGCCTCGGTGCTCCATGAGCCGGACCTGATCATCCTTGACGAGCCCTTCTCAGGGCTCGATCCCGTGAACATGCGCCTGCTGCGCACGCTCATCGACGAGCAGCACCAGAGCGGCAGGACCGTGATCTTCTCCACGCATGTGATGCAGCAGGCCGAGCAGATCTGCGACCACATCGTGATGATTCACCAGGGGCGCAAGGTGCTCGACGACACGCTGGGCGACATCCGCTCGCGTTTCGACCCACGCGCGATCCATGTCGATCCGATCGGGGGATCGGCCAAGGGCGAAGAGATCGCCCGGATCGCGGGCGTGGCCCAGGTGTCGCCCATGGAGGGGGCCTTGGAGGTCCTGCTCGAAGAGGGGGTTGACCCCCAGGACGCGATGAAAGCGCTTCTGGAGGCGATGCCGCTCAACCGCATCGAGATCAAGCGCCCCACGCTTGAGGATGTGTTCATCGAGATCGTCACCGGCGGCAAGCGGGGGCGCGACGCCGCCCAGCTCCGCGCCCAACTGCTGGCGGGGCATGCCGAACAGGATGAGGAGGCCCAGTCATGAACCCGGCCAAGATCGGGCGCGTCGCCGCCCGCGAGTTCGCCTCCACGGCCATGACCAAGGGGTTCATCATCGGCGCCTTGGTCGTCCCTGCGCTCATGGCGGCGCTGATCCCGCTGGTCATCACTCTGGCCATGCACGCCCAGCCCCCCGCCGACACCGGGACGGTGTATGTGCTCGACCACTCGGGGGAGGTCACCCCCGTGCTCGAAGAGCGCCTCTCGCCCGAGGCCGTCGAGCGGCGCTGGCGAGAGCGATTCGAGCAGGTCAAGGAGGCGACCAAGAAGCTCATCCCCGGTCAGGGCGACGCGGGGATGGCCGCGACGGCCTCGATCATCAAGTATCCCAAGTTCCGTGTCGTCCCCTCGGGCTCGGACACCGACCTCGACGGGCTCAAGGAGGAGCTGCGCGCCCAGGTCGCCTCGGGCGAGGAGCCGCAGGACGAAACGCGCAAGATCCTGGCGGTGATCGAGATCGACGCCGACGCGGTCCGCAAGGTCAACCCCGACGAGGGGTACGGCACCTACCAGATCTTCTTCCGCCCCAAGCTCAACGAGGAGACCGTGAGCGAGCTCAAGGACTCGATCCGGTGGTCCATCCGCGAGCAGCGCTACGAGAACGCGGGGATCGATCGGGGTCAGATCAACGAACTCGACGCGATCGAAGCGCGCAAGAGCCAGGAGATCACCGAGGAGGGCGAGCGCGACGAGGCGAGCGAGATCGCCAGCTTCGCCATCCCCTTCGTGTCGATGATCCTGCTGCTGATCGCCTCGATGACCGGCGGGCAGTACCTGCTGACCACCACCATCGAGGAGAAGTCCAACCGCGTGGTGGAGGTGCTGCTCTCGGCGCTCTCGCCCATGGAGCTGATGACGGGCAAGATCCTGGGCCAGATGGGCGTGGGGCTGGCGCTGCTGACCATCTACAACTCGCTGGGCATCTTCGCCCTGTTCGTTCTCAACCGCATGGACCTGATCGAGGCGAGCACCATCGTGCTCTTCTTCGTCTACTTCCTGCTCGCGTACTTCATGTTCGCCTCGCTGATGGCCGCCATCGGCTCGGCCGTCAACGACCTGCGCGAGGCCCAGTCGCTCATGACGCCGGTCATGCTGCTGATGATCCTCCCCTATATCTTCTTCATGCCCGTGATCCGGGCGCCCAACTCGATGCTGGCGACGGTGATGAGCTTCATCCCGCCCATCTCGCCCTTCATCATGATCATGCGCGTGTCGTCGACCGACCCGCCACCGACCTGGCAGATCGCCGGGTCCATCGCGGTTAATCTTGTCGGGGTCGTCGTGTTCCTGTGGTTGGCCGCCAAGGTCTTCCGCGTGGGGCTGCTGATGTACGGCAAGCCGCCGAACCTGCGCACGCTCTTCAAGTGGGTGCGGATGGCCTGACACGGAATCGGGTATAGTTGCGGTATGGACCAGCACGCCCCCCCACCGATGCAGTACCAGCCCCGGCCCACACAGACCAGCGGCAGGGCCATCGCCTCGATGGTGCTGGGCATCTGCTCGATCGTGACCTGCAGCGCCTACGGCGTTCCTGGGCTTGTCTGCGGGATCCTGGCCGTCGTTTTCGCCAAGAAGGCGGAGGACGGGATCGCCGACGGCAGCGCTCCGGAGACCTCCAGAGGCATGCTCAAGGCGGGTCGTATCTGCGGCTGGATCGGCATCGGGCTCTCGGCGATGTTCTTCCTTTTCATCATCGGGATGATCATTCTGGGAATCGTCGGGGCGGCCGCGGGCGCGGCCGGGGGCTCCTCTGGCGCTCCGACGCTGCTGCCGTTCTGATCCGACAATATGGCTCACGAGACTTACGACAAGCACGATCTGTATGAACTCTGCGTCCAGTCCCCCAAGGACCTGGTCCCGCTGCTCCGCGCGATTCACGGGGGCGAGCCCAGAGTCCTCGGTGAGGACTTCGCCGGCACCGCCGCCCTCTCCCATCTGTGGGCGGAGCGTGAGGGCCGCCACGCCATCGCCGCCGACCACGAGCAGGAGGTTCTGCACCGGCGCGGCGGGCACGCGCGGGTCCTCAAGCGCCTCAGGGATGTCCGGGAGGTCGATGATCCGTGCGACCTGCTGTTCGTGGGCAACTTCTCGATCGGGTACATGCACACCCGCGGGGAGTTGGTGGGGTATTTCAGGCACGCCCACCAGCGGCTTGGGGCGTCGGGGGGCGTGTTCGTCTGCGACACCTACGGCGGTGAATCCGCGTTCATGACCGGCGGCGTCCACCGCACGCACCCGATGCCCGGGGGCAAGCTGTGCCGCTACACCTGGGAGCAGCACGCCGCCGATCCCACGACGGGGATGGTGACGAACCTGATCCACTTCCGCGTGGAGCGGGCCGGGATCATCGAGTTCGAGCTGGAGGACGCGTTCCTCTATCAATGGCGTCTATGGTCGATCCCCGAGCTGCGCGACGCGATGGCCGACGCGGGGTTTTCTCAGACGCAGGTCTACGCCAAGCTGGCCGACGCGATCGACGGGGACGGCAACGCGTATGTACTCCCGGTCGCCGACGGCGAGGAGGAGCTTGAGGACAGCTACATCGTGCTGGTGGTTGGGCGGGTGTGAGATGAACGGGCATGGTTACACATGCGGGCGGTGCGGGTATGACATGTCAGGCCGCAAACCCGGGGCGTGTTGCCCGGAATGTAATACACCGTTTGACTCGCGCAGAGACGATCCTCTCGCCGAGAAACATGCACGGATCGGGATGGGTCTGATGATCGTGGCCATCGTGGTCAATGCCGTTTGTGGGCATGCTTTCGGTCAGTTTCTTTGTTGTGACTCGGTAGAAGACCCACAAGCATCACTCACTTGTCAATGAGTTTCGCATCTCGGAATCAACCCGTCGAACACATAAGCTGGTTGGTCGGCTTGGCTACTTATTCGTGGTTGAGATCCTGATCCTGCTCATCGTTGAGGCGTTTGAGCCGAATATGTTCAACTGGTGGTAGCTCGGTTTTCCCGCTAGAATCAGGCATGACCACCATGCCCACCAAAGCGACCAGCGACATCCTCAGCTCCTTCAACCCCTCCACCGGCGAAATCGTGGGGACGGTCCCCGTTACCCAGGCCGATCAGGTTGACGCCGTCATCGCCAAGGCCCGCGCCGCTGCCCCAGCGTGGGCGGCGCTCACTGCCCAAGAGCGGGCCGACATCCTCAAGCCCGCGGCGGAAATACTGGTCGCCCGGGGCGAGGAGCTGGGACGCCTGCTCTCGCTCGAACAGGGCAAGCCGCTGGCCGAGGGGATCGGGGAGGTCCGCGGCTGCGGGGCGCGACTGGGCGACGAGGCCGATGAGATCGCCAAAGCGGTGGACCCCGAGGTGCTCAACGACGAGGGCGTTCGATCAACCATCTATTACGACCCGTTCGGGGTCGTGGCGGCCATCACGCCGTGGAACTTCCCGATCCTGATGCCCCACTGGATGGTGCTGCCGGCGCTGGTGACGGGCAATACGGTGATTCTCAAGCCCAGCGAGCAGACGCCGCTGATCGCCGACGAGTATGTCAAGGTGCTCAACGAGGTCCTGCCCGCGGGCGTGCTGCAGGTCGTCCACGGTGAGGACGACCAGGGCAAGGCGCTGGTCGCAGGCGATGTGGACATGATCGCCTTCACGGGCTCCAAGAGCGCCGGGCAGCACATCATGGCCGCCGCCGCGCCCGGGCTCAAGCGGTTGATCCTGGAACTGGGATCCAAGGACCCGTGCATCGTGCTCGAGGGCGCGGACCTCGACAAGGCCGCGGCGTTCGCGGCACGAAACTCGTTTCGAAACTGCGGGCAGGTCTGCGTCTCGACCGAGCGCATCTATGTGCAGGAGTCGATCAAGGACGCCTTCATGGACAAGCTCGTCGAACAGGCCGCGGCGTTCAAAGTCGGTGACTGCCTCGACGAGGAGGCCAACATCGGGCCGATGGTGATGCGCGAGCAGAAGGAGCATGTGCTGGAGCAGGTCGAGGACGCCAAGAACAAAGGCGCCCGGGTCGTCTTCGGCGGCCGCGAGCACCCCGGCAACTTCGTCGAGCCCACCATCCTCGACCACCTCAGCCACGACATGCACATCATGACCGTCGAGACCTTCGGCCCCATCGCCTGCGTCGCCGGTGTTCGCGACGCCGACGAGGCGGTGCGGCTCGCCAACGACACCGAGTACGGCCTGGGCGCGGTGGTCTTCGGCGAGGAACGGCTCGCCCGCCAGGTCGGGCGCCGGTTGACGGCCGGAATGATCGGTGTCAACCGCTCGATGGGCGGGGCCAGCGGCTCGCCGTGGGTCGGGGCGCGGAAATCCGGCATCGGGTACCATTCTGGCCCAAAGGGACACCGCCAGTTCTGCCAGTTGCGGGTGGTGAACACCAACGAGGATTGACCCATGCCCGACGACGAGTACCCCATTGATGACCGGATCCCACGAGACCCGGACCGATCCGAGCAGGCGCCCCCGACGCCCTCGATCCTACCCGGAGAGGAGTTACAGACGAACCACAGAGCGCCGGGGTGCATGACCTACTGCTTCTCGTGCGGCTGTGACCGCTCGGGGATCGAGTCCAATCTCCCCTGCCCCGCCTGCGGAAAGAATCCAAACGCCCCGCGCTGCACATTCTGCGGCTATGAGCTCTCGGGGCTGCGGGTCAACGAGAACTGCCCCGAGTGCGGCAAGCCGATCTGGGACTCGAATATCCAGCCGCCGACCTCGGGGCTCTCGATCGCGTCGATGGCGCTGGGGATCGTGAGCCTGGTCAGCTGCATCTTCTATGGGATTCCCGCCCTTGCGCTTGGCCCTCTGGCCATCATCTTCGGCGAGATCGCCGCTCGTCAGCACAAGAAGGGACTCCGCGCCGGAAACACCAGGGGCTTCGCCCTGACGGGTCGGATCTGCGGCTGGGTGGGATTCATTGCGGGGGGCACGGCCGTGGGGCTGATCGTCTGGATGATCCTGGTCCGCTGATTCTTAAGACGGGTACTCGGGCGCGAGCTCGGGAACCCTGAAAGCGATCACATACTGAAACCCGTAGACCGGATACTGCACCTGCAGCCTGTAGGTGCGGAACTCGTGGGGCGCGAAGCGGTTCTTCTCGCACAGGTATCGCACCATGTCGGTGTACTTGGGCAGGTCGCTGATGCCGATGTTTCCCAGCCCGCGTCCCAGACCCTCGATGGAGTCGTTGGTCTCGACACGATCCACATCGCGCTGGGGATCCTCGATGTCTGCGCCACCCTTGCCCATGGTGTTGTAGACAAAGAGGGAGGGGTCGATGCCCTCGAAGATGTCGCCGTGGATGATCACATCGCTCACCAGCGACACCACCGGGACATCGGGGATGACCGAGGTCCCACGCATCGTGCGTCCCGGTGCGGCGTAGCGGTTGGAGCCGCTGGGTATATACACCTCTGCGAGCATGTCGTAGAGGTCGTCCTTTCCCCCCAGCTCGGGCTCGAAGGTGTTGATGATCTGCCCGTTCTCCTCGATCACCTTCAAGGGCGCCGGCGTGTGCGTCAGGAACGCATTGATGTCTATGTTCTTGCGCTGGGGCGACTGGCGCCGATCCTTGTACTTGGGGGGGATCCCGTAGATGAAGTTGATCGGCGTGTCCGCGCGGAGCCTTCGAAGACCCGAGGTGCCGTGGATCGTGGAGATGTCGATCCCGCTGGGGTCGCTGGCGCTGGGGGTGAGCATCATGCAGGTGAGCCAGATGTTGCTCTGGACGCCCAGGATCTGGCTCATGCCCTTGAAGACCTGGTAGCGGCTGGACTGCTCGAACTTCTCGAGAGTGTCGGCGTTGGCGCCGCTGAGCGCGGCGTTCAGAGCCGCCCGCGTCCCGTACTGCTCACGGATCAGCTGATCGAAGCGGTCGATGGCTTCGAGCGCCGCGTTGACGGCCTCCACCGGCGCCCCCGCCCCCTGCGATGCGCGAGCGATCGCCCTCAGGGTCTCCGGGCCGGGAATCCGCGTCAGGGTTTCGGCCGGGTTGGGCTTCTTGATCGATCCCAGCATCCGGCTGACCATCACGCGCGATACATCCAGGGTCCGGGCGATGTCGGTGGGACGCATGGAGCAGTCCCGGATGCCCGTCACAACGGCTCCCATCGACTGCTGGAGCTGTTTTCCGATCTCGTTGGGTGAGGCGGGGCGCGGGAGATCCGCCGCCGGTGGCGGGGAATCAGGGCCGTGTTCACTCTGTGCTCGTATCACCTTGAACCCTCTTCACCGAGCGAACATACGGGCGAGATTTTTTTGTCAAAGTTGCCGATTTGTTATTTATTACGGCTTCCAAGCCGGTACGATAGAGCCACGATCACTCGATGACAAGCGGAGCGCGATGTGTGGCGTTCCCCGGTCTCATCATATCCACAGAGGTCTTTCAAGGGAGTTGGGAAAGATGCAAAACCACAGCAACACCATCGCATTGGGTCTGGGCGTGCTCGTCGCCTCCGCGGGGGCCGCGCAAGCCCAGTGGAGCGACGATTCAACCATGCACCAGGTCGTCGCCGACGGCGCCGGCGAGCAGGTCCAGCCCAAGGTGGCCCCCACCGCCGACGGGGGCTGCTACATCAGCTGGTACTCGAGCCAGAGCGGGTACGATGTCCGTCTCCAGCGCCTCGACGCCCGGGGCAACGAGATGTGGGCGCACAACGGCGTGCTCGTCGCCGATCGCGGATTCTCCTCGACCCAGGACTACGGGCTGGATGTTGACAGCGAGGGCCACGCCGTGCTCGCGTTCCGCGACGACCGATTCGGCGCCGTGGTGATCACCGCCCAGCGCGTCGCGCCCGACGGCAGCTTCGAGTGGGGCCCAAACGGCGTGCAGCTGGGCGACTCGTCCGCGTCGCTCAACTCGCCCGACATCGCCGCCACCAGCGACGGCAACACCGTCGTGGGCTGGAACAGCGACGCCAACACCGAGCTGGCGAGCATCTCGCCCGACGGCTCGACCAACTGGGCCACCACCCTCAGCTCCGACATCGAGGACACGATCATCGTCTCGGCGATGCACGGCTCCGACAACGGGTCGGTCATCGTCTCGTGGGTGCAGTACGGCTTCTTCCTGGGCCCCAAGCACCTGATGGCCCAGAAGATCGGCCCCGACGGCTCGGAGGTCTGGGCCAGCCGCGTGGCGGTCTATGACGGGGGTTCGCTGCAGTTCGGCAACTTCCCCGAGTTCGTCTCCGACGGCGGCGGCGGCGCAGTCTTCTCGTGGTACGACACCGCCAACGGGCTCAATGTCTACGCCCAGCACCTGGCCAGCGATGGAACCGAGCTCTTCGGGCACAACGGGGCCGCGGGCTCGATCAACCCCCGCGAGCGCGTCTCGCCCAGCGCCGCCTACGACCCCAGCACCGGCTCGGTGTACATGTCGTGGGTCGAGCTGGACAACAACCAGGGCAGCCAGGGCGTCTTCACCCAGCGTTTCGACGCTGGCGGCGCCCGCCAGTGGACCGATTCGGGCAAGCAGCTCTCGGTGGTCGACACCAGCGAATCGAGCCAGATCAATGTCCGGGTGATCGACAACGACATGGTGACGCTGTGGGTCGAGAGCGCCGGCGGGATCAACGCCGACACCGTCGAGTCCACCCGCGTCGACGAGGCGGGCTCGGTCGTCTGGTCCACCCAGGTCGCCTCCGACCCCGCCCAGCGCAGCCGGCTGACCACGGCCGTCAGCAGCGATGACTTCATCATCGCCGCCTGGCAGATCGGAGACTTCGGCGTCGCCGACCTCCAGACCCACAACCTCAACCCCGACGGGTCGCTGGGCGCCGGCGCGAGCTGCCCCGCCGACCTGACCGGCGACGGGAACCTGGACTTCTTCGATGTCAGCGCCTTCCTTAACGCCTTCACCGCGCACGACCCCGCCGCCGATTTTGACGCCAACGGGTCGTACGACTTCTTCGATGTCAGCGCATTCCTCAATGCCTTCAGCTCCGGCTGCCCCTGATCCGGACTGCTGACTGTTCAACTCGCCCTCATTGATCTCGCCCGTGGGCGAGATCAACCTGACGCCCGACCTCCCCCCTTTGGTCGGGCGTCTTTTTCATACCGACCTCGGCCCTCACAAAACGGCCACCGCCCCCGGATCTCCCGAGGGCGGTGCTCAAAGGCGGCTGGATGCGGCTGATAAGCCGAGTTCTGTCCCGGACCCGGTTTCCGATCAGCTCCTTGACGGGGGCTGGCGATCGGACCTGCGCCCATGGGCGACCATTTCTCTGCCCGCGCCGTCGCCGGCGCGGTGAGGAGCATCACGCTCCCAGCACCCGACCCGAGCCCAATGACCGGACAGGCCGGGGCTCTGCTTGGGCTTGCACGCGATGGGGTTTACCGTGCCCCGCCTGTCACCAGGCGGGCGGTGCGCTCTTACCGCACCTTTTCACCCTTGCCTGTGCCCGGCGAGCCGGGCCATCGGCGGTCTGTTCTCTGTGGCACTTTCC
>CAYLXF010000010.1:0-64271 GCA_964387925.1 uncultured Phycisphaeraceae bacterium
CCCGACCACCTTCCCCTCCCCAAATGGTCCCGCGCCCCCGGTCAGGCCCCCCTCGACATCACCCTCCGCCCCCCGGGCTCCAAATCCATCACCAACCGCGCCCTCCTCCTCGCCGCCCTCGCCCCGGGCACCTCCACGCTCCACCACCCCCTGACCGACGCCGACGATGCCCAGCGCATGCTCGCCGCCGTCGCCCAGCTCGGCGCAAGCGTCGACACCTCCACCCCCCACCAACTCAAAATCACCGGCGTCCACGGTCGATGGAAAGCCGATCCCAACAACGCCACCCTCGACCTCCACAACGCCGGCACTGCCACCCGCTTCCTCACCGCCGCCGCCCTCCTCGCCGACTGCCCCCTCACCATCACCGGCAACGCGCGGATGCAGCAGCGCCCCATCGCCGAGCTCGCCGACCTCCTCACCCAACTCGGCGCCGCCATCATCTACCACCAAAACTCCGGCTGCCCCCCCCTCACCATCACCCCCGCAACGGTGGCCCGGCTCGCCGAGCCGGGTCTTCACGACAATCACCCGGCTCGGCGAGCCGGGCCACCCCTCAACACCCTCACCATCGCCCCCACCCAATCCTCCCAGTTCGTCTCCGCCCTCATGCTCACCGCCCCCTTCCTCCCCAGCGGCCTCACCCTCACCTTCCCCCAGGGCCTCACCTCCGCCAGCTATGTCCACATGACCCTGGCCCTGCTCGACCACCTGGGCGCCCACACCCGCGCCGCCGAAGACCTCAGCGTCATCCAGATCAAGCCCGGCCTGCACCCCTTCACCCTCGACATCGAGCCCGACGCCTCGGGCGCCACCTACTGGTGGGCCGCCGGCGCGATGCTCCCCGCCGCCACCATCCGCGTGCAGGGCTTCGACCTCAAGGCGAAGTCTTTGCAAGGGGACGCGGCCTTCCCCGCCCTCCTCGAACAGATGGGCTGCACCCTCGCATCCAGAGACAACACCCTCGCCGTCAGGGGCACGCGCGACCCCCGCCCCATCATCTGCGACATGCGCGACATGCCCGACGCCGTCATGTCCCTCGCCGCCGTCGCCTGCCTCGCCCCGGGAACCACCATCATCAAGGGCGTCCGCACCCTGCGCGTCAAGGAATGCGACCGCGTCCACGCGCTGAAAACCGAACTCGCCAAGCTCGGCGTCGCCGTCGCCGACATGATCAACAACGACGACGACGCCCTCACCATCACCCCACCCGCCTCGGGCATCGACACCACCGACGCCGCCCCCCCCGTCGCCTTCGACACCTACGACGACCACCGCATGGCCATGTCCCTGGCCCTGCTCGCTCTCCGCCGCCCCAACATCACCATCAACCACCCCGCCTGCGTCGCCAAAACCTACCCCACCTACTTCCAGCACTTCGCAAAGCTCTACAGCTGACCTTCCCCCGCATCCCCCCTCTTCCCTGATGGCGAGTGGCTAGTGGCCAGTCCCTTCTTCAAACGGCTCCACATGAATCAAAAGCGACGCCACCTCCGGCATCCGCTCCCGCACCAGCGCCTTCGCCTCCCCCGTCAACGCGTGGGCCGCCGACACGCTCAGCCCCGGGTCCACCTCCGCGTGCATGATCACCCGGTACAACCGACCCACCTTCCGCGCCTCGCACTGCTCGATCGCCTCAATCCCCTCCACCTCCAGCACCACCTCCCCGCACCGCCGCGCAATCTCCGGCTGCCCCGCGTCCACCAGCTCCCCCAGCGGCTCCCGCGCCAACAGCGCCCCGTTGACCACGATCACCGCCGACGCCACCAGCGCCGCCCAGTCGTCCGCCGCCGCATACTTCGTCCCCCCGATCAGCGCCACCGAGATCCCCACCAAGGCCGCCAATGAGGTAATCGCGTCCGAGCGGTGGTGCCATGCGTCCGCCATCCCCGCGCTGCTCCCGCTGGCCCGCGCCGCACGGTGCGTCACCCGGAACATCGTCTCCTTGACTCCGATCACCGCCAGCAGCACCACCACCGTGTACCACGCCGGCAAACGGTGCGGATTCACAATCCCGTGCACCGACTGCACACCGATCCCCACCCCCGCCAGCACCACCAGCAGCCCCACCGCCAACCCCGCCAGCGACTCCACCTTCCCGTGCCCGAAAGGATGCGACTCATCCGCCGGCTTCCCCCCATACTCCAGCGCCCGCCACACAATCAGCGACCCCGCGATGTCCACCATCGATTCCACGGCGTCCGCCACCAGCGCAAACGAATGCCCCACAATCCCCGCCACCAGCTTGCTGCCCGCCAGCCCCACATTCACCAGCAGCCCCCACAACGCCGCCCGCTCCGACCCCCCCTCACGCAACCCAACCCCATCCTTGACCCGCTTCACCTGCTTCATCCCCCAACCATACGCCCAAACCCCCTCTTCCCCGCGCCCTGCTGGGGAAGAGCCAATCACCCCGAGGCGGAGGGCTCCCCTCTCCTCCCCCGCCCCGGCGGGGGAGGTGGCACGCGTCTTCGCGTGACGGAGGGGGACCCCCAACCACCCCGCGCGTCCCCCATCCTCAAGATCAATCTCCTCCCCAAACTGGCCCGGGTGCCCGCTGTGGGCCGTCCCCGGCTCACTGCGGCTCTTCATCTCTTGTCCCTCCCCGCGCCCCGCGGGGAGGTGCCGAGTCCCCGAGGCGAAGTGGTCTTCCCTCTTTCCCCCGACTGCCCCCTCCGAGCCCTCCCCGCCTCACCGCGTCACTTGTCCCTCCCCGCGCCCCCGCGGGGAGGTGCCGAGTCCCCGAGGCGGAGGGGTCTTCTTACCCGCCCACCCCCTCTTACCCCTCCCCGCCCGAGTGGGACGGGCTTCCAGCCCGTCTCTCCCCCGCTCCTCTTCTCCCCCGCCCCAACGGGGCGCAGGCCCGTAGCCACGGGTCAAGCGCAGCGCCACCCGTGGAACCCAAACCTCCCATCCACGCATCGCCCCAAAGGGGCGAAGGGATTCCCAACACACGCTCCCAATCTCGTGTACCCTCTCTGTGCATGAAAATCTCCCAGTCCGAAATCCGCAACAACGCCATCCGCTTCGCCCACGATTGGAAAGACGCCCAAAGCGAACGCGCCGACGCACAATCCTTCTGGACCGAACTCTTCGCCGTCTACGGCATACACCGCCGCTCCGTCGCCAGCTTCGAGGAAAAGGTCAAAAACCTCGACGGCGCATACAACCGCATCGATGTCTTCTATTCCGGCGTCATGCTCGGCGAGCACAAATCACGCGGCCAGGACCTCACCAAAGCACAGTCCCAGGCCTTCGACTACATCCAGGACCTCACACGCACCCAACGCCAGTCCGAAATCCCTCAATACATCGTCCTCTCCGACTTCCACCGCATCGTCGTCTTCGACCTTGATAGCGCCGACCCCGCGACACCAGTCGCCGACTTCCTCACCGAAAAGCTCCACGACAACACACGACACCTCGCCTTCCTCACCGGCCAGATCACCCGCCCCATCGACCCCGAAGACCCCATCAACATCGAAGCCGTCGAAATCCTCGGCCGCCTCCACGACGCCCTCGAATCCGGCGGCTACACCGGCCACCCCCTCGAACGATTCCTCGTCCGCATCCTCTTCATGCTCTTCGCAGACGACACCGGCATCTTCGTCCAAGACGATTTCAAGAACATCGTCAAGGAATCCCGCGCCGACGGCTTCGGGCTCGGGGCCATCATCGAACAGCTCTTCCAGATCCTCGACACGCCTATACCAGACCGCCCGTCCAGCACACCCGACGAGTTCAAGGACCTTCGCTATGTCAATGGGCAACTATTCTCCGAACAACTCCCCGTCGTCAACTTCAACGAATCGACAAGGCAAGCACTTCTGGATGCGTGTAACTTTTATTGGGCGCGTATCAGCCCCGCCGTCTTCGGCTCACTCTTCCAATCCATCATGGCCGGCGAGGAAGGAGCCCGCAAACGCCGCCAGATCGGCGCCCACTACACCTCCGAACGCGACATCATGAAGCTCGTCCGCTCGCTCTTCCTCGACGACCTCAAGGACGAACTCGAAAAGGCCACCACCAAGCCCAAGCTCCTCGCCTTCCAGGACAAACTCGCCGCCCTCAAGCTCCTCGACCCCGCCTGCGGCTGCGGAAACTTCCTCGTCGTCGCCTACCGCGAACTCCGACTCCTCGAAATCGAAATGCTCAAGAAGTTTCACGCCAAGAAGAAAGGCGAAGTCCAGCAGCTGCTCAACCTCGAAGAACTCCTCAAGGTCAATGTCGACCAGATGCACGGCATCGAGATCGAGGAATGGCCCGCACACATCGCCGAGGTCGCCATGTGGCTCATCGACCACCAGATGAACACCAAAGCCGGCGAAATCTTCGGCGTCCCCGTCCTGCGCCTGCCATTGGTCAAGTCCGCCAAAATCGTCCACGACAACGCCCTGCGCATCGACTGGAACGAAGTGCTGCCCGCGTCGGAGTGCTCGTTCGTGCTAGGGAACCCGCCGTTCGTAGGTGCCAAGTACCAGAGTATGACACAGCGCGAAGACCTTAAGCATGTTGCACAGAATGTCAAGAACGCGGGCCTCCTTGATTTTGTATGCGGCTGGTACCTGCTTGCCGCAAACTACATCAAGGGCTCAGAAATCAGAGTCGCATTCGTCTCAACCAACTCCATCACACAGGGAGAACAGGTCAGCGTACTCTGGAACGAGATGTTCGCTCGCGGCATCAAGATCCATTTCGGACATCGAACCTTTGCATGGATGAGTGAAGCACGCGGCAAGGCCCATGTCCATGTCGTCATCATCGGGTTCGGCGGGTTCGATGTTCCCAACAAGTCCATCTACGACTACCCGACACTCGACGGCGACCCCGTTGCATCACAAGCAAAGAACATCAGCCCGTATCTTACGCCAGGACCCGACATCGCCATAGGCAACCGCTCGAAACCCATCAGTGATGTGCCGCCGATCGGCATCGGCAACAAGCCAATCGACGGTGGGAACTATCTGTTCACCACCGATGAGATGAATGAGTTTCTACGCCACGAACCGAACGCGAAGAAGTTCTTCCGACCGTGGTATGGATCACGCGAGTTCATAAACGGAGAGCACCGCTGGTGTCTCTGGCTCGGAAACGCGAAACCAGACGAACTTCGTGCCATGCCCACCGTACTCGAACGCATCGAGAATGTGCGCCGGCTCCGATTGGCGAGCAAGAGCGCCCCGACAAGAGCGATAGCAGATACGCCTACACACTTCCATGTAGAGAATATGCCCAGCGAGCCGTTCATACTCATCCCGAAAGTGTCCTCAGAAAGACGCGACTTCATCCCCATCGGGTTCATGGATCAAACCTCGCTTGCCAGCGATCTCGTCTTCATATTGCCATCTCCGAGCAAGTTTGATTTCGGCATCCTCACAAGCACCATGCACATGGCATGGACTCGCACCGTCTGCGGTCGACTCGAATCACGATATCGCTATTCCGCGAGACTCGTCTACAACAACTTCCCCTGGCCCCAGAACCCCACCGACGCCCAGAAAGCCACCGTCGAATCCGCGGCCCAGTCCGTCCTCGACGCCCGCGCCCAATACCCCGACCAGACCCTCGCCGACCTCTACGACCCCCTCGCCATGCCCAAACCCCTCCGCGACGCCCACCGCGCCCTCGACCGGGCCGTCGACCGCTGCTACCGCCCCCAACCTTTCACCACCGAACGCGCCCGCGTCGAACACCTCTTCACCCTCTATCAGCAACTCACACAGCCCTTGACTATGTCCAAGAATCGAAGAAAAACCTCAAATCGTTCAAACAAGAAGTAAACAAATTATATATATACTATTGCCAATCCCTACTCCCCCTCTTTCCCCATCTCCTCCACAAACGCATTCGCCTCCGCGATCGACGCCTCCATATCCGCGATCAACGCCGCGATCTCCCCCTCCAGCTCGCCCAGCGTCGTGTCCAGCGAACCCACCGCCCGCGCGTTGAGGTTGTGCTTCAAAAACAGCACCTGGTCGTGGAACGCCCCCAGCACCGGGTCCATCTTTCCCTCGGCCTTCCGCATCGCCCCCATCACCTCCCCGAACCGATCCCGCGTCTGATCCAGCTCCTTCTCCGACGCACGGCGCAGCTCGGAAGTCGAGTATTCCTTGAGCTCGCCCTCCCACTCATTGAATAGCGCCTTGGCCACCCGATCGACGGCGTCAATCTTGTCCCGCACCCGCTGCGCCCGATCCTCGGCCTTCTCATACGCCCCGTTCATCCGCCGATACGCGGCCTCCAACTGCCCGCCCTCGTACCCCGACAGCATCTTCAGCTCATCGAGCGTGCTCACGAACTGCTCCTTCGCCTCCTCCTGCGCCCCCCGCGTCTCCCGGACCCGGTCCACGAGCTGGTCCCGCTTGGGGATCCCCAGCCGCTCGCGGATCGCGATCCCCGCCGACGAGCACCCGCCCATCGGCGCCAGCCACGCGACCGCACAGGCGGCGAACACCATCACGCACATTGCCCTTGAGCCCATGACCCACCTCCGTGTCCGCGGCCAGTCTATTCCAGGCACGCCGGGGCCGCAAGCCGGTGCATCCGGGGCTCAACGCCCCATCCCTTGCAGCGCGGCGAGGATGTCTTCGCGCTGGCGCTCGGGCAGCGCCACGGCCCGGCGCACCGCGCCGGCCAACTCATCGCGTCGCTCGGAAGTCATCCCCTCGTAGGGCCGGTTTTCCGCCACCCAGGCCTCGTGCGCGAAGATTTTCCGTCCGTCGAAGTATTCATCGCACAGGGGCGCGAAGGAGTCTTGCCAGAACCCCAGCAGGCGCCGACGCGTCGCGACGGGAACGAACCGCTCCACGCGCCGCGTTCGATCTGGCGACCCTTCAGCGATCATCACATCGCACAGCGCCAGGGTCAGCGCGCCCACCCGCGACGGCCTTAGCCCCCGCAGCGAACGGGCGTACGCCAGCACGAGCGACAACTGGTCCGCGTCCAGCGACAGGTTCGCCTGATCCTCCGGCCAGCGCGAACCGCGCAGGTCCTCGACCCCCAGCACATGCATGAAGTCCGAGACGGACCGCCCCCCCACCAGCTCGCCCGGGCTGTAATGGCGCACCTCCATCGCGTCGCGCCCGAACCGGGACGCGAATCCCTCGAGGGCCCAGTAGTACTCGAAGTGACCCAGCCAGTGGTGCTCGAAGCGCCCCGAGCCGGACCGGAAGAACACCCGCAGCGCCCGAAAGAGATCGTCCGCCGGGATCTGGCCGTAGCGGAGCAGCGTCACGAAGAGCGAGATCATCGCCGCGTCGGGGCGCCGGACATACGCGATCACCCGCACATCGCACCCTCGGAACATGCTCGCGAAAATCGCGGGGCTGCAGCTGTGCAGGCTCTCGTGCGAGAAGATGATCGAGTCCTGCTCACACCGGTCGATGACCTCGCGCACCGCCTCGCTCGCGTGGCGGACGCGAGAGGCGTAGCCCAGCTTCAGATCCCAGAACAGACCGGCGTGCTGGGGCAACGCCCCCATCAGCGGGTAGTGGAGCCCCCGCTCGTGCAGCCATGCCTGGTTGCGGGCGCAGAAGACCTGGATCGCGCTGGTGCCGGTCTTTTCCCAGCCGATATGAAGGTAGACCCGCTTGCCCATCGGCAACAACTCTCTTTCGGTCGTTGGGCAATGCTATACCTGCCGGCGGCCGCTCCGGGCGTGCGTCAGACGAGGCGGTAGCCGAGCTTCTCGATGGCGTCGC
Source organism: uncultured Phycisphaeraceae bacterium (assembly GCA_964387925.1). Classification (GTDB taxonomy): domain Bacteria; phylum Planctomycetota; class Phycisphaerae; order Phycisphaerales; family UBA1924; genus UBA1924. The sequence goes on from CAYLXF010000010.1 coordinate 7,701, forward strand.
CCACGCGGTCGTGAATCAGGGCGATGGATGAGTCTTGGAGCGACTCGCGCCACTGCTGGGGGCCGCCGTGGCGGATGTGCCGGTGCGTGCCCCGCTCGTGCTGCTCGCGCAGGCCGCCGAAGATGGACAGGTTCCAGAAGGCGCGGAGGGCATTGACGAGTTCAAGGCCGCGGATGTCGAGGTGGACGCAGAGGTCGTGGAAGAGGGTCATGTGCTCGTCGGCCACGAGCTCTTCGTAGCGGACGGTGCGGAAGACCCGGTCGTGGTCGGGCCGGTCGGCGAAGGCGGCCATGCGCTGGATCTCGTCGCCCATGTGGGTGTCGAGTTCGAGGCGCAGGCGGTCGTTGAAGTCGTCGTAGGAGAGGAGCTTGTCGCGGAAGGTCATGCCCCCCCACCGGGAGCGGGGGATGTCGAGCCAGATCTCGTCGCTTCTTTGGTGGTAGTGGACCGCGGAGATCAGCATGTCTCGGGGATCGCGGATGAAGTGGAGGCCGCGGGCGTTGGGGATGTCGCTCAGGTCGGGGGTTGTGGCGTGGAAATCGAAGTAGACGGCACGCGCGCCGGGGTCCGCCCCGATGCGGGCCATCTCGGCGAGCATGAACGCGCGTTTGTCGGGGCGGATCGTCCAGGCCGGCTCGTCGGTGTTGAGGTGGATGAACTCGTAGGCGTTGTGCTTGCATGCGCGGCGGAAGGTTGATTCCATCCAGACGGTGCCGGCTTTGTGGTGGGTGGCGATGAAGATGTGCGGGGGCGGCATGGGGGGAGGATAGGGGGGAAGAAGGGATCAGCCATCAGGGATCGGGCATCGGGGAAGAGGGGATTGGGAGGAGAAGGGACTGGCCACTGGCCACTGGGGGAGGAGGGAGAAGGGGATGGGATTGCAAGAGGGAGACCCCAGCCGCCTCGGGGACTCGGCACCTTCCCCGCGGGGCGGGAAAGGCGCAAGAGGGCGGCCACCTCCGCGCGGGGGCGCGGGGAGAGGCAAGACGAGGCTTTGCGGGCGGTTTCGAGGTGGCGGGATTTGATGGCGGCGAGGCGCGGATCGCGGGAGGCGGCGAGGTCGTCGATGTCGGCGGCGGCGAGCATGGCCTGCTCGGCGATGGCGCGCTGGGTGGCGTGGGACTGGAGGCGGGCGCTGGACTCGATCGGGGCGGCGCGGGCGGCGTTGATGGCCTGGATCCGGGCGGCGGCCTGGCGGTAGGCGTCGGAGGCGACGATCCGGGCGAGGTCGGCGAGGGTGAAGCCGTGCATTTTGCAGATCTGCACGGGGGTGTTGGTGGGGTCGAGGAGGTCGTCCATGAGTTCGGAAGAAAGAGAGGGACTGGCCACTTGGGACTGGCCACTGGGGGAAGAGGGGGAGGGGAGGGTAGGGGCGATCTGGTTGTTGAGTGTGGACATGCGCATGGTTGTGGCCCTTTCGTGGATTCGTCGGGGCGCGGGTCCTGGAAAAAAGTGCGCCCCCATCTACACGGGGCGCGACCCGGTTTGTGCGCACAATCGCGGTCAGTCCGGGGGAGGGTGGGCGGCGCAAGTCGTTGCAGGGTAGGGGGATAAATTTTTTCGGGAATCTGGGAGATTGTTGGGGGAGGGGCGGGGGTGTGCGCACGGAGGGGTGATTGGGGGAACCTGCTCAAGCTACGCGTGAGCAGGGCACCCGGCATAAAAGATGGGGAAGGAGGGTACGCCCGGACATTTGCCGGTTGCAAAGCAGAGAGGAGAGTCATATTATCCTATCTCTAGTATGTCACCCACCGCCACACACAATCTGCAGCGTGCCATCCAATGGAAACGCGACCGACTACGCGATGGAAACTCGCCTCGTGTTCTAGATCTGTTCGCAGGATGTGGCGGTATCTCTCTTGGCACACAGCTAGCACGATGCAGCTTAGTTGGAGCTGTCGAGTCCGATGCGGCGGCTGCTCGATCACATGCTCTCAATTTTCACTCCCATGTGGGACCTGAAGGCATGGAGGTGCACAGCCGTGCCCGAGACATCACCAAAACCCATCCGTATAAGTTTATAAAGGAAGTTCAACCCAGTTGCTCCGATCCTTTACGCGAGATTGATCTTCTCGTTGGAGGGCCGCCCTGCCAAGCATTCGCACGCGTGGGTCGAGCGAAACTTCGTGAAATTGCCGAACATCCTGAAGCATTCCTTCACGATGAGCGCTCTGGACTTTATCGTCATTATTTGCAGTTTGTGGAGTGTCTCGCACCCGTCGCAGTCATTATTGAAAATGTCCCGGATGTACTGAATTACGGCGGACTGAATGTATTTGAAACGATTGCGGAAGTATTGGAAGACATAGGATATGAGTGTCGTTACAGTCTGCTCAATGCAGCACATTACGGCATACCACAAATGCGCATGAGGTGTTTCCTAGTGGGTGTGCATCGGTCAGCACAGTTCATTCCATCACTGCCCAACCCTACGCACTACCACGAATTACCCGCAGGATATCGCGGAACCCGAGATGTAGCTCTAAAACATCTGAACCTGTTTGAGCGTTCCCATTTTGTGGAACTTCCGCCCCCATCTCGAAAATTTCCTAAGGCGGTTACTGCAAAGGAAGCAATCTCTGACTTACCAAAACTCACTCAGCATCTCAAGGGGAATGCAAAGAAAACACCTCAGCGTTTAAATAATCCTGAACCGATGCCGGAAGCGAAACGCCTTACCGGATACGCAAAGCTCATGCGGCAATGGCCCGGTTATGAGTCCGACGGATTTGTTTATGATCACGCGATTCGCTTTCTCCCTCGCGATTACAAAATTTTCAAGAAAATGAAGCCAGGGGATCAATACCCGGAAGCCCATTCACTTGCAAAAAAAATGTTTAAGGGAGCGTTGGCGAGAGTCGAGATCGAACGCGGCACTCCTCTTTCTTCAACTTCCAAGCAATACAAAGAACTTTTGGCGTTGTATGTGCCACCCTATGATCCGGGTAAGTTTCCGAATAAGTGGCGAAAAATGGAGGCTGATGCCCCATCTCGTACGCTGATGGCTCACATCGGCAAGGATACATATTCGCACATCCATTATGACAGCACACAGGCTCGAACGATCAGCGTTCGAGAGGCAGCGCGTCTTCAGTCATTTCCGGATGGATTCCACTTCTCAGGAACAATGAACCCTGCTTTCCGCCAGATAGGGAATGCGGTCCCACCGCTTCTCGCTTATGCTGTTGCTTCGCGACTCCTCTCCGACCTCACCGGACAGAATTCGGATTTAGCCTCCGAACTCTTGGTAAATTACCTTAAATCATCGGAACCTAATAGTGAACCTCTCTCGTGTAGCAGCTAAACAACTCACTGCCTCCGACCTTACTTTCTTCTCGTCCCAGTTCCATAAACCGGGTCAGCGGTCGAAGCAGAAAGCCATCAACTTAAATGCAAATGTTTTTGTTTCGCAGTTCTATCCTGGCCTGCGAGACCGATTTGCTGAACTTCACTTCGGACTCACAATCATTGGTCCAGGGGCCGCGCCACCTTATGTGGTTAGCCGGAAAGCTCTTAGGACTGAGGGAGCGAAGAACTGGCGTCTAAATGGGGAACTCATCAACGATCCAGCGGATCAGCCAGGACGATTCGACAACCTTGGGGAAGGCGATATTGCAATTCTCGCCTTCGAGGGGAATGAGCAACCACAGCAAGTAACACTAGTGCTTGTATCAGCTGTCGCTGATGCCGTACTCCATAAAGCGGCCTCACACCTCGCAGCTTTTCATGACCGTGAAACGATGCGAGCAATTGACGAAACTGATATCCGCTCACTTCTAGATGCTACACCTACGGAGTATCCAAACCGGCATCCGTTTGAGTCCCTCCTCACCGCTGATAGTGTAGAAGAGGCTATCTATGGGCCTGTCGAAGAATCTATAAGGACAAATGGGAGAGGTGTCGCAATCTCACCGGAGAGTATCCGACGACAAGCAGTGAGTGCTGGAGAAACAGGACAGCTAGGTGAAGAGGCGTTTGAGCGTTGGCTTGCAAGCACCGGCCATACCGAGATGGATTTTGAATGGGTTTCGCAGAAATATGGACGAGCTGCGTTCGATTTCGAGCTTTCCCACCCTAAATGGGAGTCGGGCCCTCTCTACATTGATGTTAAGACTACGCGAGGTTCCTATAATTCTACCTTTCACATGAGCGCGGCGGAGTTGCGATGGGCCGCTCATCAACCTAGCTACCGAATCGCGAGGCTTTCCTTACTGACTGCAAGCTCTGCTGAACTTCGCATTCTTTCTGGCATCTCCGAACTTGCTAGCAATATCCTTCATGGGCTTGAAACCTCACTGCCTAGTGGCGTCAAAATAGATAGCATGGAAATTTCTCCCTTATTGCTGCAAGAGATCCGACGCGAAAATATAGAATGGAAGAGGGAGGATTAATCATATGGATGTGCTCACTAAAGAGCAACGCTCACGGAATATGCGTGCGATCAAAGGACAAAATACTGGTCCAGAACTAATTGTTCGGCGCCTTCTCCATGCAATGGGATACCGCTTCCGTCTCCATCGGCGAGACTTACCAGGACACCCAGATATCGTATTACAGGCGCGACAAGTAGTTATTTTCGTTCACGGCTGCTTTTGGCACCGACACCAATGCCGAAACGGATGTGTTGAACCAGCAACGCGTCCTGACTTTTGGAGTGCAAAGTTTGCAGCCAATGTAGAGCGCGATCGCCGCGCTATAAAATCCCTTCGCCGCATGGGTTGGCGGGTGCTGGTAGTATGGGAATGCCAGACACGGGATACAGAACGGCTCCAATCGCGACTCAATGTATTTCTAAAGAGACCATAAATTAATTTTATTGTAATTATGGTTTTCAAAATCTTACACTAAGCTTTCCCCGCAAGTGTGTGCCTGCTTCTGACTGAAAAACTACTACCTGTTGGTAAAGGCTTACGCCATGTGTGAGACCACATCATCCCCAAACTCCGAACACTTCCGCAGCGTCGCTCCCTCCATCTGGCGTTCGAAGTCATAAGTCACTGTCTTGGCGGCGATTGCGCCGTTCATGCCCTTGATGATGAGGTCGGCGGCTTCGGTCCAGCCCATGAAGCGGAGCATCATTTCACCGGAGAGGATGACGGAGCCGGGGTTGACCTTGTCCTGGTCGGCGTATTTGGGGGCGGTGCCGTGGGTTGCTTCGAAGATGGCGTGGCCGGTGTCGTAGTTGATGTTGGCTCCGGGTGCGATGCCGATGCCGCCGACGCAGGCGGCGAGGGCGTCGGAGATGTAGTCGCCGTTGAGGTTCATGGTGGCGACGACATCGTACTCGGCGGGGCGGGTGAGGATCTGCTGGAGGAAGGCGTCGGCGATGACATCCTTGATGATGATGTCGTGAGGCAATGGGGAATGGGCAATAGGCAATAGGGTTCCGGCTTTGATGATGTGCCAGGGGCCGCCGTCGAGGGGGACGGCGCCGAACTCCTCCACCGCCACCTGGTAGCCCCACTCCATGAAGGCGCCCTCGGTGTATTTCATGATGTTGCCCTTGTGGACGAGGGTGACGGAGTGTCGGTTGTTGTCGATGGCGTACTGGATGGCGGCGCGGACGAGGCGTGCGGTGCCCTTCTGGGAGACGGGCTTGATGCCGAAGCCGGTGGAATCGGGGAAGCGGACCTTGGCGTACTTGTCGGGGAAGTGGTCCTTGAGGAGCTTGCGGAAGAGCTTGTTTTCCTCGGCGCCCTCTTCGAACTCGATGCCGGCGTAGATGTCCTCGGAGTTTTCGCGGAAGATGACCATGTCGGTGAGGTCGGGGCGCTTGACGGGGCTGGGGACGCCCTGGAACCAGCGGACGGGGCGGAGGCAGGTGTAGAGGTCGAGGATCTGTCGGAGGGCGACATTGAGGGATCGGATGCCGCCGCCGACGGGGGTGGTGAGGGGGCCCTTGATGCCGACGAGATAGGTTCGGAAGTCCTCGAGGGTCTGCTCAGGGAGCCACTGGCCGGTTTCGTCGAAGGCCTTCTGGCCGGCGAGGGTTTCGTGCCAGTGGATTTTTCGGGCGTCGCCATAGGCCTTTTGGACGGCGGCGTCGAAGACCTTGACGGAGGCGTTCCAGATATCGGGTCCGGTGCCGTCGCCGATGATGAAGGGGACGATGGGGTGGTTGGGGACCCGGAGGCCGTCTTCGGTCATGGTGATGGGGGCGGCGTTGGTGGCGGTGCTGGGCATGATGGGTCGTCTCCCTTGGGTTGCGGAGGGTGGTGTGCGTGGTTGGAGGGGGATTGTAGGCGGGGGTGAAAATATGAGGCGGGGGGCGGGTACGAGTAGGATGAGGGCATGGACACACTGAAACTGATCGTCGCGGGCGGGATGATGGCGTGCGGGCTGGTGCTGGGTGGGTGCGCCTCGGGATCGGGCGTCGGCGAGCGGGGCTCGGGGGTTTCGGCGGCCGGTCGGCTGGAGGGGGATGTGCGGACGCTGAGCGGGGCGTACGGCGATCGCAACGCGGAGCATCGGGGCGTGATGCGTGAGGCGGGGGAATGGGTGCGTCGTCGGCTGTCGCTGCTGGGGTACGAGGTCGAGATGGAGCCGGTCAAGGGGGGAGACGGGTCGGAGACCTTCAATGTGATCGCCGAGCGGCGGGGAACGACGCGGCCCGGGGAGATCGTGGTCATCGGGGCGCACTATGACGCGGAGGTCACGACGGCGGGGGCCGACGACAACGCGAGCGGGGTGGCGGCGCTGCTGGAGCTGGCGTCGCGGTTTCGGGATCAGCCGCTGGATCGGACGGTGCGGTGGGTGGCGTTCACAAACGAGGAGAACTCGAGTTCGCGCGGCGGGCTGATGGGGAGCTTCGTCAACGCGCGCAACGCGAAGGACCGGGGAGACCACATCGTGGCGATGCTGTCGCTGGAGATGCTGGGGTATTACAGCGACGAGGAGGGGTCGCAGCGGTACCCGTTCGACCCGGCGCTGGCGGCGCGGCTGGGGATGGAGCTGCCGACGGTTGGGGACTACATCGGGGTGGTCGGGCGGCTGGAGGATCGTGAGCTCGTCGGGCGTGTGGGAATGGCGATGCGGGCGTCTGGATCGACGGCGGTGGTCGATGCGGCGCTGCCAGCGATGGTGCGGGCGATCTGGCGGAGCGACCACGGGAGCTTCTGGCTTGCGGGGTACCCGGCGGCGATGGTGACGGACACGAGCGAGTATCGCACCCCCCACTACCACCAGGCGAGCGATACGGCGGACACGCTGGATTACGGGCGGATGGCGGGGGTTGTGGATGGGCTGGAGGGGGCGGTGCGGGCGCTGGGGAGGGTGGGAGAGGAATGAGGCGTGAAGCATCTCACTGTTTGTGCTATGCTCTTGCGTTCAACCCCTCATCTTGCGAGAACTGACCATGGCGCGCTCTTTCGTATTGACGGCAATCGACTTCGGCTGTGCAAACCCACAAACTTCGAACTTGAAAAAGATCTCCAGCGACTCATTGAGGCCAACCTGGACACGATCTTCAGCTGTCGTTTCATTGCCTCCGAGTTCCCGACCGGAACTTCGCACGCTGGGCGTATTGACACACTCGCCATCTCTGAAGATGGTAACCCTGTGATTCTGGAGTATAAGAAGATTGAATCGTCGGAGTTGCTCAATCAAGGTCTCTATTACTTAAACTGGATCATGGATCACCGCGGTGATTTTCAGGTGGCGGCGAACCGTTCGCTCGGTGGTCAGATTGAAACTGATTGGGAAGATGTCCGAGTCATCTGCCTTGCACCCGGGTACAAGAGGTATGACCTACATGCCGCGCGGGTCATGGGCGCCAGCATCGAACTTTGGCAATATCGGTTGTACGATGATGGATCGTTCTACATTGAAGAAATATTTCGTCGTGCTTCGACGACGACTTCCGCTAGCGACCTTGACTCATCACTAGGGAAGAACCCGATCATGGTCGCCGCGGGGAAGAAAGCCGCAATCACCCGGGCAACGAGTGTGTATTCGGTAGATGAACATCTTGCCAAGGCGACTAGCCAAGCTCTACCTGTCGCCGACCATCTCTGAGACTATCTCCTGTCGCTTGACGATAGCATCGAAGAGATTCCAAAGAAAAAGTATATCGCGTACAAGACTACTCAGAACTTTGTCTGCCTTGAATTTCTCCGGTCAAAGATTTATTTGTATTTGAAGCTCGATCCAAGCGAAATTGAACAAATACCTCCAAATGGACGGGATGTCACGGATATCGGCCATTACGGTACGGGAAACATCGAGTTGACGGTCAAGAGCGTAGAAGATGCCCAGTCTGCCGAAAGTTGGATTCGCCGCGCATTTGATCATGTTGGTGGTTCGTGAAAAATGATATACAACATGCTGGTGAATACCTTGATATCGCAACCGTATTTCATACTCAAAAATATGTGCGTATCGGGTCATCCGTGTTGCTGAACCTGTGAAGATCGCCCCGGCCAACGACACGCCCCGGGAGAGTGGGCGTCAATCCACTTTTTCGACTGCCCTCGATCATTTTTCCGCTCGAACCGAGCCGCCCCGACCCCAATGGGCCATCGCGGCAGATGCCAGCGCCCTTGCTCCCGATTCTTCTCTTCACGCCGTACGAATAAACCACTTTTCACCGGCGTTGTTCTCGGAGCGGTGCGGGGATGATGGCTATAGGGCCGGATGCCTTTGAATCGAGGCAGCGATGGGCACATTGCGAACCAACAGGGCGCGCGCGGCGTTGCGGTGTTATCGCCTGCGCCGCAAGGATCGGAAGCGGTCGGAGCTTATTCTGGGGCGGCTGGACCTGCATCGGGTCGGATCGCCGGTCCGGCGTGGGGGGCGGTTGAAGCGGGCGTGGTGGTGGTTTTTTCGGTGAGGGGTCAACCGGCTTTGAAGGTCTGGGGCTTGGAGCGTGTCGGCTGTTCGCGCGATGGACGCACACCAAGACCCCCTCCGCCTCGGGGACTTCGGCGCCTCCCCCGGAAGCCCGGGGAGGAGAGAAGAGAACCCGGCTCGGCGAGCCGGGACACTGCTCATGTCCCCGATGTCTTCATCAGGTTTGAGCAGGTCTTGGGTGTCGAAGACCTGCTTAAGCTGCGCGTAAGCAGGGCACCCGGCTCATGCGGCTCGTCCGCGGCGGGGCGGGCTAGACCGCGACCTGGGCCTTGATGTGCGGGTGGGGGTCGTAGCCGACCAGCTCGAAGTCGGCGTGGGTGAAGTCGAAGATGGACTTGACGCTGGGGTTGAGCTTCATCGTCGGCAGGGGGCGGGGGGCGCGGGCGAGCTGCTCATCGACCTGCGGCAGATGATTGAGGTAGATGTGGGCGTCGCCCAGGGTGTGGATGAAGGCGCCGGGGCGGTGGCCGGTGACCTGTGCGACCATCATGGTGAGCAGGGCGTAGGAGGCGATGTTGAAGGGGACGCCGAGGAAGAGGTCGGCGGATCGCTGGTAGAGCTGGCAGTTGAGCCAGTCGGGGCCGTTGTCGGCGGCGCGCTGGACATTGAACTGGAAGAGGCAGTGGCAGGCGGGCAGGGCCATCTTGTCGAGCTCGGCGGGGTTCCAGGCGGTGACGATGTGGCGGCGCGAGCTGGGGTTGGCCTGGAGCCCGGAGACGAGCTGCTGAATCTGATCGACCGTGGATCCATCGGGTGAGGACCACGAGCGCCACTGTGAGCCGTAGACGGGCCCGAGGTCGCCGTTGGCGTCGGCCCATTCATCCCAGATGGAGACGCCGTTGGCCTTGAGATAGGCGGTGTTGGTGTCGCCGCGAAGGAACCAGAGCAGCTCGTGGATGATGGAGCGCAGGTGGAGTTTCTTGGTGGTGAGGGCGGGGAAGCCGGCCTGAATGTGGTGCTCGATAAAGGCCTGGCGGGCGCCGGGGGCGTCGGGGTGGAGGTAGTAGCGGGACTGGTGCCCGAAGATGGAGATGGTGCCCACGCCGGTCCGGTCATCGCTGGGCGTTCCCTCGGACAGGACGCGTCGCAAAGTATCGTGATATTGAATCATGGAGACACAGGATACACGAGATCATGGTTGGATGCGAGAGGCGGGGCGGGGAATGGGTGGGTCGCGGACGCTCTATACTGCCCCCATGCGAGCGCGTGGGCGATCTCTGGTGTGCCGGCTTCGGGGATCTCGGGCGTACCTGCTGCTGGCGCCGGCGCTGATGATGGTGTTTCTGTCGCTGCCGGGCATCGGCCAGGGCGATTTCCACACGGATTCGCATGTCTATGTGGCGGTGGTGCTGGGGATGCTGCGCTCGGGCGACTTTGTCCACCCCATGCTGGGGAATGTTCCCTATCACAACAAGCCCCCGCTGGGGTTCTGGATGGTCGCGCCCTTCATCGCGGCGCTGGGGCCCACGCTGGTGGCGGTGCGGGTGGCGATGATGCTCATCGGCGCGGCGAGCGCGGCGGCGGTGACGGGGATGGCGCGTGAGGTGGTGTCGAGCCGCGTGGCGCTGAGCACCGGGCTGGTGTTCGCGCTGACGCACGAGGTCTTCCGCTACATGCACGCGTTCTCGCTGGACCTGCCGCTGGTGCTGTTCATGGTGCTCAGCGCGTGGTGCGTGCTCCACGCGGCGGGGATCCGACGCGGCGGGGCGCGATCGGGCTGGTGGGTGGTGCTGGGCGGGGTCCCGATGGGGCTGGCGCTGATGGTCAAGCCGCTGCTGGGGCTGATCGTGCTGATCCCGCTGGGTGTGTGGCTGGTGCTGGTGCACCGGACGCGGCTGCTGCCCTGGCTAGGCGGATTGGTCGTGTTGGCGCTGATGATCGCCGCGCCGTGGCACATCGAGATGATTCGGGCCTACCCGGCGGGGTCGGCGACGCCGTTCGTGGATACCTACATCCTGAAGCAGGCGGTGGACCGGCTGTCGAGCGATTCGATGCATGTCACCGAGCCCTGGTGGTACTACTTCCATGAGATGGCCGAGTCGTACGAGCCCTGGATGGTGTTCCTGCTGGGGGGGCTGGCGTGGATCATCGTCAAGCGGCGGCCCGTGACGCGCCGGTGGGCGGCCGATTCGCTGGCGCTGCTGTGGGGCGGCGTGTGGCTGAGCGTGATGACGCTGAGCGCGGGCAAGTCGATGCGGTACATCGTGCCGGTGTACCCGGCGCTGGCGCTGTTTGTGGCGGGGGTGCTGGTGCACATGCCGCCGCGGGATCGCAGGACACCGGTGTTGCTGGTATGGATCGTGGGGATCGTGGTGGCGGTGGTGCTGGTGGTCAATCCCCGGATCCATGCCCCACCGCCGCCTTCACGCGTTGAGATGCTCGCGGCGGTGGATGCGCACGCGTGGGATCGCCCGGTGTGGATCGCGCCCGATCAGCTCCGGTCGGGGGCGTACCTTGCGATCGAACGCGGGGCGTACCCCTTGGCGGCGGTGAGCGAGGTCACGCCCACGGGGGGAGTGCCGGAGATTGGAGATGTCATGTTGTTTCGCGCGGACGGGGTGTACGGGCCCCGAGCGGGGGACGAGGTGATCGGACGCTTTGGGGAGTGGGTGGTGACGGTGGTTGGAGAGGTTTGGGAGGGGGCGTATGGGGCGCGGGGGAAGTGAAGGCATCTTCTCCGGCGTCCCGGCTCGCCGAGCCGGGACGCCGGAGAGAAGACTCCCCTCCGTCTCACTTCGTTCGACACCTCCCCCGCAAGCGCGGGTGTGGAGAAAGAAAAAGCCCCGTCGGGTGACGGGGCTTTGAATGGTTGTGGGCGTTTGGATCAGGCGATGGCGGTGACGCGGGCGGCGGTGTAGCGCTGGCGGTGGCCGGTTTTGCGCTGGTAGGTGTTCTTGGTGCGGAACTTGTGGATGTAGAGCTTGTCGCCCTTGACGACGGGCTCGATGATCTCGAGGGTGACGGCGGCGCCGGGGATGTAGGGCGTGCCGATGGTGGCGTCGCCGCCGATGGCGCCCGAGACCAGGACCTTGTCGATGGTGATGGTGTCGCCGGCGCTGGCGTCGCCGTTGTTGTAGAGGTTGATGAGGATCTCGTCGCCGGCGGTGACCTTGCGCTGGCCGCCGGATTCCTCGATGATGGCGTAGGGGGCGTTCTTGGTGTTGGCGTTGTTCTCTTTGGCGTTGTTCCTGGCCATTGGGTGTGCTCCGGTCAGCTGCCGCGTGAGCGTCGGGGGGGCCCGGGTATCGGGAGACCGCTTCGGCCCGGCTCACATCGGGGTCGAGAGTGTAGGCGGGCGATGGGGACGGGTCGAGGGGTCGGGCAGGCGGGTCGGGTCGGGCGGGTCGGGATGAGGGGGGCCGGGATGAGGGGAGGCCGGTCCGGGGAGGTTCCTCCGGCATCCAGGGGAGGTCTATCTAAGGGGAAAGGGGGCGAGGGCGGTCGGGGTGTCCCGGGGGGCTTACGAGTTGACCCTGCTCTTCTCCTGGCGGGCGGAGCGCTTGCGCATCGATTCGCTGAGCTCGGTCTTGCGGATCCTGATGGAGCGGGGAGTGAGTTCGACGAGCTCGTCGTCCTCGATGTATTCGAGGGCCTGCTCGAGGGACATCTCGCGCGGCTGCTTGAGGGTGATGGTCGCGTCCTTGTTGGCGCTGCGCATGTTGTCGAGCTTCTTGACGCGGGCGGCGTTGACATCCAGGTCGCTTGCGCGGTTGTGTTCGCCCACCACCTGGCCGGCGTAGACTTTGTCGCCGGGCTTGACGAACATCGTCCCGCGGTCGTGGAGGTTTTCCACGGCGTAGGAGGTGATCTGGCCGCCCTCGGTGGCGATCAGGACGCCCGAGATTCGCCGGGGGCGGTCTCCGGTGACGGGGACGAACTCGAGGAAGGTGTGGTGCATGATCCCCTCGCCTGCCGTGGCGGTCAGGACGCGTCCGCGCAGGCCGATGAGGGCGCGGGATGTGATCTTGAAGACGCAGTGGGTCACGCCGTCGCCGCGCTGTTCGATCTTGACGATCTCGCCCTTTCGTTCGCCCATGAGCTGCATGACGGCGCCCACGGAGGGATCGGGGACATCGATGACGAGCTCTTCGAGCGGTTCGCACTTGACTCCGTCGATCTCGCGCTCGATGACGATGGGGCGCCCCACGGCCAGCTCGAAGCCCTCGCGGCGCATGGTCTCGAGCAGGATCCCCAGGTGCAGCAGCCCGCGCCCGGAGACGACAAACTCGTCCATGGTGCGTCCGGGCTCGACGCGGAGGGCGACATTGTGCTCGAGCTCGCGTTCGAGGCGGGTCTTGATCTGGCGGGAGGTGACGAACTCGCCCTCGTTTCCGGCGAAGGGCGAGTCGTTGACGCGGAAGGCCATGGAGATGGTGGGCTCGTCGATGACGACCTCGTCCATGGCCTCGGGGTGGTCGGGGTCGCAGATGGTGTCGCCGATGTCCAGATCGCCCAGGCCCGAGATGGCGCAGAGGTCGCCGGCGGAGATGAACTGCTGGTCGATCTTGCCCAGGCCCTGGAAGCCCTGGAGCGTCCCGATTTTGGCCTTGACTTCCCTGGTCTTGCCGCCCTCGAGATGCTTGACGATCACGACGGGTTGCCCGGCGTGGATCGTGCCCTGGTAGACGCGTCCGACGCCGATGCGCCCGACATAGTCGGAGAAGCCCAGCGTGGTGATCTGCATGCGCAGGGGCTTCTCCATGTAGACATCGGGGTGCGGGACATGCCTGATGATCGCCTCGAAGACGGGCTTGAGGCTCTGGCCCCCGTGGTCGTTCTTGTTGTCGTTGTCCCACTCGTCGACGGCCCAGCCGTCGCGGGCCGAGGCGTAGACGACGGGGAAGTCGAGCGCGTCGTCGTCGGCGCCCAGGGCGACGAGCAGGTCGAAGACCTCGCCGATGACGCGGTCGGGGTCGGCGTCGGGGCGGTCGCACTTGTTGATGACGACGACGGGCTTGAGACGGTTCTCGAGCGCTTTTCCCAGCACGAATCGGGTCTGGGGCATGGGGCCTTCGTAGGCGTCGACGACGAGGATGCACCCGTCGGCCATCTGGAGGACGCGCTCGACCTCGCCGCCGAAATCGGCGTGGCCCGGGGTGTCGATGATGTTGATGCGGTAGTCGGTGTCGTCGGCGGCGTGGTAGTTGACGGCGCAGTTCTTGGAGAGGATGGTGATGCCGCGTTCGCGTTCGAGGTCGTTGCTGTCGAGGATGAGCCCGTGCTGGCCGCCCCCGAGTTTTTCGAGCTCGCCCGCGCGGAAGTTGCCCGACTGCTTGAGCAGGTTGTCGACGAGGGTGGTCTTGCCGTGGTCGACATGAGCGATGATGGCGACATTGCGCAGCGAGGCGATGCTGGTGGGCTGGATGGTGTTTGGGGCGGGGGACATGGGGTCTCCGGGCTGCTGGCGAGCCCCGATCGGGAGGCGTGGTGGGTGTGGGGGTCGCGGCGGCGGGCCGCGCGGGCGTAATGGTATGCGGGCGCTTATCGGGTCAAGGGTTCGGGGCGGGGGGACTTCTCTATTTTCGCGCACCCTCCCAGTCGGGTGCGCTCGGCGGGGGAACCTTGGCGACGGGGTGTTCGCCCCCCGGGTTTGGTCCATGCTGCGGGAGGCCACGCGCCCCTCGACGGGGGCCGGCGGCCAGGGCGAATCAATCAGAGAGAGGAATCGCATGAACCTTCCCCCCGTGAATCTCCGCACCGGCCTGGTCGGGCTGACGCCTCTGCTCCTATGCGCCAGCGCGTGGGCCAGCCCGATCTACTCCAACGACTTCGAGCACCACCAGCCCGCGACCAACGGCGGGAGCTGGTCGCACACGGTGCGGAGCAATCTGGGCGGGCCGTACACGACGGTGCTCGGGCGGTTCCCCAGCAGGAGGGTCAGCTTCGATCTTCGCGCCACGCCCGAGAACACGGCGGGGCTCAACAGCGGCGGCGGCGGCGGAGGAGAGCAGTTCAATCTCACCGTGGATCGTCGCCGGTGGGACCGCAAGGCCATGCCGCTGCCCGATGGCGGGGGCGGCGGTCATGACGATCCGGGCGTCGGTGGATTCGATCCGGACCTGCCGCGGCTGAACCTCGGCGAGGCCCTGAGCAGTGGCGGCGGGGCGACGAGCAGCAGCGGCGAGGTGATCTTCGGCGCGGGGACCTACGCGCTCACCTTCGATCTGATGCTCTTCGATTCGTGGGACGGCGGGCACGAGGGGTACGGGCCCGACTCGTTCGCGGTGGAGATCAACGGGCAGCGCCTGTTCGACGAGCTGCTCGAGTCGCAGTGGTTGCCCAACAACTTCCGGATGCCCGACGAGATCCCCGATCTCAATGTCTACGGCCAGAACTGGCAGGACCAGATCTATCGCGACATCCGGCTCGAGTTCGAGCTCACGCAGGCGTCGGACCTCATGCGTTTCGCCTTCATCGGGACGCTCAACCAGGCGATCGGCGATGAGAGCTGGGGGATCGACAATGTGCGGGTGGACCAGATCGCGGTGGCGCGCTCCGCGTCGTCGCCGGTTCCAGCGCCGGGCACGCTGGCGATGCTGGTTGCGGGGCTCGGGCTCGGGGCATGGCGGCGGCGGTGAAACGCAGCCGAACCCAGAGCCGGTTGGCGGGTTTCAGTCGGCGTCCGCTCCCAGATCCGGGCGGGCCGGGTCGCGGCGCAGCCCGAGGGTGAGCGAGCCGCGCACGCCCCCGGTCGGCGAGCGCTCGATGTCGCACGAGACGGTGCCGACCAAGCGAGAGATCGCCGAATCGATCGAAGAGGAATCGCCCAGGAGCTCCATGACCTGGGCCGGGCGCATGCGTCCGCGCAGGAGCACGCCCGAGGGCGGCGGCTGCTCGGAGAGGGCGTCGAGCGTCCTTGCGGCGTCGAGGAACCGGCTCACCCGCGTGGCGGTGTCGGCCCGGGCGCCGCCGAGTGAAACGCAGAGGGCGCCGGCGTCCCGCAGCGTGCCCGACGCCCAGGACAGACTGGGGCGCTGGCCCGGCCAGGCCGGATCGGACGCGCCGTCATCGCTGGGAAGGATCTCGATGTGCTGGGTGCGGACGGCGCCGGGGAAGGCGCCCCCGTAGTCGGGCGCCTGGGCGGGGTCGTACTGGCCGATCAGGCGTCGCATGACATCGTCGCATCGGCGCGCAAAGTCGGCTGCGGTCGGCGCCGGGTCGTCCTTGGGGCGGCGCACGAAGACGGTCAGGGCCGAGGATTCGTGGGGACCGGCGTCGGCAGCGTCGCCCGTGAGCACCAGCAGGCCCGGAGCGTTGAAGAGATCGGGCCCGGCCCGGGGGTCGGGCGCGGACGGAGTTTCACCCACGCCCATGCTCAGGCCGAGGCGGTGCTCGGCGATGAGGAGGTCCGGCAGGCGGGCGACGGCCAGGGCCAGGGGCGCGTCGGCGTCGGCCGCGTCGAGCAGCGACGCCGGGGCGTCGCCCAGGTCCGGGGGTGCGGGGATGTCCGTAGCGAAGCGGAGCATGAGCCCGGCCTCATCGAGACTGATCACCCCCGCCACGGCGCGGCGCCGGGCGCTGGCTGTTGAGGGCGGGGCCTGGATCAGCCAGGACACGGCCCAGGGATCGCCGGGATGGGGCGGGGCGAGCTGCTCGGTCAGCGACCGACGCCCGTCCAAGATCGAACCGCGGTCCGAGGCGGGGTCCTCGCCGAGCGGGAGGATGGCGCCGAGCACTCGGGTGAGCAGGCGCGTGCCGTCCTTCGGGGCCAGCAGCACGCGCGCCGGGCGAGAGGGCGCGGGCGCGTCGAGCAGGACGATGCCGTATCGCCCCTGCTCGATCGCGTACAGGGGTCGGCCCTGCACGATGTCGCGCTTGACGGGCTTGAGGCGCTCGCGGATGCGCCCCAGGTAGCCCTGGTCGACCTCGCAGACCAGCGTCCAGCGCGTGTCGAGAGCGTCGGCCAGCCCCGCGGACGCGCCGGGCTGGCGCACCAGCCCGTCCCAGACGACGATCACGCGCCGGCCAAGCAGGTCGGTGATGGTCTGGTCGGTGTCGGCGCCCAGGGCCTGGGCCAGGGCGGACCAGGCGTGCTCGGTGTGGGTGAAGACGCCGCTGGTGGCCAGGGCGGCGCGGAGGGCGCGTCCGGAATCGCTCAGGAGCAGGGTCCGCGCGGGGTTGTTGAACACCGCGGCGGCATCGACGGAATCGGGCGCCATGCGCAGGGCATCGAAGGGCGATGCGTGACTGGCCGCGGCGTCGGGCTGGGTCGCGGGAGCGGTGTCGGGGTTCGTGTCGGAAGGGGCGACCGGGACACGGGCCAGCACGCTCGGGGCCAGCACCAGCAGCGGCGCCAGCGCACGCACGCAGCGTCTGGGGAGCACGGATCGGGTTCGCGAGCGGGTTGTGGGGTGGGTGGTCACGGCAGGTCGGGCACATCGAGCCCGGCGGTCCGGGGCGGGGCCGCGGGCTGGTCGGGCACGCGCCCGGGCGCACGGGAGAGGTTGTCGGTCCAGGCGGCGAAGGCCAGGCCCCCAGCGCCGGCGGGGCTGATCAGGCCCAGGGGGCGGTGCGAGGGCATGAGCGGGTCGGCCGGGTCGTCCAGCATGTACAGGACGGCCATGCCCGGGTGCGCCGACGAGAAGGCGGCGTCGTGGAGGGCGGTCGCCTGGCCGCCCGAGAGCGAGGCGGTATTGATGCTCACCTCGTAGTGGAAGTCGGCGCGGCCGGGTCGGCGGAAGAACCCCGTGACGGGCTCGACGCTGGCCCTGAGGGTGCGCACCTCATGGGTGACGGCCTGAGCGAGTTGGCGCCGGTCCTGTTCGACGGCCTGTTCGATGTTGCACACGGGGGTCGGCTGGGCGGCGACGGAGGTCAGGCGGGGGAAACGGCGCTGGAGCCCGGCGACGCCGGCCAGGGCCAGCAGCAGGCAGGCGGCCATCGCGACGCGTCCGGCCCGGACATGGCGGCGCCAGGCGCGGGGGATGAAGCGGCGGTGACGATCGGCGCGGTGGAGGATGGCGTGGGACAGGTCGGGCGCGGGCACGGGCATCCGCAGCGCGTTGATGGCGTCGGTGGTGTCGCGCAGTTCCGCGGAGCGCTGGGGGTCGTAGCGGAGCGCGTGGGCGATCTCACGCTGGGCGAGGGGATCGAGGTCGCCGTCGATCGCGGCGTCGATGAGCGACTCGGGGATGCGTCCGCGCGCATGGGCGTGGATGTCGGGGTGGGAGGTGGCGGGTTTCCCCCGCCCCGGGTCGCCCCCGGGCCTGGCGGGGCGGCTCATGGCTCCACCCCCGCCAGCTGCAGGGCGAGCGTGGACTTGTCCTTGAACAGCACCCGCAGGCGCTTGCGTCCGCGGTGCAGGTGGCTCTTGATGGTGCCCTCGGGCATATCGAGGTGGGCGGCGATCAGGGCGATGGGCCATTCGAGCTGGTGGAAAAGGATGATGATCTCGCGCTGCTCGTTGCTCAGCGCCAGCAGTGCCGACTGGATGGCGTCGTGCTGCACGCTCTGGCGTTCGTCGGCGAAGACGGACAGCTCGGGCGCGGCGCCCGGGGCGCGCATCGAGCCGACGAAGTCGGTGTCGTAGGCGGGGCGGCTCTTGGCCATCGCGTTCATGTAGAGGCGCCGGGCGATGGTAAAGAGCCAGGTCGAGAAGCGGAAGCGGAAGTCGAAGCGGTGCAGGTTGGCCAGCACGCGGACGAAGGCCTCCTGGACGATGTCCTCGGCGACATCGGGGCGGCCGCTCATGCGCAGGATGTAGCCGTAGACCGAGCGCTGGTGGGCGCGGATGAGCTCACCGGCCGCCTGGCGTTCGCCAGCGATGGCGCGCTCGATGAGGTCTCGTTCTTCGTGTCGTTCCATGGAGATCGCCTCTGAGGGGCCGCCCACCCACCACTATACCACGGCGGGGGCGGATGGTTGCCATGAAACTTTGGACTCGCGTGACAGGGGCCGGGCGGGTGGCCCGGTGTGGTCGGGGCCACGAAAACGCCCCGGCGTCGGTGGGACGCCGGGGCGGAGGCAGATGATGGATGGAGGGGGATGCCGCTCAGGCGGCCTTGGACATGCCTCTGGAGATGTTCTTGGCCCCCTGGGCGGGCTTGCGGGTGCGGCCCACGGTGCGCTGGTCGTCGCCGGCGCGGACGGTGGCCTCGTCAATCATGCGATCGACCAGTTCCAGCGGGTGGGCGGCCCAGAGGTCGGCGCCGATCTCCTCGGCCAGGCCCTCGGCGCGGTTGAAGACCCCGCCGCCGACGACGATCTGGGTGTTGGGGCAGGCGCCGATCTCGTGGAGAGAGTCGATCAGTCTCCTGATGTCCGGGAGGTCGGAGGGCTCGGAGCAGAACATCAAAAGGGCGCTGGGCTTGGTGCGGTGGACGATCTCGCGGACCTCGTCGATGGGGAGCCCGCCGCCGGCGAACTGGACCTCGAAGCCGGCGGCTTCCAGGAGATCGACGGCCATCTGTCCGCCGAGTTCCGAGCCCTCGGAGGGCCCGCAGCAGGCGAAGACGGTGCGTCCCAGCGGGGGCGCGTCGCTGGCGGCGATGAGTTCGCGGGCGCACTGGTCGACGAGGACGCGCATGAGTCGCGAGGCCATGTTGTGTGCGAGGTTGGAGATCTGGTCCTCGCGGTGGAGCTTCTCGACGAGCTCGTAAGTGGGCCAGAAGAGGTCGGTGAGGAGGATCTCCTGGGAGACCCCGGCGTTGATCTGCTGCTGGACGATCTGGCGTGCGGTGGATCGGTCGCCCGCAATGAGGGCCTCGAACAGACGCTCGGTGAGAATCTCTGCGCTCATGGTGATGGAACTCCGTGATGAGGTGCCCCGCACGAAAGGGGCGTCGGGTGAGGGAGAGGGATGCTGCACACACGACGCGTGCCATGGGCCCAGGTATCGAGCGGATGACAAGCAGAGCGACAGGTCGAGATTGATCGGGGCGCACGAGTTGCCCCGGCCGCGGGGACGGGGCCCGGGGTGGCGATATTCTCGGACGCACCCCGCTCGGGGGGAGGGGCCGGGTCCGAGAAGTGAATGATAATTCACTTATGCGTTTGGACGATGTTCGAGAGGGGAATCCCTGAGAATCTCATATGTGGCAGTCGATCTGACCTCGGTAGAGGTTGCAGATCCCCAAGGTCAGGGGGCGGGCGGTGATGCCGCTCAGGCCCGCGTTTCGCATCATCGCCATCATCTCATCGCGGGTCTTGAAGGAGGCCACCGATCTGGGGAGGTACTTGTAAGCCCCCGAGCGATCATGGGCGATCCAGGTGGCCGTGCGGGGCATGATGGCGCCGCAGTAGATGCTGTTGAACCATCGCACGGGGGGGAAGGCGGGCTGGCCGAACTCGAGGATCACCAGGCGTCCGCCCGGTCGCAGGACCCTGGCGAACTCCCCCACCGCCCGCTGTGGATCCTGGACATTTCGGATCCCGAAGGCGATGGAGACGACATCGAAGGACGCGTTCTCGTAGGGGAGGTCCTGTGCGTCGGCCTGCTGGTAGGAAATGCGGCTGGCGAGCTGGTTATGGAGCTTGCGCCGCTTGTGACGCGCAACTTCGAGCATGCCCGGGGTGTAGTCGGAGCCGACGATGTGGGCGGCTTTGGAGAAGCGGGCGAAGGCCCGGGTGAGGTCCCCGGTGCCGCAGGCGCAGTCGAGCACGCGCTCGCCGGGGCGGACCCCGGCGGCCAGGACGGCCTGTTTTCGCCAGGATTCATCGCGCCAGAGCGAGTGGAGGCGGTTGTTGAGGTCGTAGGAGCGGGCGATGGCGTTGAACATCGCCCGGACCTTGTCGTGCTTGGCGGCGTTCTCGTGGAGATGGGGGAGCTCGGCATCGTCCCAGGCCCGGGCCGTGTTGCTTGGCGGATTGGTTTGCAGTCGGGTCTCGGGCATGGAAGAATGATCGTAGCATGAGGGCCGGTCGGGATCGTCCCGGCGCGTCCGCGGGTGAGGGTTCATGTTCTCAGAAAGGAACGCGTCATGCACACCTCCATTTGCAGTGTCCCACGCCGGTTGCTCACGGTTCTCTTCCTGGGCTTGATGGGCGCGTTGATGACGGCGCCCCTTGGGTGCACGACCAATCCGGCGACGGGCGAGCGGTCGTTCACGCTGTATTCCTGGGAGCAGGAGAAGCAGATGGGCGCGGAAGCGGCGGCGGGGCTGGCCGAGCAGTTCGGCGGCGAGGTCTCGGCGACGATCCCCAACAACTATGTGCGCGAGGTGGGGATGAAGCTGGTGGCGGGGGTCGAGGAGGGCGTGCCGGACCTGGACTGGGAGTTCACGCTGCTGGATACGGATGTGATCAACGCCTTCGCCCTGCCGGGGGGCAAGGTGTTCTTCACGCGGGGGCTGGCGGCGCAGCTCGACAGCGAGGCGGAGATGGCGGGCGTGCTGGGGCACGAGATCGGGCATGTGACGGCGCGCCACGGGAACCAGCAGATCAGCAAGCAGATCGGTTTCAACGCGGCGCTGGTGGGGGCGGCGGCGGCGGTCGGGCTGGCCGACGAGGACAGCGGCGTGCACACTTACGGGCAGGTGGCCGTTCCCGCGCTGGCGATCGGGGGCAACATCGTGCTGCTCAAGTACGGCCGCGACGAGGAGAGCGAGGCGGACATGCTGGGGATGCGCTACATGGCGCGCGCGGGGTACGACCCGGCGGGGCAGCTGCGGGTGATGCAGGTGCTCGAGCGCGAGGCGGGCGGGGGCTCGACGCCGGAGTGGCTCTCGACGCACCCGCTCCCCGCGACGCGCATCGAGCGGGTGAAGAAGCTGCTGGCGGAGCAGTACGCCGACACGCTCAACAGCCCGGCGTTCGTGACGCGCGAGGAGGAATACCAGCGCCGGATGCTAACGCCGCTGAGCAAGCTGCCGCCCGCGCCCAAGACGCAGGCGGCGGAGTGAGGGTTTGAAATCGGTGTCAATCAGTCGCCTGCCCAGAAGCGTTCCCAGTTTCCGTGGGCGAAGTTGGCGATGTCGTCGTCGTTCCAGCCGGATTGCGACAGGGCGTCGGTGATGCGGGTGAGGTCTGCGGGGGTGTTGATACCTTCGGGCAGGCCGTCGGCGCCGAAGCCGCCGTCCATGTCGGAGCCGAGCCCGATGTGACGGCGAGAGCCGGTCAGGGCGCAGACATGCTCGATGTGGCGGACGCAATCGCTGATCTTGGCTCGCTCGCCCTTCTTCAACCCGGGGGTGATGAAGTCGCCCAGCAGGTTGAGCCCGATCACGCCCCTGCGCCGGGCGATCTCGATGATGGTCTCGTCATTGAGGTGGCGCTGGTTGGGCTTGGAATCAGGGTCGCCCATCAGGACGCGGCTGTTGGAGTGCGAGGCCATCACGGTCGCGTCGGTCGCGCCCAGCAGGTCATCGACGGCCCGCTGGGAGAGGTGCGAGAGGTCGTGGACGACGCCCAGTTCGTCCATGCGCTGGACCATGGCGCGTCCGAGGTCGGTCAGCCCGTTGCCCGGCTGGTGATGATCGGTCCCGTTGCCCCCGGCATAACGGGACTGGTGCCACCAGGCCAGCCCGATGGCGACGACGCCCAGCCCGACCCACTGGCCGAGCTCGTCGGGCGTCGTGATGGGGTCGGCGCACTCGACGAGGACGCCCAGGCGCAGGGGGGCGGTGGAGGGTTCGGCGGGCCGGGCGCGCAGGGGCATGGGCGAGATGATCCCGGCGTCCCGCCAGGCGCGGTAGAGCAGGAGCTGGCGCATCCCGGCGCGGTGGGCGGCGTCGGCGTCGCCGATGGGGTAGGTGTAGGGGCCGGATTCCGATTCGGCGTTGCCGGGATCGGTCGCCTCGGTGAAGACGGTGCCCAGGCAGGCGGTGACGCGCCCCTGGGACAGCGAGGGGAGGGTGACGGCGGGCGGCTGGAAGCGGCCGCGGCAGTCGCCCAGATCGGCGTGCATGTCGCGCCCGTTCTCGGCGAGGTAGGCGAGGTCGAGGTGGGCGTCGAAGAAGTGCATGGGGCTCCCGTCGCACAGGTGAGGGGTGAAAGTCGCTATCCTGTGCTCCCAATGAGGGATCGCACGCACGCGGACACGCAGGAGAGGGTACGCACATGAACCGATCACGAACGATGAATCTCGGCCCTCGCCGGGGCGGCAGCTGGCTGGTGGGGTGCGGAGTGGTGCTGGCGGTCCTGCTGGTGTTGGCGGTGGTGGCCACGATCTTCGTGGTCCGTTCCTACCGCGGCTGGATCGGCGGCGGCATCGAGAGCGCTACGAGCGCCGCGCTTGTGAAGATGCGGGTTGAGGAGGGGGAACGGCTGCAGATCAAGGACCATGTGCGCCGGCTCGTGACCCGCTACGAGGGCAAGGAGATCAGCTTCCAGCAGCTGGGGAGCGTGTTCGAGATGCTGGTGGAGTCGCCGCTGATGGGGGCGGCGCTGGTGGGCGGGGTGGATAAGCTCTACTTCGTGGGTTCGACCCTGAGCGATGAGGAGAAAGCGACGGCGCGCAACGAGCTGCACCGGTACGCGGCCGGGCTCTTCGACGAGTCGATCGACCCCGATACGATCGAGGGGGCGCTGGCGTCGGTGAGCACGAACACCCCCGACGAGAACGACATCACGCTCCAGTACCAGACGGGTCCGGGCGGGAGCACCAGCTACGCGCTGCGCTCGGCGGACCAGGTGAGCGACGACGACCTGCGCGAGCTGGTGGCGCAGGCCAAGGCCAGGGCCGATGAGGCGGGCGTGGAGCCCGACCCCGCACCGATCGATCTGAGCGACACGCTGGGGATCGCCATCGCCCAGGCGCTGGGCGAAGAACCCGATGCGTGGGTCCCCGGAGCGAGCATGATGCTCGCGGGGCGGGCGGGCGACGACGGGGCGGGCGCGCAGGGGGAGCCCGCAACGAACAACAAACCCTGAGCGCATCAGAGGAACCTGGTCAGGTCCTCGATCAGGCGATTGAGCGTCAGCGTCAGCAGCATTGCGACGGTCAGCGTCAGGATGGGGTGCTCGAGCAGCAGCGAGCGCGGGCAGCGCGTCAGAGCCGCGTTGTTGGGGTGGTCGTTGATCCGGAGCCGGTCAGTGCCGGGCGGCGATGCGTTGAGGAAGCACTTGAGGTCCATAAGCAGGATCTCACGGTCGCTGATGGGTCGCAGCTCGATCTGGGCGATGCCCTGTCGCGTCGCGGTGTGGATCGCGTCAAGATCGTTTCTTGCCTTGATGTGGACTCGGCGGGGTTGCCCGGTTCGTGTGTCGTGGCCGGCGGCTTCGAAGAACGGCATGAGGGGCGCCTCCTTGCGGGTTGTCCTACTCTACAAGAATGTCCGCAACTGTGCCCGGAGTCAGAACTTGCGAATGGCATCCACGAAAACGCACACCCGAATTCCGGGTGTGCGGTGGGTAATTTGTTCTCTCATCTCAGGAGTTATCCACCGTGGCGGACCGGGCTCGGGTGCCACGACTCGCCGTCTTCGGCGCAGTAGTGCTTTTGGACGGTTCTAGAAGAGCACGACTGCGCCGAAGACGGCGAGTCGTGACACCCAGACAGGATTTACACGCTGATTGTCGCCGGCTGGTCGTCGGTGAGGATCTCGGCCTCGGTCTTCTCGAGGACCTCCTCGACGCTCACGCCGGGGGCCAGTTCGGTGAGGCGGAAGCGGTTGGCCTCGTGGTCGAACTTCAGGACGCACAGGTCGGTGATGATCATGTCGATGCAGTTCTTGCCCGTCAGCGGCAGGGTGCACTGCTTGAGGATCTTGGGCTCGCCGTGCTTGGAGACATGCTCCATGGTGACAACGACCTTCTTGACGCCGGCGACGAGGTCCATGGCCCCGCCCATGCCCTTGATCATCTTGCCCGGGATCATCCAGTTGGCGATGTCCCCCTCCTGGGAGATCTGCATCGCGCCCAGGATGCACATATCGATGTGCCCGCCCCGGATCATGGCGAACGACTGCGACGAGGCGAACGACGCGGCCCCGGTGCGGGCGGTGATGGTCTGCTTGCCCGCGTTGATGAGGTCTGGATCGACCTTGCCCTCGGTGGGGAAGGGTCCGATCCCGAGCAACCCATTCTCGGACTGGAGCCAGACATCCATCCCCTCGGGAATGAAGTTGGCGACCAGGGTGGGCATCCCGATCCCGAGGTTGACGACGAAGCCGTCTCGCAGTTCGCGGGCGGCGCGTTTGGTGATCTCTTCGCGTGTGAGTGGCATGGGGGGATTATAGTCGATCGAGGCGGTCTTGACGGACTTGGCGTTCGTGCCTGGCGATCAGGTGGACACCACCGGAAACCACCGCGATCAGGACCGTCCCAATCACCCACGGCATGATCTTCCAGATGAACGGCACACCGTTGAAGAAGACACCGGGCCATCGGAGATTCAGTTTTTCAATACCGAGTTTTGCGAGTTGCTCTCGCCACGCTGCATCGTCCTGAGTGTACCAGACGGATTGGCGCTGTGTGTCGAGGATGAAATAGCCAATGAACTCCTCTTTCCACGAGTCGTATCTTCTGCCGAAGACTATGTCGCCCTGCACATCAAGTTGCCCCACATCATCGACGGTGGTTTCTAGCTGATCGGGTTGTGCGATCCAGATGAACTTATCAACATAGCAGATGTAACCATTGGGAAGCGAGACCTCACGGGTGATACCACACCCAAACGCGCCCGAGAGCAGGATGACTCCCCAGAGCAGGATCGCTGCAGCCCCTTCATACGAACGCCATCGATTCATAGAGGGCATACGAAACCCCCGCGAGGCGGTTCAACGCCCGGCGGGGATTGGTTGGTTCTCAGATGAGATAACGGCGTCAGCGGGCCCGGGTGGCCTGCTTGCCCTTGACCTCGTAGCCGCTCTCCTCCCAGCCCTTCATGCCCGGGGCGTAGTCGCGGACATCGGTGAAGCCGGCTTGCTCGAGCCGTTCGGCGGCTTTCTCGGAAGCGTCGCACTCGCTGCTGGCGCAGTAGACCACCACGGGCTTGTCCTTGCTGTGGATCTGGCTGTTGACCCGCTCCTCGAAGTGGGGCGAGTTGAGGGGGATGTTGACCGAGCCGGGGATGTGGCGGGCCTCGTACTGCTCTGGATCGAGAACATTGATGACGGCGCCGCGGGGCTCGCCGGCGATGAACTTCTTGAGTTCCTCGGCCTGGATTGATTTCATGGCAGACTCCTTTCCTTGAGATGGGTTCACATGAAACCCTACCGCGCGGTCGCTGAGGCAAGGGTGAACGGTGCGTGAAATCGGGCACATGTGGGCGGGCGGGAGGGGTTCAGGAGCAGCCGCAGTCTTTGCCGCGGGATGCGTGCTTCTTCCCCAGCGGCTGGCCGCCCACGGTGAGGGTGGTCTTCTTGCCGCGTTTTCTGGGCGCCAGCACGCGTTTGAGCGTGCAGAGCGCCGCGATGGCGATCGCGGTGACGACCCAGAACTGCCAGTCATGCATGGGCATCGTTCACCCCCTCACCGCCGAGAGCACCTGATAGACGATCAGCGCGCCGGTGTAGGCGACGAGCGACATCCAGCCCAGTTGCAGCAGCGCCCATTTCCATGCGCCCGATTCCTTGGCGGTGATGACCGTGGTGGGCAGGCACAGGGAGGCGAGGACATAGAACACCAGCAGCGACCAGCTCACGGGGGCGGTGAAGACCGGCTGGCCGTTGTCGCGCCGGGCGCCGGCGATGGAGTCGAAGACGCTCGCGTCCTCGATGTCGTCGGTCCCGGCGACCTGGACGGCCATGGTGGACACGAAGACCTCGCGGGCGGCGAATGAGGCGAGCACGCCGATGGTGACTTGGCGGTCGTAGCCGAGGGGGGCGAAGACGGGCTGGATGGCCGAGCCGATGCGCCCGAGGAAGGAATCCCTGGCCTGGACGCGGGCGATCTGCTGCTCGCTGGGCGCGGGGGGCGCTTCGTCGCCGGTGATCTGGGCCGCGTTGGTCCGGGGCGCCTGGGGGTGGGCGTGTGGATAGGCGCTCAGCCACCAGAGGACGATGGAGATGGCGACGATCAGCGTGCCGGCCTTCTTGAGGAAGACCATGCCCCGGTCGTAGGTGAGCAGCAGGGCGGACTTGAGATCGGGCACGCGGTAGCTGGGCAGTTCGAGGGCCATGGGGCGGGACTTGCCCCGAAGGATGGTGCGCCGGGCGAGCAGGGAGCTGAGCAGACCCGCGGTCGCGCCCAGCACATAGCACATGGTGAAGGCCAGCGCCTGCATGGCGGGGCGATCCGGGAACAGGAGGGTGGTGAGCAGGACATAGACCGGGATACGGGCGGTGCAGCTCATGAAGGGGGCGATGAGGATCGCGGCCAGGCGGTCGCGCCGGTCGGGGATGGCGCGGGTGGCCATGATGCCGGGGATGGCGCAGGCGTGCGAGCTCAGGAGCGGGACGAAGGCGTGGCCGCTGAGCCCGAAGGGGCGGAGCACGCGGTCGATGACGAAGGCGGCGCGGGCGAGGTAGCCGGTTCCCTCGAGCAGCGCCAGCAGGAAGAAGAGCAGGCAGATCTGGGGGAGGAAGATGACGGTTCCGCCCACGCCGGCGATGACGCCGTCGACCAGCAGGTCCCGCAGGGCCCCGGCGGGCAGCGCGCCGCTGACCCAGTCGCCCAGGGTCCCGAACCAGAGGTCGATCCAGTCCATCGGGTACGCGGCGAGCTTGAAGATCACCCAGAAGAGACCGGTCATCACCAACGCGAAGGAGCACACACCCAGGATCGGGTGGGTGAAGGCGCGGTCGAGGCGGTCGGTGAGGGTGTCGTCGTCGAGCGTCTCGCGCGGGGCGGAGACATGGGTGTAGATCTCCTGGGCCCATCGCTCGATGGCGTGCTGCTCGGTGGGCGCGGAGCGGTCGGGGATCCTGGCGGCAGCGATGGCGCCCATGAGCCGGCCGACGCCCTCGCCGGTGCGGGCGGAGGTGAGGACGACGGGGCAGCCGAGGCGGTCGCTCAGGCGTTGCGGGTCGATGTGGATCCCGCGCCGGCGGGCGGTGTCGATCATGTTGACGGCGACGACCGTGGGCAGCCGTCGCACCAGGGCCTCGCCGACGATCGAGAGATTGCGCATCAGGTTGGTGGCGTCGATGACGACCAGCAGCGCGTCGGGGACATGGGCCGTCTCGCCGCTGGGCGCGGCGGCGCCGGCGAGCACCTGTCGGCACACGCGGGATTCGGAGAGGTCGAGATTGAGCGAGTAGATGCCGGGCAGGTCGATCAGGACCGATTCGATGCCCGATGGCGCGTCGATCCCGCCCGGCTCCCGGCGGAAGATGTGGGCGACGCGTGCTTCCTGGGTGGTGCCGGGAAAGTTGGCGGTCTTGGCGCGGATGCCGGCGATGCGGTTGAAGAGGGTGGTCTTGCCGACATTGGGGTTGCCAAGGACGGCGATGGTACGCCGGGTGAGCCCGGGTTCGGCGTTCGGCGTGGCGGCCCTGCTCATCGGTCGCGGCATCCCTTGCCCCGGTCGGGGTCAGTCGTCGAGGTGAACCATGACGCGCGAGGCGATATCGCGGGCCAGGCCGATGCGGCAGCCCCCGCCGCAGGCGCCGCTGAGGGCGATGATGCACGGCTCGCCCATGCGGCACATCTGGATGGAGGCATCGGGGCGCAGCCCCATGGCGCGGAGCATGGAACCGTCCTCGGTGTCGAGCTGTGCGTTGGTGATGCGCCCGCGCTGGCCTCGGGTGAGCTGGGTGAGGGGCACCGGGGCGGGGCTGGCGTCGGGCGCGTCGGCGTGCGCGATGGTTTGGGCTGCGATCACACGGGCTCCGATCGGTTGCTTCGCGCGGGGCTCAACGCGCCGGCCCGCACCGATGGAGTGTATTCCAGTTGAGAACGGTTCGCAACGAACGGCGCTCAGAATCTCGGTTCCGACGAGAAACGGGGTTCACGCATCATCATCCGGGTCTTCGGGCGGATCGGGGCGCAGGTGCTGGAAGTGCATGCAGTAGCCCGATCGCCAGATGGGATAGTCGGCCTCGCAGCGGAAGCCCACGAACTGGCCCGGGTCCCAGCCCACGCGGCTGAAGAGGGTCTCGGTGAGCTCGGCGTGGCGGGGGTGGGCGGGGCTGGCGGCGCGGGAGATGCCCTCGCCCAGGAGTTCGAGGCGGGGATTTGCGGGGAAGCGGGTGATCCAGCGCTGCCCGCCGGGGGCAACGAGGTTGGGGTACCAGAGCTGGGCGTCGATGGCGGGGCGGACGCGGCGCTCCAGGTCGCGGTGGAGGTAGACATCAAAGAGCAGGCGGGCGCTGGGGCAGTTGATCAGGGACCAGACCTCGTCGAGGGCGAAGTTGCCCGTCTGGGGGTCGGTGAAGGAGTGGTTGGAGCGCATGGCGGTGAAGACATCGAGCGTGCAGGGCGCGTCGAAATCCTCGGGATCGATGACCTGGATGTGGTTGTCGGAGGTGCCCTGCGAGGTGACGGTCGGGAGCGGGTGGGTGGTGAAGTCCTTGAGCAGGGCCTCGGGGGTGTTGCCGTGGGGCTTGGCGTTGTCGAGGAAATCGATATTGCGATCTTCGGGGTGGTCCCAGTGGAGGGTGTTGCCGGCGCGGATGACCACGGGCATCCCGCCGGGGACGGCGGTGGTGGCGAGCATGCCCGAGACGAGGGCGCGCTGGAGGATGTCGGGGTTGTCGCTCGACTGGCGGAAGGCGCTGAGCGAAATCATGGTCTCGGTGCTGCGCCCGGTGACCTCGACGGCGGCGCGGAACAGGGCCTGGCGGGCCTCGACGCCGCCCAGATGGAAATCGGCGTGGGCGCCGGCGCTGGCGTTGATGCGGGCGGCGAGTCTGGTGTGGGAGCCGGCGAGCTTGTCGATGAGCTGCTCGAACTGGGCGACGGCGACCTGGGCGATCTCAATGCTCTCGGGGCGGACCCCGGCGATGCGCATTGCTGCAAGCATCTGTTCGAGCCCCTTGGTGCCCGGGAGCTTGACGAGGGTCTGGGCGTCGGGGGGCAGGTCGCGCAGGGCGTGGACGACGCGCTGGGTGGTGTTGCGAACGATGCTCAGGTGCTTGGCCATGCCCGAGCCCGAGCGGGCCGCGTCGGGGAGCTGCTCGACGAGCATGGACAGGTCGGCGTGGAGGCGCGTGGCGATCCGGTCGCACATGGCGCGTTCATCAGCGGTGAGGGGCCTGGGCAGGGTTCGTGGCTTGGCGGCGAGGGAAGTGCGGGGCATGACATGCACCATACCCGGAGTGGGGGCTCGCGTGTGATTTGAAACCGGGTTGTGTGTTCCCGAATGTGGTGCGGGCATGGATGGCTTTCTGAGGCTCATTTTTGTGTCCTGAGCGGGCTCAGGAGAAGATTTTTCAGAATGTATCAGATTTCAGGGTTGATTTCAAATCAGTTTTCAATATATTGCGTGCATTGTGGCCGAACTTCCGCCGACGCCTGCTCGAATGGCTGTTCGGCATCCCGTTTCACCCCGGATTGAATGAGGAACTCTCAGATGACTCACCGCACGCTTTTCCGCACTTCCATCGGCGTTCTTTTGCTTGTTTCGGGGTCGGCGATGGCCCAGAGCGTGGTGGCGCTGACGCCGCTGACCCCGGGTGGCAGCATGGCCCAGGACATCAATGACAACAACGAGATCGTGGGTCAGTCGAGCCTGCTGGGCTTCGGGCTGGTGGCCACCCGCTGGGACGCCTCGGGAACCCCGACGAGCCTGGGGGCGCTGCCCGGGGGCGTGGTCTCGTGGGCGGAGGAGATCAACAACAACGGGGAGATCGTGGGCTACAGCGAGGATTCGACCGGGCTGCGCAGGGGCGTCCTGTGGGACGGTCGCGGGGGGATGGTCGATATCCACGCCGCCATCGGATCCTCGGGGTCGTCCATCCCGTGGGACATCAACGACAACGGGCTGATCGTGGGTCAGGCGTCGATCAACCCGGGCCTTGCCAAGGGGTTCATCTGGGACCAGGTGAACCCCGCGCAGGTGGTGGGCTCGCAGGGGTACATGGGCGGGGCCAACTACGGGACCAACAACAGCGGCGAGCTGGTGGGCAGCGGGTTCTTCTTCGGTGATCCCGACGACGCGACGCACTGGGTGCCCGATGGCCAAGGCGGCTACGAGTCGGACGAGATCACGCCTCCGGGGTACAACTATTCGGTGGCCAGAGCGGTCAACGACAGCGGGCTGATCGTTGGCAAATCGGACTACGAGTCCCCCACCGCCGGGTGGCAGGCGTGCATCTTCACGGGCGACGCGGAGAACCCCGTCGAGCTGCTGGGCGTGATCCCCGGCTACGACACCTCCGAGGGGTTTGATGTCAACGAGAACGGGATGATCGTGGGCTACTGCTGGGACGGGGCGAACTTCGTGCTCGACCCGCACGCCTTCGCGTATGTGGACGGGACGATGTACGACCTCAACGACCTGCTCACCGAGGGCGGCGACTTCGCGTTCCTGGCGCAGGCCACGGGCGTGAACAACGACGGGGACATCGTGGGCTTCGGGCAGCTCAAGAGCGGCGGGACGAGCGCGTTCTTGATCGAGTCGTTCGCGCCCCCGAGCCAGTGCGCGGCGGACCTCAACGGCGACGGGAGCCTGGACTTCTTCGATGTCAGCGCCTTCCTGGGGGCATTCGGCAACCAGGAGCCGGCGGCGGACTTCGACGGGAACCACGCGTGGGACTTCTTCGATGTCAGCGCCTTCCTCGGCGCGTTCGGCGCGGGCTGCCCGTGAGGGAACGGCGGCGCGTGAGATGACATCGTGGGCAAGGGGGAGGAGTGCGGCCCGTCATGCGTCGGGCAACGGCGTGCACGGGCCGCACGATTCCCTTTTCACACGGGGCCGGCTGCACCCCTCGCGCCGGCCCCGCGTGTTTTTACGCGGCTGGCGGTGCTTGCTTGCGGGCCTTTGCCGCGGCCTGGGATCGCTTGAGGAGCCATCCGACGGTGAATCCGATGATCGAGAAGATGAGGTAGAGCAGGGCGGCGGAGGCCTGGAGCTTCATGAAGAAGACATTGATGGTGACCGGGCTCATGTTCTGCAGGATGAGGATGAGGAAGATGACACTGAGCACCACGGCGGTGATGAAGCGGGGGCGGGTGTAGAAGGGTGCTTTGGGTGACTCGGGCGTGTTGGATGTGGGGCCGCTCATGACGGGCTCACGGTCCGCTGCTCGATGCGCTTCTCGGCGACGGCCTGGACGACGCGGTCGACATAGACGCCGGGCGTGTGGACCTCGTCGGGATCGATGGAGCCGGCGGGGACGATCTCGTCGACCTCGGCGATGACGAAGCGAGCGGCGGTGGCCATGTCGGGGTTGAAGTTGCGGGCGGTTTTGTTGTACACGAGGTTGCCGAACTCGTCGCCCCTTGCGGCCTTGACGAGCGCCAGGTCGCCGAAGAGGCCGGTCTCCATGACGAAGTCCTTCTCCCCGCCGCCGCTGGGGACGGCGAACCTGCGGGTCTCCTTGTTCCGGGCGACCAGGGTGCCGAATCCGGTGGCGGTGTAGAAGGCGGGGATGCCGGCGCCGCCGGCGCGGACGCGCTCGGCCAGGGTGCCCTGTGGGTTGAACTCGACCTCGAGCTCGTTGGCGAGGAACTGGCGGGCGAACTCCTCGTTCTCGCCCACATAGCTGGAGATCATCTTTCGGATCTGCCTGGATTGCAGCAGGAGCCCCAGTCCCCAGTCGTCGACGCCGGCGTTGTTGGACACGCAGGTGAGGTCCTTGACGCAGGTGTCGCGCAGGGCGATGATGAGGTTTTCGGGAATGCCGCAGAGCCCGAAGCCGCCGACCATGCACATCATGCCGTCGCGGAGGACGCCCTGCTCGGCGAGGCCTTCAAAGCAATCGGCGGGGGTGGAGCAGACTTTTGAAGTCATGTGGCGGCCTTTCGTCGGGGATATACGGTACTGGGGATTGTACCCGATGGGACTTGGGATGCCAGTCTTGAACTCTTCCTCCCCGCGCCCCGCGGGGAGGTGCCCGAGGGACGAGGGCGGAGGTGCGCGTTCGGAGTTCACAAGACCCCTCCGTCACGCGAAGACGCGTGCGACCTCCCCGCGGGGCGCGGGGAGGAGCAATCTTGGTATCACCCAGAGAACAGTAAACCGGTGGCACAGGCGTCTCGCCTGTGTCTTTCGAAGAGCACAGGCGAGACGCCTGTGCCACCAGCAACTGTTGGATTCTTATTTCGCGGGTTTGACGCCGAAGAGGCCCTGCTGGTCGGGGCCGGTGGTGGGGCGGGTTGAGAGGTCGTCGAGCTCGCGCTGGATGTCCTCGAGGGTGGAGAGCTGGAGGTGCTCGGTGGCGAAGCGGATGTAGGCGATTTTGTCCACATTGCGGAGCTTGGCCATGACGCGCTCGCCGACGACCTGGGTGGGGACCTCGCGCTCGTACTCGGCGTGGAGCTCTTCTTCGACGGCGTTGGCGATGGCCTGCTTGAGGTCTTCGGAGATGGGTCGCTTGCCGCAGGCGTTGGCGACGCCGCGCATGATGTTCTCGGGGCTGAAGGGGACGCGTGAGCCGTCGCGTTTGACGACCATCAGGCGTCCGGCGGGCTCGACGCGCTCGTAGGTGGTGAAGCGTTTGTCGCACTTGAGGCAGTGGCGGCGGCGGCGGATGACCGCCCCGCCCTCGGTGGAGCGGGAGTCAATGACCTTGTCGTGGTTGTGGGCACAATATGGGCAGATCATGGTTGGGGGCTCTCTACAGATTGTATCTGAGAATCCCCAGGCCTGCCTGAATGGGGGTCAATCGACGGTGAAAACCCTGACCAGATCACCAGGTTCAAGCTTCATATCCGCGTGCCCTGAACTTTGGAGATCGGTGAAATGGCCGATGGGCATGATATCTTCGGCGCGTTGAAGCGTAATCTGGGCATCGGAGTTCTGGACTTCACCAGCGACAAGCAGGAAGCGGGAGAGCGTGAGCGCACCCTGATCGGAGAGTGCGTAGACCCCTGGACGCCCAACCTCGCCTAAAACCGTGACCGTGTGGCCGTCCTCCGAACTGGCGCCCGCGTCGATAGGGATCGGATTGTTGAGATCGGACAGGATCAGATCGGCTTCGGCGTCGATGAGGATCTGCTGGAAACGCTCGAATCGTGCCTTGGCCTCATCAGTCGCGATCTCCTGCTGAGAAGCCGCTTCTTTGGTTTGCAAGCTTACAGTCTCCAGTTCCTTGAGCTGCGTCTTTGCGAGTTCATCCTGAGACTTCCTTCGCCTCATTTCGAAGTACCGTTCGTTTACTGCATTCGATCTTCTTTTGAGTTCGTTGTCCTTGTCGCGCTCGGAAAAGTAGGCTTGTTTAGCGGATTCGTACCTGGCGCGGAGTCGTTCGATCTGCCGCCGCTTGGCCTCACGCTGGGCTGCGCGGCGTTGTTCGTTCTTCTCGCGCATCTGGTTGGAAAGGGCCTGCAGCTGATCGCTCATGTCAACGATCTCGGCGTGGACCTCGGGTGGGGCGGCGACGACAAGCGAGCCGTTGATGGGCTGGATGGTGGTGTATTCGAGGTCGTGCTTGGTGCTGATGAGCTGCTGTACGGCGAAACTGAAGTTCCGTTGATCGTCCTCAGTATCCACCCATGTGGGCATTGGGTACGCGCGAATCACCACGCGTGAACGCTCAAACTCAGCTAGGGTCAACAGCAGGATGCGGTCATCCGAGACGATCATCTTTGCATCAAGAAAAATGTCAGCGAACTGGCCTTGGATTCTTCGGATAGCGGCATCAAGTGTCATCTCGCCCTTAAAGCTTCCGGTCCCTGACCAGTTCTTGTCTTTGATCTGCTGTTGCTTGTATTTATCACTCAATATAAGCTTGTGATTAAACGCCTCCGACACTTCTGCCATCACCTCATAGAATCCTGCATTTTCCATGTCGAAATGCTTTGTAACCAGCTCGCCCGAGTCCTGGACGACATCATCCGCGACTGCCGCGGGCTGTGCGTTCCCGAGCGGCGCTGTGGCGGGCAGCATCATGCTCACCCCGGCGGTGAGGATCGAGCCGGCGAGAACGAAGAATGTGGCGTTCATGGCGAATCTCCTGAATGATCTGGGTGTGCGGTTGGCGCTGCTGATGTGTCGCGCGAGCTGGGCGGTCTCGCCGAGCTCGGCGATGGCGGTGCGGATGGCCCGGGCTTCGGTCTGGCCGGTGATGAGCAGGTCGTCGACGCGGCTGCGCAGGTGGTCTTCGAGCTCGTCGCGCACCTGGGTGCGCTGCGAGGGCGGGAGACTGAGCATCGAGGTGAGCACTTCAAGCTAGGTCTCGATGCCATCGCGGGTGGTCGGTGGATCGGCGCTGGTGTTGTGGTGGTCGTGCTTCATGCTCTCGCCGCTTCCGGCTTGACGGGCTGTGATACGAAGGCGTCGATGAGTGACTGCATCTGCTTGTGGGCCTCGATGTGCTTGGCCAGCTGCTTGTGGCCCCTGGGGCTCAGGGTGTACCACTTACGCTTGCGGCCGGTCGCGTCGGGGTCGGCGCCCTCGGCCTTGACCTCTTCCCAGCTGGTGGTGACGAGGCCCTGGTTTTCGAGCTTGGTGAGCAGCGGGTACATGCCCGAGGCGGAGAGATTGAAGTGGCCTTCTGATTTGGCGGCGATGGACTTGGAGATGGCGTAGCCGTAGGACGGGCCGTCGGCCAGGACGGAGAGGACAACGAGGGTGGAATGGTCTTGCTTGAGTGTGAGCATGGGTGGGGTCCTTGCGTCTGCTTCGGGCAATATACCACGGGTATATATATCGAAATTGGATATATCAGAAAATAGTCGATATTTTTGTTCGCACCGTGGAAGAGTCGCGGTGTGGATGCTATTTTCTTGTTTAAGAAAATGAGAAATCAACAGCCCAGCCCGATGGATCGACTCACCCGTGTCTGGGGCGCCTTGGCGGATCCCAGCCGCGTGCGCCTGCTGGCGGCGTGCCTGGACCGGGAGCGGTGCGTGTGCCAGCTGGTGGCGCTGCTGGACCTGTCCAACGCGTCGATCTCCAAGCACCTTGGGCAGCTTCGCGACGCGGGGCTGCTCGAATCGCGCCGGGAGGGGCGGTGGGTGCATTACCGGCTGGCGGATGATCCCGATCCCATCATCAACGACGCGCTGGCGATGGTCAGGCGACACGCAGAGGGAGACGGGCTGATCGGGCAGGACCGGCGCACGCTGGGGCACATCGACGCGATCGAGCCGGGCGATCTGGCGCGGATGCAGCGAGAGGGGTGCTGCCCCGATCTGTCATGCTGCCCGGCGACAACCATGAACACCCATACCGCCGGTCAACGGCAAGGAGACGAGCCATGAGCAGCAACGAAGCGATCCGAGACCGGATCCGGAGCGACTACACCCGAATCGCCAAGGCAAGCAACAAGGACGCCGGAACGAGCGGCGGCTGCTGCGCCGGGGCGTGCGGGGTGAGCGAATCGATCGACCCGGATGTGCTGGCCGAGCGGATCGGGTACACGCGCCGGGAGCTTGAGGCCCTGCCGGCGGACGCGAACATGGGGCTCTCGTGCGGGAATCCCAATGCGATCGCGAACCTGCGCCCCGGGGAGACGGTGCTGGACCTGGGATCGGGCGGGGGTTTCGACATCTTCCTGGCGGGTCCCAAGGTCGGGGCCAGCGGCCGGGCGATCGGGGTGGACATGACCGCCGAGATGATCGCCAAGGCGCGCCAGAATCTGCGGGAGTACACCCGGAGCACGGGGCTGGACAATGTCGAGTTCCGGCTGGGGGAGATCGAGCACCTGCCGGTGGCGGACGCGTCGGTGGATGTGGTGATGAGCAACTGCGTGCTGAACTTGGCGCTGGACAAGCAGGGCGTGTGGGACGAGATCGCGCGGGTGCTGCGGCCGGGGGGGCGGGTGGCGATCTCGGACATCGCTCTGTTCGAGCCGCTGCCAGAAACGGTGAGGGGGATCGTGGAGTCGTGGGCGGGGTGCATCGCGGGGGCGGCGCTGATCGGTGATCTGGAGCGGCAGATGCTCAAGGCGGGGCTGCAGGGAGCGACGATCACGCCCAAGGGCGAGTATGTCGCGGCTTTGCTCCACGCCGCCGACCCCCTGTACGCCAGGGTGGCGGCGGAACTCCCCCAAGGGAAAACGGTGACCGATTTCATCACCAGCGTGGACATCGCGGCGGTGAAGCCGGGAGCGGACTGCTGCGGGGTGGGGTGCTGTTGAGGAGAGTTGTCCCTGATTGGTGGCATCGGCCTAGAGTTGAGCCCATGAGCCCGAGTCTCCCCACCACGACGACCAGCGAGACTTCGCCCGATTGACGGCGGCTGGTTGTTGTTGCGGAAAATCGCACACGACGCCCGGCCGCTGCCGGGCGTTTTTCATAGGATTGAGCCACCACCCCCTTGGGTCTCCCCCACTTCAGCGAGAGCGAGCCGCGCATGCCTCAGATCACCCTTCCCGACGGATCCGTCAAATCGTTCGACAAGCCGGTTTCGGCGTACGAGGTCGCCCTGTCGATCGGTGAGCGGCTGGCGCAGGCGTGCGTGGGGGCGCTGATCGACGGGGAGCTTCGGGATCTGAGCACGGTGATGGGGCAGGACTGCACGCTGGCGCTGGTCACCGAGAAGACGCGCGACAAGCGGGACGACCCCAACGCGCTGCGCCTGCTGCGTCACTCGGCGGCCCATGTGATGGCCGAGGCGATCCAGCGGATCGTTCCGGGCGCGATGCTGGTGTACGGGCCGCCCCTGGACAATGGGTTCTATTACGACATCGCGTTCCCCGAGGACCGGCCGCTGAAGGAGGGAGATTTCGAGGCGATCGAGGCGGAGATGGCCGGGATCGTGGCGGAGGACCGCCCGTTCACGCGGTATGAGCTGGACTATTCGGAGGGGATCGAGAAGGTCAAGAATGAGGGGTCGAAGTACAAGCTCGACAATGCGCACCGGGCGCACGAGGCGGGCTCGCTTGAGCTGAGTTTTTATGCGACGGGCGAACCGGGGAGGGACTGGGAGGACCTGTGCCGCGGGCCGCATGTGCCCAGCACGGGTCGGATCGGGGCGTTCAAGGTGATGTCGCTGGCGTCGAGCTACTGGCACGGGGACGAGCACAGCGACCGGCTGACGCGCGTGTACGGCACGGCGTTCTTCAGCAGGAAGGACCTCGACGCCTACCTCAACCGGCTGGAAGAGGCGAAGAAGCGCGACCACCGGGTGCTGGGCAAGAAGCTGCAGTTGTTCCACATCGACGAGACGGTGGGCCAGGGGCTGATCCTGTGGACGCCCAACGGGGCGGTGATCCGCAAGGAGTTGCAAAGGTTCATCGCGGCCGAGCTGACCAGGCAGGGGTACAGCGAGGTGTTCACGCCGCATATCGGCAAGCTGGATCTGTACCGCACGAGCGGGCACTTCCCCTACTACGCCGAGAGCCAGTTCCCGCCCATGATCGAGCGGGACCACATAGCGCGGCTGGGCGATGAGGGGTGCAGCTGCGCCCAGCTCTCGAACCACATGGCGACGGGCGAGATCGAGGGGTTCATGCTCAAGCCGATGAACTGCCCGCACCACATCAAGATCTTTGATTCGCAGCCGCACTCCTATAAGGACCTGCCGGTGCGGCTGGCGGAGTTCGGGACGGTTTATCGATGGGAGCAGTCTGGCGAGCTCAACGGGATGACGCGGGTGCGGGGGTTCACGCAGGACGATGCGCACCTGTTCTGCACGCCCGAGCAGGTCGGGCA
This sequence comes from uncultured Phycisphaeraceae bacterium, assembly GCA_964387925.1. Taxonomy (GTDB): domain Bacteria; phylum Planctomycetota; class Phycisphaerae; order Phycisphaerales; family UBA1924; genus UBA1924. The sequence continues at coordinate 46,068 of CAYLXF010000010.1, forward strand.
CGAGGTGCAGGGGTGCCTGTCGCTGGTCAAGACGATCTTCAAGGTGCTGGGGATGGATGATTATCGCGTGCGGGTGGGTTTGCGCGATCCCGACAGCGGCAAGTACATCGGGGACCCGGCGAACTGGGACAAGGCGGAGGAGGCGTGCCGCGCCGCGGCGCAGACGCTGGGCGTCCCGTTCACCGAGGAGCCCGGCGAGGCGGCGTTCTACGGCCCCAAGATCGACTTCGTGGTCAAGGATGTCATCGGGCGCGAGTGGCAGCTGGGGACGGTGCAGGTGGATTACAACCTGCCGGTCCGCTTCGATCTGAGCTACATCGGGGCGGACAACGAGAAGCACCGCCCGGTGATGATCCACCGGGCGCCGTTCGGGTCGATGGAGCGGTTCATCGGGGTGCTGATCGAGCACTTCGCCGGCGCGTTCCCGGTGTGGCTGGCGCCCGAGCAGGTCCGGGTCCTGCCCATCAGCGAGAAGAGCAACGCGTACGCCCGGGAGGTGCTGGGCGTGCTGAGCGGGGCGGGGATCCGGGCGACGCTCGACGATCACGACCAGCGGGTGCAGGCCAAGATCAAGAACGGCAGCGAGATGAAGATCCCGTACCTGCTGGTGGTCGGGCCCCGCGACGCCGAGAACCGGGCCGTGTCGGTGCGGGCGTTCGGGACCGAAAAGGACCTGGGCTCGCTCCCGCTCGACGAGTTCGTCAGCGCCGTCCGCGAAGAATATGAGACCAAGGGGCGCTGCGGGGTGCGTGACCGATTCGCGGTCGGGGTCTGATTCCGGGTTCGTCCTGTGAACCCGGGGAGATTTATGCCGATGCTGATCCCGGAGCGGTGACCGGTGAAGGCGACGAGTGAACACCACATCCTGGGGCGTGGCGAGCGCGTGGTGCGCCGTGATCTGCGTCTGAGCGCCAGCGACGCGATGCTGTTCTCGGTCATGGTAGGGTGCGGGGAGGCGTACTTCGTCGCCTTCGCCCTGGCGATGGGGATGGACGAGGCCCTGGCGGGGCTGCTGGGCTCGCTGCCCATGCTGGCGGGGGCGATGCTGCAGCTGGCCGGTCCCTGGGCGATCAATCGGCTGGGATCGCACAAGAAATGGGTTGTGCTCACGGCCGGGACGCAGTTCATCAGCTTCATCCCCATGATCGTCATGGCCCTGACGGGGCGGATGCCCGCGTGGCTGATGTTTCTGAGCGTGGGCGTCTACTGGGCGCTGAACCTGGGCGGCGGCCCGGCGTGGAACACCTGGATCGGGACGGTCGTGCCCCGGGGGCTGCGGGCGCGCTACTTCGCGGCCCGCGCTCGCCTGGCGCAGCTGGTGCTGCTGATCTCGCTGGTGGGCGCGGGGCTGCTGCTGCACTGGGGCAAGGAGCATCTGTGCGGGGGTGAGCACCCAAAGTATCTCATCGTGTTCGCGGGGCTGTTCCTGGTCGCGGGTGTGGCCCGTCTGGGCTCGACCTGGTGCCACTGGCGGGTGAGCGAGCCCACCCCGATGCCGGCGGGGAACAAAAGGGTTCCGTTCAGGGCATTCCTGCGGGGACCCAAGGCGGTGTCGGGCGGGCGGCTGCTGCTATACATGCTGGGGCTGCAGTTGTGCGTGCAGGTGTCGGGCCCGTTCTTCGCGCCGTACATGCTGCGGGAACTGAGGTTCGACTACACGGTGTTCGCGGGGCTGATGTGCTGCTCGTTCCTGGGGCGGGTGCTGGCGATGCCGCTGATCGGTCGCTTCGCCAAGCGGTACGGCCCTGGCAACCTGCTGTGGATCGGCGGGGTGGGAATCCTGCCGCTGAGCGCGCTGTGGGTGGTGTCGCCCTCGCCGGTGTACCTTGTGTTCGCGCAGCTGGCCTCGGGGGTGATGTGGGCCAGCTACGAGATGGCGACGATGCTGCTGCTGCTCGAGTCCATCCCGGCCAACGAGCGGACCAGCGTGCTCACGACGCAGAGCGCGCTCAACGCGTGCGTGATCGTGCTGGGTTCAAGCTGCGGTGCGGTGCTGTTCAAGCTCGCCGGCGGCGGGGTCCAGGCGTACCACACGCTGTTCATCACCAGCGCGGTGCTGCGGGTGGGCTCGGTGCTGCTGCTGGCGCGGGTGCACATCCCCGAGATCCGTCGCGTGCGTCCGATCCTGTTCCGCACGGTGGGCCTGCGCCCGCAGTTCGGCGGCTTCGACCGCCCGGTGATCCCCTCGATCGCCGACGACGACACGACGAATGTCGATGCGGGGAAGTAAGAGCCGGGATCGTGGGCGCCGCGGCCGGCGAGGATCACTCGTCGTATTGCTGGCGCGCCCGGCGCTTGGCGGCCAGGAGCGGATTATCGGTTCCCTCAGGATGTTGCTCGGCCTGGGGATTGGGGGCGGGCTCTGGCATCTGGCGCCGGATGGGCGAGCGATCGATCTCCGGCTGGGGCGCCGTGTCGGCCCTGGCCTGCCTTCTCGCTTGGAAGAGCTCATCCATCCGCTCGGCGCGGGCCTTGCGCGTCACGGCGATGGCCTCCTCGCGGGCCTGGGCGACCCATCGGTCGAAGGCGACGCGGCGCAGGGCCAGGTCGAGCACGAACAGGGCGAAGGCGACCGCCAGCAGCATTGTCCAGACCGGCTGGAGCGAGCGGCGCACCGTCAGGCCCTGGCGTGAGAACAGCCCGGCGGTCTCGGCGCCGCCCAGCTCCAAGACGCGCCCGCCGGTGCGGTGGGCCAGGGCGATCAACGAGTCGGGATCGGCGCTCAGGTGCGTGAACTCGGTGGAGGCGCTGACCTCGAGGGCGGCGATGGTCGGGGGCAGGGAGGCGCCCTCCTGGGTGGGGGAGGCGATCACCACATGCACGCCGCTGGTGAGATTCCGGGCATCGCCCACATACCGCCCGGCCCCCACCTGCACCAGTTCGACGCTCCGCGATCGGCCCGAGCTGTCGAAGAGCTGCACGCCCACATCGAGCCCGTCGATGGGGGCGCCGTTCTTGTCGATGGCGTCGTACTCGATCTCGGCGCTGGTGCCGCGGAGGGTCATCGACAGCTCGCCCGGCTGATCGGCGTCAGTGCGGATCGTCCAGGCGGCCAGACTGTCCCAGAACGCGGCGAAAATGGGCGAGCCGACCCACTGGCGCGCCCATCTGCTGGCGTCGGAGGTGAACGCCGCCACGCGTCCCAGCTCGACCTGGTGGTAGGCCAGCACCGGCTCGCCCTCGGGCGAGACGATCGGGGTCGAGACGCGCGGGTCGTCGGTGATGCGTTCGGTGATCACCAGCCCCCACAGGGGGGGCGGCGCGCCCAGGACGCCCGTGGCGGGGCTCCGGGCGTCGAGCACGATGGGCGTGAACCGGCCCTCGCGCAGCATGGGAGTTCGGACGACCCTGATCGCCTTGAGAAAGATGCGCGGCAGCACGCTGGGGTTGCTCACCCGGTAGTACACCCCGCCCGAGAGGGAGGCGACCTGGCGCATGCCCTGCTCGTCGGCCTCGTCGCCCACGGCGATGGTCGAGACCTTGATGCCCAGCTCGCCCAGCTCGCGGGCCAGCCCCGGCAGGACCTCGGGGTTCTGCGACTCGCCGTCGGAGAGCAGCACGATGTGCTTGGCGCTGGCGTCGACGGATTCGAGCATCTCCTGGGCCATTTTCAGCGCCGGGCCGATGTTGGTGCCCCCCGAGCTGGAGATCGACTCGATCCTGGCGCGGGCCGCGGCGGGCTGGTCGTTGGGGCCGATCGGCACGATCCGACGGGCGCTGTTCTCGAAGGCGACGACCCCCACCAGGTCCCGCTTGTCGAGGATCTCGATGGCCCCGGCGGCCGACTCGTTGGCGATCGCCTGCTGCGAGCGCGACGAGCCCATGATCGAGCGGCGCATCGAGCCGGAGGAATCGAGCACGAGCACGACGGCGACTTGCGGCACGATGAGGTCGTCGGCGACATTGAGCTTGACGGGCAGGATCGGCTCGATCGCCGATTCGCGCCAGCCCCCGGCGCTGAGCGCCTCGGGGCCGCCGACGAGGATCAGCCCCCCGCCCAGGTCGCGGACATACGCGCTGAGCCGGGCGTCGGCCTGCATGTCGAGCGCGTCGCGGGGGGTGTTGACGAGCACGACCAGGTCGTAGGGCTCGAGATCCAGCAGGTCGGCGGGGAACTGGGCCGGCGGAACCTCGTCGATGGCCCACCGCGTGCGCGCCAGCGCCCTGACCAGCTCGTCGGCGGGGCTGGCCCCGTCGTCGCCGGGCTGGGCGACGACCAGCACGCGCCCGTCGCCGCTGGTCATCGTGACGCCCCCGGCGCGGTTGTTGCCCGGGCTCGTGTCGCCGGCGTACACGCCCGGCTGGGTCTCGTCGGGAAGGTAGCTCGCTTCGAAGCGGTGGACCCGCGCCGCGCCGAGCTGGACGGGGAAGACCAGCACCCGCTGCCCCGCGTCGAGTTGGACGGAGCTCATCGTGCCGGGCTGATCGGCGTTGAGATCGACCGGCACGCCGTTGTAGGTCAGCAGCAAGCGCCCGCGCGATGGCCCCAGACTGCGCAGCACCACGCGCACATCGACCACCGCCTCGGGCAGCGAGCGGGATGGGAGCTCGACCGATTCGACCACGACCTCGCTGGTGAGGTTGTAGTGGATGGGGACCACATCGATGGCGATATCATCGGGGATCTGGTCGAGCCCGGCGGTGGTGGAGCGGCCGTCGGAGAATACGATCAGGCGCCCGTTGCTGCCCGGCGGGATCAGCGCCCGGGCGCGGTTGATCGCGCCCACCAGGTCCGAGCCGATTACCGGAGGCATCTCGAATGCGCGATCGAGCACCCCGGCGCGAGCGGGGGTGGCGACGGTCCGCACGCGCCCATCGAAGGCGACGAGCCCGAGCCGGTCATCGGGACGGCGATGTTCGCTCGCGCGGGCCAGGAACCCGCGGGCCGCGGCGTCGATCGTGACCCGCTGGCCCTGCTCGTCGGTCCCGAAGCTCGCGAAGTTGGTTACGGAGGCGGAGGCGTCAACCACGGCGATCACGGCCAGGTCGTCGGCCTCGTCGACGCGGTACACGCCGCTCATCGCGACGCCCAGCACCACCAGCAGCAGCACCCGCGCCGCGATCGCCAGTGAGCGCCGGAACCCGGGGATCCCGCGCATGGCGCGCCAGCCGACCATCGCCGAGAACACGCCCACGAGCGAGAGCAGCAGCCACCAGGGATGATCGATCGCGAGGTTCACTCTTTGGCGTCCGAAGCGGCCCCCGAAGCGCTCGTGGGGACCGCGTCCTGGCCCTGGGGCGCGATCCTGCCCGCTCCCTCCAGTTCGTCGGCGCGCTGCTCGACGCGTTTGAACACCTCGCGCACCACATGGCGGTATTTGCGGGGCACCTGCTGCTGATCGACCGCCCGCTGGGCCTGCTGGGCCGCATGGTGCAGACGCTGGGCGGCCGCCCCGGCGTCGCCGGGCGGGGGGGCCTGACCCTCGGGGGCGTACCACTTGCCGACCGGCTCGCCCGAAGCACCGGGCTGGTCGCCCGCGCCGTCGACGGGGACGAAGCTGCGGATGTCGTCGGGGTCCGCCGACTGTGGCGTGGCGCCGGGATCACGGGGCCCATTCCCCGCGCCGCCCTCGCCGGGCGGCGGGGTCTGGGGATCGCTTCGCACGCCCCCCGGTTGCTGATCCTCGGGCGAAGGGGTTTGGGCCGGGTCGATCAGGCGCTGGGCCTGCTCGCGGATCTCCTGCGCTCGCTCGTGGTTCTGCTGGGCCAGGCGCTGCTGGGACTCCATCTGCTCCAGCTGCTCGCTGAGAGAGCGGGGCTGGGGCCGCTGATCGGCGCCGGTGTCTTGCGAGGGCTGTTCCTGCGTCTGGCCCTGCGTTCCGGGTTGGGGTTGGGGCCGGGGCGGGGGCTGCTGGGTATCGCCCTCTTCCTGCCGCGGCTCCTGCTGCTGCTGATGTTCCTCGGACTGTCCCTGCGCCTGCTTCCCAGACTCGCCCTGCTCGCGTCCCTGCTGCCGCTCGCCCTGCTGTTGCTGGTTGCGTCGGGACTGTTCGCCCGGCTGGTTCCGCGGCTGCTGCGATTGATCCTGGCCCGGTTGGTTCTGCCGCGGATCTTGTTGCTGTTGCGGATTCCTTGGAGATTGTGGGTCGCTGGGTTCGCCCCGCTCTTGCTGCTGCTGATCACCGGGTTGTCCCTGTCGCAGCTTCTGCGCCTCGTCGCGCAGCGACTGGGACAGATCGTCCCGACGCGGTTGGCCCTGATCGCCCTGATCACCCTGATCCTGCTGGTCCTGCTGGTCCTGCTGCGGCTGGGGTTGCTGCACGGGCGGCGGCTGCTGCGATTGCTCCTGAGGCCGCGCGGGCGGAGACTGGTCGTCGACGGCGTCCGTTTCGACGGCGTCGGCCAGTTGCTCCAGCTGGCGGGCCATCGCCTCTCGCTCGGATTCGCTCATCTCCGCGGCCTGCTGGTGCAGCTCGTCGAGGGTCCGGGCCGCCTCGTCGTAGCGCTGCTGCTTGATCGACCGGGCGAACTCGTTGATCAGTGGGTTCCATTGTTCATCGGCTGATTGGTCGGCGCGGTTCTGCGCCTGGGCGATGCGGTCGGCGAGCTGCTGGGCCCAGCGCTGCGACTGCTGGGCCTCTTCGTCGAGGGTGTCGGCCAGTTGCTGGAGTCTGGAAGCCGTCTGGGCGCTGGCCTCCTCCTGGCTCTCGACCCCCTGGGACAGTTCCTGCTTGAGCGCTTCGAGCTCGCTCATCGCTCGCTTGACCGACTCGGGCTGGGGTTCGCCCTGCCGACCGTCTCCACCGAGCGATTCCTTGACGCTGTCGATGCTCGCGATGGCGCCCGTGGGCACGCGCCTCGGCGCGGGTGCGGCTGCGCGGCTGCGCATGGGCAGCCAGATCCCCGCCGCGACCACCAGCGCCGCGAGCAGCCCCGACCACCACCACCGACGCGTGTCGATCGGGGGCAGGGCCGCCCCGAGGTTCGCCTGAGCCGCGAGGGTCGCCGCGTGGCGCTGGGCGAGTTGCACGAATCCGGGGCTGGTGGGCGTCGGATCGGTCCCGAGTTCGAGCGCCGAGCGCAGCTGGCTGTCGAGATGCAGGCGCTCATCGACGAACCCGGCCCCCTGGGCCTCGCTCGGGCGCGCGCGCCGCACCAGCAGGGCGCTGATGCCCGCCGCGAGCACCGCGGCGGCGATGGGCGGCCCCCACCATGGCATGGGCGGGGAGGCGACCCCCGCCAGTCGGCTGATCAGCAGCAGCGCCAGGGCCACGCCCAACGCCCAGAGCAGGGTCGTGCCCAGCGATTCGACGAACCGGCGACGCAGGATCGCCGCGCGCGCTCGGCGAGCGATGGAGCGCACGGCCTGATTCGTCGGCGTCCGGGTCATCGCCTTCATTCTATAACCTCATGGGTCTGTACGATGCGTGGGCGATCGGGGTTGGCGTCTCGCACGGAACGCGCCGTGATCGGCTACCCTCTGTGCGTATGGAGCCGACGGAGATTCACTCGACCCTGAACCAGCTGCGTGATGGTGAACCGCTTGATGAGCGGGACGCCGAGCGGGTCTTTCTGGCGCTCCTTTCGGGGGGGCTGGGGGAGGCGCAGATCGGGGCGCTGCTGGCGCTGATCCAGACGCTGGCGCCCTGCGCGGCGACGCTGGCGGGAGCGGCGCGGGCGATGCGGGCTCATGTCGAGCGCGTGCCGTACACGCCCAGGCCGGGCGAATCGCTCATCGACACCTGCGGCACCGGGGGCGCGCCCAAGTCGTTCAATGTCTCGACCGCCGCGGCGATCTTGGCCGCCTCGGTCGCCCCGCCACCGGGTTCGGGCGTGTCGCGCGTCGTGGTCGCCAAGCACGGGAACCGGTCTCGGACGGGGCGGGGATCGGCCGAGGTGCTTGAGCACCTGGGGGTGCGGGTGGGCGCGACGCCCGGGGCGCAGGCGCGGTGTCTGGAGGAGGCGGGGGTGTGCTTCTGTTTCGCGATTCATCATCACCCGGCGATGCGGCGCGCCAGCGCGCCCAGAAGAGCGCTGGGGTTTCCCACCATTTTTAATGCGCTCGGGCCGCTGACCAACCCGGCGGGGGCGAACCGCCAGCTCATCGGGGTCTACGACGATGCGCTGGTGGAGCCCGTGGCCCGGGCGCTGCTGGCCCTGGGTGCGGCGCGGGCCATGGTGGTGCACGCGAACGACGGGCTCGACGAGCTCACCACGACCGCTCCGACGCGCATCGTGCATGTGCATGACGGCCGGTTGCGTGAAGAGACCATCGACGCCGCCGATCTGGGGCTGCCCCGAACGACGCTCGATCGGCTCCGGGCGGGCGGCGTCGAGCACAGCGCGGCGATCATCGTTGACATCGTCCGCGGCTCACCCGGGCCCCACGCCGACATGGCCGTGCTGTCGGCGGGGGCGGCGCTGGTGGTCGCGGGGGTTTGTGAATCCATCGGAGACGGGGTCGCCCTGGCGCGCGAAGCGATCGGCGACGGGCGGGCGAAAACGACACTCGATCGGCTGATCGAGGTGTCGCGCCGTGGGTGAAGCGCTGGATTCGGGGGTTCTTAATCCTCCGCGTACCCGTTGCCGGCGAGCACGGTGAGCAGGTCGTGGGCGGTGCGCTCGTCGAGAGGGATGCTGGTGTGCAGCCTGCCCGTGACGAGCATCACGCGTCGGTTCTGCGGCTGGCCGGGCTCGGTCATCAGCAGAAGCACGCCGTCCATTTCGTGGTGGCCCAGCCATGCCCGGATTTTCAAGGGCAGGTCGGGGGCGTCGTTGGGAGTCGATCCGATCGTGTTGCGCAGGTCCGCCGTCAGCTCGATCGGTCTCGTGTCCTGGTCGCCGGGAATGATGTCTCCGACGATCTCCAGGCCGTGCTCGCGCAGCTGGTCCAGTTCCACGACGATCGAGCCCAGCAGCCCCGGCTCGATCGGCGTGGGCAGCATGGGCACCAGCAGGACGCGGGCGCTGATATGCGGGAGGCCCTGCGCGAGCGGCGCACCGCCCTCGTCGATGTACCCCGCAGCGTCCCCGCCCGCGATGACGCGCCCATCGGCGTCGATCATGACGGCGCGCCCCCCGGGCGCTGGCGGCGCCGGGGCACGCGGGGCCGGGGCGTCCGCGGCGCGCAGGAGGTTCACCAGGACCGTCCCGCCGCCCAGGAGCACCGCCAAACCCAGCAGCCCGGCGAAGAGCACGGCGAGGGTGGGCGTGTTGCTGAACTCGCGTCGCCCTCGGCGGCCGGCGCGCGAGGCGTGGATCCTGTTCGCGGCGCTCTCACGACGGGTATGGGCCCGCTTGCGCGCGGCGCGGACCTGCTCGGCGGCGGTGCGCCGATCCCCGGGATCGCGCAGGGGTCGCGGCGGCATGGGCGGGCGGGGCATCCGGGCCTGGGCGCGCACCGCGGATGTGGCCCCCGCGACACGGTAGCGCCCTGACCACCAGTCGATGGCGCTGGTCGTGGGTCGCGCTACGCGCTGGCCCGGGGCGAGGAGCGGGGGAACGGGCGAAGCGGCGCGACGGGCGGGCTCGGGCGAGAAGGGGGCGCCGAAATCGGGGAGCGGCTCGGTCTCGATGCGCTCGGCAGCGGCGAGGTCGCCCTCGGATACACTGGGCAGGTCGATGGGCCTGACCTTGAACGGATCGCTCGCATTCATGACCACGCGCAGGTCGGCCAGCATGGCCGCGGCGCTGGGGTAGCGTCGATCGTACTCGGCCATGGCCCTTCGCACGATCCAGCGCAGCGCTTCGGGGCAACGCCTTGTGATCTGGCTGAGCCCTCCGTGGGCGGGGAAGGAGTTCTCGATCACGGAGAAGAGCACCGCGCCCGCGGCGTAGACATCGAACCTGGAGCCGTCGATCTGGTGGACCTTGACCCCGCGCAGGGCCTGGCGGACCAGCTCGGGGTCGCGGAAATACTCGGTGCCGTGGGTCGTGAGGGTCATCGAGCTGCGCATGGGGGTGACGAGCCCGAAATCGACCAGATGGGCCCTTGCGCCCTTGCCGCGTCCGTCGATGATGATGTTGTCGGGCTTGACATCCTTGTGCCAGAGCTCGGCGTTGTGGTAGGTGTCCAGGGCGACCAGCAGGTCCTGGGCGTAGCCCATCGCGTCGGCCAGGTGTTCGTTGTCGAGCCCGGCGTTGCCGCTCATGGCGTGCATGCGCTGGGTGACGATCGCCAGCGACTCGCCGGGGACATAGCGCATGACATAGTAGAAGCGGTCGGGGGCCATCTCGTGCTCGAGCACGAGCCCCAGCGAGCGGGCCGCGTCCAGAGCGCGGCTCTCGCGCACGATCTGTGGCAGGCTCGAGCCGTCGCTGAGCGAGAAGACCTTGATGACCACCTGCTCGATCTCGCCCAGGCGGCGCTTGGCGAACACGGCCCGCTTGACCTCATCGGGCTCGGCGATGTAGAGCTTGCCGCCCGAGCCGCCGCTCTTGAGCGAGCCGACGATTTTGTAGCCCTCGAACATGCCCACGCGTTTGCGGGGCTTGTCGCGGGTGGGGGCGGCGGCCATGGCGTTTGGGACGCGCTGCTCCACGCCCTCGAGCGCGCGAGAGAGCCCCAAGAGGCGGGCGGGGTTGGCGACGAAGAAGCGGTAGACACTGCGTCCGCCGGCGTGGATCTCGTCCATGAGCGAGCCGGCGTAGTGGCGCGAGGCGGACCAGCGCCCGATGACGATGCTCAGCACCACCAGCGGCGCGAAGAGGACGCTGGCGAGGACCGAGCTGAGGAAGCGGAGCGCGTCGGCGACCTCTTCGCCGAAAAAGCGGAAGATGTTGCGCAGCACCAGGAAGGTGAAGCCGAAGATCTTGCCGATGATGAAGATGCCCGCCGCAATGGCCGCCACGCCCAGGACCACGAAGAGGATGACGCTCAGGATGGTTCCGATGGGATTCATGGTCCGGCGCCCCTTGTCGCGTGTGGGGCCGGGACTCGCTCAGCCCGGCAGGGCCTGCTCGTCCTCGGCTCGCAGCTGCATCTGCCGGTGGTAGATTTCCGCGATCGCGTCGTCGAACATCGCGTCGGCGGCTTTGTCCGCGGGGCCGGCCTCCCCGCCGCCCTCGCTATTGGGATTCAGGTCCAGCCCGTTTCTCTGCGCCTCCTCCAGTTCCTCCTTGGTAAAGGAATAGGTCGCGATGACCTGGGCCAGGCGGCTCCGCAGCACGCATCGGACCTTGGTGAGTCTTCGGCTGATGGTCGGCTCGGACACCCCCACCGCGCAGGCGACCTCCTTGCCCGATTGCCCGTCGAGCACCCGCATGCGATAGATCGAGAAATCGGTGAAATCGGTCTCGCGCTCGACCATCCGTATGGCGGCCTCGACCTTGGCGCAGAAGATCGAGGTCTCGTACTGCTTGTCGACGCCCTGGGCGGCGCTGGCCTTCATCCAGGTCTCGTCGAACTGGGCGTTGGCTCGCCCGCCCCCGCGTTTGAGGGCCATGCGCCGGTCGATCTCGTCGCCCAGCACATGCTTGGCGATGGCCAGCAGCCAGGTGCTGAAGCGGGCGCCCCGCGCCGGATCGTAGCGGTCGATCGAGTTGGACAGGGCCGCGAGGGTCTCCTGGGAGAGGTCCCGCACGGTCTCGACCCCGATGCGCCCGCGTCCCCAGCGTGAGAGCTGGACGCGGATGACGGGGCCGAAGGTCTCCCAGAGCTCGAACCAGGCCGCCTCGTCGTTGTCGCGCAGGCGGGCGATGAAGCCGGTTGTCATGTTCGTCAGCATCGAGACCCTCTCCTGCGTGGCGGCTCGGCCATCCGCCGCGTCCCGGGGCTCCTTGGGAGCACCATAAAGCGGTTTTCATGTCGGAACAGTCTATATGCCCCGCATGTCTACCCCGTGAGCATATGCGAACAAAGCGGCTCTTCGTGGTCGTTCTGGAGGCCGGGATGGGGCACGGGGCGGGTGCGCGAGTGGTCCGGGAAGCCCCACCGACCGGGCGGGGGGCGATTTGTGCGGAAACTTCGCGCGGGCGTGAAATTTCCCGGCGTCGAATCCCACACACCTCCCATCGGGTCCGAGAGGTCCCGGATCGAACCATCACGCCCGGCGCCGCCATGACCCGGGTCCGTCAAATCCCGCCGGTCGCCGCAGGAGTCACCGCGGCCGGCCCAGAAGCAACTTTGGAGGCAACCATGGGATGCATTGGTAAAACAGTCGTACGCGGCGTCGTGATCGCCGCCCTGGCCGGGGGTGTGCTCGTCGCCGTCGCCGGGCCCCAGCGGGTCCACGCGATGCTCGATCAGACCCGCAGCAATGTCGTCGGCGTGATCGACAGCAATATTGATGACCCGATCCTGCTGCGGGCGCAGGTCAAGAAGCTCGAGGCCCAGTACCCCGGCAAGATCGCCGAGGTCCGCTCGGACCTGGCGGAGGTCCAGACCCAGATCGCCCAGCTCGAGCGTGAGCGGCAGATCGCCAATAAGGTGGTCGCCCTGGCCAGCGCCGATCTGGACACGGTCGACGGGCAGATCTCGGCGGCCCGTGTGACGCAGAGCGCCAACCCCGGCGCGATCGTCAGGATCAGCTACAACAACAACCCCCTCGATCTCGACGACGCGTACGCCAAGCGTCAGCAGATCGAGCAGACCAAGAACCTGTACGCCTCGCGGGGGCAGGACCTCGATACGGACCTGGGCTACCTCAAGGATCAGGAGGCCCAGCTGGCCGACCTGCACGAGCGGCTCACGAGCGAGCAGGCCGAGTTCCAGGCCAAGCTGTTCCAACTCGACGCCCAGATCGACTCGATCGCCCGCAACGACCGCCTGATCGAGATGATGGAGGATCGCCAGGAGACGATCGACGAGCACAGCCGCTTCCAGGCCAACTCGCTCGACCAGCTCGACTCTCGCCTGAACAACATCCGCACCGAGCAGCGGGCGAGACTCGATTCGATCGGTCGGCGGGCGCACGACAAGGACTATGTCGACGAGGCCCAGTTCCTGATCGATCAGCAGGGCAAGGTCAGCGACTATGACCACGATCAGCACCAGCGCCAGCTTGAGCCCACGGTGATCGAGATCGGCCCCGAGGACGCCGGGCCCAGCGCGCCGGTGGCTTCGAGAAACTGATCCCGTCGTCCATACCCCAATTTGGTCGGCGTTTGGCCGGGCGGAGACCCCATAAGGCATCCCGAGAGGGACACGCCGCCCGAGGAGACATCCGACTCCTCGGGCGGCTCGCCGTTTGGTGAGGATCGGGGCGGAAAATCACGGCCGGACTCGCGTCATCCCGCGGATCGGGGCCTATCATCGTGACCCGACACCGGTTGGTGTCCCAGACTTCTGTAGGTGAAGACCATGCCATATGAATGCCAGTACACCGGGAAAAAGACCACCTTCGGGCACAAGAAGGCCTACGGCGGCGCGAAGATCAGCAAGGGCGGCTTCGGTCTCAAAACGACGGGCGTGACCAAGCGCGCCTTCAAGCCCAACCTGCAGAAGATCACGGCGGTGGTTGAGAACGAGAACGGCACCTCCACCACCAAGCGGGTCTACGCCTCGGCGCATGCCATCCGCTCAGGGCTGGTGGTCAAGCCGCTGAAGCGGAAGTATGGCTATACCCGGCAGCAGAAGCTCGCCAACGAGGGCTGAGCCCGCTCCCGGCCCCTTTCATCCCCCCTCCATGCGGGTGTTGGGGACGATTCCAGGGCTGGCCCAGAAAAAACTCACCGGACCTCGTATCCTCAGGAGCGGGGTCTTTCGTTTTTGACGCAAATCTCGTATACTTATGGGGTTCAGCGAACGGGGACGGGCTCGAAACCATGGAGGGCATGGAATGCTCTGCGAATGCGGCAAGCACGAAGCGACCATTCACGAGGTGATCATCACCAGCGATAAACGCAAGGTGGAGCGGCACTTGTGCGAGCTTTGCGCCCGCGAGCAGGGCGTGAGCAGCGACCCGTACATCCCGATCAATCACTTGATCGCGACGACCAACTATGTCATGGGGCAGGTGGTCCGCGAGGAAGAGGACGCCGGGAGCGGGGCGCCGGTCAGCGAATCGGTCAAGCCCCCTCCCACGATGAAGGCGCGCCCCTCTCCCCAGGCCTGCGTAGGCTGCGGGCAGACCTTCTCGAACTTCAAGAAGACGGGGATGCTGGGCTGCCCGGCCTGCTACCAGGCGTTCGAGGACCGCATCGGTCCCATGATCGAGCGCGCCCACGAGGGCGGGTGCAGCCATGTGGGCAAGGTCCCGCGCCGGGCGCTGAGCGAGTGCCGCGGATCGAAGGACAACTCGCGGATCGAGGCGCTCCTGGGCGATGTGCGCCAGCGTGAGCAGCGCCTGGAGACGGTGCGTCAGCGCCTGGCCAAGTCCATCCACGACGAAGAGTATGAGCAGGCCGCGATGCTCCGTGACGAGCTCACGCGCCTGACGGCGCTGGCCGGGGCGACGCCCGGCTCACAGATCGAGCACCACCCCGACGCCCCGTCGCGGAGCGGGGCCTCGTCATCCATGAACGACTGAGCCCCGCGGGCTCGCCGGCCGTGCATCGGGTGATGCGCCTGGGAAACCCGTCGAATGCAGGAAGCCGCCTTCACGAAGAACGCCGAATGGCTATGTGGGCTCGGGGAATCGAGCGATGTGGTGATGTCGTCGCGGGTGCGTCTGGCTCGCAACATCGCGGGGTTCCCCTTCACGCCCCAGGCGTCGCGCATCGACCGCACGCAGATCCTCGAGGCGTGCAAGCAGCGGATCTTGAGCATGGGCGCCAGCGCCCCTTCTCGGTTTATGTGGATCGACCTGCACCGTGTGCAGCGGGAGGACCGCGACCTGCTGGTCGAGCGGCAGCTCATGAGCCGTCAGCACGCGCGGGGCAAGTTCTCGACGGGCCAGGGCGGGCTCGACGAGCCGCGCGGGGTGGCGATCCTGGTCCCCGATGAGCGGGTGAGCATCATGGTCAACGAGGAGGACCACCTGAGGCTCCAGGCCATCAAGTCGGGACTCTCTCTGGGTTCGTGCCTGGCCGAGGCCAACGCGTTTGACGACCTGATCGAGGCGGGGATGGACTACGCGTATCATCCGCGCTTCGGGTATCTGACCGCCTGCCCCACCAATGTGGGCACCGGGCTTCGCCTGAGCGTCATGCTGCATCTGCCGGGGCTCAAGATGACCGGGGAGCTTGAGAAGGTGCGCCGGGCCGCCCACGATATGGGGCTGGCGGTGCGTGGCTTCTACGGCGAGGGGAGCGAATCGCCGGGCGAGTTCTACCAGCTCTCCAACCAGACCACGCTGGGCAAGTCCGACGACATGCTCCTGCGGGAGATGGAGCACGAGATCATCCCGAGGGTGGTCGGCTACGAGCGTCATGCGCGCAAGAACCTGCTGACCAACCGGCGCGAGCTGCTCGAGGACCAGGTCTGGCGCGCCCTGGGGACCCTGCGCCACGCGCGGATGATGAAGACCGAGGAGGCGATGGAGCTCCTGAGCATGGTGCGCCTGGGGGTGCTGCTCGGGCTGATCGCCGAACTCAAGATCGAGCAGGTTCACGCCCTGCTGCTCCTGGCCCAGCCCACACACCTGCAGCGGTCGCTGGGGACCGTCTTGACGCAGCAGCAGCGTCGCGTCGAACGGGCGGGCCTGATCCGCACGCAGCTCGGCGGCTCGTGACCATGCCCGATCATGCCCACCAGACGGTCATCGAGCCGGGCCCGCGGGGCTTTGTGTGGCCCCCGGCGCCGGGGCCGGGTGCTCACCCTCCATCCCTCCCACCACTTCCCCCACCACTTCCCTCACCACCTTCCGATGACGCGCGTGCGGCTCGCGCTGAGCCGCACGCGCTGATCGAATCGATCGAGACCGAGCTGCTCGGGCGCACCGGGCTGAGCTTCGATCGCTGGGCCGCGCGGACCGGCTGGGCGAGGGATGAGCGGGACGATTACTGCTGGCGCTGCGGCGGGAGCGTGGGGCCGCACGAGACCGACGGCGAGGGCTGCGCCGAGTGCCGCGTGATGCGTGTTCCCTGGGACCGGGCGATCCGGCTGGCGCGATACCGCGGGGTGATCCGCGACGAGGTGCTGGCGCTCAAGTTCAACGCATGGCGCCCGACGGGGGTGGGGCTGGGAATGCACCTGGGCCGGGCGATCGGTGACGAGCTCAAGCGGGCGCAGATCACCCCCCACGAGGCGGCGCTGATCCCGGTGCCCATGCACCGCCTGCGCCGGATGGCAAGGGGGGTTGACCACACGCTGGTGCTGGCTCGGGCGGCTGGCAAGGCGTCGGGGTGCCCCGTGCGCCGGGTGCTGGGGGCGCGGCACCGCCCCGAGCAGGTGGGTCTTTCGGCCACCGCCCGGGCGGCGAACATCCGAGGGGCATTCTTCGTTCAACGGAGGCACGCCCGAAGCGTGCGGAGATCCACGGCTCCCCGGGCTCGGGTGTGGGTGCTGATCGATGATGTGCGCACCACGGGGGCGACCTTCGGCGCCGCCACGCGGGCGCTGCGTCAGGGGCTGCGATCGCGGGGCGTCAAACGCCGGGATCAGCCCGAGATCTGGGCGTGCTGCGTGGGGGTGGCCGGTGAGCGGCGACGGCTGCTTGACGCCGGTTTGGGAGGGGATATGCTCGCGGGCGAGCATCCCTGATCGGGCCCGAACAGGCGTGCGGGCGAAACTTGAGAAATTGATCAAGATGTTCGCCTTCGTGCATTGACTATGAGGGGTTGAGGCCTATCCTTTCCCCCGCCGCCAAGATCGGCGGCCACGACGACCCGGGGCTTGACGCCCCGGAGAATCGGCCTCTCTGACAAGTGAACAGTTGGGTCCACCGCGAGAATGTGAGGCGGCCAGAACCGATGCACAATCGGGCTCCTGACGGGGTGCTGGTCGTCGAACACAAGTTGGCGATACGGTGTCACAGCCGGATCGTCGTTCACATTCTTGTGCAAGTGGATGCCCCAATCTTTATTGGAATAGACACTTAAGAGTGTTGAACGCTTTGCCGAGACTAGCCGTCTCGGCCATCCCGAGAGCTTGCTTTCGGGATGGAATGACCGGCCCGTCACGCCTCCCTCGGGAGCACGGACGGGTTCAGTCGGATCGGCTTCTTTTGATGCGAATCGGTTCTCTTCGGAGGCCGTGCAACAAATATCAACTGAAGAGTTTGATCCTGGCTCAGATTGAACGCTGGCGGCATGGTTAAAACATGCAAGTCGAACGATCCCTTCGGGGAGAGTGGCGAAAGGGCGAGGAATAGAATCGAATGTACCCCAAGGTGAAGGATAGCTTCTGGAAACGGGAGATAATACTTCATGTGCTCTACGGAGGAAAGTCCACCCTTAAAAAGTGGGCGCCTTGGGAGCGGCGATTCTCCTATCAGGTAGTTGGTGAGGTAACGGCTCACCAAGCCGAAGACGGGTAGCGGGTGTGAGAGCATGACCCGCCGCATCGGGACTGAGACACTGCCCGGACTCCTACGGGAGGCTGCAGTAACGAATCTTCCGCAATGGGCGAAAGCCTGACGGAGCAATGCCGCGTGTGGGATGAAGCATCTTCGATGTGTAAACCACTGTCAAGGTCTAGGAATACTGACCAGATCTAAAGGAAGGGCCGGCTAATTCCGTGCCAGCAGCCGCGGTAATACGGAAGGCCCGAGCGTTAATCGGAATCACTGGGCTTAAAGCGTACGCAGGCGGACTTGTAGGTATTTTGTGAAATCCCACGGCTTAACCGTGGAACTGCAGAGTAAACCACAAGTCTTGAGACATGTAGGGGTCAGTGGAACCATGAGTGGAGCGGTGAAATGCGTAGATATTCATGGGAACGCCAATGGCGAAGGCAGCTGACTGGGCATGTTCTGACGCTCAGGTACGAAAGCGTGGGTAGCGAACGGGATTAGATACCCCGGTAGTCCACGCCGTAAACGATGCACACTAGGTCGTGGGATCTCTCATGATTTCGCGGCCGAAGGTAAACTGATTAGTGTGCCGCCTGGGGAGTACGGTCGCAAGGCTAAAACTCAAAGGAATTGACGGGGGCTCACACAAGCGGTGGAGCATGTGGCTTAATTCGAAGCAACGCGAAGAACCTTATCCAAGACTTGACATGCATGGATTAGATCCTGGAAACAGGGTTGACACTCTTGTAGTGGAACATGCACAGGTGCTGCATGGCTGTCGTCAGCTCGTGCTGTGAAGTGTCGGGTTAAGTCCCTTAACGAGCGCAACCCCTGTCGCTAGTTGCCAGCGAGTCATGTCGGGGACTCTAGCGAGACTGCCGGTGTCAAACCGGAGGAAGGTGGGGATGACGTCAAGTCCTCATGGCCCTTA
>CAYLXF010000011.1:0-60266 GCA_964387925.1 uncultured Phycisphaeraceae bacterium
TTGCCTGTGCCCGGCGAGCCGGGCCATCGGCGGTCTGTTCTCTGTGGCACTTTCCCTCGCCCCCAGCCGATCCCTTCCGGGTGTGTTGGGGCGGGTGGGCGTTACCCACCATCGTGTCCTGTCGTGCTCGGACTTTCCTCCCACGGCGGTCGACCGAAACCGGCCCCGTGAGCGGCCGCCTTGCCGCATCGTGCGTTTTATTATACGCCCCATCTGTACCGACCGGCGAAACCCGCGGTTCGCTCGCGCACGAAATCCCGCTTTCGCGTATGATCGGGGGCGTATGCCTGTGCCCCGCTGCGTTGTATGGACCACCCCCGACCGAGCGCCCATGCTCGGGCGGGTCGTCGCACGCGCCGGGCTCATGCTCGTGGGCGCGGGGTGCCCGGACCCCGCCCGCACGGGCCAGGTGGCGACCGGGCTGGGATGCGACCCCGCCGACGATCTTCGAAACGCCCTGGCCGTGGCCGAGGCCGACCTGCTGATTCTGGGCGACCCGGGGACCTTCGGCGAGCACGCCCGCGACGCCGACCTCGAATCGCTGCGCGCCGCCCAGGCGCGCCACCTGTGCGTGGCGACGCTCGAGCCCATCCCCGGGGCCGCGGGCGAGATCTCGGGAACGGCCTTCGCCGAGGCGCTCCACCAGGGCGTGCTGGGCGACCTGGCGTCCTTCGCGCCCCTCACGCGTCACACCCCCATGATCGGCGAGCTCTACACCGTGCTCGAGACCTTCGCGCCCATCCGGTCCTGCTCGATCACGCTGGGCGCGCCCGGCGTCCTGGGCTCGCTGGGGGCGCGCCTGTTCGACGCGATGGACCTGGTGCGCTCGCTGGTGGGCGTGCCCAACATCGTCGAGGCCGCCTACATCTCGCCACACGCCGGACGCGGGATGCACCCGCTGCCGGGCCAGTCGCTGCGCGATCTTCACGGCGAGATCACCATGAACCTGCGCTTCTCCGACGGGCGCTGCGCGGGCGTGCTGATCAGCGACCAGCTCGCCACCACGCGCGCCTCGATGACCCTCATCGGGCGCGAGGGCCACATCATCCTCGGGCGCGAGGGGTTCAGGTGGTTCGACCGCGAGGGGAAGGTCATCGATGCGCACGAGTGCCCCGACCCGGGCGGGATCGACCCCACCGAGCTGGCGCTGGGCGACCAGCTGATCGACCTGTGCTCAGGGACGGGTCCCAAGCGCTCGCCCATCGACTACGCCAGCGTGCTGTCGATGACCCACTCGGCGCTCCTGAGCACCCGCACCGGCCAGGGCGAATCGCCCCACGATGTGGAGAACCTGCTGCTGTCGATGTAGGAGCTTCCAAATGACTGGTGGCACAGGCGTCCCGCCTGTGCGATGTCCACTTAGCTCAGAAGTGGATGAGCATGCACAGGCGAGACGCCTGTGCCACCGAGTTCTTGTGGTTTGTGTGTCTCACGCCCACCGGGTCATGTGCCACTTCTTCTTCCCGCGCCGGATGGCGATGAACGACCCGTGCAGCAGGTGGGCCTCGGTGAGCCGGGTGTCCGCGTCGATCTTGTCGCCGTTGACCGAGACCGACCCGTTGCCAAGAAACTCGCGAGCCTCGCGGTTGGACGACGCCAGATCGCAGGCCTTGAGCAGCCCGACCATGTCCACGCCCTCGCCGCCCAGGTCCGAGCGGGCGTGCGAAGTCGAAGGGACATCGGCGAACACTTCGAGCATGGTCTGCTCATCGAGAGCGCTGATATCGCCCGAAAACAGCGCCTTGCCCGCGGCTTGGGCGTTGAGCATGGGGTCCTCGCCATGCAGAATCGTGGTTGCCTCGCGGGCCAGCGTGCGCTGCAGCTCGCGCGCCCCGGGGTTCTCGTCGTGGCGCGCGATCAGCGCTTCAATCTCGATCCGCGGCAGGAAGGTGAAGACCTTGATCCAGTTTCGCGCGTCCTCGTCGGTCGCGTTGAGCCAGAACTGGTAGTAGGCGTAGGGCGAGGTGCGTTTGGCGGTGAGCCAGACCGCGCCGGTTTCGGTCTTGCCGAACTTGCCGCCGTCGGCTTTGGAGACGAGGGGGGCGGTGAGGCCGAAGGTCGGAGCGGAATAGACTCTAAGTTGCTTACTTACCTGCTCAATCTTTTCTCTTTGTTGTTCAGTCCAGCTTGAATGCTCGGCGATCGTGTCTAGAGCGGATGCCATCTCAAGCATCTGCCCAGAGACTTGCGGATCATTTGCAGGCACTGATGAAAATGTTTCCATATTTTTTGCAATATTCGCAAGAGCAGTTTCTTCCGTTTGAGGACTCGCTGCGTGCCATTCCATCAGCATCCCAATTTGAATCGCTATGGCAGCTAATCGTTTTCGACGAACAAGATCGGTTCCTGCAACTATATTTCCATACTGATCGCTCCCTCCAAACTGCACTGTAATCCCATCGTGCTCGTAGAGGTACGCGAAGTCGTACGCCTGCAGGATCATGTACGAGAACTCGGTGTAGCTGATGCCCTGCTCGCGGTTGTTCAGCCGCTCCTTGACCGATTCCTTCTGCATCATCATGTTGACGCTGAAGTGCTTGCCAATGTCGCGCAGGGCTTCGATGTAGCTGATCCCGCCCAGCCAGTCGAGATTGTTCTTGATGTCATGCTCGGGGCCTTCGATCTGCCCCAGCACCTGCTCGAAGATCGGGCGCTGGGCGTCGACATGGGCCTGCACGGTCTCGGCGGTCATCATCATCCGCTCGGCGGATTTGCCCGAGGGGTCGCCGATGAGGCCGGTGCCGCCGCCCATGACGACGACCGGGGTGTGCCCGGCCCGCTTGACATGGGCCAGCATCATGATGGGCACGAGGTTGCCGATGGTGAGCGAGTCGGCGGTGGGGTCGAAACCGGCGTAGACCTTGCGAACGCCCGATTTCAGGTGCTCGCGGAGCCCTTCAAGATCGGTGCAGTCCTTGATCAGCCCGCGCCATTCAAGCTCGGCGATCAGATCTTCAATGGCTGGTTTCGTCTGCGTTTGGCTCATGGTCCAAGAGGATAGGCGACATCCCGAAGCGGGGGGCCGGACCCAACGAGCCGCGACCGTAAGGGAGCGGTCTTGACTTGATGAGCCCGGGCACCGATGCACGCCGGGAAGACCGCTCCCTCACGGTCGCGGCTCAGGATATCGCATAAAAAACCCGCGTCGAGTGTGCCGCGGGTTGGGTTGCATCCATGAAGCATCGAATGACGGTGGAGTTCTCAAGTGCCTGGCGCGAGGCAGTTCGGATTCTGGTAAGCGGTGAGGAAGGCGGGGACATCGAAGAAGTTGATGTTTGAATCGCCATTCACATCCGCCAGCGGGTCGTTGTTGTTGTAGAGTACCAGAAAGGCGCTGTTATCGAAGAAGTTGAGCACCCCGTCGAGGACATACTCGGCGGGCTCGACTGCGAGGAAGCGGTTACGGATTTCGACCTTGTCCGTCGCGTCATTGTCACCGTCGAGGTCGGTGTCGAAGCCGACATGGTAGGTGGACCCGGTGAAATCCTCGCCGGAGAACGACTGGGCGACGGCGAATGTCAGGTCATCGCAGTCGATGTCGTTGTCGCAGTCGGCGTCGCCGATGCGGCGGGCGTCGAGGCAGGCGTCGACGAAGCACTGGATAAGTTCGACATCACCAGCATCGACCTCTCCTAAGTTCAAATCTGGGAAATACTCATCGAAATCAAATCGAGAAGTATACAGGTCATCAGTGGCATCGGCAGTGCCCACGATCGAGTTCAAAAAATCGACATCATCCTGATTAAACCGCATATCCCCTGTGACATCGTCCTTCTCGTCATCAATCGATATTGTGAAATACTTAAGATTGCGTGAACCCGGTTCAATGGTAAATGACCCAGTCGGACAGACTGTGTTTGAGACTCCATTCATCTGCGTGACATATGCAGGCGATACAGAAACCCCATTGCTGCAGTACAAAGTTGCTGTTGTTGTTCTCGCTGATTGCGAATCGACCGCAACGGGGCATTCCGGCGCGGGAATCATTATAGAACCGGTCGATGTAAATTCAACTTCAAACCCAACCGAGAACCCACCTCCTTCGATACTTGAACAAACATCATTGAACTGAACTGGAACCCGTTCTCCCGAGATTTCCCCATGCCAATAGATTCGCTGGGAACCCGCTGTAAGCATTGATGTAGCGGCTCCTTGCACGCCAAAGACTGAGCATGGAAAAATGTAGAATTCTGCTGAAGCGCTCGATGTACCGGAGTCCGCCATCCCATCCACCCAAAAATTCTCGCCTGCGCAGTCGCAATCGGGTGATGGAGCGGTGGCAAACAGGCCAAATGCAGATGCCCAGACGCGTTGACTTGTGATCGAGAAACTATTGCCTTGTCCCGGCTCAATCTCTACTTCGAAATCCGCTTCAACCAGAGGAAATACCTGAATTCCTCCTCGCTCGAAATCAGGATTAGCATTCGCTATCCCGGAAGCCAATAGTGCAGCCATTAAACCTGTCTTCATCTGATGCCTTTCATCAAGTGGAAAGAATGGGTCAACAATACTGGAATATATTAGGGTAAGTGCAGCTCAAGTGTCCAGTCTTCACTTGTCGCCTGATCGG
The DNA here is from genome assembly GCA_964387925.1 of uncultured Phycisphaeraceae bacterium. Classification (GTDB taxonomy): domain Bacteria; phylum Planctomycetota; class Phycisphaerae; order Phycisphaerales; family UBA1924; genus UBA1924. The sequence goes on from CAYLXF010000011.1 coordinate 4,571, forward strand.
CCCAGTGGCGCATGTCGGCGAAGTCGTCCCAGCCATACTGCTCGACATGCCCGTCGAGCATCGCCGCCGCGCCCTTGCCGCTGTAGCGCAGAGAAACATTGCCCGAGTTGCGACTGGGGTCGATTCCAGTCTCCCGGTAGGAATCATCCCATCTTTGTCCCTGCCCCTCATAAAGGTACGGCGGGGTGACCGTGTGCCAGCCCTCGACGATGCCCGTGGCGGTGATGAGATCTCCCGGGAGCGTGGACGCCGCCGCGCGCGACGAGGCGAAGGTGATCAGTTCTGAAGGACGGCGCGCCTGTGAGAGTCGGCTGAGATGAAAATCACCGAAATAGCGTCGTCCCAAGGGAGACATGGGGTAGGGATCACCCAGCACACCCCCGCCTCCTACGAAGTAGGTGTTGATCCCGAAGCTGGGCACGAGCGAGACGACATACTGCATCGCGGCGCTCTGCGTTGAAGCGAAATCGGATTGCACGATGTTCAACTCCGCCAGACTGTCCAGGACTTTGGAGTCCATGTAGAGCGCATCAAGGTTCCCATCAAAGTACGGGGCGATGCGCCAGGGGTAGCGTTGCCCGATCGGGGCCCCGATGATTTCACCGCTCGCGGTGCGCGGCTGCTCACCCCGATGCACCATGACATCCCAGACATCGTTGGCGAAGCGCCCATGCTGGGCGTACCCGATCAGCAGGCGCCCGTCGTTGTCGTCCGCGTACATCGTGTACGCGAGCATCAACTGCCGCGCCCCGGAAAGCTCCTTGACCGCCTTGGCCGAGGTGCGGGCGCTGCCCAAAGCCGGCAGCAGGATCCCCATCAGCGTGGCGATGATGGCGATCACCACCAGCAGCTCGATGAGGGTGAAACCCGGGGCCGCGTATTGGTTCTGGGTGGGTCTGTTGTGGGTCATGGGCTCGGGCGTATCCCTGTATTCACCTTGGTTTTCGTCCTGAAAACGCGGTTTGAAGAGTGTATTCGGCAGACGGTTCAAATTCTCTGTGACTGAGACTCGATCTCAGATAGGAACACGCTATCGTAGACAACTGCGACTGATTCTCAACAAGATTCGGTGGCAAATCTTGTTCAACCGGGCATACTCCGGATACACAGGAGCCGGATTCGCCCGTTTTTCCGAAGGAAACCTTTCCATGCCGACCAACCGATCCGCTCTTGTTCTCGCCCTCGCCGGCGCCAGCTCCGGCTGCCTGGCCCAGACGCAGATCGTCGATCTCACCTACGACGCCCCCACCCTTGACCGCTGGAACTACCCGTTCAACGGCTCGCCGGGCACGCGCCTCTCGGCTTCCACCTTCGGGGCCGTCCTGCTCGACGGCTTCGACGACCACGACGCCCAGTTCGTCCTCGGATTCGAGACCGATGCCGATGTGGCGACAGGGCTCGACACCACCCAATATCAGGTGCTTGAAGCGACCGTCACGATCACCAACACCAACGGTGGCGTGTTCCGCTACGACTCCACCTACGACACCTACGACACCTATCAGTTCCTCGACGACTCGCTCGATCCCGACCCAGGGCGCCCGGTGCACCTGTGGGCGCTGGGCTATCGCAACGGGTACGACCAGACCACCTGGGATGAGTACTCGACCTTCGGCGGGACCCCCAGCGTCGAGCCCACCCAGGAATCGCGCCACGCGTTCGCCGCCTACTTCCCGACCGAGGGCTCGATGCCCGTGGACATCTCCAACAACCTCAAGCAGCAGTTCGACCCCACCCCCATGGCCATCGCCCACACCGACGCGGTGGCCCCGGGCGAGCTGGTCCCCGCGGACACCGAGTTCCGCTTCGATGTGGACCTGTGCCAGCCGGGCGTCAAGCACTACCTGGCCCAGGGGCTGTCGCTGGGCGAGGTCCGGTTCGCGGTGACCTCGCTGCACGACGCCAACGGCGGCAAGGGCGGTGGGACCGGCGATGTGCTCTACCCGTTCTGGTACACCAGGGAGAACCCCGTGGCCCAGATCCTGGGGCTGACCTCGACGCTGCATCTGCGCGTGCGCGTCGGATCGCCGGGCGATTACAACGCCGACGGCGTGTTCAACTTCTTCGATGTCAGCGCCTTCCTGGGCGATTTCACCGCGGGGAGCCTTGACGCCGATCTCAACGGCGACTGCTCGCTCAACTTCTTCGATGTCTCGGCGTTCCTGACCGCGTTCAGCGCCGGCTGATTGTTTCCTTCACCCCCCACACCTCTTCCCGCATCCGTTACGCGGGGAGATCGACCATTCTGGAGAGACCATGAAGACGATCGAATTCGCAACCCTGGCCCTGGCCGCCGGATCGACGCTGGCCGGCAGCGTCAGCCCCTTCACCGAGACCTTTGAGACCGGCGCCAACGGCTGGCTTCAGGGCTCGTTCACCGAGCCGACCTACTTCGCCAGCGGCGCCCTGGACGGCAGCGCCTACATCTCGGCCAGGGCAGACCTCAACAGCGCCGGCCAGTTCGGGCTCATCGCCCTGCGCGGCCATGACGACGCCGATGCCTCGGGCGACGCGTTCGTCGGCGACTACCTGGTCAGCGGGATCAACCATGTCTCGTTCGACTTCCGCCACAACGCCGGGCAGAATCTGGGCGTCGCCCTGCGGATCGCCAGCTCGTCGAACTTCCCGGGCCTGGCGGTCGAACTCGATTCGCCGGTGGCCTCGGGAGCGTGGACCACGCTGTCGTTCGATCTGGATTTCTCCAACCCGCTGCTCACCCTCGAGGGCGCGCCCACGCTGGACTTCTACAACACCGTGATGTCGGCCATCGGCAACATCCAGGTGTCGATCGACCGCCCCGACGGGCTCGACACGCCGCTGATCGTTGATTTCGACCTCGACAATGTCTCGATCACTCCCGCCCCCGCCTCGATGGCCCTGCTGTCGATCGGCGGCCTGGCGATGACCCGGCGCCGGCGCTAAGCCGCGTTCCGACTTTCACAAGCCCCCCCGCATGAGACCCGGGCGCGCAAGCGCCGGGTCTCGTGCTTTTTGGGCTCAGGCCTCGGCGTCCAGACGCCGGCGTGCGATCTCCACGGCCTGGGGGTTGAGGTCCGCGCCGATATACGCACGCCCGAGGCGCTTGGCCGCCACCAGCGTCGTGCCCGACCCGCAGCACGGGTCCACCACCAGCCCGCCGGGCGGGCAGCACGCGCCGATGAGCAGCTCCAGCAGCGCCAGCGGCTTCTGCGTGGGATAGCCCACGCGCTCGTCGGCCATGTTGTTGAGCGAGGGGATATCGAGCACATCGAGCACATCGGTCGCCTTCTTGAGCCGCCCCTTCATCCGGTTGCTCGTCGCCGGGACCATGGGCGCCTTGAACCAGTACAACTCCGGATCAACGCAGTAGAACAGGATGTCGTCGTGCTTGCGGGCGAACCGGCGCGGGGACGAGCCGCCCAGCCCGTAGCGCCAAATGAGATGATTGACGAACCGATCCTCGCCCAGCAGCCCGTCGAGCACCACCCGCACGCGGTGGCTGGTGCGCCAATCGACATGGATGAGCAGCGAGGCGGTTGGCTTGAGCTTGGGGATTGTCGCCGCGATCCTCGGCGTGATCCACTCGACCCACGCGTCGGTGCTGGGCCAGGCGTCCCGATACGCGCCCCGGGCCGACGACTGAACCCTGCCCGTGTTGAAAGGCGGGTCGGCGTACAAAAGATCGACCGTCGCGTCGCCCAAGGGGGATACGAGGTCGATCCAGTCTGCGGCTTCAAGCGTCATGCCCGGTCTCAGACCGGCTTGACCGGCCCGCGTCCCACCGAGTAGTAATAGAAGCCCATCTGCCCCAGCTGCTGGCGCCGGTACAGGTTGCGCCCGTCGAAGATCACCCTGGCGTTCATCAGCTTGCCCAGCTTCTCGAAGTCGGGGCTCTTGAACTCGGCCCAGTCGGTCGAGATCACCAGCGCGTCGCAGCCCTTGGCGCACTCGTACATGTCGTCGCAGAGCGCGAGCGTGTCACCCATCTCCTTGCGGACATTGTCGGCGGCGACGGGATCGAAGCCCACGCAGGTCGCGCCGTAGCCCAGGGCCTTGCGGACCAGCGTGAGCGCCGGGGCCTTGCGGATGTCATCGGTGCGGGGCTTGAAGGCCAGGCCCCAGAAGGCGATCCGCCTGCCCTGGAGGCCGGACTCGCCCCCGAAGTGGGCGATGATCTTGTTGAAGAACAGGTTGCGCTGGCGCTCGTTGGTGCCGTGGACGGCGTTGGACACCTGCGTGGTCACTCCGGCCTTGTCGCCCATCATGATGCAGGCGAGCGTGTCCTTGGGGAAGCAGGACCCGCCGTAGCCCAGTCCCGGGTGCAGGAAGGCGTGGCCGATGCGTGAGTCGGAGCACATCCCCTCGCGGACGCGGTTGATGTTCGCCCCGTAGGCCTCGCACAGGTTGGCCATCTCGTTGATGAACGAGATCTTGGTGGCCAGGAAGTTGTTGGACGCGTACTTGACCATCTCGGCGGACAGCACATCCATGATGAACACGGGGTGGCCGTTGCGCACGAAGGGGTCGTAGAGGTCGCGGAACATCTCGCCCACCTTCTCGTTCTCGACCCCCACCACCACCCGGTCGGGCTTGTTGAAGTCGTTGACCGCGTCGCCCTCCTTGAGGAACTCGGGGTTGTCGGCGACATGGAACTCGATGTCTCCCACGATCTCCCTGATCTTCTCCTTGACGCGGAAGGTCGTGCCCACGGGGACGGTCGATTTGACCACCACGACCTTGGGCCTGGCGTCGGGACCCAGCTCCCTGATGGCGTGGCCGATGTCCTCGGCGGCGCTGTCGATGTACGACATGTCGGTATGCCCCTTGTCATCGGAGGGGGTGCCCACGCAGATGAAGATCATGTCGGCCGACTGGTAGGCCTGCTGCTTGTCGAGGGTGTAGCTCAGCCGCCCCGCCTTGCGGTTCTTGACCATTAGCTCCGTGAGGCCGGGCTCATAGATCGGGCAGATGTCCTTCCCGAGCTTGCTGATCTTCTCGGGATCCACATCCAGGCAGGTGACATCGTTGCCCGAGTTGGCCAGACACACGCCGGTGACAAGCCCCACATACCCTGTTCCGACCATCGTCAATCGCATACCGCGGCTCCTCCGTTTGGGACCCCAGTGTAGTCTCCCGGGGGCCGTCGGACACCCGCTCAGCTGATCCCCGATGGGATTGAGGAGCTTCGACGAGACGGGACGATCATTGTCATCTATGATGCCGTCCGGGATTCTCGGCCGATCGGCGAGCGGGATGTTCCCAGAACCGTCTTCGTACGGAGAAACTCCCCCGATGAGCGCCCCCGCCATGTCCCATAAATCATCGAGACAGAAGAATCTGGAGATCAAGGGGGCCCGGAAGGCCCAGCGCAGCGGCGCGCTCACAGCCGCGAGCGCCAACAGGCACGAGCTCTACCAGCTCTCAGTCCAGAATGTCGAGGCCGAGATCGACTTCGTCGACGAGACCTTCGAGCAACTCAGGGGCCGAAAAGCGGTCACGCTGCGGGAGGATTTCTGCGGCACGGGCAACACCAGCGCCGAGTGGGTCCGCCGCCGCCCCGCCAACCGCGCCACGGGGCTCGATATCGACCAGCCCACCCTCGACTACGGGGCCCAGCACCATGTCGCGGGGCTCAAACCCGATGCTCGCAAGCGCATCTCGCTGCTCAATCGCAATGTCCTTGAGCCGGGCGACGCGGTTGGGATGGACTGCGTGCTGGCGATGAACTTCAGCTACTGGCTCTTCAAGACCCGCGACGAGCTGCGCGCGTACTTCGGGTCGGTCCGGGCCAGTCTGAGCGACGACGGCGTCTTCTTTCTGGACCACTACGGCGGCTCCGAGGCCATGACCGAGACCAAGGAATCCAAGAAGATCGACGAGGGCCCCGGGCGTCAGTTCACCTATGTCTGGGAGCAGAAGCGCTTCAACCCCATCACCAACGACATGGATTGCCGGATCCACTTCAAGTTCCCTGACAAAACCCGGATCACCGACGCCTTCGTCTACCACTGGCGTCTCTGGTCGCTGGTCGAGATCCGCGAGCTGCTCAGTGAAGCGGGGTTCTCGCAGGTGCATGTGTACTGGGAGACCGAGGACGACGAGGGCGAGGGCAGCGGCGAGTACGAGCCCTCGCTCGAGGGCGCCGCCGATCCCGCGTTCATCTCCTACATCGTCGCTTACGACTGAGGTTCCCCATGCAAGGTGTGCTGGACATCCCGACCGAGCTGGCGGGCGTGCAGGAGCTGATCGCCGAATCGCTCCCGAAGGTCGAGTCGGTCTTCACCGAGCAGCTCGTTTCCGATCTGCCGCCCGTCGATCAGATGTGCGCGTACATCGAGCGTTACCGGGGCAAGATGCTCCGCCCCACGCTGGTGATCCTCTGCGGCGCGGCGGCCCGCGCCGGGCTCGACTCGCTGCTCGCGCGGGGCCAGAGCGGCGGACTCTGCACGCACGCCCATGTCGTCTGCGGCGCGGTCTGCGAGATGGTCCACATGGCCACCCTCGTCCACGACGATGTGCTCGACGAGGCCGAGATGCGCCGGCGCGGGCAGACCCTCAACATGCTCAAGGGCAACGAGACCTCGGTGATCCTCGGCGACTACCTGATCGCCTCGGCGTACAAGCTCTGCTCCTCGCTCGATTCGCCCGCTCCGTCGCGCATCGTGGGGCACGCCTCGGCGGTGATGTGCACGGGCGAGCTGCTCCAGCTCCACCACCGCAACGACCGATCGCTCGACGAGGCGACCTATCTCGAGATCCTGGAGCGCAAGACCGCCGCGCTCATCGGGGCCGCGTGCGAGCTGGGCGCGATCGCCACGCTGGGCTTCGACCAGCGGCGCCACCCGGTCACCCTGGCGCTCAAGGAGTTCGGGCGTCGCCTCGGCGTCGCCTTCCAGATCCAGGACGATGTGCTCGACCTCATGGGGCGCGAGGAAACCGTCGGCAAATCGGTGGGCAAGGACCTGGAGAAGGGCAAGCTGACCTACCCCCTGATCCACCACCTGGCCAACGCGGAACCCGCCCAGACGCTTCGCTCGCTGGGGATCATCGCTCGCGCCGCCGAGGGGGACCGCTCCTGCCTGGGCGAGCTCACCGGCGCGATCACCGCCACCGGATCGATCGACGCCACCCGCGATCTGGCCGCGTCCTATGTGGTCCTCGCCAGGCGGGCGCTCGCGCCCGTCCCCGAGTCGGCGGGGCGTACGATGCTGGAGCTGATCGCCGACGCGGTGGTCAGCAGATCGTTCTGAGCGTCCCCCGCCCCCTCAAGGATCCCCGATGTCCCGACGCGTCTTCCAGTACTACCAGCGCAGACGGGTCGTGAACATCAATCTCAACATGGTGACGGCCGGCTTCATCGCCATCGCGCTGGCCAAGTTCCCCGTCATGTTCATCGGCGACTGGATCGGGCCCGAGCACAAGATGCTGATCAGCGTCGTCGCCTACGGGCTGGAAACAACATTCGATGTCATGGTCTATTACGCCCTGCACTGGGTCGCCAACCACTGGAAGCCGCGGGGGCACCCGGCCAGGCAGGACGCTGGCCAGAGGAGCCGCCGGTTCATCCGCGACGCCACGCGTCTGCAGGCCGAGCGGATGGCGCTGGTGCCCATCTATATCATCATCGGTCCCGGCGGGATGTGGGCGCTCCAGGAGTTCGCCCATGTCCAGCACTCGTGGGCCTTCGTGATCGCCTTCGTCTCGGCCATCATCAGCACGCGGATCATCCACACGGTATGGGGGCTGCGGACCGGCACCTTCAAGGATACCGTGGACTTCGTCATTGATGACGACATCCAGATCGGGCGGGACCTGTCGGCCGATGCCCGGACGCACGCCGGAGTGGGGTCCTCCGCCGAGCCCAAGCCCACGCGGACCAACGGGGCCTCACCCTGATGTGCGGCATCGCCGGCGTCATCAAGGTCCACGACCTCAAGGACGGCCCCCCGCCGCCCCATCTCGAAGCCATCCCCGAATCCTGGCTCGACACCCTCGACGAATCCATCAAATACCGCGGCCCGGACGGGCAGGGGCGCTTCCGCGACCGGGCCACCCGAGCCGACGGCACCGTCGTCGATGTCGCGCTGGTCCACCGGCGTCTGAGCATCATCGACCACGCCGGGGGGTTCCAGCCGATGGTGCACGACGGGGAACGGCTGCGCCCTGACCTGACCTACCAGCCGGGGGGGACGCCGGTTGTGGCCAGCGAGGTCGAGCCGGGCAAGGCGCTGGTGGCGGTAGTGTTTAATGGGTGCATCTACAACCACCGGGAACTGCGGAAGGAACTGGAGAGGCAGGGGTGTGTGTTCGAGACGGATCACTCGGACACGGAGGTGCTGGTGCATGGGTGGCGAGCGTGGCAGGGCGTGCTGCAGGACCGAATCGATTCAATGCACACATTGCTCATATGGGATGCAAAGACGGGCCAACTGGCGGATGGCCGTGATCGAGCCGGGGAGAAACCCATGTATTCATACACGCTCAATACCACCGGCGCGGTTCTTTTCACACCAAGTATCTCCAGCCTGATTTCCGCCATCCAGGTTGCTGATCCTGGCGGGCCCCTTTACAATTCGTGGTTCCCAGCGAGCGCCAGTTGGATCCGGTATGGATGGGCCCGGATTTCACCAACCTCCTGGATTGATCAGGTCATACCCAATGTGTGGCAGCTCTTCCCCCGAGACCCCAAGGGCGAGTTCACGATCGAGCGGCCGAGCCACCAAGTAGCGAGCCGATCGACCCCATTTCCCGATGCATCCCGAAGCTCAACGCTCGATTCGCAAACCCTTGAATCCATGTTCAGTCGCTCCGTGCAGTCGAGAATCGAGGCCGATGTTCCCCTTGGCGTCTTCCTCTCCGGCGGCATCGACTCCGCGCTGATTGCCGCCATCACCCACAAACATCGCCCCGATATTAAAGCATTTACGGTGCGCATGCCCGATCTTCGGTACGACGAATCAAGAGCCGCCGCCGAGACCGCGGAGTACATCGGGATTCAGCACCACATCCTCGACTGCGATCCCCACCCGGCTCAAGATCTCATCAAACTCATCGAACAACTCGGGCTCCCCTTCGGCGACAGCTCGCTGCTCCCGACCTATTGGGTTTCCAAAGCAGCCCGTGAGCATGTCAAGGTCGCGCTCAGCGGCGACGGTGGCGACGAACTCTTCGGCGGCTACCGCCGACACACCATAGAGCCGATGCTCAATAAGTGGCATCATCTGCTCAAACTCATCCCGGCTTCGCTGCTTGACCAGCGCAAACCCCCGAGCCGATCGACCTACCTCGCCCGGCTCGCCGCCGCCGCCCGATTCGGCGGCTACAGCGAACTGCTCGCGATCTTTCCCACCCCCATTCTTCGCAAGCTCATCAGACGCCCAGACGATTGGCCAGTGGGAAGCGATACCTTCGACCGGATTCTCGATCCATTGCGTCAAGACTTCACGCACTATCTCCCCGACGACCTGCTGCGAAAGACCGACACCGCGTCGATGGCCGTCGGGCTTGAGGTGCGTGCCCCGTTTCTCGCCAAGGAACTCGTCGACGCCGCGCTGCGCACGCCGCTGGACATCCTCATGCCCCAAGGCGAGCGCAAGGGCCTGCTCAAACAAGTCGCCCGCAAGTACCTCCCCTCTCACATCGTCGATCGCCCCAAGCAGGGCTTCGCCATCCCCATCGGCGAGTGGTTCCGCAGCGACTACGGCGGGATGCGTCAGTTGCTCCATGACCATCTCCGCTCAACCGACCCCTTCCCCGGGCTCGTTGAGGCCGGGGTCGAGATCAACATGAAGTTCGTCGAGCGGATGCTGCGCGAGCACGACGCGGCGGGCGAGAAATCGCTCAACCCCTGGCACGGGCGCGACCACTCCCAGCGCCTGTACATGCTGCTGGTGCTGAGCATCTGGGCCAGGTGGCTCGGGCGCGTGCGCAAGGGCGAATCAATCGCCCGCCTCTGAGCTTGAGCACATGGAAAATCAAGTTGCCGGTGGCACAGGCGTCCCGCCTGTGCTCTTTCTTTGCGTGACACGCCGAGACAGCACAGGCGGGACGCCTGTGCCACCAGATTCCTTAGTCCCGCCTGATCCCGCCGTCGATGTGGATATCCATCTGCGGGAAGGGGATGCCGATCTCGGCCTCATCCAGCGCGTATTTGACATCCCGCGTCAGCTTCTCCTTCACGGCCCAGTAGTCGCCCGCGTTGACCCATACCCGCACGGCCCAGTCGATCGACGAACCACCCAACTGGTTCAGATACACGACCGGCTCGGGTTCGTTGAGGATGTTGCCCGTCGCCCTGGCCGCGGCCATGAGCACTTCGCGGGTTCGGTCGATGTCCGCACGGTACTCGGTCCCCACCGTGACATCGACGCGCCGCGTCGCGTGGTGGGAGACATTCTCGATGTTGCCGCCGAAGATCTCATTGTTGGGCACGATGATGCGCCGGTTGTCGAAGGTGTCGAAGGCGGTCGTGAAGAGACCGACCTCGTAGACCTTGCCCTTGACCCCCGCCGCATCGACCACATCGCCCACCTTGAACGGGCGGAAGATCAGCAGCATGATCCCCGAGGCGATGTTGCCCAGCATCCCCGACATGGCCATGCCGATGGCGAACCCGACCGCCGCCAGCACCGCCGCGAAACTGGTGGTCTCAACCCCCAGGGTGCCCAGGATCGCCACCCCGCCGGCGATCAGGACCAGGTAGCGAGTGAGCATGGTCAGGAAGCGAGCCAGAGTCTCCTCGACCTTGGCCTTGCGGACCGCCTTGCCGGTGATCTTGCTGACCCAGCCGGCGGCGAGGAACACGGCGAAGATCAGCACGATCGCCAGCAGGACCGGCTTGCCCACCGAACTCCAGAACAGCAGCCATGTGTGAGGCCCGAAATCGCCGTGGCCGACATTGCTGACGAACTGGCCGAAGCCCGAGACCACGGGGTTGGAGGCGGCCTGATCGACGAGCTCGCTTGTGGATTCCTGGAGCATCTGCTCTCCCGGCTCGGACGCCCCCACGGGGCGTCGGTTCATGAAAGGGCGCGCCAGCGCCGCTCGAAAGAGGGGATTCTACTCTGCGTTTCCCCCGCGATTCAACGCCGCATGAGATCGATCGGCCCTGCGGGCGAGCGCAGTTCCTGCGTCTCGGGGTCATGGGGCTTTCTCTCCGTTCTCCTGATACTTGACGGATGGCCATGCCCCGTGTTCCAAAGGCCCGAACTTCGTGATAGGATTGCACTCAGGAGCGGGGATTGGTCGAAGGAACTGTTCGTGATGCACGACGAAAACCACAGCGACCCGATCCGCAGCGTCCCCCGTCTCTCTATCAGCGCGGGAGGGATGAGCCGCAGACGGGTGATCGACCTGGCCGCCCGCGCCGGGACGGTCGCGCTGGCCCTGGGCGCGGCCTCCACGCTCACGGGCTGCAAGACCGCGGCCCAGAAGCGCGTGAACCGCCTCGGCGGCTCGGTGGGCGATCCGATCCCGGCGGATCCCATCGCGCGGACCTCCAGCCCCGTCCCCATGCACAGGACCCACGACACCCCCGCTCTGGAAGCGAGTCTGCCGCTCTCGGCCATCCCGTCCTTCGTGATCCCCCGCAGCAAATGGACCAGCGAGCAGCCCAAGCGATGGCTGGCCGACCCCATGGGGTGGGTCACCCGGATCACCGTTCATCACGATGCGATCATGCCCGCGCCCTCGGGCTCGTACGCGGACTCGCTGCGCCGGATGCAGCTGATCCGGACCGGGCACCTCAACAACGGCTGGGCCGACATCGGCTATCACTTCGCCGTGGATCCAAGCGGTCGTATCTGGCAAGCGCGCCCCCTCGAACTCCAGGGCGCCCATGTCAAGGACAACAACCCCGGGAACCTGGGCATCGTCTGCTTCGGCAACTACGAGCAGATGCATCCCACCGCCGCCACGCTCGACGCGGTCAACAAGATGATCGCCTACGCCATGGCGCGTTTCAATGTCCCCATGAGCCGCGTGTACACCCACCAGGAGCTGCGTCCCACCGCCTGCCCGGGACGGAACCTGCAGGAGCAGATGCTTGCGACCCGCGCCACCGGCGGTCGCCTGGCCCAGCTCGTGCAGCAGACGGTGGTGCACTCCTGAGCGTCTTGGACCGTCGAGCAGCACCGAGACCGGGCCAAGACCGGCTTTTCTTCGGATGCATCGTCGAGCCCGGCGGGCCGAACTCAAGCCGGGCGCGAAAACGCACGGGTTGTCCCGTTCAGAGGGTGTCGAGCTCCACCGGCTCGGTCGCGTGCGACTCCCCGAAGATGGCCGTCCCCACACGCACGAGGTTGGATCCTTCCTCGATGGCCACCTCGTAGTCACCGCTCATGCCCATCGAGAGCAGGTCGAAGTGACCCTCACCCACGCCCTGGCGGACGAGGTCGTCGAAGAGCTCGCGGCAGCGGACGAAGTACTGGCGCGAGTCGCCGGGCCGCTCGCTCAGAGGCGCCATGGTCATCAGGCCACGCACGCGTACATTGATCATCGTGTCGATCTGCTCGGCGATCGCGCCGGCGGCGGCGATGGGCACGCCGAACTTGGAGTCCTCGCCCGAGACATTGACCTGCAGCAGGACATCCATCTGGCGGTCGAGCTTGTTGGCGATCTGCTGGATCTCCTCGGCCAGCCTCAGGCTGTCGACCGAGTGCACCAGGCGGACCAGATCGGCGATCCGGCGCACCTTGTTGCGCTGCAGGTGCCCGATCATATGCCACCGCACGGGCGTGGAGGCGTCGAACCCGCCCCGCTCGCCAGCCACGCGTGGGTGCATCCTCATCCGCTCGAACCACTCGTTGATCACGCTGGCGCGCTGGGCCAGCTGCTGCACCTTGTTCTCGCCGAAGTCGCGGTGTCCCAGCTCGATGAGCTCGCGGATATCCTCGGGCTCGGCGAACTTGGTCACCGCGATGGTGTAGACCGACGAGGGGCTTCGCCCCGAACGCTGCGCCGCCTCGGCGACACGCTGCCGCACTTCCGTGTACCGCTGGCCGAGTATGGACATGTGACCTCCTGTCGTCCTTGGTGCCCCCGCCCCTGATTCCATTCTAGGGCGACTCGGTGCGAGATGCGGCAGCCGGGAAGAAGATGCGAGACCGAACTTCGGCTTATCGCGGCGATCCGCCGCCGCCCCAGTGCTGACCGCGCCGCTGGGGGCTCTCGGGGGCGGCCGTTCCCTCCGGCTCGGGCTTGGCCTTCCACATCCCGTAGCCCAGTTCCTTGTCGCGCTCGGTCGGGTCCTGCGCGTCGGCCGTCAGGCCGAAGCGGGCCTCGAGAGTCTCATCGGCGCCCGAGGCGGTGGGCACATCGACGCGGCGCTGCTGCAACTGGCACCCGCTCATCACGGCCATCACGGTCATGACGGCAATAACGGGCATGGACATGACGGACAGAACCGCCAGCGGCAGGAAGCGGTCCCCTTGCGGGATTCGGATCGAACGCGTGGGCTTCATGGTCAAGTATATACGCCCGGGGCGGCTCCCGTTTCCCTCAATCGGGCTTCTGATGCCCATCAGAGCGGTTCGCGCGGGATGTCCGGCCCGGCGCTGTGGGGCGGTGGCACCGTCCCCGCGTCTTCACCCACCCGCTCGTTGAGTTCGAGCAGGCGCGATTCCAGCTGTGCAAGGCGCCGCGTCAGCCCCAGCACCGCCTTGTTGAGTTCGGCCACCTCGCCCGAAAGAATCTCGATGTGGCGTTCCGCGAACCCGGTCGCGTGCTCGAGGCGCTCCAGCCGATGGCCGTGCGTGTGTGTGTCTTCGCCCATGCACGCAGTGTAGCCCGCGCGGGTCAAACCCTCCTGGTCGGTTCGGGCGTCAGCCGGCTTTGGCTTGGCGCACCACCGAGCCGTCGAGCAGGGTGACGCGGACCTGGTTGCGACCAGACTGCTTGACCTCGTAGAGATTCCGATCGGCGGTCTCGACCCACGCCGCGGGCGTGGAGTTGATCGGGGCGCCCGCGGGGACGCCCGCGATCCCGATCGAGACCGTGACGGGCCGGCTCGGGTGCCGGGCCCAGGTGATCGTCTCGCAGATCGAACGGATCCGCTCGCAGATCCGCAGGGACTGCTCGGGGCTGGTCTCGGGCATGATCAGCGCGAACTCCTCGCCCCCGTAGCGGCAGGCGATGTCGATCGAGCGTGTCTCACGCATGATGAGCTTGGCCACCCCCGAGATGACCGTGTCGCCAGCCGGGTGCCCGTAGGTGTCGTTGATGTGCTTGAAATGGTCCAGGTCGAGCATCGCCACCGACATGGCCTGCCCGTGACGCACGGCCCGGTCGAACTCCTCGCGTAGGCGGTCGTCGAAGTAGGCCCGGTTGTAGAGCTCGCTGAGGCCGTCGATCTGGGCCTTCACCGCCAGCATCCGCAGCAGGGCGCTCATCTTGAGCGACGAGCGGAGCCGGGCGCGGAGCTCGGTGAGCTCGAACGGCTTGGTCACGAAATCCACGGCTCCCAGATCGAAGGCCGACACCTTGTCCTGCGACGAGTTCATGCCCGAGAGCACGATGACCGGGATGTCGCGGGTGCGGGGGTCTTCCTTCAGGTTGCGGAGCGTCTCGAAGCCGTCCATCACGGGCATGTCCAGGTCCAGCAGGATCAGCGCGGGGCACTCGCGGACCGCCGCGTCCATCCCCTCCCTGCCGTCCTCGGCTCCCAGGAGGGTGATCGACTCCGAACGCAGCCTGGCGTCGAGCAGGCGATGGACGAACTGCGAGTCGTCGATCAGCAGCACCTTGGGAGAGGCGCTGTTCGCGGGATTGTCGCTTTGATCGGGCATGCGGGTGTTGATCGCCTGTGTGTTAGTGGCTGGGAACCCTAAACGCAAAGTTCACGCCCGGCGGGGCTCAGGAGTCCTTCGTGATGAACGACTGGCAGAGCGAGACCAGGCTCTCGACCTGCATGCGGATCTGTCGGATGGAATCTTCCGACGCATCGAGGCCGCGGATCTGCTCATCGAGCCTGCCCGCCGCGCTGCCGATGGCCGGGAACCCGAAGCCCGGCGCGGCGCCCTTGAGCTGGTGGGCGATGCGGCCAAGCTGCTCGAAGTTGTCGTGCGAGGCCGCGGCGTTGATCGCGTCGACCTTCGAGGGCAGCTCGCCCAGGAAATAGCGGATCAGCTCCGCGTCCTCGGGATCATTGATATCGAGACTGAAAGCGTTGGGGTCGGGTGCGTTCATCACGGGCCTCCACGATCGTTCATCGGGTGTTCGTGACCCGGGGTTTACACCCGCGTGCCAACTCACTCACCCCGAGGTCCGATTCCATGGGGATGGGGCGGACCGACTCTCCCCGCACGCGCCCGGGCTTCAAACACACATCCGGGCAATGGTTATCGGACAAGATCCGCGAGATACGCGATGCATGGGAACCCGTGCGCCAACAATCGCGGGTGAGTTCAACTCCGACCATCGAACGCCGCCACCAGGTGATCCCGCTGAGCGGCCAGGCCGGGCACGCCCGGCTCCGCCTGTTCTTTGGTGGCAGCTTCGACCCTCCCCACCTCGGACATGCCACGCTCCCCCCGCTCGTTCTCGGTCGTTCGGGCGTGCGCCCCGCCCGGGTCGTGTATGTGCCAGCGACGCGATCGCCACACAAGCCCGAGCCCCCAATCGCCGACCAGCACCGCCTGGCGATGCTGACCCTGGCGCTGCGTGATGTCGAGCACGCCGAGGTCTGGGAGCAGGAGGTTGGCGACGGCGGTCTCAACCCCGGCCAGCCGGGCTACTGGGCCGACACCTGGGCCATCGTGCGCTCGATGGATCTCCCCGGAGAGAATCGGTTCCTGATCGGCGCGGACCAGGCCCTTTCGATGCACTGCTGGCGCCGGTACCTGGAGTTCTGGGACGAGGCCGTGGTCATGCTCCGCGAGGGGATCGACAGTCCCGACGGCCTGATCGAGCATCTCGGAGCATCGGGGACATGGAGCCCGGCCCAGCTCGGGCTGTGGCGATCACTGATCGTACCCGTGCCGATGATCGACGCGTCATCGACCGCGATCAGGGCGGCGCTGGCCGACCCGACGCGCAGAGAAAACCCGATCGCCGCGCTCGACGATCGGGTCCATGAGTACATTCTCAAACACGGGCTTTACACCGTCGCGTGAGCCTCGGCCCCCACCGATGCTCGCAGGGACGCGGCCTTGTCGGTCTTCTCCCAGGTAAAGCCGGGGTTCCTGACCGTGGTTCCGTCCTGTTTGGTGAAGCTGACCTCGGTGGGATGGCGCCCGAAGTGCCCGTGGCGGGCGCTGGGCGCGAAGATGGGCTTGCGCAGCCCTAGGGTGTCGATGATCTGGCGGGGCGTGAGCGGGAACACCTCGCGCACCGCCTTGGCCAGCTTCTCGGCGGGGACCCTGCCCGTGCCGAAGGTATCGACCAGCACGCTGGTGGGCTCGGCCACGCCGATGGCGTAGGAGAGCTGCACCTCGCACTCATCGGCCAGGTCGGCGGCCACGATGTTTTTGGCGATGTACCGCGCCATGTAGGCCGCCGAGCGGTCCACCTTGGTCGGGTCCTTGCCGCTGAAGGCGCCCCCGCCGTGGCGCCCGCGCCCGCCGTAGGTGTCGACGATGATCTTGCGCCCGGTGAGCCCGGCGTCGCCGTGTGGTCCGCCGATCTCGAAGCGGCCGGTGGGGTTCACATGGACGGTGATGCCCGGATTCCACCATTCGCCCAGGACGGGCTTGATGATCTTGTCGGTGACCTGCTTCTTGAGCTCGACCTGCTTCTCGTTCCACGACGCGTCGTGCTGGGTGGAGAGCACCACCGTGTCCACGCGCACGGGCTTCTTCTCGTCGTACTCGACCGTGACCTGGCTCTTGGCATCGGGTCGCAGGCCGGGGATCGTGCCCTCGCGGCGCGCCTGGGCCTGCTGGGCCACCAGCCTGTGGCTGAGCATGATCGGGAGGGGCATGAGTTCCTCGGTCTCCTTGCAGGCGTAGCCGAACATCATGCCCTGGTCGCCGGCCCCCTCCTTGTCGACGCCCTGGGCGATGTCGGGGCTCTGCTTGTTGAGCGCGACCATGACGGCGCAGCTCTCCGAGTCGAAACGCATGTCGCCCGAGGTGTAGCCGATCTCACGGATCGTGCGCCGCACGAGTTCCGGGATATCGACATAGGTCGAGGTGGTCACCTCCCCGGCGACCACCACCAGCCCCGTGGCCACCAGCGTCTCGCAGGCGACGCGCGAGTGCGGGTCGTCGGCCAGCATCGCGTCGAGGATCGCATCAGAGATCTGGTCCGCCACCTTGTCGGGGTGCCCCATGGAGACGGATTCGGAGGTGAAAAGCTGCGTTTCTCTCATGTCGTTGGTCCCTTGGTCTGCGCGGAGTCGGATGGAGAACCGCCCGGCATCGAGCCGTTCCTGCGGATACACGGATTATACCCTTCCCTCAGCGCCCTTCACAGATTTCCACCCGCGTTCTGGGCACACTGATGGCAAGCTCGCCCGCTCCTCCTATCCTCTCCTCATGACCGCCACCCGCTCCCGCAAACCCAGCCGTCCCAAGGGCCTGACCTACGCCGATGCGGGCGTGAGCATCGAGGCCGGAGACAAGTTCGTCGGCTCCATCGGCTCGCTGCTGCGCCGCACGCAGGGCCAGCGCGTCATCGACAACCCGGGCGGGTTCGCGGGGCTGCTGCGCCTGGACTACAACGAGCAGCTCTTCAAGCACAACTACAAGGACCCGGTCCTGGTCGCCTGCGCCGACGGGGTGGGGACCAAGGTCCACCTGGCCATCGAGATGGGCAGGCATGATACGGTCGGGATCGACCTGGTGGCGATGAATGTCAACGACCTGATCGTCCAGGGGGCCGAGCCGCTGCTGTTCCTTGACTACATCGCCGTCCACAAGGTCGACCAGGATGTCCTTTACGACATCCTCAAGGGCGTCTCGGAGGGCTGCAAGCAGTCGGGCTGCGCCCTGCTGGGGGGCGAGACGGCCGAGATGAACGACCTGTACAAGCCGGGCGACTACGACCTAGCGGGGTTCAGCGTGGGCGTGGTCGAGCTCAGGAAAGCCACCAACCCGCTGCGGGTCGAGGCCGGCGACATCGTGCTGGGGCTCGGGAGCTCGGGGGTCCACTCCAACGGGTATTCGCTGGTGCGCCGGGTGATCGAACACACAGGGCTCCGGCTGAGCGAAAGATACCCCGAACTGAAAAGTGACCGCACCCTGGGCGAGGTCCTGCTCGAGCCCACCCGCATCTACGCGTCCTCGATCGTCAAGCTGCTGCGCGCTTACAAGGTCAAGAAGGTCATCAGCGGCATGGCCCACATCACCGGCGGCGGGATGGAGGGCAACCTCAACCGGGCCCTCAACAGCGAGGTGGACGCGGTGATCGACGAGGCCAAGTGGCCCGTACCGCCGGTCTTCCGCTTCCTGCAGCGTCACGGGAATATCGCCGAGGACGAGATGCGTCGGGTGTTCAACATGGGGATCGGCTACTGCCTGATCGTCCGCCCCACCTTCGCCGACGCCGTGGCGCGTCGGCTGGAGAAATCGGGCGAAAAGGTCCATGTCATCGGCAGAATTACCAGAGGCAAGGGACGAGTACGGGTCAAGAATCGCCGGGACTGAACCGGAGTATTGCATCAATCTCCGGGGACGGATACACTGCGCGCAGGGAAGCCGGTTCCGAGCATGAATCGCACCTCGCCGCGATAAAAAAGAGGGGTTGAATATGGGCTTTGTCAAAGAGTTCCGAGAGTTCGCCGTCAAGGGCAATGTCATGGACATGGCCATCGGCATCATCATCGGCGGCGCCTTCGGGCTCATCGTGCGTTCGCTGATCGACGATCTCGTGATGCCGCTGGTGGGGATCGTGGGCAAATCCGATTTCAGCAACCTCTACTTCGGGCTCACCGACACCGTGCGCGACGGCGTGGACGCCTACCAGGCGGCCCACGACGGGGCCGCGATGCCCCTGGTCGACGCCCGGGCCCTCGGCCCCGTATTCGCGTGGGGCAACTTCATCACCGTCGCGCTCAACTTCCTGATCCTGGCGCTGGTGATCTTCTTGCTCGTAAAGATGATCAACCACGCCAAGCGCCGCTTCGAGCGTGAGCAGGAAGCCGCCCCCACCCCGGCGGCGCCGGCCGAGGAGGTCGTTCTGCTGGGCGAGATCCGTGACCTGCTCAAGAACACGCAGAGCTGAGGCCCCGGCGCCCGGGATCGCTTCCGATAACACCGCCTGCGGTGACGGATTTCGTGCTGCATGGTGGCGATCGTCTCGCCGAGCGTCCCGCAAGGCGCGAAGACTGGTCCTGGGGAATCGCCGAACCGACTATGAAGCCATGCCCACGACCGGGCACGGGAGACTTCGCATGGATCTCGACAACCCCGCCGTGCTCTTCTCGGGGATCCTCATCGGGGCCGTGGGGATGGGCTTCTTCATCTACGGCAAGAAGAACGCCGACCTGAGCGCCCTGCTCGCGGGCGTGGTCCTGAGCGTGATCCCGCTCGTGGGTCATTCCCTGCTCGCTCTGTGGGGCGGCACGGGGCTCTGCGCCACGGCCTATTACGCCGCGGCCCGCAGGGGGTAGCTCCGCCTGGGATCAGGACATACACCCAGAAGCTCAAAGCTCCTCCTGCTGGACGCGAACCAGCAACCTCGCGGTTCATCCGCCTACGGCGGACTCGCTCTACCGAACCCGTGCGCATCGAGCCACGCCCGCCCTTGCCCCGACTTGAACCATCTCTCACGGCGCATGGCCTCGGACCGGGTCGGGCGGCTCACAGTGAACAAGCACCCAGGGACCGGGGCGCCTTGAGGTGAACTTCATCACATTGTGTTGGGGGTCGTTGTGCTCGCTGAGACGACGATCGAGGTCGCCGGTCTGCCCGGTGTATCGCTTACCGGCAGTCTCGCTGTACAGGACATAGACCCAGTAGCTCAAAGCTCCTCCTGCTGGACTCGAACCAGCAACCTAGCGGTTAACAGCCGCTCGCTCTACCATTGAGCTAAGGAGGATCGTGTGAAGGATAAGACTAGCCCTGAACTCCGTTCGGTCAAGCCCCACCCCGGCTTGGATTTTGGACGCTCGATCGGCCATAAACGGGCACAACCGCCCGCCGCCACGCCCGTATAACCTCCCATGCCCAACCCGCCCCGACGCTCGTGCCTGATCGTGCTCGCGCTCGCCCTGTCGGGCGCCGACCCGTGCTGGGCGGCCCAAGCTCCCCGTCCGAGCTTGTCACGCGACGGGCACGCCCAGGAAGACCGATCCCCGTTCAGAATTGACGGCAGGGCGCCCACGCTGGGCTACATCAGCACCGGTGCGGATCCGATCCCCGAAGACCTGATCGGCGTGGAGTTGATCGCCCGTCGCGCGGGGCTGATCTCGCTGATCGAGCCGCACGCCTACGCCACGCTCGGACGATTCACCAAGCCCGTCGATGACGGCGAGGTGACCGACCCCACCCCCGATCACCCCGTCTATCTGCACCTTGCTGTTGACGACGAGCAGCGCGTGTATCTCATCACCCCGTACGGCGACCGCGTCGCGTTGACAGCGATGGGTGAGCCCAGGCCCCGCTGGTCGCTGCGGGCCGATGTGCTGGAGAAGCTGGGCCTTGTTCTCGCTGCCCCGAGCGCGAACCCCCCGGGCCTGGGCGCGGTGGAGGGCAACGAGATCGAACTGCCACAGCCGCATACACCGTCGCCGATCGTGCTCGATGCGCGCACGATCCGGTCCCGCATCGGGATCAGTTACCCCCCGCTCACGCGCATCGTGGGGGAGGAGACCTTCCGCGTCCGGCTCCCCAAGGGCTTTGCCCCAACCACCCACCCGGGCGTGCTGGTCTGGATCAGCCCCGGCCCCGACGGGCGCATTCCCGGGGTCTTCGCCCCGATCTGCGACGAGCTGGGGCTGATCGCGATCGGCGTGGACGACAACGGCAACAAGCGAGAGATCACGGATCGGCTCCAGAACCACCTCGACTCGATCGAGACCCTCGCTCGCCGATGCGCCATCGATCGCGACCGCGTGTATGTCACCGGGATGTCCGGCGGCGGGCGCTGCTCAAGCATCCTGCAGCTCGCGTTCCCCGACCTCTTCGCCGGCTCGATCCCCATCCTGGGGCTCGACAGCTATCACAACGCTCTCACCGGCAAGGGCGGCGAGTACTGGCCGAGACGGATGGCCAGACCATCGGGGCGGTATCTCAAGATGCTGCATGAACGCAGGATCGCCGGCATCACGGGGGCCGCGGACTTCAACCGGGCGGAGATGTCGGTCCGCAAGGATCTGCTGGCCCAGGACGGCATCGACATGCGCCTGGACATCATCGAGGGCATGGCCCACGCGATGCCCAGCGCCGAGCAGTTCGCCGACGCGCTTCGATGGGTTGACGAGCCCCGGCGCGCCGCCATCGAGCAGCAGAACACCGCGGTCAACGCGGCATTCGCCGAGTACACCCACACCCACGGCGACGCCGCCCCCACCACCCCCGCGGCCCGCAGGGCCCTGATCGAGATCATCGAGACCGGCCCCAACAGCGGCGCCGCCTCGCACGCCGCCGAGCTGCTGGGCTACCCCCTGGCGCCCTGAAGGGCGCGCCCCCGCCCGAGCCGCACTATGCTGCGCCCATGAGCACCACGCGCCAGAGCATGATCGCCGACCGATTTGCCCCGTTCGGGACCACGATCTTCGCGGAGATGACCGCGCTGGCCAACGCGCACGGGGCCGTCAATCTCTCGCAGGGCTTCCCGGATTTCGACGGCCCCGCTCCGGGCAGAGAGGCCGCGATCGAGGCGATCAACGCCGGGCACAACCAGTATGCCCCTCTGCCCGGGACCGCGGTGCTGCGCGAGGCCATCGCGGGCTGGGCGTCGAGGGTCAACGGGATCGATCCCGACCCCAGCAGCGAGATCACCGTCACCAGCGGGTGCACGGAGGCCATCGCCGCGACCATGCTGGGGCTGCTCAACCCGGGCGACGAGGTGGTCGTTTTCGAGCCCGCGTACGACTCCTACCGTGCGTGCCTGGCCATGGCGGGGGCCGTCCCTGTCTTCGTCACGCTCCACCCCACCCACGATGGCTTCGCGTTCCGGTCGGACGAGCTGGCCGCCGCGTTCAGCCCCCGAACCCGCGCCGTGCTGCTCAACTCCCCCCACAACCCCACCGGGGTCGTCCTCGATGAGGCCCAGCTGCGTGAGATCGCCGATCTGTGCATCGCCCACGACGCGATCGCCATCAGCGACGAGGTCTACGAGCGCATCGTCTACCCCGGGGCGGCGCACCGATCGATCGCGAGTCTGTCGGGGATGCGCGAGCGGACCGTCGTGCTCTCCAGCTCGGGCAAGTCGTTCTCGCTTACGGGCTGGAAGATCGGCTGGGCCATCGCCCCGGCGCCGCTGACCGCGGGGATCCGCGCGGCCCACCAGTTCCTCACTTTCGCCGTCGCCACGCCGCTGCAGCACGGCGCCGCGGCCCTGCTCAACGGCGGCGAGCCCGAGATCGAGCGGCTGCTCGCCCACTACACCCACACCCGATCCCTGCTGTGCGAAGCGCTCGACGAGCTTGGCTTCGGTGTTCAGCAGCCGCGGGGTTCGTACTTCATCCTGGCCGACCACACCCGGGTCACGCAGCGCCTGGGACTGAGCACCGATGTCGAGCTCTGCCGCTGGCTGCCCGAGCACGCCGGGGTCGCGGCCATCCCGCCCAGCGCGTTCTACGCGAACCCCGAGCACGGCGCCTCGCTGGTGCGTTTCGCGTTCTGCAAGAAGACCGAGACCCTCGACGAGGCGATCCGCCGCCTGCGAAGCGCTCTGGCCGGCTGACCGATATGCGCACGATCCAGTTCCAGCCCGGGCTCGATCACGCCTCAAGGACGCGGGCCGAGGGCCTGGTGGGCGCGGTGCTGCACGCCTGCGATCCCGGCATCGCGCTCAAGAAGCGGTACCACTCCCCGGCCCACACCCGGCCCACCCACATCCTGGCCTTCGGGAAGGCCTCGATCCCCATGACCCACGCCGCGATCGAACGCCTCGGATCGCGCTTCGCCCGGGCCACGGTGCTCGCCCCGCCCGCGCTGTGCGCCCGCGCATCGTTCAAGAGCGGGTCCATCGAACTCCTGCCCGCCGATCACCCGCTTCCCACGCAGCGCAACATCGACGCGGCGCGCACGCTCGCCGAGCACGCCCGATCGATCCCCTACGACCATAACGCGATGGTCCTGATCTCCGGCGGCGGCTCGGCCATGCTCTGCGCCCCCAAGCCCCGTGTCACGCTCGACCAGATCATCGAGACCACCGACCGTCTCCTCCGCTCGGGCGCACCCATCGCGGAGATTAACGCGGCCCGCGCCAGGCTCGAAACCCTCAAGGGCGGCGGGCTGGCCCGGCTGCTGGCGCATGTGCACCGGACCCACGCCTATGTGCTCAGCGATGTCATCGGCGATGACCTGCGCACCATCGCGTCGGGGCCGCTAATCGACTCGCTCCCGCCCAGAATCCCCCACACCATCATCGCCGGCAACGACACGGCCATCGACGCCGCCTGCGCCTGGAGCGCGCACCGAGAGATCGAATGCGTATCGGCCGGACGGCGCGTCGTCGGTTCCGCCAGCGATGAGGGGCGCGCCCTGGCGCGGGCCTTGATCGACCCGCCCATCCCCGCCCCGATCGGCGTATGTCTGGCCGTATGTCTGGGTGGTGAGCCAACCGTCGACACGGGCGACGCCACCGGCATCGGTGGACCGGCGCTCGAGCTGGCCCTGGCGGGCGCGGTGGAGCTCTCCAAGAGCGCCCTCAACTGGTCGATCATCACCCTCACGACCGACGGCGTTGACGGCCCCACCGACGCCGCCGGCGCGATCATCACCCGGGACATGCTCCGAGACCCTGAGCTGATCGCCGCGGCACAAACCGCCTTGGCCCAGCACAATGCGCTGCCCGTCTGTGATACCCTTGGGGCGACCATCCGGACCGGACCCACCGGCACGAATGTGAACGATATCGCCCTGGCCATCCGCTGGGAAGATTGATCCAGACCTCGGAGCAACCATCCATGACCGTCTCCCTCTGGCAGCGCACCCCCCCACACCGCACGCAGCAGTGCGATGTCGCGATCATCGGCGCGGGAATCACGGGGCTGTCCGCCGCCATCGAGCTCGAATCCCGCGGCATCTCAGCCATCATTCTTGAGGCCGACTACGCCGGATCCAAGGCCTCGGGCCGAAACGCGGGGTACCTGATCCGGGGCGCGGCCGAGAACTACGCGCTGGCCTCCAAACAGCTCGGTCGCGATACGGCCGGGTTTCTCTGGGACTGGTCCCAGCGGAACCTGGCGGCGCTCAAGGCGCTGGGCATCGAATCCACCCCGAGCTACGCCCAGCGCCCCTCGTGTATCGTCGCGCTGGGACAGCCCGAGCACGACGAGCTCATTGAATCGCATGACATGATGCGCGAGGACGGGTTCTGGTGCGAACTCGTCACCCCCGAGAATGCTCCGAGCGACCCGCTCTGGCGCTCGGGCAGACCCACGCTGGGGCTGCTCAACCCCCATGACGCCGTGTGCTCGCCCATCGAACTCATCAACCTGCTCGGTGCGTCGCTGACCACCACACCCGTGTTCGAGGGCGCCGAGGTCTACCGCATCGAGGACGAGGGCGACCGCATCGCCCTGCTCACGCGGGCTGTGCGTGTCGTCTGTTCGCGTCTGCTCGTCTGCACCAACGCGTACGCCCCGGGCCTCATCCACGCCCTCAGGGGCGTCATCACCCCCAACCGGGGACAGATGATCGCGGTCAGACCCCACAAGCGATCCGATTCCCGGCTGGAGTTCGCGTACTACCTCAACCACGGCTCGGAGTATGTCCGAACCGCGCCCGGCGACCAGATCATCTTCGGCGGGGCCCGCACCTACCACGCGGACCTCGAAGCCACATCGGCCGACGAGACCAGCGACACGGTCCAGGACCACCTCGAGTCGTTCGTCCGCGAGCTGATCACCACCGAGTACGACATCACCGCCCGCTGGTCGGGCATCATGGGATTCAGCCCCGACGGGATGCCGGTCGTCGCCCGTGTCCCTATCCATGCGCTCAAGAACAACCATGTCTGGTTCTGCGGCGGGCTCACGGGCCACGGCATGTCCATGGGCCACCAGACCGCCCGCCACGCCGTGCGGGTCATGCTCGAAGACGAGCCCACCCGCTTCGGGCTCGAACGCTTCGCCGCCAAGGGCTGAGCCCGCAATTTGTGCGTTCTCCACGCTCAAAATCGCCTCTCAATATGAGGATGGGCTGGTTCTTTCCCGCCATCGTCCTATCCTAGAAGTCCCCAGAGATTCACATGAAAGACGCCGGGACCGGTGCGCTGGGGACGACGGAGACGACTTTGGCCAAGCAAGACGACAAGTTCACCATGGACGCGATCGTGCTCGAAGCACTGCCCAACGCGATGTTCAAGCTGCGACTCCCCAACGAGCAGCAATCCGAAATCATCGGCTATGTCTCGGGCAAGATGCGCAAGCACTACATCCGCATCCTCCCCGGTGACACCGTCACGGTCGAGATCTCTCCCTACGACCTCACCCGCGCCCGCATCACCTACCGGCGCTGATTTCACACCGGCGGCTTCGAGGACCCTGGCATCCCCGGAGACGAACGAAAAAGCCCCCCGACCTGTGCGCCGGAGGGCTCGATCTGCGAATCGGGGCGAGAGGATTCGAACCTCCGACCTTCTGACCCCCAGTCAGACGCGCTAACCAAGCTGCGCTACGCCCCGTCACCCACTGACCAGTCAGCGGGGCCCAAGCATAGCGCCAATCGGGGCGGTTGCCAACTCAAATCGCGTCCGGGGTTTGAGAATCGCATATCCTTTGGGCCATGACCCAGCACAAGCCGACCACCGCCTCTCGGGCGCATGAATCGTCGATCCTGATTCAGGGAGCCCGCGTCATCGACCCGTTCTCGGGCCTCGATCAGACGAGCGATGTGCTCATCGAGGGCGGCCGGATCATCGCCATCGAGGCGGGGATCACCACCGAAGCCGCTCGCGTCATCCGGGGACAGGGCCTGGTGCTCGCCCCGGGCCTGATCGACCCCCATGTGCATCTGCGAGACCCCGGGCACGCCCACAAGGAGGACATCGCCAGCGGGACCGCCGCCGCCGTCGCCGGCGGGTTCACCAGCGTCTGCTGCATGCCCAACACCCAGCCCTGCCTCGACGGCCCCGAGATCGTCGAGTACATCCTGTCCAAGTCCGCCCGCGAGGGACGCTGCCGGGTGTTCCCCGTGGCCGCCGCCACGCAGGGACGCAAGGGCGAGCGCCTGGCCGAGATCGACCTGTGCGACCGGGCCGGCGCGGTGGGCTACAGCGATGACGGCGATGTCGTGGAATCGGCGTCCATGATGAAGACGGTCCTGGTCGCCGTCGCCCGCACGGGCAAGGCGTTCATGCAGCACTGCCAGGAGCCGACCCTGACTCACGGCGCGACCATGCACGCCGGATCGGTGGCGCTGCGCCTGGGGCACAAGGGCTGGCCGCGCGAGGCCGAGGAACTGATCATCGAGCGCGACATCCGCCTGAACCGCTCCGCCGGATGCCGCTACCACATCCAGCACATAAGCTCGGGCGACTCGGTCGAGCTTGTCGCGCGGGCGCGCCACGCGGGTCAGCCCGTCACGGCCGAGGCCTCGCCCCACCACCTGCTGCTGACCCATGAAGCCGTCGAAACCCATGGGACGCTGGCCAAGATGAACCCCCCGCTGCGCGAGCAGCGCGACATCGACGCCCTGCGCCGGGGGGTCGCCGAGGGAATCATCACCATCCTGGCCACCGACCACGCCCCCCACCACGCCGATGAGAAACGCAACCCCATGAGCGAGGCCCCCTTCGGGATCATCGGGCTCGAATCCGCCTTCTCACTGTACCACAAGGCGCTGGTCGAGACCGGCCTGGTTGGTCTTCCCCGCCTGATCGAGCTGCTGACCCTCAACCCCGCACGCCTGTGCAACCTCGACGAGCGGGGGCTGGGATCGCTCACCGTCGGCGGCCCGGCGGACATCACCCTGATCGACCCGGAGCACACATGGACGCTGAACGAGTCGGACCTGGCGGGGAAATCGGTCAACACGCCGTTCATCGGCTGGGAGCTGGGGGCTCGGCCGGTCATGACCATCGTCGCCGGCCTGATCCGATGGGAACTGATGGGGCCTCCATGACCCGGATCAAGCGCCTGTGGGACAAGCGCGAGATCGTGATCGCCGCGATCGCGCTGCTCACGATCTCCCTGCACCTGCTGATGCGTTTCGGCCTGCACACCGGCCCGGAAGACGCACGGATCCCGCTGCTCATCTGCCTCTTGCTGGGCGGCACACCGCTGGTGCTCGATCTGGCGGTTCAGGCGTTGCGGCGTGAGTTCGGGTCCGACCTGCTGGCCGGGATCTCGATCGTCACGGCCCTGCTGCTCGGCGAATACCTCGCCGGCGCGTTCGTCGTGCTGATGCTCTCGGGCGGCGAGGCGCTCGAAGAGTACGCCGTCGCCAGCGCCTCGGGCGTGCTCAAGGCCCTGGCCAAGCGCATGCCCTCGGTCGCCCATGTCAAGGCCGACGGCTCGCTCACCGATGTCCCGCTCGAAGATGTGAAGATCGGCGACCATGTCACCATCTTCCCGCACGAGACCTCCCCCGTCGACGGCATCGTCGTCGACGGCCACGGCGTCATGGACGAGTCGTTCCTCACCGGCGAGCCCTACATGATGTCCAAGGCGCCCGGGTCGGGCGTCCTCTCCGGCTCGATCAATGGCGAGAGCGCACTCACGATCGAGGCGACCAAGCCCGCACAGGACTCCCGCTACGCTCGGATCATGCAGGTCATGCTCGAGACCGAGCAGCGCAAGCCGCGCATGCGCCGCCTGGGCGATCGTCTGGGCGCCATCTATACCCCCATCGCCGTCGTCCTGGCTGTCTCGGCCTGGACCACCGCCGGCGACCCCACCCGCTTCCTGGCCGTGCTGGTCGTCGCGACCCCGTGCCCGCTGCTCATCGGCATCCCGGTGGCCATCATCGGGTCCATCTCGCTCTCGGCCAAGCGGGGCATCGTCATCAAGGACCCCGGCGCCTTGGAGGTCATCAACACCTGCAAGACCATCATCTTCGACAAGACCGGCACCCTGACCTACGGCACGCCCGTCGTCACCGACATCCTGGCCGCCCCGGGTGTCGATCCCAAGAAGCTGCTCTCCCAGATCGTGTCGCTTGAACGCTATTCCAAGCACCCGCTGGCCGACGCGATCGTCCGGCTCGGCGAGGAGCGGGGCGTGTCGATCTACGAGCCCTCCCAGGTCTCGGAGAAGCCCGGGCAGGGCCTCAGCGGCAGGGTGGCCGGGGCCGATCTGCTCATCACCGGGCGCAAGGCCATGGCCAGGATCGATCCCGAACACCTCGATCAGCTCCCACGGCACACCGCCGGACTCGAGTGCGTCGTGCTCATCGACGGGCGGTACGCCGCGACGGTGCAGTTCCGCGACGAACCGCGGAAGGACGGCAGACTCTTCATCGAGCACCTCTCGCGCAAGCACCACTACGAGCGGGTCATGCTCGTCTCGGGCGACCGCCGGAGCGAGGCCGAGTATCTGGGGCGCAAGGTCGGGATCACGAACATCATCGCCGAGCAGACCCCCGAGCAGAAGGTCGAGATCGTCCGCAAGGAATCCGAGCTCGCCCGCACCTGCTTCGTGGGCGACGGGATCAACGACGCTCCGGCCCTGGCGCTGGCCACCGTCGGCATCGCTTTCGGGCAGGCCTCGGACATCACCGCCGAGGCCGCCGGCGTGGTCATCATGGACACGACTCTGGAGCGCGTCGACGAGTTCTTCCATATCTCCAGCCACATGCGGCGCATCGCGCTCCAGTCGGCGGTGGGCGGGATGCTGCTGAGCGTCATCGGGATGGTCCTGGCGGCGATGGGCTCTCTCCCCCCCGTCGCCGGCGCGATCTCCCAGGAGGTCATCGATGTGCTGGCGGTCGTCAACGCCCTGCGCGCCGCCCTGCCGCCGCGAGTGCTGTCCGATATTCGGGATCTCTGAATCATGCTCGGGGGAAGATCCGCCCCCATCGACCTACAGTGCGCCAAAGAACACTTTCCCGCCTCGCCGCTCCCGGCGAGCCGCCCACGCCACCCATTGCCATCAGGACGCAACCCCATGAGCATCAAGATCGGAATCAACGGCTTCGGCCGCATCGGGCGCCTGGTCTGCCGCATCGCCGCCAACACCCCCGGGATCGATGTCGTCGCCATCAACGACCTCGTCCCCGCCGACAACTTGGCATACCTGCTCAAATACGACACCATGCACGGGCGTTTCATGATCGACGCCAAGCCCGCCGAGATCAGCGCGACCGAGGACTCGTTCACCGTCAACGGCCAGGTCACCCGGACCACCGCCGAGCGCGACCCCGCCAAGCTCCCCTGGGGCGACATGGGCGTCGATTATGTGCTCGAATCCACCGGCCTCTTCACCACCTACGAGGACGCCCACAAGCACATCGAGGACTCCCCGGCCGGCAAGGGCTGCAAGCGCGTCATGATCTCCGCGCCAACCAAGAGCCCCGACCGGGTCAAGACCATGTGCTACAAGGTCAATGACGAGCAGTACGACCCCAAGGCCGACCTGGTCATCTCCAACGCTAGCTGCACGACCAACTGCCTGGCCCCCATCACCAAGGTGATCCTGGACGAGTTCGGGCTCGTCGAGGGGCTCATGACCACGATCCACGCCGCCACCGCCACCCAGCCCACGCAGGACGGCCCCTCCAAGAAGGATTGGCGCGGCGGGCGCAACGCCTACATGAACATCATCCCCGCCTCCACCGGCGCGGCCAAGGCCGTGGGTCTGTGCCTGCCGGCGACCAAGGGCAAGCTGACCGGGATGTCCTTCCGCGTTCCTACGGCCGATGTCTCGTGCGTCGACCTGACCTTCCGCACCGAGAAGGCGACCTCGCTCAAGGACATCAACAGCGCGATGAAGGCCGCCAGCGAGGGCGCGATGAAGGGCGTGCTGGGTTACACCGAGGAGGAGGTCGTCTCGAGCGATCTCATCAGCAACCCGCGTTCATCGATCTACGACGCCCTGGCGGGGATCGAGCTCAACAGCAACTTCTTCAAGATCGTCTCGTGGTATGACAACGAGGCGGGCTACGCCAACCGCTGCGTGGACATGCTGCGGATGATGGGCGAGAAGGACGGGCTCTGAGTTCAGTGAAAGCTCACTGCCGCACATAAAACCAAGAAAACCCGGGACAAGGCCCGGGTCTCTTTATGTTGATTGGCGAGCGAGTACCCTGTGCTCGAATTATTCCGGCGGATGATCGACACCCCCGCAAGACAGCTTCATGCCGCCGCCCGGCTGGACCGCTCCGATCAGATCGCACATGCCCGTGCAGTCCGTAACCTGGCACCGTACCGATATACCCCCGTAATCGGATCCGTCTGAAGGATCACTCGGCAACCGGATTCGTCACCGGTGGCGGTGGCGAACTCAACCGAACCATCGGGGAGAAGCAATACATACTTCATCGGGTTTTCATCCGGCATCTGCGGGAAGCCGTCTACATGAAATGTCACCTCCCGCAGCCCTCCCGACGGGGCGACGGTCACATCGAGCAGCTCATGCGTTTGAGATATTTCAGAAAGCGTACCAAGCATCACCTGGGTGTCGAGATCGAACATCTCGATGGCGACATTCGGGACATCGTTCATAAACGCGAGGCCATGATGATCGGCGGGGATATGGATCCCGTCCGGAGCGATGAAGATCGGGCCGTCCTGAGTTCCTCCAACCTCAAGCGACATGTTTGCGATCAGTTCATTGAATAGGGGGGTGTGGCGAAAAACGCCATAAAAACTGTAAAAACATATGAGTTGCTCCTTTCAGTTTTCAGATCGCGAAGCGTTGGTGGATGCCAAGTACAAGTTACTCCCCCCCTCCCTTGTCAACCCCTATTGAGGAAATTATAATCAGCACAATACAGCCCCCGTAATATGGGGGGCCTCATCGCTCTCATGTGTTGGGCTTCGAGTCACAGCAGTTGCTGCGAGTTCGGCCTCCGCGGTCGCCTCCTCTGGATCCGACCGATCAGGGCCTTGTACCGATCGAGTTCTTTGTTGGTGACTCGAAACCGAAGTGGAGCGTACCCTTGCCCATGCGATACAGATGGACCATCCTCCGCGCCAGCCGCTTCCTCCTCGACGGTGGGGGCATGTTCGGCATCATTCCCCGCGTGGTCTGGTCACGCAGCATCGAGCCAGACGACAAGAACCGCATCGAGCTCTCGCACAACTGCGTGCTGCTCGAATCCGTCGAGCCCGACTCCAAGACCGGCAAGCCCCACCGCTACCTCATCGAGGCGGGGACCGGCGACAAACTCGACGAAAAGATGTCCACAATCTTCGGGCTCGACGGGCGGACCGTCGAATCCGAGATCCGGCGCGCCGGGGTCGATGTCCACGACATCGAGGCCACCATCGTCTCCCACCTGCACTTTGACCACGCCGGGGGGCTTACCCGGCGCGCCCGAGAAGGGGAAACGCCCGACTGGGAGGCGACCAAGCCCGGGTCCGCCTCGGGCGACTGCACCCAAGTCATGTTCACCTTCCCTAACGCCGAGATGATCGTCCAGCGCCGAGAATGGGTCGATGCACGAAACAACGACGCGGTGATGACCCGCACCTACTACCGGGACCACATCCTCCCCTTCGAGGACGAGTCCAAGTCGCTGGAAAACGGCAAACCACGCCTGCGCCTGATCGACTCGCCCCGGCCGTTCCCGCTTAACCGCAAGCCCTCCAAAGAAGAACTGCCCAAGTCACCGCTCGACGAGCGTGTGACCGAGGTGCTCCCCGGCATCCGGGTTTTCCTGGTCCCCGGCCACACCTGGGGGCAGCAGGCGATCGCGTTCGAGGACGACCGGAGACGGACCATCGTCTTCACGCCCGATGTCATGCCCACGCATTATCACATCGGACGCCCCTATTCGCTCTCGTACGATGTCGAGCCGTACACCTCGATGGTGACGAAAAACTGGTTCCTCAGGGAGGCCGCCGAGCGGGACTGGGTGCTGCTGCTCGACCACGAGCCGGGCAACCCCTGCTACCGGGTCCGCAGCGACGATTCGGGCTGGTTCACGCTCGTCGAGGAAACCATCTGAACCCCCCGAATCTCTGTTCAATCGCGTTGCGTCCGTTCGGCGGCTCTATAATCGGGGATTCCATGACTTCCAGGACCGATTCCATCCCCACCGACGCCCAGCACACCGAGACCGACCCGGATCAGTTCCGCCGCCCGTTAGGCGCCGCTCCCGAGCCCGTTGATGGTCCCGGGCAGGGGGCGCAGGAAGCCGAGGAGGCGTCCCGATCCGCGAGCAGGGGCGCTCGGCGCCATCGGCGCAAGCGGACGCTGTTCGAGCGCCTCGAGGCCTTCGTCTCCAACCTCTCGACCCGCAACAACTTCTGGAATCGCGTCTGCTCCATGATCTGGCTCCCCTACGCCTACCGCTCGGGGATCAAGATGAGCAGCGACGAGAGCACCTACCGCGCCACGCTCCCGTTCCGGCGGTTCAACAAGAACTGGTACAACGCCATGGCCGGCGCCGCCCTGCTGGGCAACTCCGAGATCGCCGGGGGCAACTATGTCTTCAAGGTCTGCGGCGGGGACTACACGGTCGTCTGCAAGCACCTCGAATACAAGTTCCTGCGTCCCTGCCACGGGCCGGCGGAGTACCGCATGACCCCGCTCGACGACATCCACGCCCTGGTGGCTACGGGCGAGGAGTTCAACATCACCATCCGCATGGACATCGTGCAGGCGCTGGTCCCCCTGAGCGAGCGCCGCCTGGCCGAGGAAGTCGAGAACCCGCTGGATTCGCCGGTCAAGCCCAAGCGGGTGGGGCGCTGCGAGGCGACCTTCCATGTCACGCCCAAGGCCCACCACAAGGCCAAGAAGCAGCGCGGGACCGCCCAGGCATGATCGCGACCGACGAGCACGCCACCGCCCCCGACCACGCCACTCGCAACCCGATCCTCTGGGGAGCGTACCTCGCGTGCTCGTGGACCTGGTGCATCGGGATGTTCCTGCCCGCGCTGATGATCCGTGACTTCGGCTGGGCCGGGTTGCTTGTGTTCGCCGTGCCCAATGTGCTGGGCGCCGCGGCGATGGGCTGGGTGCTGACCTCGCGACAGCAATCCGAATCGATGGTCCAGCGCCATCCCAAGGCCGTCTGGTGGTTCAGCGCCGTCACCATCGCCTACCACGCGTTCTGGATCCTGTGGATTCTTGACACCCTGCGCTGGGCCCTGCCCATGCCCCGCGAGCATCTCTACGGCGTGGCCGCCATCGCCATCGCCTTCGCGCTCGTGACCCAGCGCGCCGGCTACTTCAACCGCGTACTCCACCTGGCCAGCGTGCTCTGGGCCTTCAGCGCCCTGGTGCTCGTGGCCAGCCTCGTACTCCCCGACCTCGACTATTCGACTGCGCAGCTCCACCGGAACCATCCCAGCATCCCCGACGCGGTCTTGATGCTCCCGGTCAGCGCCTTCGGGTTCCTGCTCTGCCCCTACCTCGACATCACCTTCCACCACGCACGCCAGTCGCTGGGATCCGCGCGCAACGGGCGGATCGGGTTCACGCTGGGCTTCTGCGTCTTCTTCGCCGCCATGATGGCGCTCACTTCCCGCTACGCGGGGGTCCTGATCGACGCCATCGAGGGGCGCCCCGTGAACCCGACCCAGACCGTCTGGCTGGGGGCGGCCATCATGACTCATATCCTGTGCCAGTGGATCTTCACCGTGCGCGTGCACCTGCAGCAGGTCAAGGCCATTGCGGGCGACACCCCGGATCAGCGCGTGCTCTGGGGGCTGGCCCTGCTGGCGGGGCTGGTCGGGTTCCTCGCCTTCCGCCTCCCCGCCCACGCGGGGCTGACCGGGGGCGAGATCGTCTATCGAGTCTTCCTGGGCGCGTACGGGCTCGTGTTCCCCACCTATGTGCTCTACCGCGTCGTCATCGGCCGGCGCACCGCCAACCCCATGTCATGCACCTCCATGTGGGCCGCGATCATCATCGCCGCTCCGATGTTCTGGATGGGCTTCATGGAGCGTCGGTCGGTCTGGCTCGTCCCCGGCGTGGGCGTCGTCCTGCTCATCGCGGGCATCGGCGCCATCAATCGCAAGCAGGGCCTGACGCGCCCCGTCCCGGGCGAGCGGGTCGGCTGAAGCGTCCGCGGCCAGCGCCCGCAGCCGCCCGATGACGGCCTCATCGGTGAGGCGCTGATGCATGGCCACCAGCGCCGCGTTGCGCTGCATCATGCCCAGCTTCGCCCGCTTCATCGCCGAGCCGGTGAAGGCGACGCGCCGCGCGCCCTCGTCCCACCCGAGCACCTCCAGCAGGTCGAAGCTCGCCCGCTCAGAGCGGTACGAGCTGTTCTCTCCGCTCGGAAGCAGTTGCCGCTCCCGGGGCGAGTTGTGCGGGCAGACCTCCTGGCAGATGTCGCAGCCGTAGATCCAATCGCCCATGCTCGACGCGAGGCCCGGTTCGATCGGCTCGCGGTGCTCGATGGTCAGGTAACTGATGCACCGGCGCGCATCGACCGAGTAGGGCGTGATCGCGTCGGTCGGGCAGGCGTCGATGCACCGCGTGCACGAGCCGCAGTGGTCGGTGACCACCGCCTGCGATGGCGGAGCGCTCGCGTCGAGGGTCATGACGATCCCTCCCAGGAACATGTAGCTTCCCAGGCGCGGGTGGATGACCAGCGTGTGCTTGCCCACCCAGCCGATGCCGGCGCGCCGGGCCAGCTCGCGCTCCGGGACCGGGGCCGTGTCCACGAACGCCTTGAAATCCGCCCCGGGATGCTCATCCCTGAGCGCCAGCAGCAGCTTCACCAGGCGCTGCTTCATCAGCTTGTGGTAGTCCCGCCCCCGCGCATAGCGGGCGATCCGTCCCCACCCGGGTTTGATCGGCTCGTCGCGATTGTCATCGCGTGACGCGTACAGGTCCCCCACCACCAGCACGCATCGCGCCCCCTCGACCAGTTTCCCGGGGCTGGCCCGCAGTTCCCGGTGCTCGTCCATCCACCCCATCGTCCCGTGCTTGCCCGCGTCGAGCCAGTCTTCGAGCTGCTGCCTGTAGTCGCTGGGCTCGACCCCGGCGATCCCCGCGCACGCGAAACCCAGCGACAGGGCGCGGTCGATCAGCGTCCGGCCGAGCAGGGAAGGAGATTGAGGATCGGGATCGCTCACACCGGCGGATCGTACGCGTCAGACGCTCGCCGCCTCGCCCCTGATCCATCCGTACAGCGCGTCGGCCGCGTGGCGAAGGACCGCCTCGCTGTCCGCGTCCGCTCCGGGCGTCCAGAGCTTGGGATACTCGTAGACGATCCAGCCGTCGTAGCCCATCTCCCCCAGCGTCTCGATGAGCCGGCCCAGCGGGAACCTGCCCCTGCCCAGCGGCACGGGGTTGCCGTCCTCGTCGATATCGCACACGCGCACGATCCGCAGCCGATCGCCCAGCGCCCGCACCCCCCGGATGGGGCACCCGCCCGCGTTGATCGCCGACAGGATGTTGTACGACGCGCCAAGCCACTGCGAATCAACCGCTCCGATCAGCCCCGCCAGGCGGTCGGCCTGCGCGAACGAGCCCTCGTTCTCCACCAGCAGGCGAACATCGGTGTTGCGGCAGGTCTGGGCCGCGAGCTTGAGCCGCTCGGTGATCCTTCGCGTGCTCCAGGTCGTCGGCTCGCTGGCCCGCAGGCGCCCCGGGTACACGCGGACGAACCTGATCCCCGCGCGGTCCGCCAGGTCGACGAACCGCTTGGTGTCCCCGACGCCGGCCTCCTCGTTGACGAAGATCCGCCCGATCAGCGGCGGCTCGATCACCCGGTCGTACCTCACCCCCGTGGCCAGGCACACGGGCGTCACGCCCGCGTCGTCGAAGACCGAGTCCACCCGCGCCGGGTCCATCGACATCGGGTCGCTGGGCATTCGTTCTTTGGGGCTGAGAAAGCTGCGCATCTCGACCCCGAGATAGCCCAGCGCCGCCGCCCGCTGGGCGGCGGCCCCGAGGGTCCAGTCGGGGCAGGCGAGCGTGGAAAAAGCGATCTTCATGCGTGCGGTCCTGTTCGGTGGTCTTGCGGGCGGTATGCCTACAAGTGTATGTCCCCCGCCCCGCGCCCGCACACCCGTGCGGCTCTGCGTAGACTCTGCTGCCCGCACCGCACTCCCGGAGCCCCCTCCATGAGCCACGCACGCGACCTCGAACCGACCATCCACACCGACCTGGGCGACAAGATGACCTACTCGCGGTTCCTGCGCCTCGACAAGCTGCTCGACAGCCAGGAGATCCACTCCGACCCGCCCCACCACGATGAGATGCTGTTCATCATCCAGCACCAGACCTCCGAGCTGTGGCTCAAGCTGGTGATCCACGAGATGCGTGCGGCGCTGCGATTCATCCGGGAGGACAACCTCTCGCCCGCCTTCAAGGTGATGAGCCGCATCAAGCACATCCAGGCCCAGCTGCTGCACCAGTGGGATGTGCTGGCCACCCTCACCCCCAGCGAATACACCCAGTTCCGCTACGCCCTGGGCACCGGCTCGGGCTTCCAGAGCGTGCAGTACCGTGAGGTCGAGTTCCTCATGGGCAACAAGGACGCGCGGATGATCGCCCTCCACGCCCACGATCGGGGCGCGGTCACCCTGCTCACCGACGCGCTCAACACCGCCAGCATCTACGACGAGTTCATCCGCCTGCTGGCGCGGCGCGGGATGGACATCCCCAAGGCGGAACTCGAACGCGACATCACCACGCCCCACGAATCGAGCCCCGCCGTGCTCCAAGCCGTCAGGACCATCTACACCCACCCCCAGGAGTACTGGGACCTCTACGAGATGGCCGAGAAGCTTGTGGACATCGAGGAGCAGTTCAGCTTCTGGCGTTACCGGCACATGCAGGTCGTCGAACGCGTCATCGGCTACAAGGTCGGGACCGGCGGCTCCTCGGGCGTCGGCTTCCTACGAAAGATGATCGATCACCGGTTCTTCCCCGAGCTCTGGGAAGTCCGCACGCACCTGTGACGCCCAGAGAACCCCGCATGGACGACCCGCACCCCGACATCCTCCAGGCCGCGGACAAGCTCGGCGACGGGCCGCTCGGGGAAGCGGGGCTGGTCGAGCACATCCACCCGCTGTTCTCGCGGGTGCTGGCCCGCAGCGGCAGAGCCGACGAGATCTACCTCGCCAACCATTCTCTGGGACGCCCGCTCGACCTGGTCGCCGCCGAGGTCGCCCGCGCCCTCGACGCCTGGTACGCCGATCTCGACGGCGCTTGGGAATACTGGCTCCAGGCCCGCGACCGTTACCGCCGCCTCGTCGCACGGATGCTCGGCTGGCCCCGGTGGGACGCGGTCGTCCCCAAGACCAGCGCCGGTCAGGCGCTGCGGGCGGTGCTCAACGCGGCGCCGGACCCGCAACCCGGGGACACGCTCAACATCGTCTCCACCCGGTGTGAGTTCGATTCGATCGACTTCATCCTCAAGGCCTACGCACACAAGGGACGCGCGAGGATCAGATGGGTCCAGCCCGCGGAGGACGACCTGATCGACACCAACGACCTCCTGGGCGCGATCGACGAGACGACCGATCTGGTCGTGCTCTCGCTGGTGTGCTTTGTCACGGGGCAGGTCATCGACGGCGTCGAGCGGGTGATCGAGCGCGCCCGCGACCACGGCGCGATGGTTGTGCTCGACGCCTACCACGCATTCGGGGCGCTGCCGATCGATTTCGGTTCCCTCAACCCAGACTTCATTATCGGCGGCAGCTACAAATACACGCGGGGCGGCCCGGGCGCGTGCTTCCTGGCGGTCAACCCCGCGCACCTGAGCCCGACCGGCGGCGTGCCCGACCCGGGGTCGCTCATGCCCCTGGACACCGGGTGGTTCGCCAAGCAGGACCCATTCGCATACCGGCGCACCGACCGCCCCGAGTACGCCGCCGCGGGCGACGCCTGGCTCGAAGCCACCCCGCCGGTGCTGACCTGGTTCCAGGCCCTGCCGGGGCTGGAACTGACCCTGGCGCTGGGAGTTGATCGGCTCCGCGACTACTCGCTGGCCCAGCAGGCCCGCTTGATCGAGCACCTCAGCGCCAACGGGATCGCCACCCGGGAACCACCGCGGCACGGCGCCTTTGTGCTCGTCGGCGTCGAGGACGGGCACGCGATAACGCGCCAGCTCAAGGCGCTGGGGGTCAACGCCGACGCCCGCCCCTGCCCGCGTTCGGGCGGGTGGGTCGTGCGCCTGTGCCCCGACATCCTCAACACCGGGCAGGAGCTCCGCGAGGCGGCCGGGCGCATCGGGCGGGTGTTGAGCGCGGCTCAGCCCTCGTCCTGACCCCCGCCCCGCTCCATCGGCAGCGTGATCACGAAGCTGCTGCCGCGTCCGGGCTCGGAACGCAGGTCCAGGTGCCCCTCATGCGCGTCGATGATGCGCCGGGCCGTGGGCAGGCCCAGCCCATTGCCCGAAGACTTGGTCGTGAAGTAGGGGTGGAAGATCTTCTCGCGGGTCTTCTCGTCGATGCCCGGCCCCGTGTCGATCACATAGAGGCGCACCACGCGCTGCCCGTGCTCGTCGCGCCCGCTCACGACCCGCAGGATGAGCTCCCTGGGCTCGCTCATGTGGCGCTCCATCGCGTGCACCGCGTTGAGCAGCAGGTTCAGCAGCGACTGCTTGAGGTGGTCCGCGTCGACGGGCGCGACCGGGTCGGAGGGGTCGGTCTCCACGCGCAGGCGCACCCGTGCCCCCTGGGCCGTCGGAGAGAAGAAATCCGCGAGCTCTTCGACGATGGTGTTCAGGTGCGCGGGGGCGACGCTCAGTCGCAGCTCGCCGGCGTACTCCAGGAAGTCCTCCAGGATCCCCCGCAGGCGCTCGGTCTCGCGTCCGAGCGCCTCCATCCGGCGGACAAGGCGCGACTTTTCACTGGCCTCGATGGGCAGGTCCTCTATGGCCTCGCCAAGGAGCTGGGCGTTGAGCCCGATCGTCGAGAGCGGGTTCTTGATCTCGTGGGCCAAGCCCCCGGTCATGGACCCGATCTCGGCCAGTCTCTCGGCGGCCCGCGCCCGGCGCTGGGCGGTGTGCAGGCGCGCGATCGAGACGCGCACGCGGCGCGACGAGTACATCCACGCTCCCGCACCGCCCAGCAGGGCGCCGACCAGCCACGCCAGTGAGCACCAGAACATCATCACGAGGATCGACTCCCGCTCTGCGCGAGGAAGAGGGGACGCACAGACAGATCAAGGATGATACGGGCCCCCCGAGCGCGCGTCCCGCCCGGGCGCCGCCCGTGGGGTGAGCCGCGCGTGGCCATCAGCGGCGTGGGGTTCTCGAATAGGTCCGACGCGGCACGACCACCTCCGGCGCATCGTCTCCCTGCTCCTCGCCGGTCCCGGCCTCCTGCTCCCGGTGCACCTTGGTGGCGCGCCAGCCCTTCTCGTTGTGCTCGGCGTCGTAGGTCACCGGCGCCCCGTCCTTGAGCACCCGGAACCCATCGCCGTCGATCACGGTGAAGTGAACGAAGATGTCCTGTCCCTCGGGGCCGACGATGAAGCCGAACCCCTTGCGCGGGTCGAACCACTTGACCGTTCCTCGGACCTCGGTGAACCCTGCAGGATGATTGGATTCGTTGTCTGTCATGCGAATACCCCCCGGGAGAACCCGGCCCTCTTGATGCTTCCCGACTCGGCTCCCCACGAAGGACATGGCAGGGCGCGCGCGGTGAGCGGGCGCCAAACACACATCGGCTCGCTTCCCAGACCGCGGGCCGGCCGCCGAACCAAGCGTCCGATTTGTCCCCCGGACGCTGGCGGGATTGGTTTCCTGGCAGGCCCCCGGGGCGACCTGCCGTGATCCCCACTGAGAACGCGGGGATCACGGTCCCAGCATACCAAAAACTCGGCACGCGTCAAATAACCCGCCGGGATGGAATGTCCCGACGGGTTGGAATTTCTTCGTGGAGCGTCAAATTATCCCATCAGGAGGGGGATATTACTCGGCGGAGGCCTTCTCTGGCTTGTCCTCGCTGTGGCGAGACTTGCCCCCGCGCCGGCGGCGGGGCTTCCTGGAATCGCCGTTCTCGCCATCGCCCGCGCCGTTCTCTGGACGCGAGCGGCGTCCCTCGCGACCCTCGCGCTCGTCGCCGCGATCCTCGGGCTTCTTGTCCTCCCAGTTCGGGTCGGCGCGCTTGATCGAGAGCTTGATCCGCCCCTGATCGTCCACGAGCATGACCTTCACCCGCACGATGTCGCCCACGCTCACCACATCGCTGACCCTCTCGACATACCCGTCGGCCAGCTCGGAGATGTGGCACATGCCGTCGGTCCCGGGCGCGATCTCAATGAAGGCGCCGAAGTCCTTGGTCGACACGACACGGCCCTCGTAGATCGTCCCGGGGCGGACATCCTCGCACAGGGCGCTGATCTCGGCCTCGGCGTTCTCGACATTCTCGCGGTTGGTCGACGAGACCATCACGGTGCCGTCGTCCTCGACATCGATGTTGACGCTGTACTTGTCCTGCAGCGCGCGGATGGTCTTGCCGCCGGGGCCGATGAGCTTGCCGATCTTCTCGACATCGATGTTGAGCTGGATCATCATCGGTGCGTAGCGGCTGGTCTGCTCGCGTGGCGCCGGGATGACCTCCTCCATCGCCTCGATCAGCTCCATGCGCCCCCGGTTGGCCTGGGCGAAGATGGTCTCGATCTGCCACAGCCCCAGCCCGCGGGCCTTGAGGTCGAGCTGGATGC
Organism: uncultured Phycisphaeraceae bacterium; assembly: GCA_964387925.1. Taxonomy (GTDB): domain Bacteria; phylum Planctomycetota; class Phycisphaerae; order Phycisphaerales; family UBA1924; genus UBA1924. The sequence goes on from CAYLXF010000011.1 coordinate 45,339, forward strand.
CGGTGATCCCGTCGCGCGTGCCCGAGACCTTGAAGTCCATGTCGCCGAAGAAGTCCTCCTCGCCGATGATGTCGGTGACGAAGACCTCGTTCTCGTCGTTGTCATCGGTGAAGCGTCCCACCGAGATCCCGGCGCAGGTGTTGGTGATGGGCACGCCCGCGTCCATCAGCGCCAGGCACCCGCCGCAGACCGACGCCATCGACGAGCTGCCGTTGCTCTCGGTGATGTCGCTCACCACCCGGATGGTGTAGGGGAAGTCCTCGGGGCTGGGCAGCACGCCCAGCAGCGAGCGCTCGGCCAGCGCCCCGTGCCCGATCTCGCGCCGTCCCGGGCCCATGATGCGCCCGGCCTCGCCCACGCAGAAGGGGGGGAAGTTGTAGTGCAGGTAGAACTTCTTGGAGTACTCGGGCATCAGCCCGTCGACGACCTGCTCGTCGCGCCCGGTGCCCAGCGTGGTGGTCACCAGCGACTGGGTCTCGCCGCGCTGGAACAGCGCCGAGCCGTGGGTGCGCGCGAACTTGCCCACCTCCATGTGCAGGGGCCTGATCTCGGTGAACCCGCGCCCGTCGGCCCGGGTCCCCTCCTTGATGATCAGGCGGCGGGTGATCTTCTTCTCGAGCTTGCGGAACGCCTCGCTGGCCTGGGCGCGGCGCTTCTTGCTCGCTTCCCACTGGGCGGGCGTGCCCGACTCGTTGACCTTGAAGTGCTCGTCGAGCATGGCCTTCTTGATCTCGGCGACCCTGTCGCCACGCTCGGTCTTGCCCTTGATCTGGCGCGCCTTGGTCAGATCCTTCTCGGCGATCCCGGTCACCTCGGCCATCACATCATCGGGGATGATGTTCATGTGCTCGCCCAGACGCTTCTGCTTGCCCACCTTGGCCACCAGCTCTTCGATCAACTCCAGGATGGGCGTGATGCCCTGCTCGTAGCCGAACTCGATGGCGGCGAGCACCTCGTCGTCGGGGACCTCGGCGGCCCCCACCTCGATCATGTTGATCCCGTCCTTGTGCCCGGCGAGCACCAGGTCGATGTCGGAGTATTCGAGCTGGGCGTGGGTGGGATTGATGATGTGCACGACCCCGTCCTCGGTGTGGATCCGTCCCACGCGCACCGTCGCGGTCGGTCCCTCGAAGGGCGCGTCGGAGATCGAGAGCACGGCCGAGGCGGCGGTGCCTGCGATCACATCGGCGTCGTTCTCGCCGTCGTGGCTCATCACCCAGCACTGGATCTGGATCTCCTCGATGAACCCGTCGGGGAACAGCGGCCTGATCGGTCGGTCGATCATCCGCATGGTCAGGACTTCCTTCTCGTTGGGAGCGCCCTCGCGCTTGCGGAACCCGCCGGGGAACTTGCCGCCGGCCGACAGCTTCTCGCGATAGTCGATCTGCATCGGGAAGAAGTCGAGGCCCGGGCGCGGCTCGGCGCGAACCAATGAAGCGCCGACGCTGGTCTCGCCGTGGCTGGCCAGGATATAGCCGGAGGCCAGCTTGGCGATCTGCCCGGTCTCCAGGCGCATGGTGCGGCCGCCGATTTCCTTCTCGACGACGACGGGTTTGTTTGCTTTGGTCATCTGTGTTCGCCTTCCAATATGCGTTGGACGCGTGCATCGCGCCCACGGTCCGCGGCCGCGAGGTCGCCGCGAATGACGCGCCCCGATCGACAACCGATCAGCGAAACGCGTCGCCAGCAATGGACCCATCCTCACGCATTTGAGAGGCAGAAGACGCGGGGCAGACCGACTCAACGGATCGAGCCACTCGATCGCTCGGGTCTGCCGGGCGTCCACTGCCACTCTCAATGGGTCCGGGTCGGGATGTGCGGCCAGCGCGGGTGCGCGGGCCGCTTATAGCTCTCTTTTACGAGAAAACCCCGCGGATCCTGTAGAACGCGCGGGGCGAGTGATTCATCTTACTTGCGAAGACCGAGACGCTGGATCGTGTCGATGTACGCATTGTGGTTCGTCTTGGCCAGGTACCGGAGAAGCCGGTTGCGCTTGGACACCATCATCACCAGGCCGCGGCGATTATGCACATCGCCCTTGTTCCCGCGCAGGTGCGTGGCGATCTGCTTGATGCGGGCCGTCAGCAGCGCGATCTGGACCTCGGGGCTGCCCGAGTCGCCGTCCTTGCGGCCGAAATCCTTGATGATCCGGGTCTTCTCTTCGGGGGGCAATGGCATGGATGCTGTTTCCTTCCGTCGCGAACGCAGCCGTGGAGGTCGCTCTTCTCAAGAGCCGTTCTCCCCACCACTTGCGCCGCCGATGCATTGGTGCCCAGCCGCACATCGCGGCCGGTACCGATCATAGGCCCACCGCCTCAGCGGGCCAACCACGGGCAGACCCCAAACACGCGGGATTTCCCTCCTTGATTCCTGCTAGCATACGCCCATGACCACCCCCACCACCAGCGGCGCCCCCCTCACCCTCTCGCGCCGCGTCCGCGGCTTGAAACCCTCAATCACCGTGGCCCTCAACAACCGCGCCAAGGCCATGAAGGCCGACGGCGTCGATGTCCTTGGATTCGCCGCCGGTGAGCCGGATTTCGACACACCCCAGCCCATCAAGGACGCCGCCATCAGGGCCATGCTGGCCGGGGAGACCAAGTACTGCCCCACACTGGGCGACATGAAGACCCGCGGCTGCGTCGCCGACAAGCTCACACGCGAGAACCACATCCCGGGGCTCAGCGGCGAGCACATCGCCATCGGCGCCGGCGGCAAGCATGTCCTCTACTCCGCCATCCAGTGCCTGTTCGACTTCCCCCCCCCCGGCCAGGAGGCGTCGGAGATGATCCTCCCCACCCCCGCCTGGGTCTCCTATCGCCCCATCTGTGAGCTGGCCGGTGGCGTCGTCCGCGAGGTCAACGCCGGGCCCGATACCGATTTTCGCATCACCCCCGATCAGCTGCGACAGGCCATCAATCCCCGTTCGCGGCTGCTGATTCTCAACTCCCCCTCCAACCCCTGCGGCACCATGTACAGCCAGGCGGACCTGCGCGAGCTGGCGACCGTCATCGTCGAGGGGATCGAGACCGCCCCCAACCTTGTCGTCCTCACAGACGAGATCTACGAAAAGATCGTCTACGGCCCCCACGCCCACTTCTCCATCGGCTCGGTCCCCGCGATCGCCGAGCGCGTCATCACCCTCAACGGCCTGTCCAAGGCCTACGCCATGACCGGCTGGCGCATCGGCTACGCCGCCATGCCCGGCGACTTCGGCAAATCTTTCATCAAGGCCGTCGGGACGCTCCAGGGCCAGATGACCACCAACATCACCAGCTTCAACTACCCCGCCATACGCGAGGCGCTGACCAACCCCGCCGTCGCCGATGAGGTCGAATCCATGCGCCGGGCCTTCGCGCGGCGCGCCGAGTTGATCACCAAACGCCTCGCCGAAATCCCCGGCGTCAAATGCCCAAAGCCCACCGGCGCCTTCTATGTCTTCCCCGATGTCTCCGCCCTCTTCGGCAAAACCACCGCCAAAGGCACCAAGATCACCGACGCGACGAGCTTGTGCGAAGCCATGCTCAAAGAATCCCACATCGCCTTCGTCCCCGGCGACGACTTCGGCGGCATCTCGGGCAACCACCTGCGGATCAGCTTCGCCTGCAGCGAGGAACAGATCAACGCGGGGATGGATCGGTTCAAGGGGTTTGTTGAAGGTTTGGCTAAATAATTTATTTTATAATAACGCGACATGAACATATCATATTCAAAATTTTGGATCAGACTGCATAATCAGTATGGAGTGATTATATTTAATCCAGAGGCACAGATTTTTCTTGAGGATGACCAAGCCACGCTTTATTTGTTCAATGAAAAGAGATCAATAACCCTCGGAAAAGAAAAATTAGAAAATCCATAGATCGAAATCATTCGTTTTCGCCGGAACGAATAAGAGAAATCTGGACTGCGTACCACAACCGAGATCGGAAAAATCAGTGTAGTACGGCGTATACCAATCACTGCTTTAAGTGCCGTGCGGCTGTTAGTAGCAATACGCACGAATGGTGTTCGCGCTGTCGCGGGCTCATATGCAAGTGTGGTACATGTTTTTGCCAATGGCACGATGGGGTCAATTTCTGATTGGCCTAAGAGTTCAGGAACACACGAACCCACCAGCACAAAACCCATCTTCCTGCCCCGGCATCACCCCAACCCGCCGCACTGCGCGGCTACGCCGCGAGTACGGGCACCCCCACCTCAATCCTCTTCTCCGCGTCCTCTGCGTGACCTTCGCGCCCTCTGCGTTCAGTCCCCTCCCCCTTCGAGCCCTTCGCGACCTTCGCGTTCAACCCAACCCTCAATCCTCCGCCTTCTCCCCATCCGGAGCCATCTTCACCAGCTTCGGATCGAATCGAGCCACCGGCTCCACCAGGTCCCGCCGGGTGCCCTCCTTCGACTCAAAGAGCGAAGAAGGAAGAAGTGCAACCATTCTCGTCCCTCAACGACCTCTGAAGGGCCAACACGCAAGCACCCCACCTGCTTTGTCCTCCTCCGTCAGATCAAAGCAGGGCACCCCACCCACTCTCTCTTCTCTGCGCCTTTGCGTGACCTTTGCGACCTCTGCGTTCAGTCTTCCCTCCCGCCGCATTCAAAAAACCACCCCACAGTGACCGCATCCGTGCGCAAAAACACGGCGATACCAAGCAAATCCCTTGCAATCCCCGCCGCGCCCGGCATCATCGGGGCATGACCACGCACGACCACACCGCCGCCCTCCTCGCCGACATCCTCAACCCCGACCGCTCGGCCATCGACATCTGCACGACCCATGATCTCTCCTTCGCCGACCTCGCCGACTTCCTCGCCGGCCCGCTCTACCAGTCCCTCGCCGACGCCACCCGCGCTCTCGCCCGCGCCCGCACCGAGCTGCTCATCCTCGACATCGAACCCCGCGCACTGCTCGCCCTGAGCATCACCACCGACACCGACGACCAGAGCCGCCCCGTCCACGAGACCATCCGCAAATCCGCCACCAAGCTCCTCACCATCGCTCGCCAAAAAACCGCCGGTTCCTCCACTCCCGGTGGCCCGGCTCGCCGAGCCGGGTCTCCCCCCGCCTCCCCCGCCCCAGCGGGAGAGATGCCGAGCCCCCGAGGCGGAGGGGGTCTTCCATCCGACCAACCAACCGCGCGTAACCCCGCAAGTGCGGCCACCCTCGCCTCCCGCGCGCCTGCGGGGGAAGCGCCGAGTCCCCGAGGCGGAGGACGCCTTCCGTCCAACCAACCAAAGGCGCCCACATCCCCACCCCCAACACATGCTCCCGCCCCCCTCACCCCCCGCAACCTCAACACCTACGCCAGCACGACCACCCCGCTCACCCGCGTCCCGCGATCGCAAACAACCAGCGAAGCGCACAATCGCGCCCCACCCGCCGCGGCATGATCCGCAGCGCCACGCAGACGCCTTCTCGGGCCTCCGCGTTCAGTGTTTCCTTCTCCTGAACAAAACCGCCGACGGGCATTCCCCATCGGCGGCCGAGAGATCAAGGTGTGAAACGGTTCAAAAGAACAACACGGATCAACTCAACGCCGACGCCGACGACACGAAACAAACGCCCCCAGCCCCAGCACCGCCAGCCCCGAGGGCCCCGGCACGACATTGAATACCAGATCGTCGTAGAACACCCCGCTCACGGGCGCGGCCGTCTCCATCGTCACATACGCGATGTCGTCGCCCCCGATGCTCAACACATCGATAACGCCGCCAAAGCCGCCCAGCACGCCGATGATGTGGTTCTGCTCGAGCAAATCGCCCAACGCGTTGTACGCCGAAAGGGTCACGGTGTCGATATCGCCGCCACCGTCGAACGCGCGGATCTGCACCGAGTCCACCCGATCAGTGAAGTCGATCCGCACCCGGTTGGCCACATTCGGTCCGAAAGGATCCGAATCTGCAAGGGCGAACTCGAAGATCCCGTAGTTGCCCATCCAGTGGACCTGATCATCGACATCCGGCAGACTGAACAGCACGCCGTAATCAGCGAGTTCGTCATCGAGCAGGATCGTGTCCTGCGTGTCCGGGCGAAAATCCGCCCCGAAGTCGATGCTGACCAGCTCGCCCGACACGGGCGAGACGCCGACCCACAAGGCCGACAGAACAATGAAGCCCGCAACGCGGGCACGATACGAAGAGAAGTAATGCATATAAAGACTCCTTTCTCTCGCACGCATGTTCGCCGCTCGCGTGGGGAAGGTTCCCTATTTTCGGGCCATAGTCGGAACGCCCCCACCCTCTTCTCTCCTCTGCGCCCTCAGCGCTCTCCGCCCTCTCTGCGTACCCTCTTCTCCCTCTCCTCGCCCTTCGCGCTCAACCAACCCTCAATCCTCCGCCCGCTCCCCATCCGGTGCCATCTTCACCAGCTTGGGATCAAACTGCGCCACCGGCTCCACCAGGTCCCGCTGCAGACCGATCACACGCCGGATGTCCTTGTACACCCCGGGGTTCTCATCGATCCCCGCCGAGATCACCGTCACGCCGCGCTCCCGCAGCAGCTCCCGCACCGCCGGCCAGCGGAAACTGTTCTTCGCGGCCGTCCGCGACATCATCCGCCCCGCCCCGTGCGAGGCCGACGACAGCGAACCCGCACCGTCCTTGCCCACGACGATGTACGCCGGGTCCGCCATCGACCCCGGGATCACGCCCAGCACACCCTTCCCCGCCGGCGTCGCCCCCTTGCGATGAACAATCAGCGTCTCCTCCACGCCGTCGATCACATGCTTCTCCTCCCACGCGAAGTTGTGGTGGTTCTCCACCCCCGCGATCTCCTGAGCCCCGAGATGCTCCGCGATGTGATGATGGATGCACGCGTGGTTGGCGCTGGCGTAGCGCCCCATCAGGTTCATGGCCTCCCAGTACTCGCACCCCTCCTGCGAGTCCAGGTCCAGCCACGCCAGGTGCCGGTGCTGCTTGTCCAGGTCCGGGTGCTTCTCCATCGCCAGCTTCGAATAATGGTTGCACACCGCCGACCCAACGCCCCGCGAGCCCGAGTGCGACATCAGCGCCAGGTACTTCCCCGCCCCGATCCCCAGCGGGTTCGGCCCGTCGCCCTCCTTGACCGTCAGCACCCCGAACTCCACGAAGTGGTTCCCCGAGCCCGACGATCCCAGCTGCGCATGCGCTTTGTCCTTGAGCCGCTGCGTCACCGCCGACACCCGCCAGTCGCCGTCCATCACATCGTGCTCGCGCTTCTTGACGAACGCCGCCCCCATCCCGAACCGCGTCTCCGCCTCGATCGCCTTCGTCAGCCGCGTCCGACCGGCGTCGCTGTCCAGCTCCGACACCGGCAGGTCCATCACCGTCACCTTCATGCGGCAGGCGATATCCACCCCCACCGCGTACGGGATCACCGCCCCCCGCGTCGCCAGCACGCCCCCGATCGGCAGCCCGTACCCCAGGTGCGCATCGGGCATCAACGCCCCGGCTGCCGAGATCGGCAGCTCGCACGCCCGCCGCGCCTGGTCCACCGACTGCTGATCGATGTCCTCTCCGATTCGTCCCCAGATCTTCAGCGGCGCCGGCTCATCCCGAAGCAACGCCGGCGGCGACCCGATCACCGCCCGCGCCACCCCGCCCCAGACGGGATCGTCCCTCATCGCCGCGGGATCAGCGAGAACCGCCGCCACCGCCGCCCGCGCCTCATCCCGGAGCGGGCGATGGGCGGCGCACACCGCCACCGCCGCCGAGATCGCCTCGCCACGCAGCCCCAGATTCGCAAGCTCCCGTTTCTTCATGCCCTGCCCTCCCACATCGCCAAAGCGAATCGCCGTGCCTTGAGACGGCTGGAGTATTGAAGACACGGGTTGCCGGGGAAGGGCAACCCAAGGCATGCCACTTTATCTTCTTCTCCGCGTCCTCAGCCCTCTGCGTTCAGTCTTCATCTTGCCATCCTGGGTTCACCAACTCTCATGGAATCGCAGCGTGTTTAGCGAACATCTGCCGAACTTTTATACCGTCGAAATCGCGAACAGTCTTCTTGGAAACATCGAACCTTTCCGAGCGGGCTTGACTGTAATACGATCGTTTCTTAGGCTGAGGCACTAAGAAAGGGGCTTGCTGAATCATGCCGCGGCGGACCGGCGAGTATCGGGGTATTGTGACGCATGGGCGGGAGGTCCTGGCGTTTGTGCCTCACGCGCTCCCGCCAACTGATCCGGCTCTGGAACTGAGTCCGGAACTCGCCGCGCTCCATGCCGAGGCGGAATCCGCGATCGGCCGGCTCCGAATTGCCGGCTCCATGGTCCCGAGTACCGATTGGTTTTTGTATGGGTTCGTGCGCAAGGAGGCGGTCACGACCTCGCAGATCGAGGGCACGCAGGCCACGCTGCGTGATGTGGTCGAGTTCGAGGCGACGGATCAGAGCGAGCATCCCGAGGAGGTCGAGGAGATCTGTAACTATGTCCATGCCCTGAGCTTCGCCCGCGACCAGCTGCGACAGGCGGAGGGGATGGGGCTGGGGGTGGAGCTGCTGCGGATGACGCACCGCATCCTGATGGCCGGGGCGCGGGGAGAGGGCGCCCGCCCGGGGATGATCCGTGAGACCCAGAACTGGATCGGCGGGACCAACCCCGCCAACGCGATCTACATCCCGCCCCCGCCGGGGGAGGTGGCGGAGCTGCTCGACGCGCTCGGGGCATGGATTCATTCGCCCGACCCGCTGCCGGCGCTGGTCCGCGCGGGTGTGGCGCATGTGCAGTTCGAGAGCATCCATCCGTTTCTCGACGGCAACGGGCGCATCGGTCGGCTGCTGATCGCGCTGCTGCTCGAACACTGGGGCGTGCTCGAACACCCCCTGCTGTACATCAGCCTGCCCTTCAAGCAGAACCAGCTCGCCTACTACGAGCGGCTGATGGCGGTGCGCGTCCACGGCGACTGGGAGGGTTGGGCTGCGTATTTTTTGAGCTGCGTGCGCGAGGCGGCCGAGGACGGGGTCCGCACCGCCCAGGCGCTGCACGCCCTGATCGGGCGGGACCGGAGCCGCCTGATTGGGCACGACTCGGCAACCGTGGCGGCCGTCCGCGTGATGGACGCCCTGCCGCGTCAGCCGATCGTCACGGTGGGCAGCGTGAGCGAGTCGCTCGGCGTGACCCCCCCCACCGCGCGCAAGGCGATCGAGCTGCTCGGGTCGATGGGGATCCTGAGCGAGACCTCGGGCAAGCAGCGCGACCGGGTGTACAGTTACAGCGAGTACATGCGCCTGCTGACGGGAGATTGAGAAGCCGCCAAGATCACGGAGGAGGGATCCGGTCAGACGACGATGACCGGCTCGACGGTGGTTTCCGCTTGCGCAAGAAACTTTCGCAGCGAGGCCGCGAGACCGGTGGCGCCCGTGAGCGGACAGGTGTGCACGCCGGCGCACTCGACATGCTCATCAGCAATGAGGAAGACGCGGCGGTGCTCGTCGCTGGCAAGAAACATCTCGGCTTCGCTGGCCAGGTCCGAGGTCGAATCGGTGATCCACACGCCCGCCTTCCCGTCGAGCCGATCGGGCGATTCCATGATCTGGCACCCGGCGGCCTGGACAATCGCGGTGACGATCGCACGCTTTCTCAAATCGGCGATGGTGATGACGGCGGGCATCATGGTCGCGGTGCGGGATTCGACGAGCTCGAGCCGGAAGGCGAAAGTCGTGCCTCGGCCGGGGACGGAATCGAGCTCCAGCTTTGAGTTGGCCGCCTGGATGATGCTGTGCACCAGCGAGAGCCCCAGACCCGTTGATATGCCGCGCGTCTTGGTGGTGAAGAAGGGATCCAGGCACCTTTCCATGACTTGTTTGGACATCCCGGGCCCGTTGTCGCTCACACCGACGCGCACCCCATCACGATCGGGTTTCGCCCAGAGGAGGACCCTGGCGTCGGGCGTCTCTCTCAGGACCTCGCCCGCGTTCTGGACGAGGTTCAGCGCGACCTGGGCCAGGCGGTGGGGGGCGATGCGAACGGGGCGGGGGCAGTTTTCGATCGCAATCTCCAGGGCGACTCCCCGGGGGAGGGCGTTGCGCAGGACCGGTCCGATCTCGCCGCTCCAGACAAGGAGGTCGGTTTTTTCATCACCGCTCTTTCTCGATGAGTCGAGAGAAAGAAGGCGGAGACCGCTGGCCAGCTTTCGTAGGTACTGGATGCAGGTTCTCAGGTTGTCCAGGCCGTCGCAGAGGTCCTCGGGCAGGTCGCCGGGCCGGACGCTCTCGACCCAGACGCTGATGGGGAGCAGGAGGTTGCCCATGTCGTGTCCCAGGCCGGCGCAGAGGGTCCCGAGCGAGGCCATCCGTTCGGACATTCGCAGGTCCTGCTGGCTCTGCTCGAGCTCTCTGGAGCGTTCTTTGAGTCGCTTGGCCTGGAGCTTGGCTTCCTCGGACTTGCGGTGGAGTTCGACGAACACGCTCACCTTGGCCCGGAGCACTTCGGGAGCGATCGGGGAGCAGATGTAGTCCACCGCGCCCAGGGCGTATCCCTGGGAGGTGTCCGCCTCGCCGATGTTGACGGCGGAGGTGAAGATGATGGGCGTGCCGGCGGAACGCTGTCGCGAGCGGATCATGCGGGCGGTCTCGAAGCCGTCGAGATCGGGCATGTTGACATCGAGGATCACCGTGGCGAACTCCCGATCGAGGAGGTGACGCAGGGCTTCGCGTCCGGACCTGACCGGGACGAGGTTTTCCCCGAGCGGCGAGAGGGCCGATTCCAGAGCCAGCAGCTTGGACGGCGTGTCATCCACGATGAGGATGTCCACGGGTTTCGTGGCCCGGTGGAGACCGCCCGGGGCTGGCGGATCCGGCCTGTCAGTCATCGCTCGCCTCCGCGGCGACGGCCTCGGCCCCGCTGGCCCAGTTGCAGAGCACCGTGAGCAGCTCGTCGGGGGCGACCGGCTTGGGGACATAGTCGGACGCGCCCGCCTCGATGCACTTCTCTCGATCGCCCTTCATCGCGCGGGCCGTGAGTGCGATGATGGGGAGGTGGGCGAAGCGCTCGAGCGAACGGATCTCTCGCGTCGCCTGGAAGCCGTCCATCCCGGGCATCATGATGTCCATGAGCACGATGTCGATATCCGTGAACTCCTGAATCATGGAGATGGCCGCGCCGCCGTTGTCGGCGTGCAGCACATTGATCTCGTAGCGTTCGAGGAGGCTCGTCAGGGCGAAGATGTTGCGCAGGTCGTCGTCGACCACCAGAACCCGCTTGCCCGCCAGGCGAGCCAGGTCCTCGGGGGTGGCCCGGCGCTGGAGCTTGCGGACAGAGGGCGAAACGAGGATCGGCGGGTTGATGACCGTCGAGACCTCCTCGTGGAGACGATCGGCGCCCTTGGCGAAGCGCAGACGCCACGGGCGATGGATCGCTCGCTTCAGGCTGGCCCGCTGTGAGGCCGAGGGCGGCTCCTGGCAGAAAAACACCACGCACTGATGCGATTCACCCGGGTCGACCGGGAGCGAATCCAGGAACTCCTCGGGCGAGATGCTGGGGAGCTCGAGGGGGAGAATGACGCAATGGGCGCCCTGGGAGCGGATGTGCTTCAGGATCGACTCCTCCGAATCAAACTCCGCGACGGCGACATTTTTGAGGCGGAACATGTCGGCCAGGTCGGGCGTGCCCGAGTCCGCCCCGTTGAGGATGGCGACGCGGCGTCTGGTCCTGCCCGAGCGGATCTGGCCCATGAGCTGACGCAGCGCGGGGGCGTCGATCGGCTTGAGCCAGTAGGACGCGGCCCCCAGGTTGAGGATCTGCTCGTGTCCTTCCGTCACGCCCGAGATGACATGGATGGGGATCGCGTTGGTCTCGGCGCTGCGCTTCATGGCCATGATCACCTGGTCGCCGCTCATATCGGGCAGGCGGAGGTCGAGGGTGATCGCGGCCGGAGCGAAGCGGCGCGCCAGCGCCAAGGCCGCGTCGCCGCGCGAGGCGATCACCGCTTTAAGCCCCGCCTCTCGCGCGATATCCCGCAGGATGCGTGCGAAGCCCGAGTCGTTCTCGACAAGGAGCACCACCGCATCGTCGGCCTCGATCGTGCCGATGTCGTCCTCGAGCTCGAAAGCCAGGCGTGCCAGCGGCGGGGCGACGCCCGCGGCGCGCTCGTTCTCGGGAAGGATGCGCGAGGGCAGCCCCTTCACGCGCGCCGTCAGTGATGGGTGCTCGGACGGGATGTACAGGGTGAAGGTCGAGCCCTCGCCCGACTGGCTCCGCAGGGTGAGCTCGCCGCCGAGCAGCCTGGCGATCTCGCGGCTGATCGAAAGCCCCAGGCCCGTGCCGCCGTACTTGCGGGCGGTGGAGCCGTCCGCCTGCTGGAACGCCTCGAAGATGAGGCGCTGCTTGTCGGCGGGGATGCCGATGCCCGTGTCCTGAACCGAGACGGCGATCACGGATTCGGCGGAATCGAGCGTGAGGTGGTCCTCGCTCCAGCCCGATTCGACTCGGCAGACGCTCAGCGCCACCTTGCCCTGGTCGGTGAACTTGAACGCGTTGGAAAGCAGGTTTTTGATGACCTGGCGCAGGCGCTTGGAATCGGTGGCCATCAGGAGCGGCAGATCGTCGGCGATGTCGATCTCGAAGAGCAGGCCCTTGTCCTCGGCGACATGCCGGAATGTCCGGTCCACGAACTCCCGCAGGTCGGTGAAGACCACCTCGTCGATCTCGATGGTCACCGTGCCGGATTCGATCTTGGAAAGATCGAGGATGTCGTTGATCAGCCCCATCAGGTCGGTGCCCGAGGCGTGGATCGTGCGGGCGAACTTCACCTGCGTGTCGCTCAGGTTGCCCTTTGGGTTTTCCGACAGCTGATGGGCCAGGATGAGCAGCGAGTTGAGCGGCGTCCTGAGCTCGTGCGACATGTTGGCCAGGAACTCGGACTTGTACTTGGAAGTGAGCGCCAGCTGCGTGGCCTTCTCCTCCAGCGCGACCTTCGCCTGCTCGACCTCGCGGTTCTTCTGCTCCACCTCCGAGTTCTGGTCCGCGAGCAGGCGGGCCTTCTCCTCGAGCTGGGCGTTGGTCTGCTGCAGCTCTTCCTGGCGGCTCTGGAGCTCGCCGGCGAGCGACTGGGACTGCTTGAGCAGCTCCTCGGTGCGCATGTTGGCTTCGATCGTGTTGATCACGATCCCGATGGACTCGGTCAGCTGATTGAGGAACATCTCGTGCATCGCGTGGAACTGGCTGAGCGTCGCCAGCTCGATCACGGCCTTGACCTGCCCCTCGAAGAGCACCGGAAGAATGATGATGTTGAGCGGGGAGGCCTCGCCCAGCCCCGAGCGGACATGGAGGTATTCCGGCGGCACATGATTGAGCAGGATGCCCTTGCCCTCCTTGGCGCACTGGCCCACGAGCCCCTCGCCCAGGGCGATGTCGCGGTCCGGCTGGTCCTCGCCGCAGGCGTAGCCCGCGAGCATGCGCAGGCGTGGGTCCTCGTGGGAAGCGTCGACCATGTAGAAGGCGGCCTGCTGCACCCCCATGAGCGGGGCCAGTTCGCTGAGGATCAGGCGCGAGACCGGCAGCAGGTCGCGTTGGCCCTGGAGCATGCGGGTGAAGCGGGCCAGGTTCGTCTTGAGCCAGTCCTGGTCCGAGCTCTTCTGCGTGGTTTCACGCAGGTTGTTGATCATCTCGTTGATATTGTCCTTGAGCGCGGCCACCTCGCCGCGCGCTTCGACACGGATTGAACGGGTAAGGTCGCCCTTGGTCACGGCGGTGGCGACCTCGGCGATGGCGCGGACCTGCGTCGTCAGGTTCTCGGCCAGCTGGTTGACATTGTCGGTCAGCGCCTTCCAGAAACCGGCGGCCCCCGGGACGCTCGCCTGGCCGCCCAGCTTGCCCTCCACGCCCACCTCGCGCGCGACGCTGGTGACCTGGTCGGCGAAGGTGGCCAGCGTGTCGATCATGCCGTTGATGGTGTCGGCCAGTGCGGCGATCTCGCCCTTGGCCTGGAGCTGGAGCTTCTGGCGCAGATCGCCATTGGCCACGCCGGTGACGACGCGGGCGATGCCGCGCACCTGGGCCGTCAGGTTCGAAGCCATCAGGTTCACATTGTCGGTCAGGTCCTTCCAGGTGCCGGCCACGCCCTTGACCTGGGCCTGGCCGCCGAGCTTGCCCTCGGTGCCCACCTCGCGGGCCACGCGGCTGACCTCGTTGGCGAAGGCGTTGAGCTGGTCCACCATCGTGTTGATGGTGTCCTTGAGCTCAAGAATCTCGCCCTTGACATCCACGGTGATCTTCTTGGTCAGGTTGCCGTTGGCTACGGCGGTGGTGACGGCGGCGATGTTGCGCACCTGGCTGGTCAGGTTGCTGGCCATGAGGTTCACATTGTCGGTCAGGTCCTTCCATGTGCCGGCCACGCCGAAGACATTGGCCTGCCCGCCCAGACGCCCCTCGGTGCCCACCTCGCGGGCCACGCGCGTCACCTCGGAGGCGAAGGAGCGGAGCTGGTCCACCATGGTGTTGATGGTGTCCTTGAGCTCCATCATCTCGCCGCGCACATCCACCGTGATCTTTTTAGACAGGTCGCCCTTGGCCACGGCGGTGGTCACCTCGGCGATGTTGCGCACCTGGCTGGTCAGGTTTGAGGCCATGGAGTTGACATTGTCGGTCAGGTCGCGCCATGTGCCGCTGGCGCCCTTGACATCGGCCTGCCCGCCCAGCTTGCCCTCCGTGCCCACATCACGGGCCACGCGCGTCACCTCGGACGCGAAGGCATTGAGCTGGTCCACCATCGTGTTGATGGTGTTCTTGAGCTCCAGGATCTCTCCCTGGACCGTGACGGTGATCTTGCGCGACAGGTCGCCGTTGGCGATGGCCGTGGAGACCTCGGCGATGTTGCGCACCTGGGCGGTGATGTTGCCGGCCATCAGGTTCACATTGTCGGTCAGGTCCTTCCAGGTGCCCGCCACGCCCTTCACATCCGCCTGCCCGCCGAGCTTGCCCTCCGTGCCCACCTCGCGCGCCACGCGCGTCACCTCCGAGG
>CAYLXF010000012.1:0-59965 GCA_964387925.1 uncultured Phycisphaeraceae bacterium
GTTCGGGGACACATTGCTCGGGTCGAGGATGATCTCCTCGGTCAGGCGGTTGAGACGATCGTACATGAATGCACGGTTGCGGTCGGGTAATCTGGCGCCCTGGCGGTTGTCGTTGTAGGAAAGGCGGTTTGAGGAGCGGTCGTAAGTATGCGTCACCTCCATGTAAGCGGGATAGTTGGACAGGCCCGTGCCGGAATCATGCGCGAAGTCGTCGCGCACCCACATGTGCGAGACCACCCGGCCAAACCTGTCGAACGCGGGGTAGGCGCCCGAGGTGCTGCTCCCGTCGTGGTTCTTGGTGCGGTCGAGCACCACATCCCAGCCGACGGCCCCGACACCAATGGTGGCCCTGGCGGTCAGCCCCAGCCCGATGCGGTCGTAGCTGATCAGGTCCGCGTACGCGGCGCTGCCTGAATCCATCGTTCCGTTGAGACCGAGCACTTCCAGCCTGCTCACGCGGCTGATCCGGTCGTCGGTGTCGCCGCTGGCGTAGGTGTACCTGACCGTCTCGCGGCTGTTGGCGACATCGGTCGGGTAGTTGATGTTCGTCAGGCGCGAGTAGTTGCCCTGGGCCCCGCTGGCGGCGGCGTTACCGTACACATACTCCACGGCGGGCGAGCCGCCGCCAACCACGCCGTCGTGCTGCTGGATGACCCGTTCGACCTGCCACAGGGGCGTGTACTCGATGTTCACCTCGTCGCGGATGTCGCTGCTCCCGCTCGTGGTGGTGTGCGACAGCGCCCCCGATATGCGGCCCAGCGTGTCGTACTCGTAGGTGAGCCGAAGAATCTCGTCGTCGACATCACGCGTGACGCCGTTGACGAGATACTCGCCCGGGTCCTCGACGATGTCCGCGAGCACCCGCCCCTGTCCATCACGCTCGAACTTGCGGACGGTCTGATTCTGATCAGTCACCCCGCGCAGCTCTCCGAGCCGGTTGTAGGCGTAATCGACATAGTACTTGGCGGCCGCTCCCGCCTCTCCGGTGGATTCGTCAGGATACTTGACCCGCGTGAGCAGGTTATTGCTGACCACCAGCGAACCCATCACATTGCTGGGGATTCCTCCACTCGCCGTGCCGTAGACATACTCGGTCACCTGCACATCCTCGCCGGTCGGATCCGCAGGAATGTGCGCGACGCGCTTGGTCACCTTACCCACCTTGTTGTACACAAAGCTGGTCACGCGGTCCTCCGACTGATCGCCGTAGTCGAGCCCCGAGGCCGCGTAGCGCCCCTCGGTGGTGCTCCATGCCAGCGCCGCGTCGTCGTAGTTCTCGATCGTCGCGATCGTGCGGTACAGATCATCATAGAGATACCGTGTGTGAATCTCGTCAGCCGCGGTGGTCCCGCTCTGGATCGAGATCGTGTCCTCGACCAGGCCGCGGGTGTTGTAGGTCTGCCAGCTGAAGAGCACATCGGTGGCGGCGCGCAGCTCGGCCAGGGTGTCGTAGCCGCTCAGCGTGGGCGCGGTCGGTGCCCCGTCCGAGAAGGTGCTCTTGTTGGTGCCGAAGTTCACCGTCCCCACGCGGCGCAGCGCACTGTCATAGACGATGCCCATGTAGCTCGTGATGGCGTCGGCATCGGCCAGCGCCCCCGTGGCGGTGGCGTCATCGACACGCATGCGCGTCTCGATGAGGTCGAGCACGCCGCCGTTGCTGTCGTCATATGTGTACTGGGCCTGCTCAAGCACATGATCCCCGGTGACGGCGGTCGCGGCATCGTAGTCGAGCCCGTTGGCGGCCTCGTCGGCCCGGTCGGAAACATACACCGTGGAGACCCGGTCATGGTCGTCGTACTCGTACACCGTCATGGGCTCATTCGGCCCCCAGGTGGCGAGCTCGTTGCGATCCGCGTCATACCATGAGAACCAGTCCAGATAGGTCGGCGAACTCACGCTCGGATCGATGGCCGTTCGCTGCCGCCACACAAGCCCCCGCTGGCTGAAATCTGTGGTCGTGTACCATTGGCGATCCCCGTAGGTCGTATCAGTATAAGGCGTCGAGTCCGAGAGCGATTCGACATCGGCCTGATTCGGTGGTGAAGTCGGCCAGTCGTAAACCGCTTCAGCCACTACGCGGTCAAGATTGTCGTACTGGGTGATGCTCATCCCTGTATCAGGAGCCACCGTCCCGATCTGCCGATCCCGGTTGTCGTAATACATTCTCGTGATGCGATCGCTCACGCCCTCACCGTCATCAAGGATGATGGCCGTCAGGTTCCCGTTGCCGATACCCCGGTCAGGCGTCGAGGCGCTTGGGTTGCCGTCATAGTAGAACTCCGCCACGGTCGCCGGTGTGGAACTGGTTGTGCCGACCGCGGCGCTGATGGCCCGATCCAGCACATCGTGCGCATACGCGGTCACGGTCCCCTCCGCATCCGTCACGCTCGTCAACCGTCCGTACGCATCGTACTCGAAATCGGTCTCGTGCTCTTCTTCAAAGGTCTCCCCGATGTGCAGGTACGCGATCGCCTTGCTCCTGGCGCCGGCCAGTGAATACTCGTTGACCGACCGCGAGAGCTCAGTGGAGGTGATGGTGTAGGCGCCCGCATCGGGGTCATAACTGGCGCTGGGACTCAGCTCGAAGGTTGACTTTCGCATGATGTTCCGGTCCGCGTCGAAGACCCGCCTGACCGCGGGCCCGTCGAACTCCTTGGTTCCCGAGCCCGTCACCAGATGCGGCAGCACGGTCTCGCCGTAGTACAGGATCCCGCCGCGATCCGGGTCCTCGACCATCTCGCGCACCGTCCACTGCTCCACGCCGCCGGGACGCGTCACCTTGGTGATGCGACCGAGCAGATCGCGATCATACTGGGTGATGAGTTCGCCGTCCGATGGGGACGAAGTGGGGAATGGTGTTTCACCGAAGCTGGCATCGGCGTGGACCGCGCTGTTGAGGGCGTCAATCTCAGTCGAGTAGTTCGAGTAATCCGCGTTCTCGACGATCTTGGTCAGGCCGCCGCTCAGATCATCGTACTCGTAGCGAGTCAGTGTCGAACCGGGGTCGATGGTCCAGATCAGCATCCCCTGGTCGTCATAGAACGCCCACTCCTCCACCACCCCGGGATCCATCCCGGGGGTAGGTCCATTCTCCGCGGCCAGCTCACGCTCGGTGGTCGTCTTCCGCCACAGGACCTTGGCGGTCGCGCCATCAAAGCCGTACTCGTAGGTGGTGACCTCCTTCTGATTGTCGGTGGTGCTCGAAGCGTCACGGTAGTAGGTCACGGTGTCGGGAAGGTGCTCACGGTAACTCTGATCCGTGCGATAGTCGGTTGTAGAATAAGGCACCGTGTTCCCTGCGCCGACGCCACCGACATCGGTATCGCCGACATTCTCATTGCTGTTGTAGGAATACTTGTAGACGAGCCCTTCCCCGCTGCTCACCTCGGTGAAATCCGGCCCCGAGCTCGATGTCGCGGGCGTGTAGGTCGCGTGCGCCGAGGGGGTGGCCATGCCAACCACGGTTCGTGTGCTCAGGTTGTAGAGCTTGCGATCCACCCATGCATCCCCGGTAGCGCCGCTGGCGTAGGACGCGTCGCCCGGCACAATCGCCGACATCCAGGGGTACGGCTTGTCCTCGCCGGCGCCCAGCATGAGCAGGTCGTGAAAGTACGAGCGGTAGAGATTGCTCGACGACAGGGACGGGTCCACCGCGAAATCCGTCACCGCGTACTCATCGATCCGCATCGTCTGGCCGTCCACAGGGGTCGAGCCGAAGGTGTGCGTCCAGCCGTCAAACTGCTTGTAGTCACGCATGACGGCGCTGACCGCCCCGCCGCTCCCGCACCCGCAGCCCTCGGCCTGCAGAAACTGTCTGTTGACAGGGTGCAGCCCCATTACGCTTGT
The DNA here is from genome assembly GCA_964387925.1 of uncultured Phycisphaeraceae bacterium. Lineage (GTDB taxonomy): Bacteria > Planctomycetota > Phycisphaerae > Phycisphaerales > UBA1924 > UBA1924. Next base: position 3,847 of record CAYLXF010000012.1, read on the forward strand.
GTCATAGGACACGATCTTGGTCGCCGCCGTGTACATCGCGGTGCCCGTGTACGCGTCGTCGTCATCATCGTTCGAGAGCATGGCGCTGGCCAAGCCGAGCAGGGTTTCATCGTCGGGCGTGCCCGCGGTGCTGGCGTGCTGACCCAGGTACTCGATCTGCTGCGGATCGAAGACCATCTTGAGCTCATGATCCTCGCCCGTGATATCCAGCCGGATGTCGTAGCCCTCGTCCTCCGAGGTCAGGGCATAGGTCGATCCGTCGTGATAGCGGTACTGCTTGACCTGGATTTGCCATTCATCGATGCCGTCATCCGGGTCGGTCTCGGTGTAGGTGACCACCTGCACCAGATCGCCCTCCGTCCCCAAGTCGGGCGAAGGGTTCGTGTTCGAAGGCGCGAGCCCGGCGTCGTTGGTGCCGGGATTGTTGTCGGGGTCGGGATCCCAGTACACGACATCCAGGCCACTGGCCCCATCATCCACCAGATGGTGATAGTCGACCGCCTGGGTCATCACCTCGCCGCTCGAGGTCGGGCGATAGACCTCGGCGCGTTTGAGCACCCGCTTCTGCGTCAGGGTATCGTCCCAGATCAAGTCCACCCACGCTTCGGCCATATCCGCGTCGTTCCAGGTGCTGTTCGAGCCATTGAGCCAGATACGATCGGGGATGTCGTCCCCATCGCCGCTGAAGTCCTCGTAGATACGAGTGTTGCCGTAGACATCCTCGTCATGGGAGATATAGCCGAAGCCGTTGAGCAAGGCGTAATCCTGAACCCACTTGCCGGGCTCCTCGAAATGGAGAGTGCCGGTCACGCGCCCAGCGCCTACCTGGTAGGGAATCGCGACACCGCAGGCGCAAGCCGCGGGCTGGGAAGAATACCCTGATGAATCAAGAGTAATCCGCTGATTGCCCGGGCCATTCGTACTGGATGGGTTAAACTGGGCGGCCGCCGAAACAAAGTATTCTCGCGGCTTTCGGCCGGCTCGCAGGATTTGCACATCCATGCCTTTATACTTTGGAATATTGTTGGTTGAATCGCATTCCTGACCGACGACCTGACCCTCGTCATTGTAAATATCGTGACAATCACACCCCTCGGTCTCCTGGCACTCGATTCTTTCGCGGGCATTCGCCGCTCGCAGGTTTCCAAGCGCCCATCCCCCACCCAGGGTGTGCTTGATATCGTCGAGCGGCATGCCCCACCATCCCGGGATCGTGGACTGCCTCGCCGGTGAGTTGTATGTGTCATCGAACAACTGGTTGTCGCTGGAATACTTGCGAAACAGAGAGAAGTCCTTGCCCTTGAGTCGCACAACAAGATCGACCTCCGACTCCCATTTCTCGCCGGTCTCCCACACGACAGGAGCGGGCGGTTCCAGTGGTCCAGGTCCCTCAGTTGGCCCCTGACCGGCCTGGCCGCTCTGGCAATCGTTGCAGTCGTCCTCGTGGCAGGTATCGGTCTCCCCAGTGTCATTCGGCTCTTCCTGACAATCACCGCAGCCGCCCCCGCTCTCGCCCTCCTCCGATCCCCCGCCACTCCCTCCACCGGAGGACTGGGCCGCTCCGTAGCTCGGCGTCACGAACGCCGCGGCCGTGAGCATGGCCGTCAGTGATGCAACCCGCATCGTCTGTGCGGATCTCACCACGGCCCACACGCTGCCCGCGGTGCCCGAGATGGTGCGGATAATTGTGGGAATGCGGCGCGGATCGGTCGATGAGGGATCGAAGATCATGTTGCTCATCCCGGTCGGGGCTCTGGAGCCGGATCATGCGGTCAGAAACAGACAAGGAACATATACAAGTTTTCGATGCACTCCACGCGCGTCATGAACTAATCACAACCCACTTGCGGAGCGATGAGCCACAAGGTACCCTGCCGCTGCACGCGCGTGCAAGTCGAGGTGATAAAAATCTCACCGAGTATTTTCAGCTCGATCCATCAAGAGACCACCATGTCCCTCTATAGGAAGATACCATCATGTCGCTGACGCTTCCGCTCGCATTCGTGGCTCTGTGCCTCAGGTTTCCCGCCGCCCCGTCCGATGGCCGGGAGGTCGCCGACGCCCTGTCCGCATTAGGGCTCACTTCTGAGTCATTGGCCTGCCTCGATGTCACCGGCGAGGAGCCCGCCACCGTGCTTGATCGACTGGTGGAGGAATATGAATCCTACGAGTTGTTGCAGTCATATCAGGCGAGCATGCTCGCGCAGCAACGGGTTGTCTTCGAAGCCAACGCCACCCTGCGGGACATGGCCGAAGACGAGGCGGCCCAGCAAGTCCTGTTTCAGGCGCAGTCGCAGTTGTCCACGCTGAGCAGCTCGATCACCCAGACCCGCGCGGCGCTGATCGACACGCTGCTCGACGGTCTGGCGGATGAAACGATGATTTCCCCCGTCCTGGACACCGAGGGCTATGCTCTGCGGCTCCCAAGCGCGTACCGCCTCGCGGTGGACACCGATCAGGAAGCTCAGGAACTCGCCTGGGCGCTGCGGATGGAGGAGATGGCCGACGCCGCCGAGTCCGACCTGCCCTCCGCGGCCGACACCGCCATCCAGGCCGCCGAGGGGCAGTACGCCGTCCAGACAGCGCTGGCGCGGGTGAGTAGCCAGCAGGCCGCCAACCAGACCGCCATCGATCAGTGGATAATGAACAACTGAGCCGCTTGAGCGCTAAATCCGAAGGATGGAAGCGTCAGGATCACTTTGTGAGCTGCGTTCTGGCCCAGCTTTTCCATCGCTCATCACCGCGATAGGCGATCTCGCTCAGCATGGTCCTGGTGCCCTCGTCGTCCTGCCCGCTCCGAATCTGCAGCCGCGCCAGCACCTCCATTGCGGGCAGGTGGTTCGGGTACACCTCGATGGCCGAGGCGTAGGCGTCGAGCGCCTCGTCGGTCTTGCCGCCGCGCTCGAGCGCCGGGCCCAGGTTGATCCGCGCTGGATGTCCCGGCATCAGCCGCCGCGCCCAATCGAACTCCACAGCCGCCTCGTAGAGCCTGCTTATCAGCGGCAAGCGGTCAAGTATCGACGGGCATGAAATGACGCAGCCTCTTTGATGAGAAGAGATTGCGCCAATGGGGCCGCGGCAAAAGACCGCGGAAATGTGGATGGTAAATCCGTACTGACCTGAAATCCTCAGGCTTCAATGGGGCCGCGTCAGTCAACCGCGGAAGCAGTCAGTCTTCATCACCAAACCCGATGTTGACCGAGTTGTCGAATAACATGGTATACTCGGCGTGAGTGAAAATCAATGGTTTCTGAGAATTTCAGGTCAAAAATTTTGCAGGGATGAAGAGCGCGACAGCGGCTTTTTCTCTCTTCACAGGTATGAGCACATCAATACGCACCTCGTCTATGAACATGACGCTATCCAAAATCGCAGATGCCGTAGGGCCAGACACCGCCCAGGAAATCTCCATCCGTATCCTGACGCTGAAGCCTGTCCGTCACCTCCCCAGACCCGACGCCAGTTCCGTTGGCGAGGCATGGTTCTGCATTCTTGACAATATCGGGATTCGCCAGCCTGACCACTATGTATCGCGCTTGGCTCGCCAAGTCCGCACGAAACGAGATCAGGCAGATGCCGAACAGCGAGTCATTGCCAAACGCAGACTTCTTGACTTGAAGCCACCAAAGCGGCGGTATACCGGCGGCGCTTCGAGCCCAGAATGGACCGAGCCGAAGGCCTTGGGCACATTATCAACCACAGGCCTACTGAAACATGACTCGGCCCTCGAAGAAGTAGAGCGCCGAGATGATTCCCGTACTCTGTACGAAGAGATAAGGCGGCTCCCCCCCAAAGATCAGATGCTCATCGAGGAAGTATATTGGAAAGATCAACCCCAATCAGCGATTGCCCGAGAAAGGGGTCAGTCGCCGAGCGCGGTTCGCTCGCGTCTTGACCGCATTCGAGACCAACTGGGCATTAGTCTTGAGAAGCGGTGGGGAGGAAGGCCATGAATCGACTGATCTTGATTCCGTACGCATGACCGGAATCCGGTAGAATGATACTGGGACCACACATCGCTTTTAGGAGAATGCACATGTCGCTTGACCTCAACTCGCTCCGCAGTGCCATCGAGGATCCTTCTGCCGCAGCGTTTCGCAGCCGTGCCCGGCTTCAACCCGCAGGCGGTGAGGGCGCCAAGGTGTTTCCGCCGACCTATGCGGGTGCGGTGTACGCGACGGAGAAGCGACGCGTGCCGGGTCGGGACGAGCCGGTGGAGTGCGTGCTGCTCGACAGCGTGCAGAGCCAGGCGAACCGGATGGAGGAGGCCCTTCAGCAGGCGGTCGATGAGGGCCGGCTGCGGCTGCCGCTCATCGAGGTGGACTTCGACGACTACTTCCCCGGCGAGGGTCAGCCCGAGGATATGCGGCTGCTGGACAAGAGGGACGAGCAGTGACAACTGTATCGACAACTGAGTTAGATTTTGCCGAAAGTTTCGAGGTGCTCACCGAGCACACGCCCTTTCCGTGGCAGACCAAACTCTTCGATGAGTATCTGTGTCATGGCAAAGTGCCGCCCTCATGTAGTATTCCTACTGGGCTCGGCAAAACCGCGGTGCTCGCTGTGTGGCTAATCGCCCTGGCGCGAGGGGTCCGTGTGCCCCGTCGCCTTGTGTATGTCGTGAACCGTCGCACCGTCGTCGATCAGACAACGCGCGAGGCTGAAAGACTCAGAGACAACGCTGGCAAGATTGGGATCGCCGACCTCGCCATCAGCACTCTTCGTGGCCAGTTCGCCGACAATCGAGAGTGGTCAGCCGACCCGTCGCGCCCTGCGATCATCTGCGGCACCGTGGACATGATCGGCTCTCGCCTGCTGTTCTCCGGCTACGGCGTGGGATTCAAAGCGAAGCCGCTGCACGCGGGCTTCCTGGGTCAGGATACGCTGTTGGTGCACGACGAGGCCCATCTCGAACCGGCGTTCCAAAAGCTCCTTGAATCGATCGACGCCGAGCAGAAGCGCTGCGGGGATCTTTCCCCTCTGCGGGTCATGCAACTCACAGCGACCACGCGCGGCGGTAAGGGAGGAGAAGAGAACGCGTCCGTCGGATTGACAAAAGAAGAGGCCAATCCGCCCAACATGCTGCCCGATCAACCGACCGAGCCCATTCATCATGTCTGGCGACGGCTCAAAGCCGCCAAAGCGCTTATGCTGCACGAAGCTGGCGACGACAAGGCCGTCGCAGCCGATATCGCCAGACTTGCCCTGGAGCATGAGGATTCCGGCGGCGCGGTGCTCGTGTTTGTTCGTCGGCTTGAAGATGTGGGCACGGTCTGCTCGGAACTCGAAAAGAAAGTGGACAAAGACCGCATTGAACGGCTCACCGGCACGATGCGCGGCCTGGAGCGCGACCGCATGGCGGACCCGCGCCGCGAGGGAGCATCCCGCGTGTTCGCGCGATTCCTCAGGCCTCCACCAGCAAACGCGCCTGAAGGCGAGCATTGGAGCGTCGAGCCGATGCCCGGGACCGTGTATCTCGTCTGCACCTCTGCCGGTGAAGTGGGCATCGATCTCTCCGCGGATCACATGGTCTGCGACCTGTCCACGCTCGATAGCATGGCGCAGCGCCTCGGTCGCGTGAACCGCTACGGCGAGCGCCACGATACGCAGGTTGATGTCGTGTATCCGAGTTCGTTCGCAACCGGAGACAAGAACATCGGGACGGTCGAGAGCGCCCGGTGCGCCACGCTGGAACTCCTGAAACGGCTGGAAGGCGACGGGAGTCCCAAAGCTCTGGACGAACTCATGGCAAGCCTGTCCGACGAGGATCGCGAGGCGGCGTTCAGCCCCGAGCCGACGATTCTGCCCGCCACGGACATCCTTTTCGACGCTTGGGCGTTGACCAGCATCCGCGAGAAGCTCTCCGGCCGTCCCCATGTGGAGCCGTACCTGCGCGGCCTTCGCGATTGGGAACCGCCGGAGACATATGTCGCGTGGCGTGAGGAAGTCGAGAGGATCACCGACGATCTATTGACGCGATACCGACCGCAGGACCTGCTCGATGACTATCCATTGAAGCCGCACGAGCTGCTGCGCGATCGTTCCGATCGGGTGTTCAAACATCTCGAGACACTGGCGAAACGACATGCGGATAAACCCGTGTGGGTCGTGGACGACCGCGAAGCCGTTGAAGTCACGACGCTGGCGAAACTGACGGATAAACGGAGAAAGAATCGCATCAACAGTTGCACTATTCTGCTGCCGCCATCAGCCGGTGGACTGGCCAGCGGCGTGCTCGACGGCGCTTCTGATCAAGCCAGCGATATTGCTGACGAGTGGCGTGACGAGGAACAGGAACAGCGGCGCATGCGATTCCGGAGCGATGAACCCAAGCCGGACGGTCCGCAAGGCATGGCCCTGGTCAGGACAATCGATACCGATCCTGATGCCGAGGAGCGGGAATCGTCGGATGAAGATTCTGAGTTGGAACTGACCGACAACGCCGCGGAAATGACTTCAACAATGCGGGGCCGATACTGGCACTGGTATGTCCGCCCGCGCGATGTGGAAGACGCCACCCGTGCTTCCACGAAACCCGTCACATTGGACCACCACACGCGCGATGTCGTTCAACGAACGACGGAGATTGTCGATGCGTTGAACCTGTCCGAAGACCTGAAGCAGGCGATCATCCTCGCCGCGAAACTGCACGATCTGGGCAAAATGCGCGAGCAGTGGCAACGCGGCATAGGCAACCCGAATCCAACCGATTGGCACGCCAAATCAGGCAAACCCGACAACGGTCCTCGCTGGCGATCGCAGCGCCTCAGCGACTACCGCCACGAGTTCGGTTCGCTCATCGATGCCAAGAGCGACCCCGAGTTCAAAGCTCTCAGTCCTAAGATGCCCGATCTCGTCCTGCACCTCATCGCCGCCCACCACGGCCGGGCGCGCCCCCACTTCACACCCAACGAGGCCTGCGATCCCGACCACGGCGAGGCGGTCACATTGCCCATCGCGTGCGAGACGCTGCGGCGCTTCGCCCGGCTTCAGCGTCGCTACGGGCGGTGGGGCTTGGCGTACCTGGAGTCCATCCTTCGGGCCGCCGACTGGGCGGCCAGCGCGGAGCCGTCCGCCTATGCGGACGAACCGGAGGCCAAGCCATGAGCAGTCCGCAACCCAACATCACCGTGAATGTAGATGTCACCAACCCCGGCCAGTTCTTCGCCTGCTGCGGCCTGCTGGAGTTGGCGGATCGTTTCTGGCCGGGAGCGGAGGGGTGGTTTGAGGATGCGGTGTTCTGCATTCATGCAGAAGGCACATTGCCCGAGTTATGGCGTGCCATCGTGTCGGCTGAGTTGCAACCGCTGAATCCAGACGACGAGACGGCCTCGCCAATGCGGTTGCGCTCTCCCTTTGATCTCACACTCGACTGGTGGAAGGACGAGTATTCCGGCGGTCGGACGCTGAAAGCCTGGGCGGGGAGTATGCGCGGAGTGAGGATTGCGCTCGCGATGAAGGCGGCAGTTGCTGATGCGGCAGGTCATGACAGTCCGTTCGATTACGCCTCGGTGATCTACGATCCGGACAATCCGAAGAAAAAGGTCGAGCCATACTACTTCGACTCGCGTAGGGGCTGGAACGCTCAGCCCATTGACATTGGCTTTTCCCCGGACAGCTTAAAAATGACGTCCGCAGCTTACCCCGCCGTAGAGTTTCTCTGTCTGATCGGGCTCCAGCGTTTCCGGCCGTTCCCGTCTACCAAACGACGAGTCTTTGATTACCACACTTGGCGAACACCGTTCTCTCCCTGTCTTGCCGCCGCGGCGGTGTCAGGGGTAGTACCGATTGCTGACGATGTTGGTTTCCGCTTTGAGAACGCGTTCCGAACTGATCAGGAAAAACACAAATCCTTTCTCCCCGCAACCCCGCAAGGAGCTTTTACATGACCATCAAACTGGATCAATTCGATAACTGGCTGCAAGGCCGACAGGGCCCGGCGGCGGTAGTGCTGCGAGAGCACCTCATGCCGGTCGAGGGTGAGGATGGGGTGCTGTTTCCACCGACTTTCGCGGCCAGCAAGGAAGGCGGTTTCCCCGGCGGGTACAACATCGACCCGCCACCGACCAGGGACGAGCCCTGGCAGGATGAAAATGTCTGCCTGATCGACAGCGTCGGATCGCAGGCCAACCGGATCGAGCCCCTCTTCAAGGATGAGCCCTACGCCGCGCTGGTGCCACAGATCGTGGTCGAGGCGGGCGAGTACAAGGTCAACCTGCTGGACGCCGGCCACCGCGCGGGCGATGCACTGGTGCGGTGTTCCGAGTTGGCGGACCAGGTGAACGAGGCGTTCCGTGCGGTGGAGCATGGCGATTATTCCAAACTGGCGGCCTTCGCGCCGACATCGCTGGTCTTCGGCGCGTGGAACTCACGGGGTGAGAAGGGCGCTCAGTCCAAAGTGCCGCGTCTGGTGTCCTCAACGATTCGGGCGTTCAATGTCCGGCCGCTGACGCGAGGTGCCCAGTTTGTCCCGGCAATCGAGTATGTCGACAAAGGCTTGCTGGATGAGCCGAAGGACAAGAAGACCAAAGATGCGTACGCCGAGCGTGGCTTTGTTCATGTACCCGCGTCCGCCTCTCACGGTGGTGTGATCGCCAAGGACGGTGTCCGCCGAGACGCGACACTGAGTCTCGCCGCCTTGCAGCGCATCACGGCCGGCGACGACACCGAGCAGACGCTGAAACTGCGGCGGTACATCCTCGGTCTGTCACTAGTCGCCCTGACCGCCGAGCCGGACCCGTACCTCCGGCAGGGCTGTAACCTCGTGATCAACCCGGACAAACCGGCGGAGTTCTGCGAGGTCTATCGCAGCGGCGAACGCAAGCCATTCAAGCTCTCGCACGAGGACGCGATCTTGTTCGCTAAACTCGGCGCCCAAGCGTTCGGCGTGAGCGCGGGGCAGACCGTCGCATTCGACAAGAAGAAAGCGAAGGAAGACATCAAAAAGAAAGACAAAGAATAACGAGGGCGATCATGCCAGAAGCGATATGCATTTCTGTCACCTTTCTTGATCCACGGTTTCATGGCCGGGCTGACGGCGGCGTGCCAGAGTGGCCACCCTCACCGATGCGCCTGTTCCAGGCACTGGTTGCGGGCAACGGGCCGTCACTAGGCACAGGCAGCGACATCGTCGCAGCCCTGCGATGGCTCGAAGCCCAACCCCCGCCGGCCGTACTCGCCCCGCCCAGTCGGACCGGCACGCCTTGCCCGTTGTATGTGCCGAACAACGCGATGGACCTAGTCGCCAAGGGCTGGACGCGAGGGAACAACGAGGCCAGCATCGCCGAGCATCGCACGCTCAAGACCGCCCGCCCAACGCATCTGCGCGGCGGCGACACGGTCCACTACCTCTGGCCAATCACTTCCAACGATGCCGATCCGCCGCCGGTAGAGCCGCTCGCGCGAGCGGTCGAAGGCATGGTGGCGCTGGGCTGGGGCATTGATCTGGTGGTCGCCCAATGCCGGGTGCTGTCCTCCGGTGACATCGCCGGTGAAGGTCTGGAGCGGTGGGAGGTGGCACGATCCCATGCCACTAGCAGGCTGCGATGTCCCGTGCCCGGTTCGCTCGATGCGCTCATGGATCGACATGTCGCGTTTCTCAATCGACTCGCCGACGACACCTTCCATCCCGTTCCGCCGCTGACCTCGTACCGGGCCGTTGGCTATCGCCGACCAAATGACCCGGTCGCCCGCCCCTACCGCCTTTTCAAACTGCAAACCCCGGACGGCGAACCGTACCGCCATCCGCCGTCCCGCCTCATGCATCTGGCTGGCATGGTCCGGCACCTGGCCATCAAGCAGATGAAGCGATTCCCGCCCGCGGCCATGCCCGATGGCGCCCCGCTTCCCAAGGATTGGGTGGAAGTCTATATCGCCGGCCACGCTCGCAACGATGGCACGACTCACCGGCAACTTTCATACCTGCCACTCCCCTCGCTCGGCCACCGGCACGCCGATCCGGGTATCCGGCGGGTCATGATCGCCGCGCCGCTGGGCGACGATGCCCTTCTCAACCATGTGGCACGCCGCCTAGAGGGGCAGACGCTGCATCCTGAGAGGGGCGGCGAGTGCGGTGCATGCAAGCCGCCCATGCTTGTCTCCATACCGCGTTCGGGCGACATTGTCACGCGTTGCTACACCAAGCCGGCAAGCACATGGCATTCCTTTACGCCCGTCATCCTTCCCGGACACGACGACCACAAGATGGACAAACGCCGAACTCTCATCGAGCGGGCCCTCGCCCAGGCGGGTATCGAGCACCCTTGCGAGTTCGAGTGGTCACCGATCTCACATTTTCCGAAGGCATACTCGGCACACAAGCACGATCGCGCCAAGCGACCCGCTGGCTTTCTCCGTCCCGGCCACCTCCAGAGCCAGACCGCGGTGCATCTGACGATCCGTTTCAGGGATGGCCTGCTCGTGCCCGGTCCTTTGGTCGTTGGCGCTGGCCGTCACTGCGGCCTGGGTGTGTTCGCCCATTCCCAATAGTTGTTCATTGATGGCAAGCCGTGCTCATCTTCGCTTCCGCCCCCATATGAAGTTCCCGTTGATGCGCCCCGAAGATCAGCGAATCGTTCTCGGACCCGAAACCAGCGACCGAATACTCTTTGATAAGTAAATATCCCCACGGGGCTGCCCGATAGGGGTTCTATGGACGAAGCGACGATCTGGCAGGCCCGGAACATCGGCGAGCACGCCTATTGCCCGCGCCTGTTCTACTATATGCAGGTCGAGGGCGTGTTCATCCCATCGCATGACACCGAGGAAGGACTGAATGTCCACCGACGCGTTGACAAACCAAGCATCGCGACACGCCCCCCCGACAACCGAAATCAATCAAATCATGCCAGCCCGAACAATCGCGGCTCGAACCTCGCTCACCCCAGCGAACGCGGAGCGCCTCTGGCGGATCGGCCCAGGCCCGTCCGCTCGCTCCACCTCACCAGCGATCGGCTCGCGCTCACCGCCAAGCTCGACCTCGCAGAGATCACCGAACCCACCACGCCCGGTGAGGCGCCGACCGCCGTCCCGATCGAGTACCGCAAAGGCCGACCGCGCCGGCTGGCGCTCGATGAACGGGAAATCCCCGACGAGGAGGAGCCCGATCAGCAGCCGCTCCATCGCGTTGAACCCTGGCCGACCGATCGGATCCAGGTCGGGCTTCAGGTGCTGCTCCTCGAGGAGCACGGCTACCGCGTTCCGCGCGCCGTCCTCTATTACGCGAGCGAGAAGCGCCGGGTCGAGTTGGCCGTCGATGACGCGCTCCGCCGCGACGCTCTCGCCGAACTTGAATCCGCCAAGCGAACCGCCGCCGGCTCGCGGCCGCTCCCGCTCATCGAGAGTCCCAAGTGCCCGCGATGCTCGCTCCAGCCCATCTGCCTGCCCGACGAGATCAACCACCAGCGCACGATGCTCACCATCAAGGGCGAGCATCCCTCTCCTGCGGCGGGACGAATATCGGCCTCCGAGCACGCGGACAGCCCCACCCCGCGACGCATGTGGCCCCCGCGTGACGACGGAATCCATGTCGTCGCTCAGCGAGAGGGCGTCCGGATCGGCGTCACGGGCCAGGCCCTCCGCTTCACCGATCGCGACGGCGCCACCGTGCGCGACATGCCGCTGGCGGGGATTGAATCTCTCGCCGTTGTCGGCAATGTCCAGGTCTCGACGCAGGCGATCCACACACTCGCCTCACGCGAAATCCCCGTTGTGTTCATGACCGCCGCCGGGCGCACGGTGACCGTGCTTGATCCACTCGGCCCCTCGGCCGCCGCCACCCGCGCCCAGCAAATCAGGCGGTTCGATGATCCCCATGCCTGCCTGGAGCTCGCCAAGGCCCTCACTGTCGCCAAGATCACCAACCAGCGGACGCTTCTGCGACGCAATGCGCCCAGTCTGCCCCGCTCGGTCGCCGAGGATCTCGCCGTTCAGGCCGACCGTGCCGCCAAGGCCGAGTCGACCGACGCCCTGCTGGGGCACGAGGGAACGGCCGCACGCCACTATTTCAAGTGGTTTCCCGCCATGATCCACGACGAGCGTCTCCGCGCACGCTTCGAAACCGTCGGCAGAAAACGACGCCCACCACCGGACCCGGTCAACGCCGTTCTTTCCTTTGGCTACGCCATGCTCGTCCACGAATGCACCACAGCGCTCCGTCTGGCCAGCCTCGATCCCTCCATCGGCGCTTTTCATAAGCCCCGCCCCGGCAAGCCCGCGCTGTCCCTTGATCTCATGGAGCCCTTCCGCCCACTGATCGCGGATTCCGTCGCGCTCTCGCTGTTCAATCGTGAAGAGATCCGCCCCGGCCACTTCATCGACACCGCCGCGGGATGCGCTATGTCAGACCACGGGCGCCGAGCATTCTTCAATGCGTGGGGGCGACGCATGGCGACGGTCGTAACCCATCCGGTCTTCGACTATCGGCTCGAATATCGGCGCATGCTCATGCTCCACGCACGCCTCATCGGCGCTTGGGTCCGGGGCGAAGCCCCGACGCTCGCCTTTCTCACGACCCGCTGACTCAAACCCAAAGGCTGGACCCTGTGCGACGCAGCTACCTCCTCTGCTACGACATCCGTGATCCCAAGCGACTTCGCCGCGTCCACCGCGTTGCCAAGGCCTACGGCGAGCCGTGGCAGTTCTCCGTGTTCTACTGCACGCTCAGTGAGATCGACCGTGTACGGCTCGAACGAGACCTCGCCGAAGTCGCCAACATGAAGGAAGACCAGATCCTCGTCATCGACCTCGGGCTTCGCGATGACGCGTTTCAAAACAATGTGAAAACGCTTGGTCCATCGCTTCCCGAGCCCGATGGATGCATGGTGGTGATATAATGAGAGCACCTTTCCGAGAGAGTTCCGTACCCATCATCACCGCGAGCACGAAGGTGGCGCGGCCACCCCCCGAAGATGCTCGCAGATTCGATGTCACAAGGAGTTACGCACGATTTCACTTCTCCCCAGACAACCCGACTTGCCCCAACTTTGGTCATGCTCGCCCCGGCCCCTGCAAGCCTTTATGAAACAATGCTTTGCGAGCAGGGCCCCCTTCCGCGGCCTCAGCGCCGCGGCCCCATTGAAGCCCGATATGCCCCGATGCCCGGTGGGAACTACGCCACCTTCCGCGGCCTCAGCGCCGCGGCCCCATTGAAGCAGCTTGTAGTGGATCACCTCATTGGGCGCGTACTTACCCTTCCGCGGCCTCAGCGCCGCGGCCCCATTGAAGCAGATGGGTGGCGCGATGGTATGAATGGCCCGAAGGCCCCTTCCGCGGCCTCAGCGCCGCGGCCCCATTGAAGCCGGTCAGGTGGCCGGGTTCGTCGCGGCTGTATGTACCCTTCCGCGGCCTCAGCGCCGCGGCCCCATTGAAGCCCCCCCGCGCGTACGCGGCCTCGATCAGCCCGCGCCCTTCCGCGGCCTCAGCGCCGCGGCCCCATTGAAGCCTGTGCATGAGCGATGAGCCGGGACGGGTCAATATCGCCTTCCGCGGCCTCAGCGCCGCGGCCCCATTGAAGCACAACGACGCGATGATCCGCGTGGCCCGCGCGGCGCCTTCCGCGGCCTCAGCGCCGCGGCCCCATTGAAGCATCCCGTGCAGGACCGACCCCTGCCCCTTGTCGCACCTTCCGCGGCCTCAGCGCCGCGGCCCCATTGAAGCAGGATCTGGCCCGCCAATGACCATTCCCCGCCCCGCCCTTCCGCGGCCTCAGCGCCGCGGCCCCATTGAAGCTCGAGGTCGAGGTCCGGATAAAACATCGGATGGACCTTCCGCGGCCTCAGCGCCGCGGCCCCATTGAAGCAGGTTTGCCGTCTGCTGCGCGGTGGGATCAGGAGCCCGACCTTCCGCGGCCTCAGCGCCGCGGCCCCATTGAAGCAGGTTTGCCGTCTGCTGCGCGGTGGGATCAGGAGCCCGACCTTCCGCGGCCTCAGCGCCGCGGCCCCATTGAAGCAGGGGTGAGTCAGGAGTTCACCACGATCAGGAGCATGCCTTCCGCGGCCTCAGCGCCGCGGCCCCATTGAAGCTCGCAAACCACCCCATCCACGATGATGCGCAGCGTCCTTCCGCGGCCTCAGCGCCGCGGCCCCATTGAAGCACCAAGATCGACGCGTGGGCCGACGGGCCCATCCGCCGCCTTCCGCGGCCTCAGCGCCGCGGCCCCATTGAAGCACCAGCGACCCGGTGTCGAAGGCCGCCTCGGCGAAGCCTTCCGCGGCCTCAGCGCCGCGGCCCCATTGAAGCATCATCTACAAAGCCGGGGATGTTCCAGATGCGCTCCTTCCGCGGCCTCAGCGCCGCGGCCCCATTGAAGCCGCAGGTGGTCCACGGTGTTCACGAACCGGCGCGCACCTTCCGCGGCCTCAGCGCCGCGGCCCCATTGAAGCGCGGAGTACAAGACGGATATCGTCGTCCGGCAATGCCTTCCGCGGCCTCAGCGCCGCGGCCCCATTGAAGCATGTTGCATATGATCGGCTCGCAAGAGTTCGGATTCCTTCCGCGGCCTCAGCGCCGCGGCCCCATTGAAGCTGTTGCTCGCGGTCAATGTCAACGGGTGGCGCTCACCTTCCGCGGCCTCAGCGCCGCGGCCCCATTGAAGCCTTAATCCACTCATCGACCCGCCGCCGTGTCTCGATCCTTCCGCGGCCTCAGCGCCGCGGCCCCATTGAAGCGGAGAGGACGCGAGCAAGGCCACCTGCCTATGGCTCCTTCCGCGGCCTCAGCGCCGCGGCCCCATTGAAGCACACAAGCCGATGTGTCACTATGCTGCTGGTGTCACCCTTCCGCGGCCTCAGCGCCGCGGCCCCATTGAAGCTCCAACAACGCCGACGGCGACGACCTGTGCCAAAACCCTTCCGCGGCCTCAGCGCCGCGGCCCCATTGAAGCGTCATGTTTGGTCATGCTCCGGGCATACTGAAGGGCCTTCCGCGGCCTCAGCGCCGCGGCCCCATTGAAGCCGATCTCGGGCGACGCATTTCGGTCTGCCTGATGCACCTTCCGCGGCCTCAGCGCCGCGGCCCCATTGAAGCATGGCCCACCTTGAGGGCGTGCGGGCCTCGGACCTGCCTTCCGCGGCCTCAGCGCCGCGGCCCCATTGAAGCGTCGCGTGAGCGACGGGAGCGAGGGCTCCGGCTCTCCCCTTCCGCGGCCTCAGCGCCGCGGCCCCATTGAAGCGCGGCTGGGCCGCTGGCAGAGCGCAGTACTCTCCACCTTCCGCGGCCTCAGCGCCGCGGCCCCATTGAAGCGGTGAGGATGCCGACATCGAGATTGACCTGGCCAGCCCTTCCGCGGCCTCAGCGCCGCGGCCCCATTGAAGCAATATCAGAAGCACCGATGGACGGCAGTGAGCAACCTTCCGCGGCCTCAGCGCCGCGGCCCCATTGAAGCCCCCGATGGACGCGGCCTCCTTCCGATCGTTCTCCAGCCTTCCGCGGCCTCAGCGCCGCGGCCCCATTGAAGCTGAGCATCGTGGGGCGGATCGCGACCGACGAGGCCCCTTCCGCGGCCTCAGCGCCGCGGCCCCATTGAAGCAATATCAGAAGCACCGATGGACGGCAGTGAGCAACCTTCCGCGGCCTCAGCGCCGCGGCCCCATTGAAGCCGCACTCGCCACCGGCGTCACCCTTCCCGATCTTGCCTTCCGCGGCCTCAGCGCCGCGGCCCCATTGAAGCTGCAGCTCGCGATCGACGGTCGGCACGCACTCGGGGCCTTCCGCGGCCTCAGCGCCGCGGCCCCATTGAAGCTCGTCCTCGGCGGCCAGCTGGGCGCGCAGGGCGGCCCTTCCGCGGCCTCAGCGCCGCGGCCCCATTGAAGCACTGACCGTCGCGATGCCGTGTATTACGCGAGCTTCCCTTCCGCGGCCTCAGCGCCGCGGCCCCATTGAAGCTAATCAGGCTGCTCACTGCCGGTGGTGCGGACAGTGCCTTCCGCGGCCTCAGCGCCGCGGCCCCATTGAAGCTTGTATGAGCAACGCAACTAACACAATCCGAGTCACCTTCCGCGGCCTCAGCGCCGCGGCCCCATTGAAGCATCGCCGACCCGGACGACCCCCAATGCGCCGAGCCCGCCTTCCGCGGCCTCAGCGCCGCGGCCCCATTGAAGCCAGGAGGCCGCGTCCTCACCGATGAGATATCCACCCCTTCCGCGGCCTCAGCGCCGCGGCCCCATTGAAGCATCTCTCACATAGAAAGGGGAGAGTTGAGCGGAGGCCTTCCGCGGCCTCAGCGCCGCGGCCCCATTGAAGCAAGCACGGCCGGCGAGAGTCCAATCAATACCCAGCCTTCCGCGGCCTCAGCGCCGCGGCCCCATTGAAGCGCTCAGCAAGCTGAAGGAAGACGAGCGCCAGGTTGCCTTCCGCGGCCTCAGCGCCGCGGCCCCATTGAAGCACTTGGTTTGTGTTTGGATGTTCCGCTGGCGTGGTCCTTCCGCGGCCTCAGCGCCGCGGCCCCATTGAAGCCGGCTGCACGAGCCGGTCACGCTGGCGCGGGTCGGGGCCTTCCGCGGCCTCAGCGCCGCGGCCCCATTGAAGCTTGAGCTCGCCATTATGGATGGGATCAACGCGGTCCCTTCCGCGGCCTCAGCGCCGCGGCCCCATTGAAGCGGGGCTGCGCGGGATTGAGCGGGTGATCGCCGCGGCCCTTCCGCGGCCTCAGCGCCGCGGCCCCATTGAAGCATCGCTACCGAGCGGAGTGGGAAATAGGCCCCCCCGCCTTCCGCGGCCTCAGCGCCGCGGCCCCATTGAAGCACCAAGACGGTCGCGGAGGCCATCGTGTCGCTCTTCCCTTCCGCGGCCTCAGCGCCGCGGCCCCATTGAAGCCTGATCGTGGTTCGCGAGATTCCCACGCGGTCTGCCCTTCCGCGGCCTCAGCGCCGCGGCCCCATTGAAGCCGGATGAGATCGTTGCGCTCATGATCGAGGGTCACTCCTTCCGCGGCCTCAGCGCCGCGGCCCCATTGAAGCCGGATGAGATCGTTGCGCTCATGATCGAGGGTCACTCCTTCCGCGGCCTCAGCGCCGCGGCCCCATTGAAGCTGTGGGGGGCCAGGATGGCCGACGAGAGCATCATCCCTTCCGCGGCCTCAGCGCCGCGGCCCCATTGAAGCTCCGCCAGTTTCCCCAGCACACCCTCGTCCAGTTCCCTTCCGCGGCCTCAGCGCCGCGGCCCCATTGAAGTCAGGTGCAGCCGTCCGCCAGGGGCTTACCTAACCGGGGCCACGGAGACCGGGCCGCTACGAGGTCGCCGTCCTCGAAGGCGGCAAGAGATTCCGATACCGCGGCGTCCAGTACGCCAGCCTCTCGCCCATCGCCCGAGATCACCGGCGCCGGCTAGTCGGGGCCGCGCTTCTTCGACCTCAAGAAGCTCAGAGCGCCTAAGGACCATCCCATGAAGACCACCCGCTGCGCGATCTACACCCGCAAGTCCAACGAGGAGGGGCTCGATATGGCCTTTAACTCCCTCGACGCCCAGCGTGAGACCGGGATGGACTATATCAACAGCCAGAAGCACGAGGGATGGCAACTGGTCAAGGAAGAACACCACGAAGGCGGCTTCTCGGGCGGCACTATGAAACGACCCGGAATTCAGAGCTACTTGATGACATCGACCACGGCCGCGTCGACGCGGTGGTCGTCTACAAGGTCGATCGCCTGAGCCGCTCGCTGAGCGACTTCGCCCGGATGATGGAATTCTTTGACGAAAATCAGGTCTCATTCATGTCGGTCACCCAGCAGTTCAACACCACCAGCTCGATGGGGCGGCTGACGCTCAACATGCCGCTGAGCTTCGCCCAGTTCGAGCGTGAGGTCTCGGGCGAACGCAGCCGCGACAAACTGGCGGCCACCAAGAAGAAGGGCTACTGGGTGGGCGGCCAGCCGCCGCTGGGCTACCGGCGCCAGACCCGCGATGAGCCCAAGGGCCCTCAATCTCGTCTCCGAGCAGGCCCGTTTTCACATGATTCACCCTCGGTGCTTCGAATCTGAAAAATTCATCCCATTTATGAATAAAACTATTCTAGCATAGAATAAAATTCAAACTGCTGATTCTACGGACTACCCAAACTGGAAGATGCTAAGGGATGGAAATACGATGAAGGAAATTCGCGGTGACGCCAAGAATATTCGCACCCTGCTCGGGGGATCCAAATACGCCATCGACTACTACCAGCGAGAGTATCGTTGCGAGCGGAAGCAGATTACCGAGCTCATCGACGATCTCGCCGAGAAGTTCGCTGAGAGCCACGAGGAGGGCAACGACCGCTCCGCCGTAGAGGGCTACGGGCACTACTTCCTTGGTTCAATCATTATCAGCGACAAGGACGGCCACAAATACATCATCGACGGCCAGCAGCGGCTCACATCGCTCACGCTCCTGCTGATTTACATCCACAGACGCCTCGAAGATGAACAGCAGAAGAGGCAGCTCACCGACTTGATTTTCTCGCAGAAGTTCGGCAAGCGGTCCTTCAACCTCGATGTTCCGGAGCGGACGCCCTGCATGGAGGCCCTGTTCACCGGGCAGCTGTTCGACGACAACGGGCACCCCGAATCGGTCACCAACATACTCCATCGCTACCAGGAAATCGAGGAATACTTCCCCGAAGACATCTCGGGCGACATGCTTCCCTATTTCACCGATTGGCTTATCGAAAATGTTCATTTCGTTGAGATCACGGCCTATTCCGACGCCGATGCGTACACCATTTTCGAGACCATCAACGACCGCGGGCTGTCGCTCACGCCCACCGACATGCTCAAGGGCTATCTGCTCGCCAATATCACCGATGCGAACACCCGGGTCCGGGCGAGCAAGGTGTGGCGAGAGCACATCGCCAAGCTCCGCTGACGCGCGTAGCCCGCCAGATCGTGCAGATCGGGTGAAGCTCGCCCCGGTCGTCCGCCATCTTCTGACCCTTGAACACCACGGCTACCATCCTCCCAAGGAAACCTAATCAGGAGCATCCTATGTCATTGACCAACTATGTCACCCTGGGCCGCTCGGGCCTGCGCGTCTCGCCCCTGTGCCTGGGCACCATGACCTTCGGCGACGAGTGGGGCGTGGTGGGCACCAACATCGAGGAATCGCTCGATGTCCTCGCCTGCTACCTCGACCGAGGCGGCAACTTCCTCGACACCGCCAACGGGTACACCAAGGGCCACTCCGAAAAAATCATCGGCGATTACTTCGCCGACCACGCGTCCCGACGCGACCGCACCGTCATCGCCACCAAGTTCTGCGGCAACATGCACCCGGGCGATCCCAACGGCGGCGGCGCGGGCCGCAAGGCCATCCTCCACCAGGTCGAGGACTCGCTGCGCCGCCTCCAGACCGACTACATCGACCTGCTCTGGGTCCACTTCTGGGACCGCCACACGCCGCTGCACGAGACCATGAGCACGCTCAACGATCTGGTGCGATCGGGCAAGGTGCGTCACATCGGCTTCAGCGACCACCCGGCCTGGGTCTGCGTGGAGGCGATGCGGATCGCCGGGGAGAACCACTTTGAGCCGCTGATCGCGCTGCAGATCGAGTATTCGCTGCTCCAGCGGACCCCCGAGGACGACCTGCTGCCCATGGCGATGCACATGGGCCTGGGCGTGACGCCCTGGTCGCCTCTGCGCGGCGGGGTGCTCAGCGGCAAGTACACCCGCGACGGGCGCCCCTCGCCCGAGACCACCCGGGCCGCGGTCGATTCGCCCTACCTCAACGAACGCACCTACGCCCTGCTCGATGTCATGCGCGAGATCGGCGACGAGGCGGGCGCATCCCCCGCCCAGATCGCCCTCAACTGGGTCCAGAGCCACCCCGCCGTCGCCTCCACCATCATCGGCGCCAAACGCCTCTCCCAGCTCGAGGACAACCTTGGAGCCCTCGACTTCACCCTCTCCGGTGAGCAGCGCAGCCGCCTCGAAGAAAAGTGCGCCTACGACAAGCACTTCCCCCACAACTTCCTCGACCGCATCGCCCCCGCCATCCAGAACGGGACCACGGTCAACGCCGTCCCCAGCGAGCCCTGGGCCCTCGGCCCCAAGAACGACAGCGAGCGCTACTGATCCGGATTCCATCACTTCTCGGACCTCGCCAAGGGTTGTGCCGATTGAACGGCCCGGATTCACAAGGCCCCCGCGTTTCGTGTGTGCCCCGCCCCGATCTTTTTCGATGATGGGTGCATGAACCGCACTACGACCGCCCTCACCTCGATCTCGTGCCTCGCCCTGCTCGCGCTCGCCGGCTGCGCTTCGAGCGCGCCCCGCGCCGGCGCCAACAGCCGGAGCGCCGCGAGCTTCGAGGACGAGTGGATCCAGACCCAGCGCAGCACGCTCGCCGCACGCGACGAGATCATCCTGGGCGCCGTGTTCGACGACGCGGCCGTTCCCTGCTACCCCCAGCCCGCCCGGCAGCTGAGCATGGCCCAGATCCAGACCGAGCTCGAGCAGATGTACGACCTGGACCAGCAGCTCGTGCGGGCCGCCTACGACCCCCATCACGACGAATCGACCATCAGCTCGGTCAAGGCCATCGACCGGGCCCACTGCGATAGGCTCAAGGAGATCGTGGATTTCATCGGCTGGCCCACCCGCGAGATGGTCGGGCTCAAGGGCACCCAGGGCGCGTACATGGTCATCCAGCACGCCGGGCACGACACCGACTTTCAGAACCGCTGCCTGGCCATGATGGTTGACCTGGTCGAGCAGGGCGAGCTGCCCGCCTCGTATGTCGCCCTGCTCACCGACCGCATCCGCGTCTTCCAGGACCGCCCGCAGGTCTTCGGCACCCAGATGACCATGGCCCGCAACGGCATGGGCGTCATGGTTCCCACGCCCACCGTCCCCATCGAGGACCCCGAGCACCTCGACCAGCGCCGGCTCCTGATGGGCATGGCCCCGCACGCCGACTTCAAGGCCGCCATCCAGATCGCCTACGACGCATCCCAGACCCAGCCCGACACCGCCTTCGCGGTGGTCCCCACGGACCAATAACCCTCCCCTCGCCCCCCCTGATCCCCGGCTCCCCGCCACACCCGATCCTGAGGGTGGGTTTTCCCAGTTTGACACTCGATGCTCGGATTCTGATTTTCTGCGACACACGACCGCGAACATGCGGTATATTCGAGCCCATGCCCACTCGGGCGGTTCTGTGTGTTTTCTGAACAAAGTCTCGTCGATCGTCAGGATGCTCAATCGGGTAGAGCCAGTCATGCCGTGATTGACTCGTGCAGCGCGATGCGTCACGCCCGCACCATCGCTGGGATCGCACAGCCAAAGAGGTCTCACATGCTCGCTACTGCCGCAGCCGTCTCCGCCCTCACGATGCTCGCCGGCGCCGCCGCCATCGCACCGATCAGCGACCCTGGCGCGTCCGGCAATGAGTTCCAGCGGCCGGGCGACCCATCCTTCCAGGTCGTCTCGGACACCGAGATCATCGCCGACGGGCACACCTTCCACTCATGGCAAGAGCTGGCCGACGCGGGATTCCATCACCTCGAGGCCACCCACTGCGGCACCAGCTCGTGGATCGACCCCGACGCCGACCCCGGGTTCCGAGGCGGCAGCGACTGCTCGGGCTTCAACACCAACATCAGCCCCCAGTGGGACCCCAGCGTCGCCAAGTACCGCATCCCCGTCGTCGTCCACATCCTCATCAGCTCCAGCGGCGCCGGGGACATGCCCGACGAGCGCGTCACCTCTCAGATCGAGATCCTTAACGAGGATTTCCAGGCCATGGCCGGCACCAACGGCGCCCTGGGCAACGACGCCCAGATCGAGTTCTACCTCGCCACCGAGGACCCCGACGGCAACCCCACCGACGGCATCACCCGATCGGTCAACACCACCTGGTTCAACGACGGCGGCGGCTACTACAACACCCTGGCCTGGGACACCGACCGCTACCTCAACATCTACACCAACACCGCCAGCGGCAACCTGGGATATGTCCCCTCGCTGCCACAGGGCGGGATTGTCGGCTCCGACGCCGACCGCGTCGTGATCCTCTATTCCACCTTCGGACGCAACGCCCCCTATGTCCCGTTCAATCTTGGACGGACCGTCACCCACGAGGTGGGGCACTACCTCGGGCTCGACCACACCTTCGCCGGCGGCTGCAGCAACGGCTACACCAGCGGGGATCTCATCGCCGACACCAACCCCGAGAGCAGCCCGACCTTCGGCTGCCCAGGCAGCCGCAACTCCTGCGGCCAGCCCGCCCCCTTCCACAACTACATGGACTACGCCGACGACCCCTGCATGACCGAGTTCACCATCGAGCAGAACAACCGCATGCGCTGCACGCTGGTCAACTACCGCCCCGACCTCTACACCATCGCCGACCCCGAGGGCTGTAGCGACGCCGACCTGGCCGAGCCCTACGGGCAGCTTGACTTCTTCGATGTCTCCGCCTTCCTCGACGCCTACAACAACGCCCGGACCAACGCCGACATCGACCACAACGGCGACTTCGACTACTTCGATGTTTCCCTCTTCTTGGGGACCTACAACGCCGGATGCCCCTGAGCGCCCCTCTCGCCCAGGCCCAACCGAGGGCGATCCATCACGCCCCATCCCCAACGGCTCCCCGGCACTGTCCGGGGGGCCGTTCTTTTTGCCCCCGCCCCCGCCCGATCCCCGAATCCCTGTGGTTGAATCGCGCCGCCGGGCGTATACTCTGGCCCGAACCGCCCGGGCGCAGCCCGTCGCCGCGGATCGATGCCACCTTAGCTCAGTTGGTAGAGCGAAGCTTTCGTAAAGCTTAGGTCTGGGGTTCGAGTCCCCAAGGTGGCTTTCTCACGCGCCAGCACCCGTGCGATGATCTCATCAAGCCCGGGCGTCGCGTCTCGCCCCTTGAACCCCGCCAGGCGTGCGTACACCTCCGCCGCCGCCGCGTGAAACCCTCCCCGAACGCCCGCCTCCCCGAGGGTCGCCGCGACCTCAAGCATCTCCGCCTCATAGCGACACGCCTTGGCCGTCACGCGCTGCACGCGTCCGAGCAACCGCCCGCCCGACCCCGTTTCGTCACGCTCCCAGTGCGCCGCCAGCTCGCGCCCGACTCCCAGCCCACGGGCCGCGCCCACGATCGCGCAGAGCATCGCCGTCGTCCCCTTGGTATACGCCGCGTAGCACATCTTCAGCGCCGACGCACGATCAATCTCATCGCCGATGACCCTCGTCGCCAGCACCCCCTCATCGAAGCACCCCGAGATCAACGGGGCGTCGGGGCCCGACAGATACAGCACCGTCTCGCCCGGCGTCCACGCGGGGGCGCCGATCACGCTGGCGTCGACATACCCCCCCCCCCGCCTCGCGCACGCGCGCCGCGATCGAACGCGCCCGCATTGGGCGAGATCGCGTTCGCATCGACATAGACCCCGGTGAAACCGCACCCGAGCACTTCATCGGCGACCGCGTCGGCCGCGCCGGGCGGACAGATGCTCACGATGACGGCGCACCGCTCGCACATCGCCCCACGCTTTCAGATCCCTCAGCCCGTTGGCCCGCGCGCTCCCGCGTTTGGGCGCTGCGCCCGCTCGAACTCCAGCACGCCTCATGCCCCCCGGCGATTGCGCTGGCCGCCAGCGACGCGCCCATCGCGCCCGGATGCAGGAAACCGATCGTGCGGGTGTTCATGGGATGACTCGATCACCCGCGCTCCGCTCCGGGGCGGTGTGACGCACCCCACCGTTTGGTGGTCCCGACCCGCGTCCGAGCGCCGGTATATTCATCATCGACACGACCCCAACGACACCGGAACAGAGAGGACCACCCATGAACCGCACCAGCATCGCTTTCACCGCCGCCCTCACGCTCGCCGCGGGCTTCTCGTCGGCCGACACCACCCAGACCGGGCCCAGCACCTACGAGATCGACGCCGGCGTCGATTTCACCCTGGTCAACCAGAGCGCCGTCAACTGGCTCATCAGCTGGTCCGACGCCTCGGGGACCTTCACCGACATTACCGACCCCACCCTCACCCTCACCGCCGGCCAGACCTACACCTTCGACAACACGGTGACCTTCCACATCTTCGTGATCACCGACGACACCCTGCCCGTCAGCGGGACCGACGGCGACTACAACCGCGACACCTTTGACGGCGCCGTGATCGACGCCGCCACGCTCGAGCCCATCGCCGACTTCACCGCCGACCCCGAGCCGGCGGCGGATGTGATCTCCTGGACCCCCACCGACGCCGACGCGGGCGATTACTGGTACACCTGCCGCATCACCGGCCACACCGGGATGACGGGCCGGCTCGTCATCGTCAAGGCCCCCGCCGCCTGCCCCGCGGATCTGACCGGCGACGGCATGCTCAACTTCTTTGATGTCAGCGCCTTCCTCTCGGCCTTCACCAGCCAGAACCCCGACGCCGACTTCACGGGCGACGGGATGTTCAACTTCTTCGATGTCAGCGCCTTCCTCGGGGCCTTCACCGCCGGTTGCCCCTGAATCCAGGCCAGAAACCACATCAGGCGAGATCCCCCAGGGAGACCGCCGCCACGCCCCGGTTCACCCGAACCGGGCGTCTTTATTGGCTGCAACCGCATGATCCCTTGTGCGTACCGGGTTCCGTACCGTAGAATCGGGGTCAAGACGACCCGATGCGGCGCCGGTCGTTGGGAGCCCACACCGCTCCCAATGCGCCCGCGAGCAAGCCCACCGTCGATGCGAGATCCCATCGACCCCCGCCGGGCCACGCGACCACGAAGCAGCGCCAACCCGCGCTCGACCAACCCAGTCCGAGGCCCGCCGAGCGCCGCACACACGAACCGGATCCACCTGGAGTCTCTCGCCATGCCCAATCCAAAGCCCAACCCGAAATCCAGACCGACACTGCACGCCGCCCTGCTCTCGCTCGTCGCCGCCGCGGAGCTGCCCGCCGCCGGGGGCGCGGCTCTGTGCGCCTCGTCGACCGCCGCCACCGCCCAGACCGCCACGAGCACCGACTCCGACGATGATCAGCTTCGCCAGACCAAGCGCGACCTGCTGATCGCCCTGTCCAAGCCCGTGTCGCTCGATGTGACCGACCAGCCGATCGAGAACCTCTTCCGGTTCCTGGCCGATGTCACCGGCGCCGAACTCGAACCGATCTTCCTGAGCGACAGCAATCCCGACGCCGGCGGCATGGACCCCGCCACGCAGGTCACCATCAAGGTCAGCGAGGTCCCAGCCCTGACGGTGCTCGAGCGCGTCCTCAGCCGCGCCCAGCGCGCCGAGGCCACCGGCGACGAGTACACCTGGCAGTTCACCGAGTACGGGACCATCGAGATGGGTCCCAAGGCCGAGCTTAACCGCAACAAACGCCTCGAGATCTACGAGGTCGCCGACCTGCTCTATGTCGTCCCCGACTTCGATAACGCCCCCGACTTCGACCTCCAGAGCGCCGTGCAGGCCGCGGGAGGCGGGGGTGGCGGGGGCGGCGGGCGGAGCCCGTTCAGCGGCGGCGGCAACCAGGACGCGCAGATCAAGTCGCTCAAGGATCGGGCCGACGAGCTCTCCAATCTCCTCACCTCCACCATCGAGCCCGACCAGTGGGCCCAGCTCGGCGGCGACGGGGCCATCATCAAGTTCTACAACAAGTCCTACATCGTCACCGCGCCCGACTACATCCACCGCGAGATCGCCGGGTATTCGTTCTGGCCATCCAAGCTCCAGCAGGTGCGCAAGATCGATGGCCAGCGACAGGTCAAGATCCTGCCCAGCACCGAGCCCTGACACGACCAGCCCCCGATTCAACGCGATCCCTCTCTCATCAGTCGGCCCGGGCCGGCTGATTTTTTGTTCCCCTCCCCGGGCGGGCAACCTCCCACGCCGCGCCGGTGTACATTGAATGGGTCCATGTCCATACCAGCCGCCAACATCACGACCGACCGCGAGTGCGACCACTGCGGGTACAACCTCAAAGGGCTCCCCGAGGGCTCCAAGTGCCCCGAGTGCGGCTCGTCGATCCGTCGGACCGCCGTCCGCACCTCGGGGACGATGACCGACGAGGCGCCCACGCGTTTCATCAGGAAGCTCCGCCTCGGGTTCATCCTCGCCAGCGTCGCCATCCTGGGCTCGATCGTGCTCAAGTTCGCCCATCTGGGCATCCTCGCCTCGGGGCTGTGGGTCGCGGGCATCTGGCTCGTCACCCTCGAACGCCCCGGCGCCGGGCGCATCCGTCCCGACAAGGTGCTCGACAACAAGCGACTGCGCGACATCCTGCGCTACGCCTGCCTGGCCTGGCCCTTCTACTCGCTGTCCTACCTCGCCTTCGTGGCCGTCTCCTCGCCCGCGGCCTCTGGCGCGAGCACAAACGCCGTGGGATCGGCCATCCTCATCTGGGTGCTGGGCCTGATCACCGTCCTCTCGGGGATCGTCGCCTGGTTCAGTCTCATCCCCACCAGCATCTACTTCGCCGAGATCTGCTACTGGGCCTCGCACGACAACCTCGCCGACCGCCTCCGCGGCGCCGCCTGGACCCTGGCCGTGTTCGGCACCATCGCCGCCATCCTCGGCGGGCTGGCCGTCGGCGCGGGAAGCCCCGTCGCCTTCTTCATCGGCGTCTTCTTCTACATCATCGTCGCGCTCGCCCTCGTGGTCTTCGGCGTCACCACCATCCAGATCGGCTCCGTCCTCACCTGGGTCATCAAGCACCAGACCCTCGCCGCCGGCTCCGCCGAAAGAATCCGCCAGCGCGTGCAGCGCGAGACCAGCCGACCAGGGCACATCGCCACCGACATGTCCTGCCTCGCCTGCGGCTACGACCTCCGCGGGCTGCCCTTCGGCGGCGAATGCCCCGAGTGCGGCGAGTCCTACGCCGACCGCACGCCCATGCCCACCCGTGACCCGGCACGCACACCCTCCTATCACGACAACACCCCCCTCGACATCGACGAGACGGGCGAGAACAAGGGGGTCTTCTTCAATGACCAGCTCGACGCCTCCGGCAAGCCCAAGCCCGGCGGCGTGCCTTACACGCCCCAGGTCGAGGTCCCCGACGAGGGCGACATCCCCCTGAGCATGGACGATCAAGACGCGCCCCCAGAAGAGGACGAAGAGACCCGCGACGCATAATTCAAGCCCGCAGCGCCAATATACTTACAAATCCCGATATACTTGGTCCGATGCCCCCACCGACCCCGATGATCAAGGACGATGCCGTGCAGCAATGGACCTCCACCATCGACGCCAGGGGCATCGCCGACTGGATCGCCGCCCAGCGCACCCTCCTGCTGCTCACCCACGCCAAGCCCGACGGCGACGCACTGGGATCCACCATCGCCCTGGCTCGGGCGGTCAACACCACCCGCGACACCAGCGGGGCCGTCTCCGCCGCCGAGTGCTGGTACGCGGCCCCCATGCCCGAGTGGTCCAAGACCATCATCGCCAACACCAAATCACGCACCATCGAGGACAACCAGCCCGTCCCGGGCGCGTTCGATCCCGAGGGGATCCTGATCACCGACACCGGCTCGTGGTCGCAGCTCGCCCCCTTCGCCGAGTTCCTCAAGCCGCGATTGGACCGCACCACCATCATCGACCACCACCTCCAGGGCGACGCCGAGATCGCCCCGCGCCGCCTGATCGACGCCACCGCCGCCGCGGTGGTCCAGCCCGCCGCCGAGATCTGCTGCCATCTGCTGGGCGTCGACGGCCCGAGCAAGCTCCCCGCCGACATCGCCACGCCGCTGTATGTCGGCCTCGCCACCGACACGGGCTGGTTCAAGCACTCCAATGTCGACGGCCGCGTCATGCGCCTGGCCGGGCAACTGCTCGACGCGGGCGTCAACCACACGGCTCTGTTCGCCATGCTCTACCAGCGCGACCGCGCCTCACGCTTCAAGCTCATGGCCCGCGCCCTTGAGTCCATGGACATCCTCCCCGACAAGCACGCCGCCGTCATGTCCGTCACCCTCGACGACTTCAAGGACACCAAGGCCGGCCCGGGAGAAACCGGCGGCTTCGTCGACATCCCACAGTCTGTGGCCTCCATCCGCGTCGTGGCCCTGCTCACCGAGCAGAAGGACGCCGACGGCGTCTTCACCAAGGTCTCCCTCCGCTCCAAGCCCGACGAATGGGAGGGCTCGCCGCCGGTCGATGTGAACCAGGTCTGCAACACCCTCGGCGGCGGCGGACACGCAAGGGCCGCGGGGGCCAAGATCCGGCTGCCGCTCGAAGAGGCCAAGGCCAAGCTCATCGAAGCGCTGCCGTAACGCCCGCTACGATTGCCCATGCCGCCCCCCCGCAACAAACGCGACGACATCCGCGCCAAAGTCGACCAGGAACTGCGAAACCCCGGCTCGCGATCGGGCAACGCCCCTCGCGCCCGTTCCCGCCCCACCGACTCAGCGCCCACCAAGCCCGGCAAGCGCCCGCCCATGGGCATCATGACCACCACCCTCTGGGAGTACCCCTCCCAACACTACGACGACCACCTGGGCCGCAAGATGCAGGGGTCCAAGGCCTACGCCGGGGCCTCCCCCTCGTGGGCGATCTGGCAACTGCTCCAGCGATACACCAGGCCCGGGGATACCGTCGTCGATCCCATGTGCGGCTCGGGCACCACCCTCGATGTCTGCAAGGACCTCAACCGCAACGGCGTCGGCTTTGATCTCAACCCCCAGCGCCCCGAAATCACCCCCGCCGACGCCCGCGAACTGCCCATGCCCGACGCGGCGGCCGACTTTGTCTTCGTCGACCCGCCCTACTCGACCCACATCGACTACAGCGACGACCCCCGCTGCATCGGCAAGCTCAACGCCGCCGAGCCCATGGGCGACGGCGACGCGATGATGGGCCACGCTTACTACGAAGCAATGGA
This sequence comes from uncultured Phycisphaeraceae bacterium, assembly GCA_964387925.1. Classification (GTDB taxonomy): domain Bacteria; phylum Planctomycetota; class Phycisphaerae; order Phycisphaerales; family UBA1924; genus UBA1924. The sequence goes on from CAYLXF010000012.1 coordinate 32,635, forward strand.
CCAGGTCCTCTCGGAGATCGACCGCATCCTGAAGCCCGGCGCGCACATGGGCCTGTATGTCAGCGATTCATTCAAAAAACACAAGGGCAAGAAAGCCGGCACCTTCATGCCCATCGGCTTCGAACTCTTCGCCATCATGCGGGACTACTTCGAGCCCGTCGACATCATCTGCGTCGTCCGCCACAATACGAAGCTCCAGCGTGGCAACTGGCACAAGGCCGCGGAGGAACAGAACTTCTTCCTGCGAGGGTTCAACTATCTGTTTATTATGAAGAAGCCATCGGCCATCAGGGACTAGCCATCAGGGGAAGATGCTCGCCCACTACTCTTCACTGATGGCTGATGGCTAGTGGCTGATCCCTGACTTAGTCCAGCCCCGGCCCGCTGATCGTCCCCCCCGACCACCCCTGGTCCCCCCGATCGGGGTCGTCGATCTGGATCCGGATCTCGTCGAGCATCGCGTGCAGCTTGGCGCGCTCTTCTGGGCTCATCTCCTCGGCCGCCGCCAGCATGCCGCGGATCGTCAGCTGCTTGCGCTGGGTGCTCCCATCGGGCAGACGCCGCACCGCCGCCCCGGCGCGCTGGCTGAGGAAATCCGGCTGGGCCTCGATCATGTCGGCCATCTTGCGCAGCATCGACGCCGCCGTACGGGCCGACACGCCGTGGCCGATGCGCACCCGCACCGGCACCAGCGAGCCCTGGTCCTCGAGCCGGCGGATGATCGTCCCGGTCACCACATGCCCGTCCCCGTCGACCGCCGGGTCGTCCTCGCGATCGATGGTCGAGGCGTTCATGCCCGACAGGTACGCGGCCAGGTGATTCGTCTGGAGTTCTTCTTGCTGCATCTGCACACACTCTAGGGCCCAAAACGCCCGATCCCAAGCCAAATCGGACGATCAGTCCACCGTTTCGATCCATCCCCCGCCCAGCACCATCTCGGGCCGCGCCAGGTCGTAGATCGCCAACGCCTGCCCCGGCGTCACCGCCCGCTGCGCCTCATCGAACACGCACTCGAAGCACCCCGACCGCCCCGAAGGGGTATCGAAATCCTCCCGATCAAGCACCCGCACCCGCGCCGGCACGGGCGCCGAGTTGTAGCGGTGCTGGGCCAGCACGGGCGTCCAATCGCGCAGCGTCTGCTCATCAATCAACCAGTTCCCCTCGTGCGCCACGCACGAACGCGCCATCAGATCGGTGTTCCCCCCCACGGTGATCGTGTTGGTCCCGGGGTCCTTGTCCACGACATACACCGGCTCCCCCGCCGCCACGCCCAGCCCGCGCCGCTGCCCGATCGTGTAGCGATGCTGCCCGTCGTGCTCGCCCAGCCGCTCGCCGTGCAAATCGACGATCCGTCCCTTGACCCGAAGCTCCGGGCGTCGCCGCTCCACCAGCCCCGCGTAGTCGTTATCCGGCACGAAGCAGATCTCCTGCGAGTCCGGCTTGTCGAACACCGGCAGGCCATACCGCTCGGCGATCGCGCGAACCTCCGCCTTGGTCGCGTACTCGCCGATGGGCAGCAGCATCTGCGCCAGCCGCTCCCGCGGCGCGCCGTAGAGCACATAGCTCTGGTCCTTCTTCGCGTCGAGCCCCCGCAGCAGACGCGGCTCGTCGCCCGACCGATCGATGCGCGCGTAATGCCCGCTGGCGACGAAGCCCGCCCCGATCTGCCGGGCGTACTCGTGCAGCTTGCCGAACTTGAGCCAGTCGTTGCACCGCACGCACGGGTTGGGCGTCCGACCCCTCGCGTACTCATCGACGAAGTAGTCGATGATCCGACCGAAGCCTTTCTTGAAGTTGCACACATACAGCGGGATCCCCAGCGCCGCCGCCACCTGGCGCGCGTCGGCGGCGTCCCCCACGCTGCAGCACCCCTGATGGCCAACCTTGACCTTGCCCGGATCGCACGACACCCCCGCCGTATCGAACGGCGCCAGCTCGTCGATCGTCTCGCCGGGCGACCCAAGGCGCATGAAACAGCCCACCACCTCGTAGCCCTGCCCGAGCAGCAGCGCCGCGGCGGCCGACGAATCGACCCCGCCCGACATGGCGACAAGCACCTTGGCGCCCTTGTCGGGGGCCTGGGATTGGTTCATATTGCTCCGCAAAGTCCGTGATTCTAGACACTTGAGGCGTGCGACGACGCCCCCGAAAACGATCCCAGGTACGGCTCGACCGTCGCCGCCACCCGGCCCACATCCCGCCCCAGCTGCTCGCCCAACGCATCGACCGACGCGAAACGCACTTGGTCCCGCACCCACCCCATCAGCCGCACGGTGATGGGCCAGCCGTATTCCTGCTCAAGCCCCGTCCCGTCCCACGCCGACCCGTCCACATGGATCAGGTGCGCCTCCGCGCGCCGATCCTGCCCATCAACCGTCGGCCTGCTCCCGACATTCACCGCCGCGCCCAGCAGGCGCCCATCGGGCAGCACCGCCACCGCCGCGTACACCCCGTCGCCGGGCAGCAGCGACCCGGTCGCGACATTGGCCGTGGGGAACCCGATCGTGCGCCCGAGCCGTTCGCCGCGCACCACCGTCCCCACCAGCTCGTGCGGGCGTCCCAGCACGAACCCCGCGTCGCGCACGCGCCCGTGCCCCAGCAGCCATCGCACCATCGTCGACGACGCCGTCACCACGGACTGATCCGTCAACGCCACCCGCACCGGGGGCACGATCTCGACATCCACCCCCCGCAGCCCCGCCAGCTCCCGTAGCACCGTCGGCGTCCCAGCGCGGTGCTTGCCGAAATGAAAATCATGCCCCTCCACGATCACCGCCGGCTCGTAACGATCAATGACATGATCGACAAAGGTCTGCGGCGACATCGAAAGCAGCTCGGGCGTGGGCGAGAGCGCCACCACCTCGTCGGCCCCCGCGCCCCGCAGCCGGCGCGCCCGCACCTCGAAGGGTTCGATCGGCGCCGGCGCCCGCGCCGGGTCCAGCGCCGACATCGGATGAGGATGGAACGCCTGGGCAACCACTTTCCCCCCGGGCCCGACCCGCGCCCGGCAGCGCCGGATCAACACGGCGTGCCCGACATGCACGCCGTCGAAGTTGCCGATCGTGACGGCGGTGGTATGGGCTGGTGCGGTCGCCACGAGCCAAGTGTAGCCCCCGACAATCGTCTCCCCGGCTTCTGGTGAAACCCGCCGGTCGAACCTAGAATTCAGGAAGCAGACGCGCCGTGCTCATCGACGCGTGTCCTTCCTGATCCGGAGCACCCTCCATGGCGTTGTTCACGCGCAAGACCAAGCCCTCGTCCGCCCACGCCGCACCGGCCGCGCGGGTCGCGCCCCCCGCCCCCGCCGCGCGTCCCACCGTCGTGAGCGACTCGTCGCCCGAGCGTGAGCAGGCCATCATGACCATCGGCTCGCACATGCTCGCCCTGGCCAAGGGGCAGAAGGCCGGGCTCCTCTCGGCCCGGTTCTACCAGGACAAGCTCATGGACTGGTCCATGAAGGACCACCAGTTCAAGGTCCAGCTCTTCCGCTTCGTCGACGCCTTCCCCACGCTCACCACCCCCGAGATGGTCCACGAGCACCTGACCGACTACCTCACCCAGCCCGGCGTCAAGGCGCCCCCGTTCATGGACCTGGGGCTCAAGGCCGGCGGCGTGGCCAAGGGCATGATGGCCAAGACCATCAGCTCCCAGATCAAAAACATGGCCGGCAACTTCATCGCCGGTGCCAACGCCTCCGACGCCCTGCCCATGCTCGGACGCCTCTGGCAATCCGGCATCGCCTTCTCCGTCGATCTTCTGGGCGAGGCCTGCGTCTCCAACGCCGAGGCCGACGCCTACCAGGCCAAGTACCTCGATCTCGTCGAGAACCTGGTCGGCGAAGCATCCACCTGGCCCGCCAACGAGCGCCTCGAATCCGACCATCTGGGCGTGGTCCCGCGCGTGAATGTCTCGATCAAGGTCACCAGCCTGTGCGCCCAGTTCAACCCCATCGCGCCCCAGACGGCCATCAACGACTTCATGAAGCGGGCGACCCCGGTGCTCGAGGCCGCACGGCGCAACAAGGTGCTCATCAACTTCGACATGGAGCAGCACCACCTCAAGGACCTCACCCTCGATGCGTTCATGCACGCCTGCGAGACCATCGATTTCACCGCCGGCATCGCCATGCAGGCCTACCTCAAGTCCGGCGTCGAGGACGCCAAGCGCATCGCCGACTGGGCGCGGCGCACCGGCAAGGTCGTCACCGTCCGCCTGGTCAAGGGCGCCTACTGGGACTACGAGGCCATCCACGCCGAGCAGGAGGGCTGGCCCTGCCCCGTCTGGAACGAGAAATGGCGGACGGACCTCTGCTTCGAGAGGATGGTCGAGGTCTTCCTCGACGCCTGCCCGACCCAGCCGGGTCAGGGCGGGATCAAGCTCGCCCTGGGCTCGCACAATGTCCGCTCCATCGCCGCCACACTGGCCGGGCTCGAACAGCGAGGTCTGCCCAAGAAGGCCATCGAGCTGCAGATGCTCCACGGCATGGCCGACCAGCTCAAGCACGCCGCAGAGGAGATGGGCCTGCGCGTCCGCGAGTATGTCCCCGTGGGCGAGATGATCCCGGGCATGGCCTACCTCGTGCGCCGCCTGCTGGAGAACACCTCCAACGAGTCCTGGCTCAAGGCCGGATTCCTCGACCACGCCGACACCGCGCTGCTCCTGGCCGACCCCGCCGCCGGGCACGGCCCCGCGCGCGAGCCCGACCTGGCCGAGATCGCCTCACGCCGTCACGAGCTCTCGCCCGCGCTGGCGTCGGTGGGCGACGGGCAGCCGTTCTACTCCGAGCCCATGCGCGACTTCTCCCGGCGCGACCAGCGAGAGCCCTTCGCCGCCGCCGTCGCCGCCGCCACTGTGCCCACCATCGCCAACGACCGCACGCCCGAGCAGGGGCTGGCCATGGTCGCCAGAGCCCACGACGCCTTCCCCGCCTGGCGCGACTTCGACCCCATCAAGCGCTGCGAGGTGCTCACCCGCGTCGCCTCCAAGCTGCGCGCCCACCGCGACGACCTGGCCGGCGTGGTCTGCAAGGAAGCCCGCAAGGCCTGGCGCGAGGCCGACGCCGATGTCTGCGAGGCCATCGATTTCTGCGAGTACTACGCCCGCTTCGCCCCCCAGCTCTTCACCCGCAAGCGCCTGGGCCGGTTCATCGGCGAACTCGACGAGATGTGGCACACCCCCAAGGGCGTGGCCGCCGTCATCTCGCCCTGGAACTTCCCCCTGGCCATCTGCACCGGCATGACCGTCGCCGCCCTCGTCACCGGCAACACCGTCGTCCTCAAACCCGCCGAGCAGACCCCCGCCATCGCCAAGCGCCTCTTCGACATGCTCACGCAGGCCCTCCGCGAGGTCAACGCGCCCAAGGACATCCTCCACTTCTGCCCCGCCCCCGGCGAAACAACCGGCGCCGCCATCGTCCGCGATCCCCGCATCGCCCTGATCGCCTTCACCGGCTCCAAGGCCGTGGGCCTGGACATCGTCGCCGCCGCGGCCCACACCCCCGACGACCAGACGCATGTCAAACGCGTCATCTGCGAGATGGGCGGCAAGAACGCCATCATCATCGACGCCTCCGCCGACCTCGACGAAGCAGTGCTCGGGGTCCGCTACAGCGCCTTCGGCTTCCAGGGCCAGAAATGCTCCGCCTGCTCACGCTGCATCGTCGTCGATCCCCAAGGTCCCGACGGCCCCAACATGCGGCTCTTCCTCGAACGCCTGGGCGAATCGACCAAAACCCTCGTCCTGGGCCGCGCCGACGACCCCAACACCGATGTCGCCCCCGTCATCGACGACGAGGCCGCCGCCAACATCCGCAGATTCATCCGCTCGGCCCGCGAAGAGGGCCTCACCCAGATCGTCGGCGAGCACGACTTCCCCCCTCACGACCACATCGACAGTCTCATCGCCCCCCACATCTTCACCGGGGTGACCGAATCCAACACCATCTATCAGAAAGAAGTCTTCGGCCCCGTCCTGGCCGTGATCCACGCCGGCGACTTCGACGAGGCGCTGCGGCTGGCCAACCACCACCCCTACAAGCTCACCGGAGGCGTGTTCACCCGCAAGCCCGCCCACATCGTCCGCGCCAAAAACGAGTTCCGCGTCGGCAACCTCTACATCAACCGAGGCTGCACCGGCGCCCTGGTCGGACGCCAGCCCTTCGGCGGCTTCGGCATGTCCGGCGTCGGCTCCAAAGCCGGCGGCCCCGACTACCTCATGCAGTTCGTCGACCCACGCGCCTCATGCGAAAACACCATGCGCCGCGGCTTCGCCCCGGAGTTATAACCAGACTCGCGAAGCTGGGTGCCCTGCTCACGCCTGATGTCTTCATCAGGTTTGAGCAGGTCCTGGTCGGCGTAGAACCTGCTTAAGCTGCGCGTAAGCAGGGCACCGGGCGCTGGCGAGAAAACCAAGCGCCGGGGATGCGCGCCCGAGTTGTAGCTTGAAATGTTAGACCGTTTACAGACACTGACAAGTCGGCGCCGCGATCGTCGCCCCAGCGCACGCGTCCACCACCCCGTGCGCCGGCTCCCACTGGCCCTTGCCGTCCTTGATCAGATCCAGCATCGGCCAAACCGCGCAGAAGTCGTCGCCGGGCCCGAAGGGCATGTGCCCCGTGCGCACGATCGACCCATCGGGCTTCTTGTGGAACGCGCTCACCCCCGGCTGCGGGTTGCCCTTCTCGTCCATGTACCCCATCGCCCGCGCGAACCCCGTCTCGTAGCCCGACACGCACGGGAAGTCCCACCCGCGCAGCTCGCGAAACTCGCGGATCACCTCCGGCGGGTCGTTGCTGCACAGCACGAACCCGCACCGCTGCATCAGGTGCGGCGCCGCCCCGATCATCGCGTCGCCCCACAGCGAGCAGTAGTTGCACCCGCGACCCATGTTGTGGATCACCAGCAGCTCGCTCTGGTCGCCGAACAGGCGCGACAGCGCCACCTTGCACCCGTTGAGCCCCCTGAGCTCCCAGTCCTCCACCGGCTCGGGCGGCGCGCTGGCGATCGCCTCGCGAAGCCGCTGCTTGGCCTCCATCACCTCTCCCTGCAGCCGTGTAATCTGCTCGTTCATCGCGAGTGCTCCTCTTGGTGTCATGTTTCCCAACACCCATGATATGACCAATCCCGCCCCGCACCGCATGAAAAAACGCACATGCTGTTGCATGCGCCTCCGGCTCACTCAAAACCATGATGCTCAGGGCGATCCGGCCCCCTCAGGGCCACGCGGTCGTCGCCTCAGCTGTCCACGAACCCCTCAAGTTTGCGGCTGCGAACCGGGTGCTGCAGCTTGCGGATCGCCTTGGCCTCCACCTGGCGCACCCGCTCGCGCGTCACCTTGAAGATCCGACCCACCTCCTCGAGCGTGTAGGTGTACCCGTCGCCGATCCCGTAGCGCAGCTTGATGATCTCCCGCTCGCGGTAGGTCAGCGTCTTGAGCACCATCTCGATGCGACCCTTGAGCATGTCGCGGGCCGCCACCACCGCCGGCGCGTCCTGGTTCGTGTCCTCGATGAAATCCCCGAAGTTCGAGTCCTCGCTCTCGCCCACCGGGCGGTCCAGACTCACCGGGTGCTTGGAGATGCTCATCACCCGGCGCACCTCCATCGCGCTCATCCCCGCCATCTCGGCGATCTCCTCGGCCGTGGGCTCGCTGCCAGTCTGCTGCGTGATCGCCTTCTGGATGTTGCGCAGCCGGGTCATCGTCTCGATCATGTGCACCGGGATGCGGATCGTCCGCGAGTGGTCCGCGATGGCGCGCGTGATCGCCTGCCTGATCCACCAGGTCGCGTAGGTGCTGAACTTGTACCCCCGCTTGTACTCGAACTTGTCCACCGCCCGCATCAGCCCCGTGTTGCCCTCCTGGATGACATCCAGAAAGCTCAGCCCGCGGTTGCGGTACTTCTTGGCGATCGACACCACCAGGCGCAGGTTGCCGCCGGACAGGTCACGCTTGGCCTGCTCATACTCCCAGAACACCGTCGAGATCTGGCGCACCCGCTCGCGCAGCTGCTCGGGCTCCTCGCTGGCCAGCGCCCGCAGCCCGTTGAGCTCCTCGCGCAGCACCTCCAGGTCGTCCTCGTCGTACTTTTTGGGGAACCGCGCCCCCTGGAGCATCTCCGACTCGAGCGCCGTCATCTTCTCGCTGATCGACTTGAGCTTCCTCATCAGCGGCACGATCCGACCCGTCCGCAGGCACAGCTCCTCGACCAGCGCCGCCATCCGGCGCCGGCGCGCCGCGATCCGCGACCAGAGCTCCTTGGCCTTCTTCGTCTCGCGGATCGTCCCGTCCTCCCGGCGCAGCGCGTCGAGCGCCTCCCAGTCGGCGCGGTTGAGCTCCAGCAGCTTCTCGATCGTCGGCAGGTTGGTCGGGATCCGCTGCGAGAGCTTCTCCTTGGCCTGGTCGTCGAGCGTGCTCACCCGCATCGTGCGGTCGAAGGGCAACACCCCGACCTGCACCATCTTGAGCGTCTCCACCGCCTGGGCCACGATATAGTCGCTCTCCAGGCAGCGCCTGCGGAAGATCATCCGCGTGGTCTCGATCTTCTTGGCCAGGCGGACCTCCTCGGGACGCGTCAGCAGCGGGATCGAGCCCATCTGCGTCAGGTACATCCGCACCGGATCGTCCATCCGCTTGGCGCCGGGATCCCCGCTGACCGCGTCGTCGAGCTCGCGCTGCACGCTCAGCTCGTCCATCGCCCGCGCCTCGGCGACATCGTGCTCCGCCTCGGCCACCTGCCCCGCGTCCATCAGGCCCGCCCCGTTGGCGTAGTGCCCCGCGTTGATCTTCAGGCGCATCGACTCGCCCTCGCCCAGGTGCTCGCCGCCGGCCACCGACATCGCCCGGAACTGGTCCATCAGGAACCCCACCGATTCGGTGGTCCGCAGGTCGCCCGCGCGCTGGGCCCTGAAGATGCGCCCGCGGAACTCCATCTCATCGACTAGCTCGATGCCCAGCGCGTCCAGACGCGTCAGCAGCCCGTGGATCGGGACCACATCGACATACTCATCGGGGATGATGTTGTTGAGCTCCTCGTAGCTCAGCCAGCCGCGCTTCTTGCCGACCTCGATCAGCTCCGAGACCGCCGGGTGCAGGATTCCAATCATGGGCATCATCTCCGATCGAACAGCCAAATATACGCACGCGCCCGCGCGCCCCGGGGCGCGCCCGCTCAACTTTCTCGCCTACTCGCCGCTGAGCAGGTTGCGCCCCGACCGGCCGTACCTGCTGCGCATCTTCCGCTGCCGCTCCACGAACGCCCGGAGCCGGTCCGCCTCGTCGAGCGAGTCGTCCACCGCCGCCGCCCCGCCCTCATCGCGCGCATCGGCAAGTGAAACGCTTTTCACGCACTCGTTGAATAGACGCGACACCCGCTCGGTGATCTCCTCGGTGTCGCGCGCGATGAACTGGCGCAGCATCGTCGCCCGCTGTTCCGCTTCAACGAGATTTCTTCCTGTCTCGTCGCTCTGGTGCGACAGCTCGCCCAGCACCGCGTGCAGCCCCGTCCCCGTCCCGTTCTCGGCGCTGCAGTGCATCGCGTCGGCCACCACCCGCGTCAGCTCCGAGCCGAAGGCCGTCGTCCGCGTCAGCTCCCGCTCCGCATGGCTCATCATCCCCCAGAGGCGCTCGTCGTACAGCAGACACCCAAGCAACTGCTCGCGCGCATCGGGCTTCCAGCCCGCCCCGGGCTTGGCCCCCGCCCCACCCCGCGCCGCGCTCGCGGGCCCGCGCCGCCCCCGCCCGGTCCGGATCGCCGCGATGACCACCGCCTCCTCAACCCGCGCCGCATGCGCGATCTGGCGGATCATCAGCCGCCTGCGGACCGGCTCAAGCTCGCCCAGGCCCAGCTCGCTCAGACGCCCGAGCTCCTCCTCGATCCGCTGGGCCACCCGCGCCGGGCCCGCACCCACCAGCTCATCGCGCAGCCGATCGAACCGCCACCGGATCAGATCGACCGACCCCGCCACCACCCCGGCGAACACCCCCGCCCCGCCCTCGCGCTTGAGCAGCTCGTCGGGGTCCTTGGCGTCGGTGAACCCCGCCAGCGCCGCGATCCGGATGTCGATCGTCTCGCTCAGCAGCACCTCGATCGCCCGGTCCGCGGCCCTGATCCCCGCCGCGTCCCCGTCGAACAGCAGCACCACCGTGTCGCACAGCCGGCGCAGCACCGCCGCGTGCCCCGTGGTCAGCGCCGTGCCCAGCGTGCCCACCACATGCTCGACGCCCGCCTGGTGGCACGCGATCACATCGGTGTACCCCTCCACCACCACCGCCGTGCGCTCGCGCTTGATCGCCCGCGCCGCGTGGTTGATCCCGTAGAGCGTCGCCGACTTGTGGAACACGCTCGTCTCGGGCGAGTTGAGGTACTTGGGCTCGTCCTGCTCATCGATCTTCCTGCCCCCGAAGGCGATCACGCGCCCGATCTGGTCGCAGATCGGGAAGATCAGCCGGTTCCGCAGCGCGTCGTAATGCCCGTCCCCGCCATCGCGCGTCTTGACCAGACCGGCGCCCAGCAGCGCCTCGATCGGCGCCCCTCTCTTGAGGGCCGTCATCAGCAGCCCGTCCCACCGATCGGGGCTGGCGCCGATCATGAATCGCTCGACCATCGCCGCGCTGATCCCGCGCCGCTCGATCACCGCCCGCGCCCCCGCCCCGTGCTCGGGATGCGTCAGGATCGCCGCGAAGAACCCCGCCGCCATCGCGTTGGCGCCCATGATCTCCCGGTTGCCAACGCCCGCGCCACCGTTGCCCGCCTGTCCCCCCTGCCCGTCCACGCCGCGGGGCTTGAAGGGCGTGAGCTCGATGTTCGCCCGCTGGGCCAGAAACTCCAGCGCCTCGCGGAACCCCATCGTATGGTACTTCTGAATAAAGGTAAACACATCCCCGCCCGTCCCGCACACGAAGCAGTGGAAGATCTGCTTGGCCGGGATCACGCACATCGAGGGGTTGCGATCGTCGTGGAACGGGCACAAACCCACATACTCGCGTCCCTTGGGCTTGAGCGCCAGATGCTCGCCGACCACCGCCACAATGTCCGAGGCGTCGAGCACGCGCTGACGATCATCGTTCTCGGGGACAAAGCCGCTCAAGGTCCGTGCTCTCCTGTCTGACGATACCCGACGCCCGCGCACCCGTGGGTTGCCCGCCCCGGCGGGACACGCGCCCACGAGCGTTCGATCAAAGCAGGTTGATTCTATGGGACGCTCCACGCCCGGGAGACGGCCGGCGACGGGAGATCATCCCCCACCCCCACTCATGCCCTCTCATGCCCGCTCATGCACCTCACCATGGCCCGCCATGGCGCGCCGGGCCACCAATTTCATCATCCGCGCCATTCGATTCCCTTCTCTCCCCTTCACGCGCCGCCCTCTCGGACCTCACCGCGTCCGATCACCCACTACAATGGTGCGCATGGTCACCCGACAACGCATCATCTTCCAGGGCCGCGTCCAGGGCGTGGGCTTCCGCGCCCGAGCCAGTTCGGTCTCGCACCGCTACCCCGTTACCGGCTGGGTCCGAAACGAGCCAGACGGCACCGTCATGCTCGAGGTCCAGGGCGACGAGGACACCCTCGATCGATTCCTCTCCGAACTCCGCAGACAAACCTCGGGGCTCGTCGAGCGCGAGGTCCACGCCCATGTCCGCACCGAGCCCGACGAGACGGGGTTCCAGATCAAGCGCTACGAGAAACACCTCCGCTGACGCCACCAGACCATGCCGCCAGTTTCCCGAGCCGCCCACCATGCTGATCCTCTTCGATATCGATATGACCCTGCTCGAGACCGACCACATCGGCATCGACCTGCTCGAGGCCGCCGGGCGCGAGCTCTTCACCCCCGACTTCTCCGCCCGGGGCGTCGTCTTCGGCGGCCGCCTCGACCCCGTCATCATCGCCGCCATGCTCGGTCGCAACGGGATCCAGACCACGCCCGATCGGATCGCCGCCATGCGCGCCCATTACCATCGAGGACTCCGGGAGCACGCCGCTCAGCGCGCCATCGCCAGGGCCCTCCCCGGCGCCCTCGACCTCGTTCAAGCGTCCCGCGCCCACCGCGACACCGTCGCCATCGGCGTGCTCACCGGCAACTTCCCCGAGACCGGCGCCATCAAGCTCGCCAGCGCCGGCTTCGATCCCAGCCACTTCACCATCAACGCGTGGGGCGACCAGTCGCCCCACGCCCAGCCCCAGCGGTCCCACCTGCCACCGATCGCCATCGACGCCTTCGTCAAGGCCCACCGCGCCATCGAGCCCGATCAGGTCATTATCATCGGCGACACCGTCCACGATGTCTCCTGCGCCCTGGACAGCGGCTGCCGCTCGCTGGCCGTCGCCACCGGCCACGACACCCGTCAAGCGCTCGCCCAAGCCGGCGCCCATCTCGTCGCCGACGACCTCACCAACACCGACGACCTGGTCGACTGGATGATGTCCAAGCCCACGCGGCGCGTGTCGCGGCCCACCCACTCGCCGAACCGGCCCGCATAGCCCCAAGAGGGATCCTCACCTTGACCCGCTCACGCCCGGCCCCCCACACCGGGTGGATGCCTACCGCTTCCCCCCATTCATGCGAACTTTTTCATTCTCTTTCTTCTCATCCCCCACGACCGCTCGTCATCGAGTACACTCCCGAAAATCCCTCTCATCATCGGCAAGGAGGCCCCGATCATGCCAAGCACCTACCGCGCTCTGTGCTCTGATTTCTACATCAACACCAAGCTCAATGTCCGCATGGAGCTGCCCTCCAACCGCGAGCCCGTGCTCGAGCTCTTCGAACGCACCCGGCGCACCTACCCCGCCATGAACGCCTTCCGGCGCTACAAGGACGAACTCGCCCTCGAATCCGCCCCCAACGCCGCTCCCCACCGCTGGCTGGCCATCAAGACCGCCTCCGTCCGCGCCGGCGTCGTCAACCCCACCAGCGCCGAGGAGATGTACTCCATCCACCGCACCGCCATGGAGATCTCGCCCTACTTCCTCTCCATCTCCCCGCTCGACATCGAATACATCGAGCTGCTCTACGGCTTCGACCTCAACGCCTCGGGCAACCACGACGCCATCGTCGCCAGCGCCCTGCTCGCCGGCTCGCCCATGGCCGCGCTCGTCGACGCCGCTGGCACCAGCGTCCTCGACTGCCAGCCAAACCTGGGGCTCAAGCTCGAAGGCGACGACGGGCTCGAGGTCCACTTCGAAGTCAAGACCCGCTCGCGCGCGCGCAAGCCCGGCGACCCCGGCGCCGAGCCCATCTCCGTCTACCTCACCCTCCGGCGCTACGACCCCGTCACCGAGCTGGCCGACCTCAACCCCCAGCTCGACGAGCTCATCACCCGCGGCCAGAACCTCGTCGACGAATACGCCCTGCCCAACCTGCTCATGCCCCTGCGCGAGGAGATCGCCTCCAGCTCGTTCTGAGCGGCTACCCTTGTTTATGGACCCGTCGGCCTCCTCGCCCTCTTCTCTTCTCCCTCCCCATTGCCTATTGCCTCCTGCCTATTGTCCTTCCCTCGCCCAGGCCACCCTCGACCTCAGCGCCTTCCTCTACATCGGGCTGCTCATCATCCTCGCCGTCGTGGGCGGGCTGCTCATCTTCGCCGCCAAACGCCGGATCTTCAGCGACAAGGACGACCAGAACGACTCCAACGCCGGGCTCATGGCCACCCTCGACGCCATGCTCCGCAGCGGACAGATCTCCCGCGCCGAATACGACCAGACCCGCCGACGCATCATCGAAAAGACCATCGAGAAGCTCGACAAGCCCAAGCCCACCCGCGACGAGCAGCACCACGACCTCCACCCCGACCGACCCTGATCGGCCCCGGAAAACCCGCACGATCAGGGGTCCGTCTGGGGGGGTTATACCACCTGTGCTCCCGCTTTCTCACCGCGCACTTCCCAGATCGCTGGTGCTCCCCCCCAGAGGCGGCTAGTGTTTTCCATGCCCAGCCCTGGCCACGCGCACCCCTTGCGCCGGGAACCACGGGGTCCCCCTGAATACGGGTTGAGCCGAGGGTGTCGGTTGGCCGATACTTCCCGACAATCCGTGTTTTTTCGTTCAGACACACGCCGCGTACCGAGGTCATCCTTCGTGAAATCAGATCAACCCAAAGCACAACCGGCACACGCCCCTCGTAACGCGACCAACACCTCCGGATCGGGCTCGGGCGGCTCATCCTCGGGCGGCGCCTCGGGAGGAGGCGGCTCCGGGAGCGGCTCGGGCTTCAAGGGACGCAAGATCACCACCTGCTCGTTCTGCGGCAAGACCTCCCGCGAGGTCGGCCCCATGGTCGAGGGACCCGGCGAGGTCTACATCTGCTCCAACTGCGTCGAGCTCTGCCAGAACATCTTCCGCCAGGAACGCCGGCGTGTCTCGTCCGTCTCCGCCGCCCTCTCCGACATCCCCTCGCCCCGCGAGATCGTCGAGTTCATGGGCCAGTATGTCATCGGCCAGGAGCTCGCCAAGCGCTCCCTCTCCGTGGCCGTCCACAACCACTACAAGCGCCTCATGCACGCCGAGAGCGACCAGGCCGGCGAGATCGAACTCGACAAGTCCAACATCCTGCTCATCGGCCCCACCGGCTCGGGCAAGACCCTGCTGGCCAAGACCATGGCCCGCATGCTCAAGGTCCCCTTCGCCATCGGCGACGCCACCACCCTCACCGAGGCCGGTTATGTCGGAGAGGATGTCGAGAACCTCCTGCTCAAGCTCCTCCAGGCCGCCGACTTCGATGTCGAGGCCGCCCAGCGCGGCATCATCTACATCGACGAGCTCGACAAGGTCGGCAAGTCCTCGGGCAATGTCTCCATCACCCGCGATGTCTCGGGCGAGGGCGTCCAGCAGTCCCTGCTCAAAATGATCGAGGGCACCATCGCCAATGTCCCACCCCAGGGCGGACGCAAGCACCCCGAGCAGCAGTACATCCAGTTCGACACCTCCAATGTCCTCTTCATCGTCGGCGGCACCTTCGTCGGCATCGAGGACATCGTCCGCCGCCGACTCGGCCAGACCAAGATCGGCTTCGGCACCGGCACCGCCAGCAGGGACAGTGACAAGAAGGAGCGACGCCACTTCATCGACGCCCGCGCCGAGCGCGAGTGGCTCCAGGGCCAGATCAACAACGAGGATGTCGTCGAGTACGGCCTCATCCCCGAACTCGTCGGCCGACTCCCCGTCATCACCCCGCTGATGCCACTGACCAACGAGGCGCTGATCCAGATCCTCACCGAGCCCAAGAACGCCCTGATCCGCCAGTACCAGCACCTCTTCGGCATCGAGGGCGCCCAGCTCACCTTCACCAAGGACGCCCTGGAGATCCTCGCCGAGCGGGCCGCCAAACGCGCCACCGGGGCCCGCGCCCTGCGCGCCGTCATCGAGGAGGTCATGATCGACCACATGTACGAGTTGCCCGAGATGAACAACGAGGGCGTCGAGTATGTCATCGACCGCGCCGCCATCGAGAACAAGACCCCGCTCGAGGACCTCCGCGTCGCCAAGGCCCACACCGCCTGACCCCGAATCCTCCAAACACATCCAGTCTCCGGTCCCTCCTCGCGCCCCCGCGCCGAGTCCGCGAGGCAGGGGCCTTCTCTCCAGCTACCGTGCTTCCAGCCCGCCTCTTCTCCCCTCCTGCAAGGATCATGGGCAACCGCGGATGTATGAAGGCGAAGGAACCGCTCCCCCCGGCGCGAGCCGGGGGAGACCGTCTTCTCACCCCTAATGGCTGATGGCTAGTGGCTAGTGGCTAGTGGCTAGTGGCTGATGTCTGATGGCTGATGATCCCATCCCTCCCCCATCTTCACCCGTTCAGCGCCGTCGCCACCTGCGCCACCACCCGCCCCAAGCGCACCCGCGCCAGCGCGTACACCCGCACCGGCGTGTCGTACAGCTCGCGCACCGCGGCCGGCTCGGGGGTGATCAGGTGCATCACCGCCTCGCTCTCCGACCCGCGATCAGCGCTGGGCATCGCCAGACCCGGCTCGGCGCGCAGCAGCAGCGCCAGGTGATCCCGCGCCCAGCTCTGCGCCCCGTACAGCCGCCCCAGCGCGTCGCGCGTGTCCGCGTCGCACGCCAGCAGATGCAGCCGCCCCAGGTCGTCCACCGCCATCTCCACCCCCGGGCTCCCGGGGCAGCGTGCTTCGATCGCACGCAGGCCGGGCACCAGCTCGCACAGCCCCCCACCCGCCCCCGCCCGCCCGCTGGCGTGCTCTTCCTTCTCGCAGGCGCCGTGGACCTCGTTCTTGGGCGCGGGAACGGGCAAGGGCTTGGGCTCGATCACCGCCGCGTGGGGCGCCGGCGCGTGCACCGGCGACGCGTCACCGGTTTCTTCCGTGCCTCGCGCCGCGTCTCGATCCGCACGGGCCGCCTCCACGAGCCCCTCGATGATGCGTGACGCCGGGTGCGCCACCGCTTCGCGGTAGATGCTTGTCGTCCCCGTCGCGTCGATGCGCCCCGCGCCGATCACGATCTCCACCGGGCGCGAGATGAAGGTCTCCACCGCGCTGCGCAGCTTGGCCCGCGCGTCGAGCGCCTGCTCGCGCCCCGCGCCCATCACCGCCAGGCGCAGCGCCGGGCCGCCGCCCTCGCCGAACAGCTCCCCCAGCGAAGCGTCGAGCGTCTTGACCAGCCGGTACGACGCGACCACCGCCGCCTCGTCGGCCCCGGTCAGGATCGTGATCGTCCCCACCTCGGGACGCTCCAGCAAGCCCGGCTCGCTCGCCTCGTCCACCCGCATGACCACCCGGTCCGCCAGACTGTGCACGCAGGACAGCGCCGAGCCCAGGTCGGCGCACCCCGGCGCCCGGACCGGGGCCCCCCCCGTGACCAGATCCACCGCCGTCGTCCCCGCCGCCGCCCGGATCAGTGCCACCACCTCGCCGCGATCGCGCGCGCACGAGCAGGCGTACTGCCGGGCCCACAGCGAAGCGCGCACCGGCAGGTGCCCGAGCACCACCACCTCCACCGCCACGCCCGGCATCGCGCCACGCGTGATCTCACCGCGCCCGCCGGGGCCGCAAGCCGGCGCCTCGTCCCCGCTCAGCAGCGCCGCCAGCAGTTCCGCGGCCCGGTCGTCCGTCGCCCGAAGCGTCTCAAGCACCCGCGACCCCGCCGCCGCGGGCCGGCACGCATCATCCGCCCCGCCGTCCCCAGCGGCGGAATCCTCCCCGAGCGCCCCGTCGTCGCCCAATCCGGTCAGG
Organism: uncultured Phycisphaeraceae bacterium; assembly: GCA_964387925.1. GTDB lineage: Bacteria > Planctomycetota > Phycisphaerae > Phycisphaerales > UBA1924 > UBA1924. The sequence continues at coordinate 49,820 of CAYLXF010000012.1, forward strand.
TGCAGCACCGGTGTGTGCGTCCGGTGCGAGAGCCCGTCGCCCGCCTGACTCCCCTCGCGTCCCGAGCCCACGCCCCGCCCCATCGGCGTGGGCGCGTACCCCCCCTCGCCCAGAAACAGGTCCGCCAGGGCGTCATACTCGTCGTGGTCCAGGGGCGCCAAAGGCACATGCCCGACCGCTCGGGTGGGTTTCGCTTTGTTCGTGGGGGTGTCGTCCATGATGAGCTCCGCTCAAACGCCGCGAGAGGGATCCGTCCCCGCCGCGCCGGTGGTGGGCCTGCCTGGGAGACCAAGTATAGAGCACGCGCCCCGATCCGTCCCCGCCCGCGCCCCCGTGCATCAGGGCTCCGCCCTCGCCAGCCCGATCCGATCAGCCCGCCCTGATCAGCCCGCCCTGATCAGGTTGTTCCGCCCGCCAAGCCCGTTGTCCACCACATCCGGGTTGTACCGATCCAGCACCCACTGCCCGTCCACCACCAGCTTGTACTCGTACGCCCCCCGCGCCAGCTTGATGTGCTTCTCGAACACTCCCAGCGCCTCGTTGAGCGTCATCACGGTCTCGCCGGGAACCCACCCGTTGAAATCGCCGGCGATCTCCACCCGCGACCCCACCGACGCCGGCTGCACGAACAGCACCCCCGTCGAGCTCGGCCGAACCCCGAAGAGGTGTCGCACCCGGGTGCTCGCCATCTCGACGCGCTGGCCCCGATCCTCCCCCAACTCGATCACCAGCGGCCCCTTGACCGGCGCCGTCCGCCGCGCCGTCTTGATCGGCCCGCCCACGACCGTCGGCGCGACACGGGTCTCGCCCGTCTGCATCGTCCGCGCCCGCATGGCCAGCTCCTGCGCCCGGGTGAGCTCGCCGCTCCCCGGGGCGTCACTCCCCAGACCCATGTTCGCCGCCGCCACCCGCGCCCGCACCGTCGCGTCGCCCAGGGTCGGCGCCGCGGGCTTGACCTCCGCCATCAGCTCCGCCCGCTCCGCATCGGGCTCGGGACGATCGATCGCCGCGTGCTCGATCAGCCACTCGCATACCGATCGATAATCCTCGGCCCCCATCGAGCCCGGCGCGTACTCGTCCACGGGCTGTCCGAACGACGCCGCCTCCTTGAGCGCGTGGTCGTACCGCACCACCACCGGGATCATCCCACTGCCGAAGCGGTCGCGCAGATCATCGAGAAGATCGCGAGCCAGCGGCTGGTTCGGGTCGTGCATCGTCGCCAGCAGGCGCGGCTGGATCCGCATCCCCAGCCGGCGAGCGATCGAGCGCGCCGTCTGCACCTGCTTGGCGGCGCCCCGCAGCGAGAAGAAGCTCGTCTCCACGGGGATGACCACCTCGCGTCCCGCGGCGATCGCGTTGTACGAGAGCAGCCCGATCGAGGGCGGGCAGTCGATCACGCACACATCGTACCGCGAGGGAACCGCCGTGGGATCAACCGCCCCCCCGCCATCCTCGCTGGTATCGAAATCCGCGTTGACCCCCGCGCCGGGGAGATCCGTTCGCGCCAGCCGGCGCAGCACGCTCCGCAGACGCAGCTCCTTGCGCTCCTGATCCGCCAGCCCGCCCCCGGGCGCCTCGATCCCCGCCAGCTTCATTCTTGAGGGCAGCAGGTCCAGGTTCCGCCCCACATGCCACACCAGGCGCTCGCGCCGCAGCGCCTGCGCCGGATCGGCCCGCAGCGCGTCGGACACATCCATGTCCAGACGCTCCTCGGGGATCCCCAGCCCGGCCGCACAGTGCGACTGGGGGTCGAGATCCACCAGCAGCGTCCGGCACCCCGCCCGTGCGAAGGCCGCGCTGAGATTAATCGCGGTCGTAGTTTTGCCACAACCGCCTTTCTGGTTGATCACCGTAAAGGTTCGCACCGACAGGATTCTCCGGCCCCCCTGGGAGAGGGATGAGGATGACAAGGAGCCCAGGGGACGCCGCTCTTATCGGAACCCGGCGCCGGATCACTGTAATGTTCGCAATACCCATGCTTTGCGCGCCGCGTCAAATCAGGAAAACACCCCAACGCCATCGCGCGCCTCACGCGCGGATCGACGCCCACCCCGCCGCCAGCGCCCCGCGCCCCGGGTTCTCCACGATCGCGCATTTCCCCCGCCCCGTGGGGAGAATCACGCGCAGCGCCCCCCCGGCCGCCTTCTTGTCGTGCCCCATCCGCTCGATCAGCCCGTCATCATCGCCCAGCCCCGTCGCCCGCGTGGGCAGCCCGAACGCGACGAGCATCTCGCCAAGCCCAGCGCCCACCGACGCGTCGCACATCCCCAGCGCCGCCCCCGCCGCGCACGCCGCCACCATCCCCAGCGCCACCGCCTCGCCGTGCGTCAGACCCCCAGCCCCGCCCACGCCCACGCCCCCGAGCGTCTCGATCGCGTGCCCGAAGGTGTGCCCGAAGTTAAGCAGCATCCGCCCCCCGCCGAGCGCGACGGGCGATTCCCGCTCGTCGCCCATCACCACGCGCGCCTTGAGCGCCACATTGCGCGCCACCAGCTCCGTGATCGTCTCGGGATCGCCCCCGAGGATCGCCCGCCGGTTCCGGTTCATCCATCCCAGCAGCCCCGCGTGCTCGGCGCCGGGACCACCGATCCCGTCGCCGATCATCGCGTGCTTGACGCACTCGGCCAGCCCGCTGCGGAACTGCCGCGCGTCGAGCGAACCGAGCACACCCACATCCGCGCACACGACCAATGGCTGGTGGAACGCCCCTACCATGTTCTTGTACAGACTCGTCCCCCCCGAGCCGCCGGGGACCGACAGGTTCACCCCCGTCTTGCCCCCCACCGACGCATCCACCATCGACAGCAGCGTCGTGGGGCACTGCACCACCGGGACCCCGCGCTGGTAGCTGGCCGCCACGAACCCCGCGATGTCCCCGACAACGCCGCCGCCCAGCGCGACGACGGGGTCCACGCGCGTGTGCCCCCCGGCGACCAGCAGCTCCAAGAGCCCGCGGACCGTCCCGAGATCCTTCATCGCCTCGCCCGGCGTCAGCCGGGCGACCGTCACCGCCAGACCCTGCGCTCCCAGCGCGCCAATCAGCACCCGCGCCGTCTCGGCGGGGACGCCCGTGTCCACCACCACCAGGGCCCGACAAGCCCGGGGCTCCACCAGCGATCGAACCGTTTCCGCCAGCCCCGCAAGCGCCCAGCGCCCCACGATCACCTCGTAGGCGCGATCAGCCGCGGGCCCCGCCAGTTCAACCCTCACACGCCGCTGGCTCACGCCCGCTCGCCCTTGCCCCGCAGCGCCCGCGCCGACGGGGGCACCTCCAGGCGCTCGCCCTCGAACCAAAGCCCCTCCAGGTCGTAGTGCGCCCGCGCGTTGGGCTCGAACAGATGCACCACCACATCGACGAAGTCCGCCAGCAACCACAGCGCGTCGTCATCCTGCGAGATATGGAACGCCCGCGTCCCCGCCTCGCGCGCCACCTCGTCGAGGCTCTGCAGGGCGCTGCGCATCTGCCGCGCCGAGGTGCCCGAGCCGATGACGATGAACCCCGTCACCGGCGACAGCCCCGTCACATCGATCACCTCCACATCCGTGCACTTGTCGTCCACCAGCGACTGGGCCGCGCCGATCGCGAAGGCGCGCGCCGCCTCCGTGTCCAGGATCTTGGCCCCCGACGACATCGTCGCCCCGGCACGGCCGCCACGCCCGGTCCCGCGCCGTGGGGACGGGCTCGAATCTCGATGCGTTGGGTTGGTTTCACTCATTGACAGATCCTAGGGCCCGTCCCCCTCACCCGCGTGATCCCCCGTTACCCCTCGGGCTTGACCGCCAGCACCCCCACCCAAAGCAGCACAGGATCGGGGTCCAGCTCCACGACATCCACGCCCCCCAGCGCCCCAAGCCGGTGCGTCACATCGTCGAGACGGTTGCGCTCCGTGCACGCCACCAGCACCGCTCCCCCGTCGCGCACCACCCGCCACAGCGACGAGATCGCCCGGCTCTTGCTCGGCTCGTCGGGCGCGTCGCGGAACAGGTCCACCGCCAGCGCCGCGTCGTACGCCCCGTCCAGCTCCCCCTCAAGCGTCTCGAGCCAGCCCAGCTCGAAGCCCAGATGGTCGCTGCGGTACCGCTGGCGCGCGAAGCGGATCGACTCCCCGTCGCGGTTGATCGCCACCACCCCCCCCGAAGGACCCACCAGCGCCGCCAGCATCGCGCTCGAGGCCCCCGTTCCGCACCCCAGCTCCAGCACCCGATCCCCCGGACGCACACGCTTGTGCATGATCTGCACCAGGCGCATCCGCGGGTCGTGACCCAGGTCCGCGTAGATGCGCCGGTGCGTGTAGCGGATCCGCATCGACTCACGCGCCGGGTGCTGCGTGCCCTTCATCGTGCTCCCCACCGGCGCGAAGCGCACCTCGTACTCCTTGACACCCGGCCCCGTCGCCGACAACGCCCGGCGCAGCGACAGCCCGCTCTTCTCGCGATACACCACGCCCTGCACCGCGATCCGCCGTCGCGTCAGCCCCGTCGAGCGCGCCAGCCGACCGCAGCGACGCAGCAGCCGCTCCCAAGCCCGCTCCACCACGCTCGTCTGCAGATCACGGCGCCGACGCCGACGCTGCCGCTCACGCTCGCCCCACGACAGCGGCCGCCCGGCTCCCCGTGCGCCCGCCCCCGGCCCCGGCTTGCCCTCGATCTCCCGCTCGCCGGGCATCACGCACCCCCGCGCACCGCCGCAGGGGCGCGCGAGCAGCGGAGCCCCGCGAACAGCCCCGGCTGGACGTGCTTCACCCGGAACCGCGACACACGCTCCACCCCGTCCCCACGCACGCCCACCCAGGGCGTGGGCTCGAACTGCGAACTGATCACGCAGCCGCGACCCGCCCCGCCATCGACATACCGCTTGTGATGCCCCATCGCGATCGCCGGCTCGTTGCACTCCTGCGAGAGATGCAGCAGCACCAACCGCTCGCGCGGACCGATGCGGCTCACCGCCATCGCGCTCTGCTCGTTGCTCAGATGCCCCGCACCGCCCATGATCCGCCGCTTGAGCACCGGCGGCCGCCCCGAGGCCTCCTGCATCACCGGGCAGTAGTTCGACTCGATCGCCAGCGTGTCCACCGCGTACAGATGATCGATCAGCCCCGCGTTCACATGCCCCAGATCCGTCGCATACCCCAGACTCGCCGGGGCCCGCCCCGGCAGCTCGATCCCGCAGCGGAAAATCGCCACGCCCAGATCATCGTGCGCATGGAGCATCACCCCGACGCGGATCCCCGGCGCGGGCGAGAACTCCTCCTCGAAGGGCTCGCTCGGCGCGTACAGCAGCCCCATCCGGCGCGCACGACCCAAGTGCATCCGGTGCACCCGCAGCGTCGCCCGCCACGCGCCCGTGATCGACCCCGGACGCAGCGCGTTGATCCAACCCGGGTGGCAGTGATCCGAGTCCAGGTGCGTGAACACGATCTCGTCCACCTCGTCGGGACGGATCCCCCGCGCGTGCAGGAGCGCCCGCGTGCGGCTGGGGCTGAGCCCCGCGTCAAAGAGAATCACCCGCCGCGCCGTGCGCTCGGTCCGCGGCACCACCAGCACCGCGCAGTTCCCCCGCGACCCCGACGCCAGCACGCACAGCGCCCCCGCGCCGTCGGCGCCGATCGCCCAACCCGGATCAAGCTCGTTGCGGCATTGCTCAGTCACGGCCCTGCGACTTCCTGCCCCCCACCGGGACGATCGGACGCTTGGCCTCGCCGATGAAATCCGCGATCTGCTTGACCGCCACCGAGTGCGCGCCCAGCTCGTCGAGCCGGGCCTTCATCTCGCTCAGCGGCGGGTTGTTGCGAAGCACATCCTTGTACGCCCGGCGCACCGCCTCGATCTCCTCGGCGGGCATCCCCGAACGACGCATCCCCACCATGTTCAGCCCCATCACCATGTTGCGACCCGCGCTCAGGCAATACGGAGGCAGATCCCCCGTCAGCACCGTGCCCCCGCTGCACATCGCCTGCCGACCCACCCGGCAGAACTGATGCACCAGCACGCTCCCCGACATCGTCACCCGGTCCTGCACCACCACATGACCCGCCAGCAGCGTCGCGTTCACGATCACCACATCATCGCCCACCACCACATCGTGCCCCGCGTGGCTCCCCACCATCATCATCGTCCGGTTCCCGATCCGCGTCGGGAGGCCGGGCCTGGTCGCCGCGTGCACCGTCACATGCTCGCGCAGGATCGTGTGCTCCCCGATCTCCACACCCGCCGTCGGCGTCCCCGGCTTGAACTTGTAATCCTGCGGCTCAAACCCGATCGCCGCCCCCGGGTACACGCTCGTATAGGCCCCGATGACCACCGGACCCTGCACCGACACATTCGACACCAGCCGGACCCCGTCCCCCAGCTTCACATCACCGCGCACGACGCAGTAGGGGCCGATCTCCACCCCCTCGCCCAGCTCGACATCCCCCTCCACGATCGCCGTCTGATGCACATTGGTCATGGACCCACTATAGGTCATCCCGCCGCGATCGCCTACGCCAAAGCCGCATACAGTCCCCCGTGAAACCCCTGTCACACATCCCCCTGACCCACCTCAACTACGCCGACGCCTACGAGATCCAGCAGCACCACCACGCCCAGATCCTCGCCGCCCGCGACACCCCCGCCGCCCAACTCGGTCGGGTCATGATGGTCGAGCACAACCCCGTCATCACCGTCACCCGCCGCAAGGGCGCTCAATCCCACATCCTCGCCTCCCAAGCCCTCCTCGCCAAGCACGGCGTCGGCCTCCACCCCACCGACCGGGGGGGCGATGTGACCTACCACGGCCCCGGCCAGCTCGTCGCCTACCCCATCATCGATCTCCACGCCGCCCACCTCCGCATCCACGACTACATCCGCGCCCTCGAAGCCGCCATCATCGCCACGCTCGCCCAACTCGACATCGCCGCCCACGCCGACCCCGCCGCCACCGGCGTCTGGGTCAACCCCCAGCGCCACTTCCAAGCCGACCAGCCCGCCAAGGTCGCCGCCATCGGCGTCCGCGTCCGCCGCTGGATCACCCTCCACGGCCTGGCCATCAACCTCGACCCCGACATGAATCACTTCAACCTCATCATCCCCTGCGGCCTCGCCGGCCGCCGAGTCGTCTCCATCGCCCAGATCCTCGGCAAACAGAACGCGCCCACGATGAACCAACTCGCCGACGCCCTGTTCACCCACCTCAGCGCCCGCCTCCAATCCACCGCGATCTGACCCCGACCCGGGGGCCCCATGGTTTGACCAGACGAAGGAAGGAAGGCAAGCCCTGTCCCCGCACAACCCAGGCTCCGCTACCCGGAGCCGTGATCGGAAGCCGCTGTGCGGCTTGGGACCACGCGCCCCCCGCAACCCAAATCCCCATACACTCATATCACAACCATCTCATCATCAAGCACTTGGATACCCAACCATGCCCATCCGCCCATCTCGGCTCAACCTCGCGCTGGTCCTCGCCTGCCTCGCTTTCATACCCCTCCTCACGCCCGCCCGGGCCTCCACCAGCCAGACCACCCTCTCCACAACCCGCGGTCCAGAAACCGCCGAGCAGGTCCGCAAGCGCCGCGCCCAGCGCATGCTCGAGGAAAACCAGCGCAAGCAGGACCGCGACGCCAGGGCCCGCGAGCTGGGCCCCATGCCCGACATCGACCCCGCCCTGGTCGCCGACTACACCGAGATGATCGCCTACCTCGCCGACCCCTCCCGCGAGGGGCGTGCCCCGGGCTCCCGCGGCATCGAGGAGGCCGCCGCCTACATCGAAACCCAGCTCAGGGACCTGGGCCTCACCCCCGCCTTCCCAGAGACCGCCACCGCCGCGGACGGCCAGACGCAGGTCATCACCCCCCGCGCCACCTTCCGCCAGCCCATGCGGATGGGCGCCCAGACCGCCGCCACCACACAGCAGCTCACCGTCGGCGAAACGAACTTCACCCCTGGTGCCGACTTCTCACCCCTCGCCTTCTCGGGCTCGGCCGCCGTCACCGCCCCCGTCTCCTTCGTCGGCTACGCCATCGTCTCCGGGCCCGGCAACTACCTCGGCTTCGAGACCGACCGGACCATCGAGGGGCGCATCGCCCTCTGCCTCAACTACGAGCCCATGGACGAGCACGGCGACTCGCTCTGGGGCAAGGACGACTGGTCCCACAACGCCCGCCTCACCTACAAGGTCTCCGCCCTCCAGCGGCGCGGCGCCGCCGGGGTCATCATCGTCTCGCCGCCCACCGCCAACGACGACCGCGCCCACATCCTCGAGACCATCGAATCCACCTCGCCCCCCTCCAACCGCATGGGCGCCAGGGGCGGCCCGGAATACGACATCCCCGTCGTCCACGCGACCCCCGCCGTCGCCGACGCCATCCTCCGGTATCTCGGCAGCGACCAGACCCTCGACCAGCTCACCGCACGGGCCAACGCATCAGGCGTCGTTGAGCCGCTGGGAGACAAGCCCATCACCCTCGACATCACCATCGAACGCACACCCCGCTACACCTCCAATATCGGCGCCATCCTCCCCGGCCGCGGCGCCCTCAAGGACCAGCTCGTGGTCATCGGCTCCCACTACGACCATGTCGGCTACGGCAGGTTCGGCTCCAACGCCCCCGAACGCGCCGGGCAGGTCCACCCCGGCGCCGACGACAATGCCTCGGGCTCGGCCGCCAACCTCCTGGCCGCCAAGCTCCTGGCCCGGCGCTACCAGCTCCTCACCGACGGCCAGGACGCACGCTCGATCCTCTTCCTCTGGTTCACCGCCGAGGAATCCGGGCTCAACGGCTCCGAGCACTATGTCCAGCACCCCATCGCCCCCCTCGACGCCCACGACATCATGCTCAACATGGACATGGTCGGCACCCTCTGCGATGGCCTGCTCGAACTGGGCGGCTTCGACTCCGCCCAGGGATTCGAGGGCTTCGCAGATCTCGAACTCAAACAGGCCGCCATCCCCTACTCCGAGGATGTCTCCGTCGGCGACGACCGCTCCGACCACGCCTCCTTCAACCACGCCGGCGTCCCCGCCATCTTCTTCTTCACCGGCCTCCACGAACGCTACCACACACCCGCCGACACACTCGAATACATCGACGAAGAGGGCGCCGTCCGCGTGTCCCTGCTCGTATCCAACCTCGCCTACGACGCCGCCACCCGCGACGCCCCCTTCGTCCACCCATCCGACGGCGCCGCCAAGCCCGAAAAATCCGGCCCCAAGGTCCGCGTGGGCATCATCCCCGCCAACGCCCCCAAGGGCGGCCTCCGCGTCGATCGCGTCTTCGACGACACCTCCGCCTCCGCCGCCGGCCTCAAACCCGGCGACATCATCACCAAATGGAACGGCCAACCCATCGACTCCGTCGAAACCTGGATCCCCATCCTCACCCAACACGAACCCGGCGACAAAGTCACCCTCCAAGTCCAACGCGCCGGCCAGACTCTCGAACTCGAGATGACCCTCCGTCCCATCGAATAACCATCCCTCCCGCTCCCCTCCCCCCGTAGGACCGGCTTCCAGCCCGTCTCCCCCATCCCAATCCCTCTAACTCTTCTTCCCACTCCACTCTTCCCCTTCTTTCCCTCTTACCGCTTCCCATCGCCAAATCGCATCCTCAGTCCAAACACGCCTCATAAACCTCTGCGTGATCTTTGCGACCTCTGCGTTCAGTCTTCTCTTCTCTTCCCTCTTCTCCCCTCTTCTCCTAGTGGCCAGTGGCCAGTCCCCAGTCCCTTCCTCCCCTACCATCCCCCATGCCCAAACCCCAGCCCCGCCCCACATCCGAACTCGAAACCGTCGAACCCATCGGAAACCGCGTCCTGATCCGCAAGGACGAGGACAAAAAGCAGACCAAGTCCGGCATCCACCTCCCCGACAAGATCGAGATCCCCACGATCACCGGCCGCGTCGTCACTATCTCCGCCCAGGTCGAATCCAACCCCGACTACCCCATCCGCAACTACGACCGCATCCTCTTCAACCCCAAGCACGCCATCCCAGTCGACTTCGAAGGCGACAACCGCCTCTTCGTCATCCCCGTCGAAGACATCGTCGCCGTCTTCCGCAAAGACCCCTGATCACGCCTTCCCGCCCCCGCGGGGGCGCGCGGGCTGGCGGGTGTGTGGGGGGGGGGGGGGGGGGGGGGGGGGGGGGGGGGGGGGGGGGGGGGGGGGGGG
>CAYLXF010000013.1:0-42488 GCA_964387925.1 uncultured Phycisphaeraceae bacterium
GCCACGCCGACTTCGTCAAGAACATGATCACCGGCGCCGCCCAGATGGACGGCGCCATCCTCGTCGTGGCCGCCGACTCGGGCCCCATGCCCCAGACGCGCGAGCATGTGCTGCTCGCCCGCCAGGTGGGCGTGCCATACATCGTCGTGTTCATGAACAAGGTCGATCTCGTCGACGACGAGGAGCTGCTGGACCTGGTGGAGATGGAGATCCGCGAGCTGCTCGACAAGTACGACTTCCCGGGCGACGACACCCCCATCATCCGCGGCCAGTCCAAGCTCGCCCTGGAGAACCCCACCGACGACGCGGCCTGCGCCCCGATCGACGAGCTGTTCAACACCATCGACACCTACATCCCCGAGCCCACCCGTGAGGACGACAAGCCCTTCCTCATCTCGGTCGAGGATGTGTTCTCGATCAAGGGGCGCGGCACCGTGGCCACCGGGCGCGTGGAGCGCGGCGTGGTCAAGGTCGGCGACGCCGCCGAGATCGTCGGGCTGGCCAAGGCCAACCAGGCGACCACCATCACCGGCGTCGAGATGTTCCAGAAGACCCTGTCCGAAGGGCGCGCGGGCGACAACTGCGGCGTGCTCCTGCGCGGCATCGAGAAGGACAACATCTCCCGCGGGCAGGTCATCTGCAAGCCCGGGTCCATCAAGCCCCACACCAAGTTCAAGGGACAGGTCTATGTGCTCAGCAAGGACGAGGGCGGGCGCCACACCCCGTTTTTCGCCGGCTACAAGCCCCAGTTCTACTTCCGCACCACCGATGTGACCGGGCAGGTCGTGAACCTGTTCGGCGACGGCGGGGCCAAGGCCGAGATGTGCATGCCCGGCGACAATGTGACCATGGAGATCGATCTGGGCGACAAGCCCGTGGCGATGGAGGCCGGCCTGCGCTTCGCCGTGCGTGAGGGCGGACGCACCATCGGCTCGGGCACCGTCACCGAGATCCTCGAATAACCCCCGCGGGGACCGCCCCCCGGGCGCGCCCCCCGCGATCAGGCAACCACGCGGCCCGACTGCGAAAGCCGTCGGGCCGATTTTCGGGACCGCAGCCGAGTTGGAACAACCTAGGCATCGTCGGCTGGTGGGCCGGCGCACGCAACACACGAGAACGGGAGGCCGACCATGGCCAAGAAGAAAGCACAGGCCCGCGAGTATGTCTGGCTCCAGTGCACCGAGACGGGCGACCTCAACTACCGCACTTCGATCAATGTCAAGGGCGGGATCGACGACAAGATCAAGGAGGGCTTCAACAAGTTCTGCCCCCGCTTGCGCAAGCACACCCTGCACAAGATCAAGCGGAAGTAATGAGGGACTGGCCACTAGCCACTTGGGACTAGGGTCGGAAACGCTCTTCTTCTTCCCCTAATGGCTAGTCCCCAGTGGCTAGTGGCTTCCTACGGCAGTAGCTCAGTCTGGTAGAGCAGTGGATTCCAAATCCACCGGTCGAGGGTTCGAATCCTTCCTGCCGTGTTTTCAGAGCCCCCGCCAGCGGCGCGCGATCGAGCCCGATCACGCGCCGCCCGTCGGGGGGAGCCGAGCGTGCCGCATGGTCGCGCGTCGTCGGCGGCTGCCGGTCAGCCGCCCGCCTCGCCCGGCCCGGGGACGCGACAAGCCGCGAGGTGCACAGACCATGTCGTTCGGGATCTACAAGCAGGGACAGGGCTACTGGGTCCGGACGATGACGGCCGCGTTCGTGGGCGTGGTGATCATCGCAGCGGCCGCGTGGGGCTGGGGCCAGGCGGGGACGATCCGTCTGCCCGCCCGGCACTGGAGCTTCTCATTGAGCAATGTCCAGGGCCAAGCCGCCGTGGGCGACACCGTGGTCTTCCGCTATTACGACCCCGAGTCCAAGACCCCCGACACGCTCAGCGAGCTGGGGGCCGCCACCATCGACCAGTTCGCCCCGGGCAAGGGCGCCACCGCCACGATGGTGGTGAGCAACTTCGACAGCCCCAAGCTGCGCGACCAGGCCAACGACGCCCACGACATCCGCATCGGTGGCGAGGGGCAGGACGCCAAGGCCACGGCGCTGATCCGCGGCTCCACGCCCACGCCCATCTTCCCCATCGAGTATCTCCAGTCCATCGTCGCCGGGTTCTTCATGCTCGCGGGCGCCGTCCTGCTCTACATCTTCGTGGGCTCCAAGAAGCAGACCGTCGAGTTCCTCGTGGCGACCGACGGGGAGATGAAGAAGGTCAACTGGACCTCCTACCGCGAGGTCAAGGGCTCGACCATTGTGGTCATCGCCGCGACCTTCCTGATCGCCGGGTTCCTCTTCGGCGTGGACACGCTCTTCGCCAAGATCTTCAGCGCCATCGGCGTGCTCCAGAAGTAAGCACAGGCGAGCCGCCAACACCCATGCCCGACGCGCCCCGCCGGCGCCCCGGGCCGCAACGAACACGCACTCTCGATAGGAGCGCACCCGTGGAAGACAAAGCGACCAACGAGCACGAGACCACCGCCACCCAGACCCAGCAGGAGGACCGGGCCTCCAAGCCCGACTCCACCATCGAGGGGATGATCGGCGCCGACGAGCCGCTGGCCCAGGAGGGCATGCAGTGGTTCGTCCTGCGCGTCGCCTCCAACAAGGAGAGCAGCGTCCAGAACACGCTGCTGCGCAAGATCCAGATCGAGAACATGACCCACCTGGTCGGACGCATCCTCGTGCCCACCGAGAAGATCAAGACCATCAAGGGCGGCAAGGCCAAGATCAAGGAGGAGAAGCTCTACGCCGGCTATGTCTTCGTCGAGATGAAGCTCGAGGACGACGGGCGCATCCCCCAGGACATCTTCTTCCTCATCAAGGAGACCACCGGCGTGGGCGACTTCATCGGCACCGCCGGACGCCCCACGCCCATGCAGATGCACGAGGTCGAGAAGATGCTCCTCGACTCGCGCAAGCCCGAGGACGAGCCCACCGTCAAGCTCTCCTTCGAGAAGGGCGAGAGCGTCATGATCCGCGAGGGCGCTTTCGAGAACTACGAGGGCACCGTCGACGAGCTCTTCCCCGAGAAGGGCATGGTCCGCGTCCTGGTCTCCATCTTCGGCCGCCAGGCCCCGGTGGACCTCGAGGAATGGATGATCTCCAAGGCCGAGGACAACTGAAGCCCGTCGCGAGGAGGAACCAGAGCCGACGGGTGGCCCGCTCCGGTCTTCTGGTGCGGGCTCGCTCTGAAGACCTTGCCGAAAAGATCCCCCGCCGCGAGTTGTTGACAGTTCTTGATTCAAAGCCAGTTCTGAGAGATCGAGCAGAATTTTTAGAAGTTGACAGGCTCCGTGCATACTGGTTAGGCAAGATGCAATGAAGAAAATAACTCTCGATCTATGACGGAGTCCTCACGCCAGCCTCTGCCCCACAAGCAGCGGGGGCGTGGGCACGCCCAGGTTGTCGGCCACCGCGCGCAGCAGTTCCGCCTCGTCGGTGGTGATCTCCCGGTCCGCCCCCGCGACCAGGGCGCAGGCCCGCAGCAGCTCGCCCTTGAGACGCCCCGTGCAGGTCGCCAGCTCCCGCAGCGCGTTGTCCAGGTCGCTCAGGTCGTAGGCGCCGCGCTCCAGCAGCCGCGCGGGAGCAGTGTGGACGGCGCGGGCGCCCAGGTCGAACGCCCGCCCGGCCTGCGCGTTGTCGTCGCCTCCCGCGTGGGCGATGGCCGAGAGCAGCGTGCTCACCCGCGGCCCCAGCTTGCCCAATGCGTAGTACCGCGTGGGCGCGGGGCGTGAAAGCCCGAAACGCTCGTCGAGGTGGCGCGTGAGCGCGCTCGTGGTCACCCACTCGAAGAGATCCACCGTCTGGTCCATCCTGATCAGGGCCCGCACATTGCCCCGGAAGGTCGTGTGCTGCGCCTCGGAGAGGTGCGCCAGCGCGCCCAGCGTCATGTCCAGCAGGGGCAGGCGCAGGGCGCGATCCAGGGACACCGCCGCCGACGCGAGGCGCCCGGTGAGGCGTGCGATCGCGGGATCGGCGTGCTTGGCCAGATGCTCGATCTGAACCGATCGGATCTGTTCATCGCTTCGATCGAGCAGCAGCGCGTACACCACCGCGCGGGCGCTGGAGATATCCCGAGCCGCGTCCCGCAGCGGGGTGGGGAACCGGGCGATCAGCCCCCTGGCGTGCTCCATGTGCGCGGGGCTCGTGGTCCCGCTGAGCGCCAACAGCGGCAGCAGCACCGACGCGCCCTCGCTCCCCTCAAGGTCCGCGCGGATCCCCGCCCTCCCTCGCGTGAACCGGCCCAGGTCTGGCCCCGATGGCTCGGGTCGGTCCTCCCGCCGGGGCCGCAGCGGGGGCAGCATGGTGTGATCCCAGGAGGGATCCACGCGGCTGATCCGCACGGCCAGCGGCGGGTGGGACGCGAAAGCGCCGCTGAGCGATGAGGTCCCTTCGCCGAAGAACATGTGCCCGGCTTCCTGGGCGCGCGGGTGCTTGATAATCGCCTTGCCGCTCGAGCCGCCGATCCGGCGCAGGGCGTTGGCGATCCCGTGGGGGTTGCGGGTGAACTGCACCGCCGACGCGTCGGCCAGGAACTCGCGTTGGCGGCTCACCGCCGCCTGGATCACCCTGGCGCTGATCGACCCCAGCCACCCGATCACCAGCATCCCCAGCGCGATCACCAGCATGGCCAGCACCGCGCCCCCGCCGTTGCGGCCCCGCCCGGCGCGCGGCGAGGCCCGCAGCAGGATGTGCCCCAGCAGCGAGATCAGCAGGATCCCGTACAGCAGCCCGACCATGCGGATGTTCAGGCGCATGTCCCCGTTGAGGATGTGGCTGAACTCGTGGGCCATCACCCCCTGCAGTTCGTCGCGCGTCAGCCCCGTCACGCAGCCGCGGGTCACCCCGATCACCGCGTCGCCGGGCGTGAACCCGGCGGCGAAGGCGTTGATCCCCTTCTCCTGGCTCATCAGATACACCGGGGGCATGGGCACCCCCGAGGCGATCGACATCTCCTCGACGACATTGAGGACGCGTCGCTCGTCGGGGTCGCGCGTGGAGGGGTCGATCGGGCGTCCGCCCAGCGCCAGGGCCACCGACGACCCGCCGCGGCGCAGCTCGCTGATACGGAACGCGCTGCCGCCGCCGATGAGCAGCGCCGAGAGCACCGCCGCTCCGCCCGCCGCCAGCAGGCTCGCCCGCACGCGCCCCTGGGGAGGCACATCGCCCAGCGTCCACATCAGCACGAAGGCCAGCACCGCCAGCGCCGCGCAGATCAGCACCACCGCGATGATGTACATCATCACGAACCGGCGGGTTTTCGCTTTCGCTCGGTCCTGGTGGCCGAAGAAGTCGATGGTCTGGCGAGGGGTGTCCATACGGGTGTTCGATGTCGCTTACGACAGACTGACCTGCGGGGCGCTCTGGATCGCCGCCGAATCCTCGAACTCCAGGAAGCTCGCGTCCCGGCCGTGCCCGACCATCGGGGCGACGATCACCGCCGGGAACGACTGGCGAGCGCTGTTGTAGCCGGTCACCGCGTCGTTGTACGCCTGGCGGCTGAAGGCGACCTTGTTCTCCGTGGCCGTGATCTCTTCCTGCAGCGCCATCATGTTCTGGTTGGCCTTGAGGTCCGGGTACGCCTCCATCACCGCGAAGAGACGCCCCATCGCCCCGCTCAGCGCGTTTTCCGCCCCGGCCAGGTTGCCCATCGCCGTGGCGTCGCCGATTCTGTCCGACGCCTGCCCCAGCCCGCTGGCGGCCTGGTTCCGCGCCTCCACCACGGCCTCAAGCGTCTCGCGCTCGTGGGCCATGTACCCCTTGGCCACCTCGACCAGATTGGGGATCAGGTCGTGGCGCCGCTTGAGCTGCACCTCGATCTGGGCGAACGCGTTGAGGAACCGGTTCTTGAGCACCACCAGCTTGTTGTAGATCCCCACGACCAGCAGCAGCAGCACGACGACCAACGCCCCCAGCACGCCCAGAATGATCAGATACGCCATTCGCGCCCTCCTTTTCATGGCCGTCAACCGCAGCCCGTTCCATGCCGATGATACCGCTTCCCGCCGTTTCTTGGGAAACAAGAACCGCACGATTCAAGGCGCCCACGGATGAGGCGCGGCCTCATCTGGAGCAAGGCGCCACTCGCTTCGGGCAAACCCCCTGAAATCCGGGCCGGCGCCGTCTTCGGCCAGGTGCCATGCTCACGCCTGATGTCTTCATCAGGTTTGAGCAGGTCTTGGCTGGCGAAGATCCTGCTTAAGCTGCGCATAAGCAGGGCACCCGGCCAGGCGTGAGCAGGGCGCCCCGCCACGCGGCGGGGTTTTTCGTGCGCCGTGCGTCTCTACAATCGTCCCGCATGTTCGCCGATCTCTCCATCCCCTGGTGCCTGCTGCTGGGGCTTGGCCTTTTCGTCGGCTGCTTCGGGACACTCATTGGGGCGGGCGGGGGGTTCATCCTCATGCCCGCGCTGGTGCTGATGTACCCCGACGAGAACCCCGCGCTGCTGGCGAGCATCTCGCTGGCCGTTGTATTCTTCAACGCCGCCAGCGGGTCGCTGGGCTACGCCCGCCAGCACAAGATCGACTACCGCGCCGGCGGCCAGTTCGCCATCGCCGCCGTCCCCGGCGCGGTCCTGGGCGCGTTCACCACGCCCCTGCTCCCGCGTCAGGCCTTCGACACCATCCTGGGCGTGCTGCTGATCAGCGCCTCGATCTTTTTGGCCTTCTCGGCCCCCCGGCGCATCCGGCAACGGAGCGCCGAGGCCGAGCCCGTGCTGGGCGGCCACGATCAACCACCCGCCAGCTCCACGCCGCCGCGGATCCGCTACCCCCTCTGGCGCGGCCTGGCCATCTCATTCGCCACCGGGTTTCTCTCGAGCCTCCTGGGCATCGGCGGCGGGATCATCCATGTTCCGGCGCTGGTGGTCATGCTGGGCTTCCCCGTCCATGTCGCTGCCGCCACCTCGCACTTCGTGCTCTCGCTCACCGCCCTGTCCGGCACCGTCGTGCACATCGCCAGCGGCGCCTTCACCGCCGGCGCCCGGCGCGTGCTGCTGCTGGGCGTGGGGGTCATGGCGGGGGCGCAGATCGGCGCCCGACTGTCGCGCCACGCCCCGCCGACGCTGATCATCCGCGCGCTCGCCCTGGCCCTCTCGCTGGTGGGCATCCGGATCGCCTACGCCGCCCTGATGCGGCACTGAAGCAGAGACCCTCTACGACCCCACCACGAACTTCCGTTCGTCCCACAGCTTCTCCACCCGCTCGACGAACCCAGGCGAGGCGGGCAGGTCCAGGCCGCAGGCGACCAGCAGGTCCACCATGCCATCGAAGTCGTCGATGCCGACATACTCACGCCCGACCCGCGGCGTGCCCTCGTGCGTTCCCGCCTGCGCCTCGGCCAGGCCCGCCATGTTGTGGTAGTTGCCCAGCGGGAGGCACACGCAGGTCGCGGTGTAGCCGTACGCGCAGTACACGCTGGCCTCGCACGCCCCGCCCGCCATCAGCTTGCGCTGCCACTTCCACTTGGGCATGTCGCTGAGCTTCTGCGCCGCCGTCGGCTGGGCGGGCCCCCCGGCGATGCGCTCGGCGACCTTGGCCACCGCGCCGGTCAGCTCGGGCGAGAACACGCTGATCCGGTCGCCCACGCGCACGATCGGCCCGCCGTGGATCGGCGAGTCGGGGAACGCGCGCGAGTTCTCCAGCGCGATGATCCGCGCGCCCTTGGGCATGAACCCGTCCCTGCTGGCCCCGATGGCCCCCACGAACCCGATCTCCTCGGCCCGTGTGAACAACACGCGCACATCGTGCGACTCCCCGCCCTCGCGCTGCAAGCGGACAATCTCATCGATGGCGCACAGCGCCGCGGCCACCGCCGCCAGGTCGTCGCACGCGTTCGTATGGATGATTCCGCCGAACTCATCATCCACAATCTCCGCCTCGGGCAGCTCCCAGGTCGCGATGTCGCCCACGCCCGCGCCGTGAGGTTTTTCGCTGACCGCCCGGTACAGCTTCCACGCCCGCTCGCCGGTCCCCTCCGGCTCGTGCTCTTCAATCACCCTGGCCGGCGCGAAGCCATCCCCGCGGTGCACGCGGATCTCCGCGTCGGGAAAGTACTCGCCCATCACCCCGCCGCGGAACGAAAGGATCAACTCGGTGTCGTTCACGACCTCTTCGACCACGAAGGCCGGGTGGTCCAGGTGGGCGGTGAAATAGACCGGGTGGTCGTTCCGCGGCGCCTGGGCGATGCGGATCTCGATGTTGCCGTGCGGGTCCCGGCGTGCGCTCAGATCGTCCCTTTCACCCAGCCAAGCGTCCACCCAGGCGACCACGCCCTGCTCGCGACCGGCGGCGGTGGGGATCTGGGTGATCTCCAGCAGCCAGCGGCGATGCTGGTTCCTTCGGCTCTGGGGAACAGCTTCTGCGGCGCTCTCGGTGGTGCTCATCACCGATCCTAGCAGAGGAAACCGCGCATGTTGACGCCTAAAATCCGGGTCGGAGGCAGCCATGCCGAATCACGATTCAACCCTGCCGATCGGGCGCCATCCCGCCCCGCACAACCCGCCGCCCGCCGAGCAGGGGCCGGGCTCGTCGATCACCCCCGACCGCATCCGCACGATGGTCGAACGCTTCTACGAGCACGCCCGCGCCGACGAGCTCCTGGGCCCCGTGTTCGCCGCCCGCGTCAAGGACTGGGACCGGCACTACGACACCATGACCCGGTTCTGGTCGTCGGCCGTGCTCCACAGCGGGACCTACGCCGGGCGTCCCATCGAGGCCCACCGCATCGACGGGCTCACCCCGGCCCACTTCATCCGCTGGGTCCGCGGGCACACCCGCATCGCCCGCGAGGTCTTCGGCCAGCGCGACGCCGAGATCTTCGTCATGCTCGGGCGTCGCATGGCCGTGTCGATCTCCCAGCGCGTGGGCGTGATGGGTGTGGAGCACGCGCTGGCCAGGGCGGTGTGAGCCGCCGCGGGTTATCGCCCCTGCTCCGATGAGCATGACACGCGACTGGCGATCCGCTGGCGTGCGTCTAAAATGCAACGCAGGATACCACCCCGCCCCGCATCCACCCGACCGGAGCGCCCGCGGGATCAAGATACCCGGAAGGGACCCTCACCATGCCGCACATCATCGCCGAGCCCTGCATCAAGACCAAGGACACCAGCTGCGTCGACGCCTGCCCTGTGGACTGCATCCATCCCACCAAGGACGAGCCCGACTTCGAGAAGACCGACCAGCTCTTCATTGACCCCGACACCTGCATCGACTGCGGCCTGTGCGTCGACGAGTGCCCCGTCCAGGCCATCTTCCAGGACGAGGACCTCCCCGCCGAGTGGAACCGTTTCGTGCAGATCAACATCGACTACTACAACAAATAAACCGGTGGACCGCCGCTCCGGGACGGGGCTTCATCGCTTCCACGCGTGGCTTCTCGATCGATCGCCGCTCCGTGGGCCCGCTCTCTGAGCCCCTCCACCGACCATCCCGGCCCCGTGGCCGGGTTTTTCATGCCGACGCCGTTTTCCGCGTCCCCCGCGTCTCATACTCCCCGCAACACCCTTGCACCGTGGCCCCGGTTCAGGGTACGATGACCCACTCAGAGGGCGGCTCGCTCGTGTGCCGCTCGATTTTCAGGGGTTCAACAACAGAGAGGAAGAGAAGATGAACCTGAACACAGCAGGCGTTTGTGTACTGGCCGCCGCCAGCGGCGTGGCCATGGGCGGGGTGGTGACCCCGGTGAGCGGCTCGATCGTCGTCCGCGAGGGCGACGCGGTGGCCGGCTCGACCGTCGCGAGTCTCAACAGCCCCTTCACCAACGGCAACGGCCAGGTCGGGGCCGTGCTCGCGCTGGCCGACGGACGCCGGGCCGTCTGGTACGACACCGGCGTCATCTTCACCTCCGACATGGCCCTGCCCGACGATCTCAGCGGCGGCGAGGGCACCATGGGCATCGGGAACAACGGCCAGTTCATCTACAGCCCCTCGTTCAACGGCAACGACGCCGTCTTCGGCAACAACGGGCTCATCCTCGCCGACGGCGACCCCATCCCGGGCATGCCCGGGTTCAACAGCACCTTCAACTCGCGCCCCCAGATGATCGACGACGGCAGCGGCTTCTGGGTCGGGGGCGTCAACGACGGCGCGGGCGGGACCAGCACCGCCTCGCGCGTGCTCTTCCGCTCCAACCCCGACGGGTCCATCAACCGCGTCCTGGGCGCGGGCGACGCCATCGCCAACTCGGGCGGGCTCGTCATCGACACCGGCTCGGGCATCGACTTTGATTACCATGTCTCGGGCAACGGCGCCAACATGATCAACGGGTTGATCGCCGACGCACCGACCTCCTCCGACGCCATGGTGGCCGTCAACGGCTCCATGGTCGCGCGCGAGGGCTCCGGCACCGGCCAGGGCGACAACTGGGCGAACTTCGACCATGTGTCGATCAACAACTCCGGCAACTTCGTCTTCAGCGGCGACACCGACGGCGCCGCCGCCTCCGACGAGTTCATCGCCTACAACGGCGCCATCTCGCTGCGTGAGGGCATGTCGCTCGACGGGCTCACCCTCGGCGGCTCGGTCAACGCCCTCTCGATCAACAACAACGACGAGTCCGTCTTTATCTGGTCCACCGTCGAGGCCACAGAGACCCTCTTCTACGCCGCCGACCCCATGGACTTCGCCTCCGCCATCGCCCTGCTCTCGGTGGGCGACCTGTTCGACGAGAACAACGACGGCGTGGGCGACTGGATCATCGACGACTTCAACGCCTCGGGCGTCGTCGGCCCGGGCCTGGACTTCGCCGAGGACGGTCGTGTCTTCGCCGAGGTCGACCTCGCCTCCCTCGACGGCGCGACCACCTTCGAGGCCATCATCTCGGTGGCCGTGCCGGCGCCGGGAGCCGCGGGCCTGCTGGCCATGATGGGCCTGGCCGCCACCCGCCGCCGACGCGCCTGACGCACACCAACCCAACCATCCAACCACCCACGGCCCGGCCCAACCCCGGGCCGTTTTCATGTATCTTCCCGGTGCCTTTCCCTCCAGTAGGACGGGCTTCCAGCCCGTCTCTTCACATCCCCGCCCGCCCCTCCCCCTTCCCCCATGCAATCCGCTACACTTGATCCATCTCCCCCCGAACCCGGCTCGGCCAAGGCCCTGACAGCCACCGCACCACACCGATCCGCTCCCCACCCGGGCCATATCCAAGCGAAACTCGTTATACTCCGATCCCGAGCCTAAAAGAACCGCACGAGCACCGTCATGTCGATCGAAAATCAAGTCCAGACAACGGGTTATCGACCACGGCGAGGTCTTCACCCCGCAGAAGCTGGTGAACGACATGCTCGACTTGGTCGCCCACGAGTGCGAACGCATCGACTCCCGCTTCCTCGAGCCCGCCTGCGGCACCGGCAACTTCCTCGCCGAAGTCTTGCGGCGCAAGCTCCTCACCGTGGACAACCGCAACGCCCGCAACCGGACCAAATGGGAACGCGATGCGATCCTGGCCGTGTGCAGCCTGTACGGCATCGACCTGCTTGCGGACAACATCGCCGCCTGCCGCAACCGACTTCTAGAAGTCGTGAACGCCGCCCACCAAACCGCTTCAAGGCGCCGCTGGCCGACGAAGCCGCCAACGCCGCGGCCTACATCCTCTCCAAGAACATCGTGCAGGGCGATGCCCTGACCTTCCGCAACGCCGAGGGCCGCCCGATTATCTTCCCCGAGTGGTCGCCGATCAACGGTACCATGCTCAAACGCCGCGACTTCGCCTATGACCAGCTGCTCGAACACGCCCACACCGCCTCCACGCCCCTCTTCAGCGATCTGGGCCAGGATGTCTATCTCCCCACATCCGTCGCCGATCACCCACCGTGCCACTATCTCAAGGTGACGCAAGCGGAGGCCATCCGATGACCACCGCCGCCCCCCCGCCGCGCCGACGATCTACGCTTTCGCCAGCACGCACCCGGATCACGCCGGGTTGCTCAAGGTCGGATACACGGAGCGGATCGCGGCCGACCGGATCGCCGAGCAGTATCCCCCCGGCTTGAACAACGCCTACCGCATCGAGCTGATCGAGCCGGCGATGCGACCCGATGGAACGAGCTTCACCGATCGGGATGTCCACCGGTCCCTGCGCGCCAAGGGGATCAAGAACCCGTCGAACGAATGGTTCAGGTGCACCGTGGCCCAGGTGCGGGCGGCGGTCGTGGCCGTGCGCGAGCGGAAGGCCAACATCGAGGACCGCACGCTGAGCTTCGCCATGCGCCCCGAGCAGCGCCAAGCGGTGGAGATGGCGAGCGAGTACTTCCGCAGGGCGGCGACCGAGCAGAAGGGGCACACGCCGCACTTCCTCTGGAACGCCAAGATGCGTTTCGGCAAGACCTTCGCCTCGTACCAACTGGCCAAGGCGATGGGCTGGAAGCGGGTGCTGGTCCTGACCTTCAAGCCGGCGGTGGTGCACGCCTGGGAGGAGGACCTGCTGCGCCACATCGACTTCGAGGGCTGGCAGTTCATCACCCGCGACGGGGAGTTGACCTACGAGGGTGCGGATAAGAACAGGCCCATCGTGTGCTTCGGGAGCTTCCAGGACTTTCTCCAGCGCACAAAGAGCGGTGCGATCAAGCCCCGCAACGAGTGGGTGCACACCACCAACTGGGATTGCGTGATGCTCGACGAGTACCACTACGGCGCGTGGCGCGAGAACGCCAAGGGCCTGTTCGGGGCCGATGAAACGGAAGAAGGTGAGCTGGAGGCGGAGTTCACAAAGGACGAGCGGGCCTTTGACGAATCGGTCCTGCCGATCACGACGGGGCATTATCTATATCTCTCGGGCACCCCGTTCCGGGCGCTGGCGTCGGGCGAGTTCATCGAGGAGCAGATCTACAACTGGACCTACAGCGACGAGCAGCGCGCCAAGCGCGATTGGCCCGGGCCCGGCGCGAATCCGTACGCGGCGCTGCCGCGACTGGTATTGATGACCTACACGCTGCCCGACGACATCCGTCAGGTCGCCGAGCAGGGCGAGTTCAACGAGTTCGATCTCAACGAGTTCTTCCGGGCCGGGGGCGACGGTGAGGGCGCGAAGTTCGAGCACGAGAACGAGGTGCAGAAATGGCTGGACCTGATCCGCGGCGCGTATCGCGGAACAACGATTGATGACCTGAAGCTGGGCAAGGACCGCCCGCCGCTGCCCTTCTCCGACGCCCGACTTCTGGGCGTCCTACAGCATTCTTTCTGGTTCCTGCCAAGCGTCGCCTCGTGCTACGCGATGGCCAACCTGCTGGGGGCCAGGCAGAACACCTTCTATCACGATTACAGCGTGGTGGTCGCGGCGGGGCCGCGGGCGGGCATCGGCGCCAAAGCGCTGCCCCCGGTGCTCGATGCGATGGACGAGCCGCTGTCGAGCAAATCAATCACGCTCTCGTGCGGCAAGCTGACCACGGGCGTCACCGTGCGCCCGTGGGCGGGCATGCTGATGCTCCGCAAGTGCTCCAGCCCAGAGACCTATTTCCAGAGCGCGTTCCGTGTGCAGTCGCCCTGGACGGCGCCCGATGAGGCGGGCGGGGAACTGATCGTCAAGCCCGAATGCTATGTGTTCGATTTCGCGCCCAACCGGGCTCTGCGCCAGATCGCCGACTACGGCTCGGGCCTGGCGACGGACGACACGACCCCCGAGCAGCGCGTGGCGGATCTGGTGGGTTTCCTCCCGGTGCTGGCCTACGACGGCAGCTCCATGCGACGCCTCGACGCGGCGGCGATCCTTGACATCGCAACCAGCGGCACAAGCGCGACGCTGCTGGCTCGGCGCTGGGAGAGCGTGCTGCTGGTCAATGTCGATGACAGCACGCTCAACCGGCTCATGCGAGACGGTGCGGCCATGGCCGCGCTCCAGAATATCGAGGGCTTCCGAAACCTGAACGCCGACCTGGAAACGATTATCAACCGTTCAGAGCAGATCAAGGACGCTAAACGAAAAATCGGTGAGGGGGACGACCTGACCAAGAAAGAAAAGAAGGAACTCTCCGAGGCCGAGAAAGAGCGAAAAAGTCTGCGCAAGCAGGTGCAGGAGAAGCTCATCAAGTTCGCGGCCCGCATCCCGGTGTTCATGTACCTGACGGACTTCCGCGAACAGACATTGAAGGATGTCATCACCCGTATCGAGCCCCGCCTATTCCAGAAGGTGACTGGGCTCACAACTGCCGATTTCGAGCGGCTCGTCAGTCTTGGCGTATTCAACGCGCAACTGATGAACGGCGCGGTCTGGAAGTTCAGGCGCTACGAAGACGCGAGCCTCCGCTACATGGGGGTTGAACGCCACCGCCCGCTTGAGCGTGGGCTGTGGGACACAACTCTCACTGAGAAGGACTTTACGGAAACATTTAGGGGTTTGGAAACCGAACCGATGCGGTAAAGATGCTCCACCTCTTCACGCCGCCCGCGCCCCGCCCCCGTGCTGGGCGATCAGCGCCGCGCAGGTCTCAACCAGCGCCTCCGCGTTCAGCGGCTTGGTCAGGTGCGCGTCGCATCCCACCCGCAGGCACGCCTGCTCCTGCTCGGGCTGGGCGTGGGCGGTGAGCGAGACGATCGGGCGCGTCCAGCCCGACTCGCGCAGCGTGCGCACCAGGCCCTCGCCGCTGAGCACGGGCATGTCCCAGTCGGTGACCAGCAGCTGGCAGCAGCCGGGATCGCGCAGCAGGGCGGCGCGGGCCGACTCGCCTTCGCCGAACTCGATGACCTCGGCCCCCGCCCGGCGCAGGATCAGGCGCAGCAGGCGACGGTTGTCGTGGCCGTCCTCGGCGACGGCGATCCGGGTTCCCTCCAGTCGCTCCCAGGTGGGCGCCGGCGCCCGCTCAGCCCCGGGCCGCTCCTGCGCGGGGCCCGCCGGGGCGAAGGGGATCTCGGCGGTGAACACCGAGCCGCGTCCGGGTGTGGACTCAACCCCGATGCGCCCGCCCATGAGCTCGGTCAGGTTGCGTGAGATCGCCAGCCCAAGCCCCGTGCCCTGCTGGCGCTTGTTCTGGGGGCCGAGCTGGGTGAAGGGTCGGAAGAGGCGGGCGATCTCGTCGCGGCTCATCCCCGGGCCCGTGTCCTCGACGCGCAGCCTCAGCACGCCCCCGCCCGCGCTCACACGCAGGCCCACGCCCCCTTCGTCGGTGAACTTAACGGCGTTGCCCAGCAGGTTCAGCAGCACCTGGCGCACGCGCGTGCGGTCAAGCACCGCCCGTGGCGGCAGTGTCGCGAGCCCCTCAATGGTGAACCCGATGCGCTTCTCCATCGCGCGCAGGCGCAGCGGGGCCGCGGCCCGCTCGATGAGCTGGGGCAGGTCGATCTCGGTGGGATCGATCGTCAGCGCCCCCGCCTCGGCCTTGGAGATGTCCAGCAGGTCGTTGATCAGCGTCAGCAGGTGCTCGGCGTTGTGGCGGATCGTCCCCGCCGCCTCGGCCCGCTCCATCGCCCCGCAGCGCTCGTCGGCCGCGATGCCCACGAAGCCCATGATCGCGTTGAGCGGGGTGCGCAGCTCGTGGCTGATGTTGGCCAGCAGCGCCGACTTGGCGTTGTTGGCCCGCTCCGCCTCCTCGCGATGGTCCACGATCTCCCGCGCGTAACGCACCAGCCGGCGCGAGGCCCACCACGCCCCCAGCCCCGCGCCCAGGCTCATCAGGCCCGCCGGCAGCAGCGCCAGCGCCGTCGCCCGGTCCACCGTCGCCAGCCGGGCATGGTACGCCCGGGCCGAGACATCCACGCCCACGACGCACTCCAGGTCCCCCTCGCCGGTGAACACCGGGGCGAAGCCCGAGAGATAGGACCCCCACGCATCGGCGTAGGGCTCGGTGGTGACGGTGATGCCCCGGGTCCTGATCGCTTCCCAGGCCGCGGGATCGGGGTTCTCGTAGACCTCCATGAGGGCGGAGTGGTCCTCGACGCCGTCGTGGTCCGCGTCGCCCGGCTCGGTGCCGTCGAGCACGAAGAGCAGGCGATCGCCCGCCGGGCGCAGCGTGTAGACGAACCGGATGCCCTCGGTGCGGTCGATGGCCTTGCGGAGCGCGGCGTTGAGCGAGGCGTAGAGGGCCCCGCCCTCCTGGGGCGCCGCCACGAGGCGGCGGTGGGCGTCGCCGTCGATCGTCGAGGCGGCCATGGCCGCCATGCGCGAGAGGTTCTGGCGCACCTCCTGGTCGATGGCCTCGTGGGCCGCCGCTCGGATGCTGGCGATCGAGCTTAGCGAGGCGAGCATCAGCAGCAGCGCCGCCCCGATCCCCGCCGCCGCCGGCGGCCAGAGACGCGCGGAGCGCGACGGGGCCGTCACCGGATCATGTGTCGTGTCCCGGCTCATGGCGCGTCCGCTCCCCCGGTGTCATGCCGCGTCCGCCAGGCCCGTGTCCAGATCGCTGTCGAGGTCCGCGTCGAACCCCTCGTCACCGAACGCCGCCTCGAACGCCTCGAGCGCCTCGTCGGTCAGCTCCTGCTCGGACAGGGGCGTGAGCTTGCGCGCCTTCTCGGTCCCCCCGGCCTTGGAGCCGGTCTCGACGAACCGCTCGGCCCAGCGGTCGGGTCGCACATTAGCGTCCGAGTCGCTGCGCTCCAGCCAGTCCTCGGCGGCGGGCAGGTTCAGCTCGCTGGGCATCGTCTTGCGATACCCCAGCAGCCGGATCACCTCCAGCACATCGGTCCAGGTGGGGAACATTCGGTCGTTGGATTTCTTGAACGCGTCGATGGCCATCAGGAACAGGAACTGCTCCGTGGTCATCTCGCCCTCTTCGGCGGCCTTGGAGAAGTCGCTCAGGCGCCGCCCGCGTCCCCGGCGCCGTTCCAGGCCCGTCAGCGCCGAATCGTCGGCCTTCGCCGCCGACTTGCCGGCGCGCGGGTCGGCCAGGTCCCGCCGATCGAGCCCCAGGCGTCGGTCGACCACGGTCCCCGGCGGGGGCGTTCCCGCCCCGTTCTTTCGACGATCGCTGCTCCCGCTCCCGTTCTCCGACGACTTGCTGGCCATGACGACATACCTCCATGCGGGCACGGGGGTTGTCAGGCCGCCTCAGTGCTCAGAGGTCATCATCGTCGTATTCCTCTTCCGACTCCGTGTCGAACTCCTCCTCTTCGAACTCATCGTCGTCGTAATCGTCACTGAAGTCATCATCCTCCTCATCGTCGTCGTCGAGGAAGTAGGCCTCGTCGTCGTCGAGGTCGTCGTCGACATCGCACACCGGGTTCTCGGACCGCGCCCAGCGTCCCCCCTGCCCCCGCGCCCCGTCGAGCACGGCGGGGCCGGCCCGGTCCCAGTCGATGAGCGAACCGGTCATGAAATCCGTCTCGAACAGTGCAGCGTAAGCCATGTGTGTCAACCTCCGAAAGTCCTCTGTGCCGCGCGCTGGGCGCGTGTCTGATTCGTCCCAAAGACCAAGCTTCGCGGGGGCCCGGGTCCGGTCCCCGCTGTTTCGGCTACGGTACCACCCAAAAGGCCCGTGTCAATCAACTCGGCATCCCCAACATCACGGTTTTCGCTCCCTCGCGGGCGGGGCGGGGGCGGGCGCCGTACACTGTGGTCGTATGCCCTCCCCATCCCCGACCGAGTTCAAGCCGCTTGCGGGCCTGGCCGCCCTGATCTTCCCGGGCGCCGGGCACCTGCTGCTTGGACGCCCGCGCCGCGCCGCGCTTGCGGCGACGGGGGTGCTGGGGCTCTTCTTCTTTGGGCTACTCGTCGGCGGGATCGACGCGGTCGACTCGACCGAGCCCTTCCCCACCAAGTTCTGGTTCGTCGGCGAGTCGCTGGTGGGCGCGCCCACTTTCATCGCCGACACGATCCACAAGGCCCGGTTCAAAGCGCACGACCCCGGCACGGGCGCGCTGCGTTCGGGCTTCCCCGGCGAGCACCGGGTGGTCGAGGGCGGACGCGCGGTGTGGGAGGCGCTGACCGACGAGCAGGCCGCCGCGGGGCTCGGCCCGCCCAATGTCCCGGGGCTGGGACGAATCAACGAGATCGCGATGCTCTCGATCGCCCTGGGCGGGATGCTCAACCTCATCGTCTTCCTCGACGCCCTGATGCCCGCCCCGTTCCCCGAGCCCGACGCCGCCCGCAAGGGGAGCAACGCGTGACCACCCTCGCCTACATCCCGTTCGTCGACGCGCTGCCCCTGCACGACATCTGGTACCTGCTGGTGGTCCCGATGTCCATCTTCCTGGCCATCGGCTACAAGGCCATCCGCTGCCACGACCTGCGCCGGTACCCCAAAGAGGTGCTCGTGTTCACCGCGCAAATCCTCGGCGGGCTGGCCCTGCTGGCCATCGCCTTCACTTTCGTGATCAGCTACCTGCTGCCCATCCTCGCGCCCATGCCCGCCTGAAACCCGGTCAAGATCGGTTGGGTGGCCCGATATCTGAGCCGGCGCTGGTCAGGCGTTGATGTACCGGTCGCACGAGGCGGTGAACTTCTTGTCCAGGTTCTGGATCAGGTAGCGCAGCGCGTCGACGCAATGGTCGCTGCCGTCCTTCTCGGGCGCGTCGCAGAACGGCTGCCCCCGGGGATAGTGGTACTTGGCCATCGACTCGATGAGCTTCTCGCACGAGCGATGGATGTACAGTCGCGCCTCGCCCGTGGCGGGCCTGAGGCGCGCGCGGACCAGGTTGAGCCCCTCGTGCAGACGCACGGGTTGATCGTACACCTTGAGCCCACGCTGACGCATCGCCTGCACATCGCTGATCCCGGTCTGCAGCCCCCGCTGGCGCCCGGCCGGGTCCACCCCGATCCAACCGAGGGCCGGGGTGTGCTCGGTGATGGTCCTGATGTGCGCATCGAGCCCCGTGTCCGACCGAACATGCTCACGCCCGACCCACAGGCGCCCGTCGGGGGCGACGGCCGCGAAGAGGATCACGGTGGGGGATCGGATCCCGAAGTCCATCCCCCCGACCCACGGCCAGTGCGCGGCCCCCGCGGGGAGGCGATCGACGACATGGACGGGGGGATCGAACTCGGGGAGCACGCAGTCGCTGCGCTGGGGGCGCAGGCACAGCATCTCGGCGCTCCAGGTCGCCGCCCCGACGCGCGACTTGAGCGCGATGGCGTCGTCGATGGTGATGTGGCCGGGGACCCGGGCCGGATCCCCGGCGTTTTCGCGGCGCGTCTTGGCCTTGCCCGCGCACTCGGGCGCCAGCGGGCAAGGGCCGTCGTCCCCGATGCATTGGTGCGATTCGTCGCACGCGCCCAGCACATCGACCACGCCCCACCGGAACACGCGCCGGGTCCGCTGGCCGTCCTCGATGCTCCGCGCCACCAGCTCGTGCATGAGCCCGTAGGGCACATGGAGGGTGGAGAGGCACTCGATCGAGCCGCGCACGCGCGTGTCGGCGCAGCGTTTCTCACGGGTCACCAGCTGCGCCGCCTCCCAGACCCCGGGGTCGAAGAGCTCGACCTCGTCGCAGCGCAGCTTCTGGACGCGCGTTCCTCGCACCGAGGTCTGCGACTGGGCCAGCAGCTCGACGCTCGAGCCGTTGCTCAGGCGGATGCGGCGCTCGGTGATCCGTCCCTCGATCATCGCGTCAAAGGGTTCGGTGGCGAAGAGTTCGCGCAGGTGCGCGTGCATGCGTTTGGACTGCTCGAGCGACCCGCCCAGGATGCGGATCTCGATGCCGGGCTTGAAGACCATGTCCAGCAGCGTGGCCAGGGCCGCGTAGAAGGTCTTGCCCCCGCCGCGGTTGGCCCAGACCACGCAGTCGCGCGGCTGGCGGTCCTCGAAGAACGCGTGGCACAGGTACTCGAAGGGCGCGTTGTGGCCCTGCGTCAGCGCCTGGCGCACCACCCGGATCGACAGATGATCGACCAGCCACGCGTGCAGCTCGTCCTCGCTGGTGGGCGCGGTTTCGAGCGTCGCATCGGCCCGGTCAGCGCGCGCCGATCCCGGCGCTTGATCATCATCATGCGTCATCATCTCTTCCTCCTCCGTGGTTTCCGTTCTCGTCGCTCCCGTTGTCGTCCAGCCCCAGCGCGATCAGCAGCGCCGCGCCGCGGTCGTCGCCGAGCGTCCCCAGCAGGCGCAGCACCGCGCCCCGCTGGGCCCCGGTCAGGAAGAAGGTCACGGCGCTGGGCAGACGCCCTCGTCCGCGATCAGCTTCCACCCCGGGCAGCTCCGCCCGCGTGTTCTCGTTCATGCCAGTCTTCACCTTTCACGAACGCGTAGGCGCGGGGGCGTGAGCACAGACGACATGCGGCGATGGGGGTGAGGCGCGCGATGTGATCGGTCGTGGGCGTGCCGCGGGGCAGCAGCTTGCGCGCCTTGCCCCATGTGGTCAGCTCGCGCTCCAGCAGCGTTCCGGGACCGACCCGGTGGTCCATGAGCCGCGCCGGGGCCAGGCGCAGGTGCGCCAGCGCGTCGAGCAGGCGGGTGTCGGCGATGGTGGGCGCCAGGTCGTACCCGGTCATCCCCGCGCGCTCGAAGAACGGGCACACGGCCCCCATGGAGGCGAGCGCCTCGGTCCCCGGCGTCAGCGGGTCGCGCAGGTACGCGCGGACCAGCGCCGTCGCCACGCCCAGTCCCCGGCTGCGCGCCTCGACGATCACCCGGCTGATCGTCCGCAGACGCGCGTTGAGGCGCTGGGCGTTGAGCGACTTGTCGCCCGTATGGAAGAACCCGGGCCAGGCGCGATCGCGCCATGAGGCGTTGAGCGTGGGCATCGACACCAGCAGCACCCCCGCCAGTAGCTTTCCGCTCGGGTCGATGGGGGCGGGGACATCGCGCACCGCGCGGAGCACCCTCACCACGGCCGCGGGCTCTCCCGCGCGGTAGTGGAGGTGCGCCAGCGCCCGGTAATCCTCGATCGTCCCGGGCCCGATGGTGACGGGCTGCTCGGACTTTGCGCCCGGGGCGAGCGGGCTCTGTCGGGCCGCGTCGATGAGCGTGTCGGGCGCGAGCATGGGTCCCAGATCCTCGTGCGCGCTGGCGGCGATGAGCGCCACCCCCGAACGGCGCACCCAGCGCCGAAGGGTGGCGCACAACGCGTAGGCGGTGGCACGGTCGATCGTCGAAGCCAGCTCGTCGGCGATGACCACATCGCCCGCTCGGGCCGCGCTCATGGCCATGGCCAGGCGCAGGCGGGCCCGCTCGCCCACCGAGACGCACGATGCGGGCAGCGCCCAGAGGCGCGGCTCGGCCAGGCCCGCCAGCGCCAGCGCCGCGGCGCGCTCGTGCGCGGGGCCGGCGAGCAGGTCGAACACGGCCCGCGAGGAGCGTGCGCCGGTGAGGCGATCGGGAACATGAATAATCCGCCGACCCCGCCCCCCGAGCCCGGCGGCCATCCCCCGCAGCAGCGACGATTTTCCCGCGCCCGATCGGCCGATGAGGAGCATGATTTCTCCCGGGCGCACGCAGTCCAGCATCGCCTTGCGCGCCTCGGTGCGCCGCGGCGGATGGGACGCGGCGCGCCGGGGGGCGATGCCGAAGGCGGCGCACGCGCCGATGGCGTCGGCGGAGATGCCCGACGGCGCGGCCACGCGGGTCAGGCGGATGGACGCCACCCTGTTCTTGGAGGTCATGAGCGCTCCCCCGCCGGCGCGTCGCGCCACCGGCGCGAGGGTGAGGGTGAGGGTGAGGCGGGGGCCGACGCGTGGTGCCGGGCTCCGAGCCACATCGCCTCGATCGCGTCGCGGTGCTTGCGCACGCAGTGCAGGCTTACCCCCAGCTCGCTGGCGACCTCGCGCATCGAAAGGCCCGCAATGTAGAGACGGCGAGCGACTCTGCGCCGCCCGGGAGCCCACTGCGCCTGGTGGGCCACGACATAGGCCACGCGGGGGTCCTGGAGCCGCCGCGCCAAACGCTTGAGCCGACGCCGGACCATGCGGGGGTCCTGCTCGAGCAGGCGCGCGATCGACAGGGCGCTGCGCCCGTCGCGGAACATCGCCAGCACGAGTTCCCGGTCCTTGGGATCGAGCCAATGAGCACG
This sequence comes from uncultured Phycisphaeraceae bacterium, assembly GCA_964387925.1. GTDB lineage: Bacteria > Planctomycetota > Phycisphaerae > Phycisphaerales > UBA1924 > UBA1924. The sequence goes on from CAYLXF010000013.1 coordinate 21,861, forward strand.
GCGAACAAGCGAGTCGCTCAGACTCGCCTCGTGTTTGCGCCGCAGATCGAATCGCTCATCGAGCCATGTTTCCGTGTGATCGCCGTAAGTCCTTGTCCTCATGACATTTCCCTGTCTGCTCTCGCGCCTGAAACCGTCTCTTTGTGTCCGTTGCGTCTCCATTTCAGAGAACACACTTGCGAGCATACGCCAAATAGGATACACTTTGCAAGGGATTTGTTTGGTATGTCACGGATTCTGCGCACGGACCGTGTCACTGCAAGGGATTTCTTTGGAGGGCGATCAGGATGAGGCAGGCAAGAGACACAGAACGCGACGGGCCGGGGCGTTTCGCGGCCGCGTGCGCGCAGCGTCGTCAGGAACTCGGGCTCTCGCTGGCCCAGCTGGGTCAGCGCGTGGGGTGCGCCCGGTCGTATCTGTCGGCGATCGAGACCGGGCGCAAGGGGCCTCCGACACCGGCGCTGATCGAGCGACTGGAGTCCGCGCTGGGGTTCGCGGCCAACGAGCTGCACCGGCTGGCCAGCTGGGACCAGACGCCCAGCACGATCCGCGACGACCTGACGCGCCTGCGCCGGCGTGACCTGCGGGCGCGGGAGCTGGCGGGCATGCTCGCCCGCAGCGCCCGTCAGGGGATTTCGCTCGACGATCTGTACGCCTCGGGACGCCTGCGGGCCGCGATCGATCGCGTCGCCCCGGACCCGGACGCCCATCGCGGGCGGGGCTCGAACCTGGGCGGCGCGATGCTCCCGATGGAAGTCCCGGTGATCAACAAGGTGACAGCCGGCTATCCCGCCGATTTCACCGACATGGGCTTCCCGGCCCGCGTCGCCGATGAGTACATCCGCACCCCTGACCTGCACGACCCCGACGCCTTCGCGGCCCGGGTGGTGGGGGACTCGATGGCCCCGGACTACCGCGAGGGCGACATCGTGGTCTTCTCGCCGGCGCGCGACATCGGCGACGGCGCCGACTGCTTCGTGCGCCTCGAGCCCGACCACGAGAGCACCTTTAAAAGGGTCTATTTCGAGCGTGACGAGGGCGGGAACGAGCTGATCCGCATCCAGCCGATCAACAACCGGTACGCACCTCGGACGGTGCCGCGCGAACAGGTGGCCGGGCTGTACGCCGCGGCGAGCGTGACGCGGGCGATCGGATGATCAATCCCTCCTCCCCGCGCCAGCGGGAGGATCAGCGTGGATGAGGTGGGAAGCAACCGGCCCTGTTCGGGCCGCGTACAGGAGTGTCCCGGTGACCCCCACAGGGCCCCGCGGATGTGCTATCCTTATGATTCCCGGCGGGTTCCATCGTTCGGGCGCCGTCCCGGCGGGCGGGACTCGGGAATGAATCAACGAGGGCTTCGTTCGACGCCCGGCGGCCAAGCCGCGAGATATCACGGTCGTGCAGCGACCGGTTCGGAGACCAACGACATGGCCAAGATGTTCTACACCCTTGAGGAAGCCGCCACCAAGCTGGGGATGAGCGAGGCGGAGGTCCAGTCGCTGGCCGAGTCCGGACAGCTCCAGGAGTTCCGCGACCGCGACAAGCTGATGTTCAAGGTCGAGCAGGTCGATCTGCTGGCTGGCGACGGCGACGAGGGCGACGACGACATCACCCTGGCCGACACCAGCGGCGGGATCGAGCCCATCTCGCTCAGCTCCACCGGTAGCGCTTCCTCGCTGTCGCTCGAAAGCAGCGGCGAGGGCACGGGCGTCTCGATCTTCGAGCCCGAGGACGGCGACGCGGCCGACGCCAACGCCGACACGCTCGTTTCGGGTGGGGCCCTGGGCGGGTCGGGTTTCGGGTCGGGCTTCAACATGGACGCCGGGGCCTCGGGCTCGGGCCTGGCGCAGCTGGCCTTCGAGCCCGACGATACTTCTTTAGGCGGGAACCTGCTCGATGACCTGGCGGGCGACTCGCGCGCGGGCGGCTCGTTCGTGGGCGGGACCGCCATGGGCGAGTCCGTCAGCGGCGCGCTCTTCGAGGGCGCCACCGAGACCGACACCCAGTTCAGCTCCTCGCCCAACCTCATGCCCATGGCCGGCGGCGAGGTCTATGACGGGGCGGCCTCGGGGCTCTTCGGTGGCGCGGCTCTGGGCATGGTCGTGCTGCTGCTGCTGGCGCTGGGCGTCATGGTCCTGGGCATGACCGGCGGGTCCCAGACCCTGCTGGGCAAGATCGACACCAACATGCTCTACATGATCGCTGGCGGCGGCGCCGGCGTCGTGATCGTCTTCGCGATCGTCGGCTGGGCCATGCTGCGGCGCAGCTGACCCATCAAGTTCAAGTTGCCGCATCCAATACCCCGCGCACGGCGGGTGTTTTTCCATGATCGTACGGGTGCGGTCAAGGTTCGGACCCGATAGCGGGGAGGTCGATGTCCCACGCGTTCAGATCGTGCTGAATCTGGGACGCGTACCACTGAGGCCGATCCGCGGGAACCGCGAGCGCGAAGTACGGCAGGCAGCCGTCGTGCTCAAGGTTGTGGGCGTCCCGCGCGACCCTGAGAAGATACTCGGATTCGTATATCCGCGGGTTGTCGAGCAGCAGGTGTTCAACAGCATCGCTCAAGCCGGCGATGACGGCGTGACCCAGCGCGAGTTCTCCGAACGGGCCAGGTTCAAGCAACTGGTCCGGGTCGTCGTGAATGATGCGAATAATCGCGTCGATCTCTTGCGCGGGCCCCGAGCGGCGGGCCTCGATCGCCTTCATAAGCTCGTTTTCCGGATGCTCAAAGCCGACAGGATGCACCGATCGAGTGTAGCGTAACCCAAGCAGCCTCGCGATCAACAAGAAAACCAGCAGCGAGCCCAGTATGCCCAGGGTTCCCCGTTGCCTCATGCTCCAGCCGCGCTTCATGTCAATCCACCTCGATCTCGACACCCAGCGGCTGGTAGCGCCCCCCGGGGATCTTGAGGCGACTGAAGATCGGGGTGCGGGCATAGAGCAGCTCGGGTCGCTCGGGATCATTGATGCGCACGAAGGCGTAGAGCTGGGCGCAGCGCACATGCAAGCAACCCCCCGTGAGCCGGATGCGGATCGCATCGGGCTCGTCGAGCGGGGCGATGATCCTGGCCGAGCCCGTCCCCGGATCGCTCAGCGTCCAGACCGGCGCGGCATCCGACCGCAGTCGCAGCAAGAGATGCACGAGCGCCGCCTTTCCCGCCGGCGCCAGCTCACCCAGTGCCAGGCGCGACACGCCCCATCGCACGCTCAACACCCTGATCGCGGGAGCGTTCGACGCTTCGATCTCGATCGCCGCGCGGGCGCGTGATGTCGGCTGGGCGCTCACGGCGTGGATCTCCCGACTGATTTCTTCGGGGGGTGCTTGGCGCGCCGACCCCGCCCCGTGCCCACCGGCGCCTTGGCCAGCAGGCGGGCGGCGGTCTGGAGCCCCGCGCCGCGCGGGCCGGCGAACTTGTGGGCCAGCGTCGTGATGAGCCCAAAACCGTCGCGGATCTCGTCGAGGCGCTTGTGCAGGCCGCGGATGTCCTCCTGCGAGTGACCCCCGACCTGCGGCCCAAGCTCGCCGATCTCGTCGAGGGCGTCGAGCAGCGGGTCCACCTCGCGCTTGATCCGTTCGCGCGCGATGGCGCGGAGCATCGACCACACATCCTGCTCGGCCTGGAAGTACTCCTTGCGGTCGCCGGCGTGGCGCTCCTTCTCGATCACGCCCCATTCGAGCAGCGAACGCACCGACATCGAGACATTGCCGCGCGACACGCCTAGGCGCTCCATGATCTCGTCGGTGCACAGGGGCTGGCCGGTGATGTAGAGCAGGGCGTGGACCTCGGCCATCGTGCGGCTGATGCCCCACACCGAGCCCATCCGCCCCCAGGAGGCGATGAAGCGGTCCTGGGCCTCGAGCAGCTGCGCGCGCGCCTTGGCCTGCTCGGCGGGATCGGTGGGGGGAGCGGCGGGCGGGTCGGCGAGCGGATGGACGGGTTTGTTCCGGTGGGCTCGGGGCATCGACGCCATTATCTCGGATCGGCCCGTGCTTGTCGAGGAGGTTTCAAAAGAATCTGAAAATCAAAAAAGCAACTCCGGGTGCCACTACTCGCCGTCTTCGGCGCAGTAGTGCTCTTGGTAGCGCCCATCAGCACCAGCAAACTTGCATTCTCAATGCGATCACCAAGCCCCGCTAGCGCAACCGCGGCCGCTCATTTCCATTCGCGGCTGGTACGGAGTCGGGCTCTTGGGAAAGTACAGAAGACACTACTGCGCCGGGGACGGTGGCACCCAGAATTCGGGTCAACCCAGCACGATATCCAGGCACCCCGCCAGCCCCAGCGCGATCGAGACCACGCCGTTGAGCGTGAAAAAGGCCATCGGGATGCCCTCGCGACCCCGCGCCGCCAGCACCGCGTGCTCGTCGAGCAGAAGCCCGGCCACGATCGCGACCGCGATCGAGAACAGCAATCCCAGTTGCGAACTCACCATCAGCGCCGCGACCAGGCATCCCAGGGCCGTCAGATGCAGCAGGCGCGAGATCCACACCGCCCAGCGCCAGCCGAAGCGCGCCGGCATCGAGCGCAGCCCCGCCGAGCGGTCGTGGTCCAGGTCCTGCAGCGCATAGATGATGTCGAACCCCGCCACCCAGCACACAACCATCGCCGCGATCCAGAAGACCTCGGGGGTATCCGCAAGCCGGCTGGGCCCGACGGCGATGGCCGCGGCGATGGGCGAGGCGGCCAGCGCGCCGCCAAGGAACACATGGCACAGCCAGGTGAATCGCTTGGTCAGCGAATAGAACGCCACCCACACCAGCACCGGGGCCCCCAGCAGTATCGGCCACCAGTTGTGGTAGACGAACCCGAACATCGAGCAGGCCAGCAGGAACACCGCCGCGCTGCCGGCGAGCATCGCGATCCCCTCGGCGCGCGAGAGCCGCCCGGCCGCGAACGCCCGCCGGGCCGTGCGCGGGTTGTCGGCGTCAAGGCGCGCGTCGGCGAGGCGGTTGAAGAGCATCGCCCATGTCCGCGCCGCGACCATGCACAGGACCACGAGCCCGAGCATCCCCCCAAGAGCCCGCCAGTCGAGGCCGGGGAATGGGGCGTCCCCTTTGTACGGGGCGACAAGGAACCCCCCCAGGATCGCGAAGGGCAGGGCGAACACCGAGTGGGCGAGCTTGATGTCGCCCATGGCCAGGCGCAGCTTGGCGAACGGGGAGAGCGGATGAGGGTTGGCGGAGGGTTCGTGGAGCACGACGGGAAGGGTAGGCGGCGGCGTGGCGGCGGCGATCGAGGATGACCGCTGTGTTTGTTCTATCATCAGGTCGATGCTCAGGGAAATGATACTGACCGCGACGATCTGCGTCGGCGCCGGTTGCCGCGCCCCGGCGCCGGTGCGTCATCCTCCGCGAGCCGCCGCTCACCCCGCCGTGGTGGCGTTGATCGATGAGAACACGGGGGGTGAGGCGCCGATGCTGATCGGCAGCGGCGTGCCCCGCCCGGGCGGGCGCGTCATCACGGCGCTGCATGTCGTGGCGAAGGGGTTTCCTGTGCCCGCGGGGAACTGCGGGCCCGTGCGTGAGATCGCCGGCTTTCATCCACATCACCTGTCGCATTCCGAGCCCGACGCCGGCGACATCGTGTGGATCGACACCTCGTGCCTGTTCGATCGCACGGATCAGATCACGACCATTCCGCCGCCGATCGGCACGCGCGTGACGCTCGCGGGCTACCCCGGTGCGATATTCAGCGGCGAAGACTTCGCTTCCGGCTCGATCCCCCCGCCGTGTGTGCTTGAGGGCGTCGTGATCGAGGAGCCGGTGGGCCTCACTTCGCCAGACTCGGGCGTTATCTGGGTCGAAATCGACGGCGTATGGAGCGGGTTCATGCCCGGCCTCTCCGGCGGGCCGTGCGCGTATCAGGACGATGCCGGCCGGTTGGTCGTCTTCGGCGTCGCCCAGCTCCGTCTGGGCGACGAGGTGTGGGAGCTGCTGGGGATCAACCTGCCGATCCACGCCGGAAAACGCCACGCGATCGTGGCGGTCGCGCCGATCCCGGAGGAATGGGAAGAATGAGAACAGCGCCAATGGCCGAGTAAAAAGGCTTAGGGGCACCCCGCATTGAACGCGTTCAGGAACGCCGAGACATCAAAGAAGTCCCAGGCCCCGTCCCCGTTGAAGTCCGCCGCCCCGCCTTGGGCGTTGAAGGCATTCAGGAAGGCGCTGATGTCGAAGAAGTCAAGTTGGCCGTCGCCGGTGAGGTCCGCCGCGCAGATGCTCGCCGCCTCGCTCACCGCCCCGGTGATGACGATCGCGTAGCCCTGGGGGCCCTGGTTGATGGCCGTGCCCTTGACGCGGATGGTGTAGTCGCCCGTCAGCGGGGCCGGGAGCATCACCATCTCGACATTGTTGAGTTCGTCGGGGGATCCCCCGAAGGTGCTCGATCCGTTGACGATGGTGTTGCCCAGGATCGTCTGCCCGCTGGGCAGATCGACCTCCAGATCGAGGTTGTTGACGGGGGTGAACGCCGCGCCGGGGGCGGCCGGGGCGTCATGCCAGACGAGGGTGACGCGCATGGGGACGCCGAGGTTGTCGTCATTGACCACGATCTCGGCCTGATCGCCGGTCTGCATCGCCTCGTTGCCCGTGTTGCGCACATCGCGGACCACCATGCGGCTGTCATCGCCCGGGAAGTAGAGCGCGTTGTCCAGCAGCACCCGTCCCCAGCCCTCCTGGTTGCTGGGGTAGCCGCTGATCCCGGTCATGTCCACGGCCGAGTTGAGCAGGGTGGCCTTGATGAGCGCGCCCGAGGGTGTGAAGCCGTCGTCGGATTCGGCGGCCCCGCCGGGGTAGTAGCCGTCCTCGTAGTACTGGCGGGTGAGAGCCGCGCATCCCGCGATGGCGGGGGCGGCCATGGAGGTCCCGGTGAAGCCGATGGTGCCGCAGGTGGTGTTGGCGCGGGATGATTGGGTATCGCAGCCGGGGGCGAAGATCTCGGGCTTACGGCGTCCGTCGGCGGTGGGCCCGCGCCCGCCCGAGCAGAACGAGCCCTGATTGTTGGCGTCCTGGCTGGCGCCGACCGCCAGGCAGTTCTTGGCGTTCTCGGGGGTCTTGAGCGTGCTCAGGTTCGTGACGGCGAAGATGACGAGGTTGTCGTCGTTGTCGAACGAGAAGCTGTCGATCGAGCGGGCCAGGCCGGTGTAAGCGGTGGTGCCGTCGTCGCCCCACGAGTTGGTGTGGATCGTGGCGCCCTGGCTGTAATGCAGCGCCAGGCGCGATTCCATGGCCGAGAACGAGAAGGAGGGCGTGCTGTTGTAGACCAGCCGCGACATGTAGGCCACGCCGCGGGTGTTGGTGTCGCTTCCCCCGTCGCCCAGGGCGGTCCCGGCGACATGGGTGCCGTGGAAATCGGGGTTCGAGGAGGAGGTGTTGTACGCCTGGATTTTGCGGTGGTCGTCGCCGAAGGCGTCGCCCTCGGGGTCGATGAACGAGCAGTGGTTGACATCGACGCGCCCGTCCATGACGGCGATGAGCTGTTCCTCGCCGTGGATCCCGGCGTCGTAGACGGGGAAGAACCCGTTGGTGTTGGACTGCACGATCCATCGGTCGGTGTTGTTGCGCAGGGTGATCTCGGGGGCGGGCTCGATCCACTGGATCGCCCCGACATCGGCCAGGGCGCGAACCGTGGCCGCCTCGCCCACGATCTCAATCATGAAGCGCCCGTCGAGCAGCTCGTGGTGCACGACATCGATCCCGGCGCGCCGGTCGAGCGCTTTGAGCGTGTCGGTGATCGAAGCGCCGGGGAAGAGGTAGGCCTGGGCCTGCACCTTGCCCTGTGCGGCCAGGGCCTTGCGCGCGTCGGTCAACAGTGTGCGGCTGCCCAGCGCCGGGTCGATCTTCCACGCGTCCTGATAAGCGACCAGGCGCGTCACGAACGGGAGCTGGCGCAGCGCGTCCAGGCGTGCGTTGCGGGTGTCGACGACATAGGCGTGCTCGGGGAGGTAATCGCCCAGTTTCACGCCAGCGCCCTCGATCCGCGCCCGGCGCTGGGGCGTGATGGGCCCGTCGATGACCAGGACCATGCGCTCGGGCAGGCGCTGGGGGCGGGCGTTGTTGGGACGAAGGGCGTCTTGGAGCGTCGAGAGATCGAGCGTGGCGCTGCGCAGGCGCAGCGTGGGGGCGTCCTGGGCGTCGTGGAGGGCCAGCGCCGATCCGGAGGCGGCGAACAGCATCGCGGCGCCGAGGAGCAGGCGGGGGGTGAGGGTCGGCGAGTGATCGGCGCGTCTGGTGCTCATGGCGAAGGCTCCAAGGGGCGAGATGTGCCCGTGGTCGGGGTGAATCGGGATGGTCTGCATCGGCCCGGCGAGAACACCACACAAGCCAAAGCGGGGAAGGAGCCGGGCGGAAACCGATTGCCCAGCGACAACGCACGCCCGAACGGGCGTCCGGGAGTGTATACGCATCCGCAGTGCGGACGGATCCGCCGCCTTGCGGCCCGGATTCAGGCCCTCATGCCGCGCCGCGCCCGGCGGAGTCCCCCGCGTGCTGGCGACGGAGCGAAAGTGCTTTTTTCCGGGCCCGCTCGCGGTCCCGGGCGGTGTGGATGGTCCGATCCAGCCTGGTCTTGCGCAGAACCCGCGCGATCTCGCCGGACACGGCGTACACCACCAGCGCGCCCCCCACGCGTTCGAGATCGGTGCTCAGCCGCGCCAGCGCCCCAAGGCAGCCCGAGGCAAGCGACTCCGTGTTGCGCATCGAGAGCACAATCAGCGGCGGCTGACCGGGCCGGTCGAGGGCCGCGATCTCGGCTCGGAGCCTGCCCGCGTCGATCGAGCGCAGGGCCGCGTCGTTGAGGCGGGCGCGATAGATCCCGTCGTGATCGGTGATCGTGAGCAGGCGCGTCTCGGGCCTGGAAACGCCGGCAGCGCCGGGAGCGGGGGGAGCGGTGGGCGATGGCGTGGGGCCTTGGCGGCCCGAGAGTTCAAATCGCACGATGGGCGCCCCCGTTCAAACCCCGGAACCGGGGCGGGTAAGACGGGAACACCATGCGTTGCGGCCGGCGGATCGGCCAGCGATACGGCGATCGGCGAGTGTGGGAGCGTGCTTTGCGTTTGTGCTGGGCGGGTTAGCGCGGATGGGCGGGCGGTGGCGATAACCGGGCCGTCAGCTCGCGCAGGGCCGCGAGCGTCTGGGCCGAGACATGGTGCTCGATGCCCTCGGCGTCGATCTGGGCCTGGGGCTCGGGGACGCCGATGGCCATCAGGAACCCCAGCACCAGTCGGTGGCGCTCGATCGACTCGCGCGCCATGGCCCGCCCGGCCTCGGTGAGCAGGATCGGTCGGCGCGCCTCGGTCGTCACCAGCCCCTCGCCGCAGAGGCGCGTGATGATGCGGGAGACGGTGACATGGCTCACTCCCATGACCTCGGCCAGCGCCCCGACGCGCGCCACGCCGCGCTCCTCGATGAGCTGGGCGATGGCCTCGACATAGTCCTCCGCCGTCTCGTCGCGGTGGGCGGCCCGGGTCGAGTGGAACCGCTCGGGGCTGGTGATGTCGGGTCGGGAGGGTCGGGGCATCGTCGCGCTCGCGGTGGGCTCAAAGCGGTCAGTCTAGCCCCCTTGGACGATGATCGGGCCCGGGTCGATCCCCAGCGCCCGCCCGAGACCCTCCGGGGTGACGCCGACGATGGCCAGGGTCTTCTCGGGGCCAGACCGCCCCGATCGCAGCTCGATCCGCGAGGGATTTACCCCGAGGCGGCGCGACAAGAGCGTGATGATCGCCCGGTTGGCGCGCCCGCCCTTGGGCGGGGCGCCGATGCGGACCTTGAGCCGATCGCCCAGGACGCCCGCGACCGCGTCGGTCGCTGCCCCGGGGACCGCCTTGACGCGGATCACCAGCTCGCCCGCCCCGCCCTCGATCGCGCCCGTCATGTCTTGGTCACGGGCAGGGGCTGGCGTACCGCTGGATAAACGCCGAGATATCGAAGAAATCGATCGCGCCGTCGCCGTTGAAGTCGGCGCTGTTGCTCCCGGTCATGTACGCTCCGATCATATCGGACACATCGAAAAAGTTGATGGTCCCGTCCTGGTTGCGGTCGAGCGGGTGGTAGGCGTAGACCGTGATCTGCTGGTCGGCGGGGACATCGGTCATGGTTGTCACCGACCCGTCGGCCCACTCGATGCGCAGGGAATCGACGCTGTCGAGCAGCTCGAGCCCGAAGTGGAGGGTCAGCTCGGACTGGCCCAGATAGCTGCTGGCCCCGTCGACGACGCGCAGGTGGTCCTGCCCGGCGTAGGTGGCGATGACGCGCGTGCCGTAGCCCATGGGCGCCAGGCAGGGATGATGGTCGGTGTTGAGGTCGACGCGCAGATAATGGGTGAAGGCGTCGAAGCCCAGATCGTTGCGGTAGATGCGGAACGGGCCGCCGTTGTCGACGAACGCCAGATCCAGGTCGCCGTCCTTGTCGTAGTCGAACTGCACGAGCCCCTTGCCGTTGATGTTGAAGCTCAGCCCCACGATAAAGGAGATGTCGCTGAAGTGCCCCGAGCCGTCGTTGCGCCAGTAGGGCGTGGTGGCGCTGGGCCACAGAGGCCAGCCGTTGGTGGCAACCATGTCCGAGTCGCCGTCGTTGTCGTAGTCGCCGCTGACCACGCCCCAGCCCCAGCCCTCGTTCTGCACGCCGCGCTCCACGGCCTCGTCGGAGAAGGTGGGGTTCCCGTTCTCGTTGACGCCCGTGCCCATGAACAGCGTGTTGTAATAGCTGGCGCTGGACACATAGATATTGGTCTGGAACCAGTCGAGCAGGCCGTCGCCGTTGAAGTCAGCCAGCGTCGAACCCATGCCGTTGTGGTCGGTGGTGATGCCCGATTCCTCGGTGGTGTCGCGAAAGGAGACCTTCCCGCTGGCGTCCGGGCCGTTGTTGACGAACAGGTGCGAGGTGGTAAAGTCGCAGGTGAGCAGCAGGTCGGGGTAGCGGTCGCCGGTGACATCGACGAACTTGGGCGTGAAGCCGCGGAGCACCTCGTCGGTCTGGGGGAGCGTGGTGCTGCTGACATTGGCGAAATGGCCGCTCCCGTCGTTCTCGAAGACGCGGTTGCCCCCGCCGCCCTGGAGGTACTGCCAGGTGGCGACATAGAGGTCCAGGTCGCCGTCGAGGTCCATGTCCCCGAAGGCGGCCCCCTTGCCGGCGACGATCTGCATGACATCGTTCACCCCGCGCTGGGTCCCCTCCTCGCTGAACGACCACTGCCCGTTGGCGTCGGGGCCGTTGTTCATGTACAGCAGGCACTTGCCGGGCATGGCCTGGGCGTCTGCGGGCCCGAAGGAGACCACATACAGATCCGGGTACCCGTCGCCGTTGACATCGCCCACGGCGCTGCCCATGCCCATCTCCAGCCGGTCGATCCCCCACGCCGCGGCCTCGTCGGCGAAGGTCCCGTTGCCCTGGTTGATGTAGAGCATGTCGGGCACGGTGCCCAGCCCGGGGATGAACAGGTCGGGCCACGAGTCGTTGTTGAAGTCGCCCACGCTGACCCCGCCGCACATCCGGTCGTGCTGACCGCTGTAACGCGACACGGGGACATTGACGGCGTTGATCCCGACCTGCTGGTTCACGAGCGTGAACACGGGGTCCAGAGCCAGGGCGCCCGGAGCGAGCACGCACAGCGCGGCGCTCCCGCTCAAGAGGCACAGGAGCGAGACACGGGCGCTGTGATCGCGCCCGATGGGATAGCGTGAGGGGATGTGGGTCTGGATCATCGTTGCCTTTCTTGCCGCCCGGCCGGGGCGTCACACCGCGCGGCCTGCGAGATCGGATGGGGTTCACACGCATCCAGCATGCCACGATCGACGCCTGAATTCAAGCGCGAGCGTCTCAATTGGCCCGAATTCGCCCGTTCTGGCCGCCCGGTTCGGGTCCGAGTCGGCCCGCGGCCGTCACGACGCCAATGCTGATAACTGCTGATAACACGAGCCGGTCGGTTCACGCCGATGCGGGCTGGGGGCGCCGCGATCTGGGTCCGGACGCGGGAGGGGCTTTGGATGTCACACGCGGCTCGTGGATGGCCGTCGATTCCCCGCCCAGCGTCTCCAGGTCCCGAATCGGCCCGGATCGGATCCGCTCGAAGGCCATCCGGGCGTTGGCGGGGCTGAACTCAGTCCCGATGAAGTTCCGCCCCATCGCGTGGGCGATCACGCCGGTGGTTCCCGAGCCCAGGAAGGGGTCGAGCACCGTGTCGCCGGGGTTGGAGCTGCAGGCGATGACGCGGTGCAGGTAGACCTCGGGGAGCTGGTTGTCATGCTTGGCGCGCCGCTCCTTGTTGTTGCCCTGAATGCGCCCCCAGTACCGGCCGTACCAGACATCCATGGGCACGCGCATGCCCGCGGGCATGCCGTCCTTCTTGGATTCGGTGCGTGGGTCGCCATAGATCGCGCGCCGGTCGGAGACCTCCAGCACGGGCTCGGGGTTCCAGGTCCGCCAGTCGCGGTCCTTGCAGAAGTACAGCGCGTGGACCTTGGAGTTGATGAACCGGCCCCTGGTGTTCTGCCCGAAGCGGTAGTGCCAGACGCACCAGTTGACCATGTGCAGGCCGATCTTCTTGAGATGCACCACGATCTCGGCGGCGGAATCGTCGGGGATGTTCACCCACATCGAGCCGTGGGGCGCCAGCGCGCCGGCGCAGATGTTGAGCCATTCCTCGGTGAAGGCGAGGTACTCGTCGCGGGACATCACGCCGTCGTCCCACGCGTCGCCCGTCCGGTGCCGGTCGTAGTCGCGCGCCCAGTTGAAGGGCGGGTCGGCGAAGACCAGATCGACCCTGGCGTTCTTCACCTCGTCGAACTCCAGCAGCTTCCGGCGGCAGTCGCCGATCCGCACCGACGCGCTCGCCCCGGTGTCCGGGTGCGTGTGGGTCAGGTCGGGCTCAACAAGTTTCTTTGGTGGCATGGTGGGAGTGTACCTTGATCGTCCTTGAAGCGCCAGTGCGGTGAAGAGAAGAGTTCACCACAGAGCACACAGAGCTCACAGAGGGAAAGTCAAAGTGGAAAAAGAAAAGAGAGAGAGTGGGGTAAGAGAAGAGGGGGCAGCGAGGCGAGTGAGCTGATGAAGAAAAGAGGCCAATACCCTGTCCACAATCTCCGGCTTTCAGTTCCATATGCTCAATCTTCACCCTGCCTCTTCTCCGTCTTCCCCTCTGTGTGCTCTGCGGTCAAATCTCCGCTCTTCTCTTCCTTCTCTCCCCCAGCACGGTCCCAGAGCGTCTCGATCATCGCGTAGCCCTCGGGGTCGAAGACCCTGAGCGAGGCGCGATCGAAGGGCGCGAAGTCGTTGCGGCCGAAGTACGACTCGCTCAGTTCGGCGAAATACTCCTGCGGGTTGTTCATCGCGTAGTGGGGGCGCATCTGCCCCGAGACATGTTCCACCGAGCCGTAGGCGCCGCCGGCCTTGGCGTGCTCGTAGCAGGCGATGACGCGCGGGTCGTCGTAGCCGAGCGTCAGGTCGTGGTAGGCGTGCGCCAACTCATGGAGCACCATCAGCGGCTGGTCGCGCCGGCACCACTTGACAAAGTGCGCCGGGTTGCTGATCTCGATGCCCTTCTCCTTGTCCGTGTTATACCCATGCTCGCTCAGCCAGTCCGCGCCCGGGTGGTAGCAGGCGCAGGGGAAGCCCGGGTTGTCGTGCTCGATCCAGAACACCACTGTTCTCAGCGACTTGTGGGACTGTTCAGGGGTCAGCTCGATCACCTGGGCGAGCTTCTCGTCGAGCAGCGCCAGCGCCGGGTCAGTCGTCTCGCGGTGCGCCAGCGCCGCGTGTGAGACGCGCACCGTGAAGCCGTGCATCGTTCGAGTCGTGTACGAATCGGTCGTCTCGTGCACGAACGCGGGGGCCGCCGGTTCCGGTGCGCCCGCTCCCGGTGTGGGCAGCGCCAGCGCGCACAACACACAGGCGGCGGTCAGGATCGGCGTTCGGGTGTCTTTCATGAGCTGCTGATCATACGCCGATTTTCAGGATGGCGCAAGAGAAAGAGTTCACCACAGAGCACACAGAGCACACAGAGGGGAAGACAGAGCAGAACGCGAAGAAAGGAATGGGGAAGAGGTGAGCGTGGCCCTTTAGTGGTCTCCGCCTCCTCACCCTCTTCCAAGATTCCCCTCTTTCTTCCTCTTCCGCTCTGATTTCTTTCTCTGCGTGCTCTGTGTGCTCTGTGGTGAACTCTTACGCTTCCCGAAGGGGCTCGCACACCAGAATCCGAACCGGCATCCCGAGATGCCTGGCCCCAAGCAGGGCCAGCGGGCGCTTGGCGCGGGGAATCACGGCGCGGCAGGCCTTGGGATGCTTGAAGAGCCGGTCCGATTCCGCGCGCCCCAGCCGCGCCCGGATCCTGTCCGTGAAGAACTCCAGCTTCTCGATGCGCAGGAGCACATCGATCGCGCGTTTCTTGGTAATCTGCACCCCGATGCGCCAGGTGTCGCCGTCGGTGATCGCGTGGGGTATCTCCACGCCCTCCAGAGCCCGCAGCCACTCCGCCGCGCCGTAGCCGCCGTCCGGGGCGTACCGCACCACCCTGACTTTCCTGATCGTGCTCATGCCCGCCTCATCTCGCTTGCCAACCCGCTATTCTATGAGCCATGTCATCCCCCCGGGCGGCGGCCCGCCCCTCATCCCATACGCCCACGCTGAGCGTGATGATCCCCTGCCGGGATAACGAGCGGACCATCGGGCGCGTGCTGCGATCGGTCCGCGGGCTCGCCGATCAGCTCGTGCTCGTCGATTCGGGCTCGACCGACGGCACGCTGGGCCTGGTCAACGCCTGCCGAGCGTGGGGGGGATGCGAGGTGCTGCTCATCGAGACCCACTGGCGCGGCTATGTCCGGACCAAGCAGCTGGGGCTCGAAGCGTGTTCCCGCGACTACACGCTCTGGCTCGACTCGGACGAGCCGCTGACCCCCGAGCTGGCGTCGAGCGTCCGCGACGCGATGATCCGGGGGCTCGACGGGGCCACGGTCAACCGCGTCGTCGAGTACAAGGGTCGCCTGCTGACCCACTGCTGGCAGCCCGAGCACCGCCTGCGATTGGTCCGCACCGACCTCGTCCGCGAGGGCCGGGCGCGGTTCGCTGGCGTGGACCCTCACGACTACCTGCGGCTCGATCCACCCGCCCACGCCCCGCTGATCGCCGGCACGCTGATCCACGACTCCTTCGAGACCTTCGCCCAGCACCTCGACAACCAGCGCCGGCTGTCGCTGACCAGCGCCAAATCGATGCACGCGCTGGGCCGACGGGGCGGGCCATTGAAGATCATGACCTCCCCGCCCGGGGCGTTCCTCAAGCAACTCGTGCTCAAGGGCGCATGGCGCGACGGCTACGCCGGCTGGCTGTGCGCCGGCACCTCGGCCGCCGGGGCGCTGATGAAACATATGATGCTTTACGAGATGAGCCGATCGGGAGTCGAGTCGTGAAGAGGAAACGCAACAAGCGATTCAAGCTGGCCGCCTGGGCGCTGGGGTCGCTGGTGGTGGCCCTGGCCGCGTATTTCGGCATCCGGGAGCTGCGCGCCACGACGGGCTACTCGGACATCGAGCAGGACCAGGGCCAGGTCTACTACGAGTTCTTCACCGTCCTCGACCGCTACACCATCGAGAACGGCGACCTCCCGGCTTCGCTCGAAGAACTCAGAGCGGGCTACGACCAGCTCGAAGGCCCCACGGAAGGCTGGCCCGACGAGGGCGAGCGGTTCGCCTCGGTCATCCGCCCCGATTTCAGCGTGACCCCCGCCCGAGACAACCTCGACCGCTTCGCCCCCGCTTACGCCGAACGCTCCTACTGGGCCCGATCGCACTGCGAAGCCCTCTGGCAACTGATCCTCAAAAACTGCGGCTACCTGCCCTGAGTGATGCGGAATGGGCTGGCGGGCGACCCGACTGGGAAACGCTCGGATGGGCGCGTCCAGCCTCTGCCAGTCAACCGAGGCGTCGAGCGCGATAGGAATGGGCAATGGGCAAGAGGAGAGAGAAGGTCGCTGCTTATGCCCGTCTTTGGGGCTGAGGCGGGCACTTGGTGGTGGGTGGATTTTTCATGAAGGGACAGGATACGAAGGGAAGATGACCGGCTGCTGGCCAATGAGAAGCGAAGCAAAGGACCATGCGCCCTCTCCCCTCCCCTCCCCTCTTCCCCATTGCCCATTGGCCATTACCCATTGCCTCTTGCCCACTGCCTATCGCCTCTTCCCCACTGCCCCGGCCTCTCCCCTCCCACCCACAGCGCCATCATCACCTCGTCGTCGTACCGCCCGTCGGGCTGCCGCAGCCCTCTGACCTTGATCCCCTCCTCGACGAACCCCGCCTTGGCGTACATCCTCCGCGCGTGCGTGTTGCTGGCAATCACGGTCAGGTCCAGGCGCTCGATCGTGGGGTGCGCCCGCATGTCGGCGATCGCGCGAGCGAGCATGAGCGAGCCCAGCCCCGCCCGCTGGTGGCTGGGCAGCACGCCCATCCCCAGCTCGGCCGTGTGCGCCAGCTTCCTGCGGACCCCGAAGCGAAAGCTCGTGTTGGCCACCACCCGGTCTGAATCGGGATCGATCGCCACCAGCGAGTAGAACTGGTCCCTGCCGATCATCTCGATGTGCGACTCGATCCGCTCGATCGGCGGCAGGTCTTGCTCGCAGGTCAGGATCATGTCGGTCGAGCGCCCCAGGGCGCAGATGTACTCGTGCACGCGCGGCGCGTCTCCGTCACGCGAGAAGCGCAGGAGCACGCACCGCCCGTCGCGGAGCGTGACGGGCGGTCCGGGCGGGTTCATGCCTTCCCGCCCTGACGCGCGCGGCACGCATCGAGAAACACCACCGCACGGCGCAGGTGCGGGATCACGATCGAGCCGCCGACGACCAGCGCGATGTCGAATGCCTCGAAGAGTTCCCCGTCGCCAACCCCTGCGTCCACGCACCGGTCGATGTGGTAGGCGATGCAGTCGTCGCAGCGCAGCACCATCGACGCCACCAGCCCCAGCAGCTCCTTGGTCTTCGCATCCAAAGCCCCCGCGTCGTAGGCCCTGGTGTCGATCGTGAAGAACCGCTTGGTGATCGTCGTCCCCCGCGCCAGGATCTTCTCGTTGAGCTGGGCGCGGAAGGCCTGGAAATCGTCGTAGCTGCGGGCGTCGGGGCTGCTCATGGGCCCATGATAGTGAGCCGCTCGATCGCCCGGAGACGCGGCGGAGCGAATTCCCTGTCAGTATCGTGGCCCCGGGGGCGGTGAACAACTGAACAAACCGCACCCTGACCGGAGGCACGCTCATGAACCTTCCGCATCGTCCGGACCATCCGCAACGCCACATACGCCGTCTGCGGCCTGTCGCCGCGCTGCTGCTGCTGGCGGCCTCCCCGTCACTCGCCGGCTGCGGGCTCGCGTACGCGGTCCGCGCCCACGACGATGGCCCGCCCCGTCGCGGCCACCACCATCACCCGAGCCACCATGATCATCACGGCGGACATCGCGGCTGACATCATTGACGCCACCGCTCCCAGGAAAGGCCGCGAAATCGGCCCGACCCGTTTGCCAACCGTCCCGGTGTGTGGTTCAATGCCCGGACCAACCAAAGGAGACCACGCTCATGCCCAGCACACGCACACGGATCAGCACACGCAACACCCCATACGCGGCCCTGGCCGTGCTCGCCCTGTGCCCCCTGGCCCTCACCGGCTGCCTCATCGGCCAGCACTCCAACACCAAAATCTCGGGCGCCTATGTCCAGCCCTCCGCCCTCTCCCAGGTCCGTCTGAACCACTCCACCACCGACGATGTTCTCAATATCCTGGGCTCGCCCACCACCCAGCGCACCGACGACGACGGGACCGAGGTCTGGACCTGGAACTGGACCAAACACGAGTCCGGCTCGGGCCATGTCTTCCTCATCTTCAACGGCTCGAGCAACAAGGACATCGACCAGTCCGCCCACATCCGCTTCGAATACGGCGTCGCCACGCAGAAGTGGCGCGACTGAGCCTTTTCCTCCCAGATCAAGTAGGACGGGCTTCCAGCCCGTCGCTCCGGGCCTCCTATGCAGAGGTATTCGAGAAATGAGCCGGGGTAGTGACGGGCTGGAAGCCCGTCCCACGAGAATCAGAGAACTCACTTCCCGATCATCCCCTCGATAATGTCTTCTCGAACTTTTCCCGCTGCTGCGTGTACGCGTCCCCCGTTGCCGGGCCGCTGAATCCGGAGTAGACCGCACATGGGTTCCGTAGAACGAATCACCCGATTCGGATTGCATCTCCTTTGTCACACCCGCCGCGCCACCACCACGCCCTCGCGGATCGGCACGCAGAACGCCTCGAACCCCTCATCCCCCGCGACGGCCCGGTTGAACACATCCACCGCGTCGCGGCTCTCGTTGGTCGCCTCGGGCGCGTCGATCCACCAGTCCCCGCCTCCCAGCGCGTTGTCGGCGATCAGCAGCCCGCCTTGGCGAAGCAGCGCCTTGGCATACGGCAGGTAATCGGGATACTCGCTCTTGATCGCATCGAGGAACACCAGCGTGGAAAACGCCCGGACCCGGCGACTATAAGAAAACCACGGCATATTAGTTTTATGCCTGTGGTAAGCAGAGATGCACAATATTAGTTATAGAGTGTGAAAGATCAATTCGCTTGGAAATCCCACTCATACCATGCTTTGTCACGAGCTGATCCATCATCTCCTTCAGCCGTTGATAAAACTCATTATTCCAGATTTCCACAGATGCGTAAGCAC
Source organism: uncultured Phycisphaeraceae bacterium (assembly GCA_964387925.1). Taxonomy (GTDB): domain Bacteria; phylum Planctomycetota; class Phycisphaerae; order Phycisphaerales; family UBA1924; genus UBA1924. Next base: position 40,548 of record CAYLXF010000013.1, read on the forward strand.
GCACATATTCACTCTTCTTGCCCGACTTCATTGCAAAGCCGATGTAGGCCAGGTTTCCATCGCTCATCACGAGGAGTCGCCTGATGGTGCGGTCCAACGGACCCCAGCCGTACTCACTCCCCTTGGGCTTGAACTGATTATCCGTACCCATCCCGTACACCAGCGGTAAGTATTGATAATAATATTTTCTTGTTCATGGCTTCTCCGCTCAAATTGCACCCTGCTGATTGTCGTAATCATCATAAAATGCCGTGATCCAAAGGTCAATATCATCCTGTGTCCTTTGGTCATCAAAATTGATGTCGGCCCTCAGGTCATGCTGATTCGAAGCGACAAGGAATACCAACCCTCCCCTCAAAAAACCAAACGATTTAGTTAAAAAACTGATTTCCCCGCCTCGCGCCCGAAGACGGCGCCAAGATAGTCACAGGTCGCGTTCCAACGGTCGGGGGTCATGTCCATGCAAGATTCTAGTTCGCAGGGTGCCATGCCTACACCCCGACGAAGGAGGGGTTTAGGCATGACGGAAGACAGTTGGACTTCGATCCTGCCTAAGCCCGAAGACGGGCGTAGGCAGGGCACCCTCCCTCTTCCCCATTGTTTCTTCCCCATTGCCCATTGCCCATTGCCTCTCCCTACCATCCCCCATGCCCGAAACCGTCCCCAAAGCCACCCCCGCCGAGCACGCCGCCTTCTCCCCCATCCCCGAGATCCTCGACGAGCTCCGCGCCGGGCGCATGGTCATCCTCACCGACGATGAGGACCGCGAGAACGAGGGCGATTTCGTCCTCCCCGCCCAGTTCGTCACGCCCCAGAGCGTCGCGTTCATGCTCTCGGTCGCCCGCGGCTACATGTGCCTCTCATTGACCGAAGCCGACTGCGACCGGCTCGAGCTTTCGCCCCAGTCGCCGATCAACTCCTCCGTCCGCGGCACCCCCTTCACCGTCTCGATCGACGGCCACCCCAAACACGGCCTCACCACCGGCGTCAGCGCCGCGGAACGCGCCAAGACCATCCAGCTCGCCATCGATCCCGAATCCACCGCCTCCGACTTCGTCAGACCCGGCCACATCAACCCGCTGCGCTCACGCGACGGGGGCGTGCTGGTGCGCATCGGCCAGACCGAGGGCTCGCTGGATCTGTGCCGCCTGGCCGGGCTCAAGCCCAGCGCCGTCATCATCGAGATCATGCGCGACGACGGCGAGATGGCCCGCGTGCCCGACCTCATCGCCCTGTGCAAGCAGCACGGGATCAAGATGTGCTCGGTCCGACAGATCATCGAGCACCGCCTGGCCCAGTCGTCCATCATCGAACGCCTCGACCCGATCGCCGGCACCCCCATCACCACCCCCGCGGGGACCTTCAACCTCATCGCCTTCCGCTCGCTGGTCGACCCCATGCCCCACCTGGCGTTGACGGTGGGCGATGTCGGCAAGCTCGACGAGTATCACAACCCCATTCTCGACGAGCGCCCCACCCTTGTGCGCGTCCACCGGCGCGATCTCCTGGGCGACATCTTCGACGACATGGGCTCGGCCCCATCGGGCGATCACGCCGCGTCCACCGGTCACACCCTGCGCCAGTCGATGAAGATGATCCAGGCCGAGGGACGCGGCGCGATCGTCTACCTCCGCCCCCACGGCGTGGGCGACGCCTTGTCACAGCGCCTCAGCCGCCCCTTCGACCACGACCACAGCGACAAGCCGATCCAGTCCGTGCCCCCGGCCATGCTCGAGATCGGCACCGGCTCCCAGATCCTCCGCGCCCTGGGCCTCTCGAACCTGCGTCTGATCACCAACTCCACCACCGCCTACCCCCAGCTCGAGGCCTTCGGGCTGCGCATCGAGGAGCGGGTGCCCGTAGAAGGTTGATCCCCGCCTCGTGGTTTGCTCTTGACATGCCTCAACCGGTCAGTTAGTCTGCGATGATCGTGATATGGCA
>CAYLXF010000014.1:0-39292 GCA_964387925.1 uncultured Phycisphaeraceae bacterium
GGCCCAGTCGCTGCGCAACATGGGGGCGATGCCCGACGCGGTGGTGGCGTGCGTGGGCGGGGGGTCGAACGCCGCGGGGATCTTCTACCCGTTCGTCGACGAGCCCGGGGTGCGTCTGGTGGGGGTCGAGGCGGGGGGACGCTCGAACAACGCCGGCGACCACGCCGCCCCGCTGAGCTTCGGGAAGCTGGGCGTGCTGCACGGTTCGATGAGCTATGTGCTCCAGGACGAGGCGGGGCAGACGAGCGATGTGCATTCGTGCTCGGCCGGGCTCGACTACCCCGGCGTGGGCCCGGAGCACGCGTACTGGAAGGACATCGGTCGCGTCGAGTACACGAGCGTCAGCGATGAGCAGGCTCTGGAGGCGTTCCTGTGGACCGCCCGCGACGAGGGGATCATCCCCGCGCTCGAATCCTCGCACGCGGTGGCCCGCGGCGTGCCGATGGCCGCCGAGATGCACCGCGACCAGCACCTGGTCATCAACCTCTCGGGGCGCGGTGACAAGGATGTTGAAGAGGCATCGCGCCTGCTGGGGGACCGGCTCGGCACGCGGCTGTGATGGTCGTGATGGTCATGCCCGGCGCGGGCGGCCAACCAGCGACCAGAACGGGCGGGCCATCGCCCGGGCGCGTCGCGCGAACCAGGCGCCCACGCCCCATGTGGTGTGGAATCGGAGCTTGAGGCGCAGGCGGCGCAGGGTCGGGTCGTCGGGCTCGACGCGCGTGGCCTGACGAACCCAGTAGCGGGCGCGGATCCACTGGCGCTGGCGCAGGTAGGCCAGGGCGAGGTTGTGCATGGCGGGGATGAACCGGGGCTGGTACTCGAGGGCGCGCTTGGCGGCGGCGATGCCCGCCTCCACGCACCCGGCTTCGAGCATCGACACGCTCAGCCCGTGGTGGGCGCGGTGGTTGCTGGGATGGAGCTCGATCATGGCGGTGTAGACCTTGATCGCCTCGTTGATGAGCTCGGCGTCGAGCAGCAGGCGCCCGAGCTCCTCGAGGTCATCGGAGTGATCTGTGGTGTGGGCGGCTTCCCCGGCATCGGCAGCCCGGCGGGCCTGGATGTCGGCGAGGATGGTCCGCTGCTCGTAGTTGAGCATGTCGCGGATGCGCGGCAGGTCCTCCTCTCGCCGGCGCTCGAAGAGCACCCTGGCCAGGCGGCGGCGCACGGCGGGATAGGACTTGTCCAGGCGCACCACGACATCGTAATGCACCAGCGCGTCGGCGATGCGCCCCTCGATCTCGGCCAGCTCGCCCAGGAGGAAATGGGCGTCGGGCTGATCGGGTTCGAGCTCCAGCACTCGTCGGAACTTCTCGCCCGCCTCGGCGTGGCGGTGCATGTCCAGGAGCAGCTCGCCCAGGTCCAGCAGCGTGTCGATGTCTCCCGGATCAACGCGCAGCTCACGCAGATACAGCTGGCGCGCCCGCTCCATGCGCCCGGAGACGGCGTAGGCCTTGGCCAGGCGCGCCTGCACGCGGGGCAGCTCGGGATCCAATCGTGCGGCCTCACGCAGGCACCAGACGGCCCGCTCGTTGTTCCCGGTGGCCAGCAGCGAGTCGGCCATCGCCGCGTAGAGCTCACCGTGCTCGGGGTCGATCTGCTGGGCGAGGTAGAAGGCCTCCTCGGCGTCGGCGTGACGCTCCAGGTCGGTCAGGGCTTCGATGCGGTGCACGAACACGGTGACATTCATCGGCTCCAGGCGCCCGGCGAGATCGAACCACCCCAGGGCGGTCTCGGCCTTGCACCCCCGAAGGAGATTGAGCCCCACCAGAAGAGCCGCGTTGGCGTCGGGCTGCTCGTGCTCGCCGTGGAGCTTGTAGCAGTTGGTGAAGGCCTCGGCCGCGTCGGCGTGTCGGCCGGCGGCCTCGAGGGTCAGACCCAGGTTGAAGTACCATTCGGCCTGGTAGGGGTTGAGCGACAGCGCCTGGCGGAGTTCGGTCTCCGCCTCGTCCCAGCGCCCGGCATCGTAATGCTCGTGCGCACGCTCAACATGATGCTCGGCATCGACCCAGTCGTTCATGTGCGTCTCGCTGGCGGGGATCCTCCCCGTCTTGCCCTGGCCCCTCTGGGCGATGCTGAATCGTAACAGGTCCGGGGAGACGCTTCAATCCGTCCCCTAGACTCTCTCGACCAATCTTCGGCAATTTGCCGATGAACGACCGAGAATACGCCCTTGGCGCATCTTGAACGACGACCGATCATGCACAATCGTCCATTCCAGACTCTCCGATCCCTGATCTCGGCGCCCGTGCTGTTGGCGCTGGCGAGCGGGCCGGCCTGCTCCGATCAGGGTGGGAGCCCGGTCCATGCGCCAGCGCTGGAGTCCCGGATCATCCGCGATGGCGCGGCTCCGGAGCCGGCGGTGGTCATTCTCGCTCCGGCGCAAGCGGCGGTTGGGACCCAGCCAGCGGACAACGCATCCTCGCCCGCATCGCCCGCATCGGATCGTCGGCCAGATTCGGAGATCTCCACCGGAATGGGGGAGGATCAGGCGATGCAAGCGCTGTGCGAGCGGCAGCTCGGGGAGATCCTCAACCTGTACCGTCGCCTGCACATCGAGCTCGACGACACGGGGCGTTCCGGGCTGATCATCGAGCTGTTTCATGACTCACGCGATCCCGTTCGGCAGCTTGGATTCGAGCTGGCGGATCGGGACCTTTCGAGCAACACGGTGCTGGCGCCGGAGGTTGGCGATGCGGTGAAGAACATGCTGGGCGACCCCGACGCGGGGATCCGGTCCAAGGCCGCTCGGCTGCTGGCGCGGCTGGTGCCTCCCGACGCCATGATCGTGCTCACGGCGGCCCTGGGCAAGGAGACCGATCCCGTGGCGGCCGAGCCCATGCTCATGGGCATCGCGCGCTGGCCCAACGCCGACGCTCGCGAGGCGGTGATGCGGTGGTACCTGCGGGAGGATGCCCCCCTTCCCGCGGCCTGCGCTGCGGTGTGGTCGTTCGAGCAGGCGGGGCTGATCGATGAGCTGCATGATCGGCAGCGGATCATCGATCGGCTGCGGGTGGTCGGCCCGGAGATGCTGCGGGAATCGGGCATGAAGCTCATGGCGCGCTTCGGCGACGCCTCGGACCTTCGGGTGCTGGTGGGGTTGATGCTCGGCGGGAACCCGAACACCCAGCAGTGGGCCGCCAACGCGCTGGTGGAGACTCCCAGGGCGGTGGAGATGCTGGTCCAGGCGAGCGAGGAGAACCCGGCCCTCTTCGGGGCCGCGGCCGATGCGTTGATCCGTCACCGCGCCACCCCCGAGGGGCTGCGCCGGCTGGCCCGGCTGCGGGCGCCCGATGAGCGGGCGAAACACGACGCGCTCGTGCGGATGGGCGAGGCGATCGATACCGAGCGGCTGACCGAGGCGGTTCGTCTGGCGGACCTGCCGGCGGAGCTCTCGATCACGCTGCTGGGAAGGCTTGCGGGAAGCGCCGATCCCATCACCACGCGCAGCGCCAAGGGGGTGGTCATGCTCGCCGAGCTCGAGCTGGAGGCGATGCGTCCCAACCGGGCTCTGGAGGCGGTGATCGCCCTGGACAAGGCCGGGGCCGAGGTCGAGGCGGCCGATCGGGCCCGGGCCCAGGAGATCAAGGCGACCTCGCTGATCATGCTGGGGCGTCTTCCCGAGGCCTACGAGATCAGCCGATCGTTCCCGCTCTGGGAGGCGGCGATCGCCAAGGGCGTCGATCCGGAGCTGCGTCGGCGCGCGGTTGAGTTCGTGCTCGACCAGGAGGAGGAGACCCTCAGCGATGAGCAGAAGGCGGATCTGCGCCAGTACCTGCGGAGCGAGAAACGCGGCGGTGAGGGATGAGCGGGGAATGCGCGGGTTTCACCGTGGTCGAAACACGGCGCCGTGGGCGGGCTTGAAGCGACGGAGCATGGCCCCGATGTGCACCTGCGGGCGCCGGGCGGCGCCGGTGGTGAGCCATTCTGCGCTGTCGGGATTGACGGGCATGGCGCGCAGCGCGTGCTCGGCGTTCTCGAAGCCGTCGATCGGATCGAGCCCGATCTCGAACCAGGTGTCCCATGCGCGATCGAGCCGCTTGACCACGCGTGAGGCGTCAAGGCGCTCGCCCGTCGTGGGCAGCCCGGTGATCATGGTGTAGGCCAGTTCGACAATCGAACGGATCTCGTCGGCCACGAGCATGGGCGATGGTGTGGCGACGCCCTCGGCGTGAGGGGTGTAGCCGTAGAGTTCGATCTGGAGGCACCCGTACCGGTCGACGAGGATGTCCTGGGCGAGGACGGGCCCGTTGCAGATCGATCGCCCTTGGGCGAAGACGCTGGCCTCGAGCAGGTGTTCGACGGCGCGGGCGGCCTCGATCACACCCAGCTTCCCGTCCCGGTTGTCCAGGAGGTCGGCGAGCGTGACGAGCCCCTCGTGGTTGCCGGTGTAGGGGGTGATCACGCACAGGCGTCCGTGGTCGTCGTATGAAGCGGATTCGATCTTGAGCAGGTGCGGATGGTCGAGGGTGCTCATGCTCACCAGGGCGTCGAACATGCGTCGGCGGTGCAGGTGGTTGGCAATCGAGTCGAAGCGGTAGAGCAGGTAGTTGGTGTCGCTGCGGGAACAGAGCACCACGAAACGCTGGGCGCCACGGGTGCATCCCAGGGATCGGATCAGTTTGTACGGTCCAAAGTGTTCTGGTCGGAGCGTGGTGCTCATGGATGATCGGCTCACTCTCACAGCATATCCGGGCTTCGCGGGTGGGCGCGGCTGAGAAACTCGTTTCTGCAGCGACTCGAGGGAGGGCCCCCGGGATCTGTGTGGTTCGGATTATTCGCGTCTCGTGAAGACAAATCAACCCGCCTCGGCGGTCGCCTACCGGGATATCGGGTCCCGCTCGGCGTTTTCTCCAGAGTTCGCGGAAATGGCCTGGATTCTCGCGAGACGGGCGCCGCGCCGGCGCGTCGGGGATCCGCTGGCCCCGGGTTCAATGCCCGCACGACGGACGCTAGAATACGGCGTGGGAATGGCTCGATCGTCCCCGTCCCACGCGACCGCAACGCCCTCCCCGCGGACGGGATTCCCGTTCCGCCGGGGAAGAATGAGGATCGGCGCCATGCCGTACTACATGAAGATGGGCAAGCTGCCCAGGAAGCGTCACACCCAGTTCCGTCGCCCCGACGGGGCGCTGTACTCGGAGGAGCTCTTCGGGACCGAGGGGTTCGTGGGCCCGAGCAGCATCATGTACCACATCCACCCGCCCACGCAGGTGACGGGCTGGAAGAAGCTCTACTCGACCAAGCAAGAGTTCGTCGAGCGGGATGTGATGCGGATGCGCCATGTCAAGTCGCAGAACCTCAGGGCCCAGGGCGACCCGGTCGGGGGGCGGGTGGTGATCTTCGGCAACAGCGATGTCGAGATGTCGATCTGCCAGCCGGCCGAGCAGATGGGCTATTACTACAAGAACGGGCAGGGCGACGAGTGCATCTTTGTCCACTACGGGTCGGGCACGATCGAGTCGATGTTCGGGACCCTGGAGTTCGGAAAAAAGGACTACATCGTCATGCCCAAGGGCGTGGTCTACAAGATGATCTTTGATGAGCGGCCGGGCGACGGGAGCGACAAGGAGGAGTTCGGCGGCGCGAGCGGGGAGGAGATGCCGCTGGGCAAGTTCATCTGCTTTGAGACCTGCAACGCCAGCCACATCATGCCCCCCGCGCGGTATATCGCCAAGAAGACGGCCCAGTTCCTCGAGCACGCGCCCTACTGCGAGCGGGACCTGCGCGTGCCGTTCGAGGACAAGCAGCACCCGCTGGCCCATGACGAGGCGGGCGAGTTCGAGGTGCGGATCAAAGCGCGCGACAGCGTGCACTCGTACATGTATCAATACCACCCGCTGGAGGTGGTCGGCTGGGACGGGTGCTACTACCCCTACTGCTTCAACATCCACGACTTCGCGCCCATCACCGGCCAGCTGCACCAGCCGCCTCCGATCCACCAGACCTTCGAGGGGCACAACTTCGTGATCTGCTCGTTCTGCCCGCGGGCGCTGGATTTCCACCCACAGGCGATCCCCGTTCCCTACAACCACAGCAACATCGACAGCGATGAGATCATGTACTATGTGCAGGGCAACTACAAGGCCCGGCGCGGCATCTCGCAGGGGTCGATCAGCGTGCACCCGCAGGGGATCCCCCACGGCCCGCACCCGGGCACGGTCGAGGCGTCGCTGGGCAAGACCTGGACCGACGAGATGGCGGTGATGTGCGACACTTTCAGGCCCATGTACCCCACCAGGGCGTGCCTGGAGCTCGACGACCCCCACTACCCCGAGTCGTGGCGGCGGGACCACTTCGCCCCCGACGAGGCGCGCAGCGCCGCGGCCCAGAACGGCAGCCCCAACGCGCCGATCAACACCTGGGACTGAGCGAGGCGCCATGAGATCACCCGCCCGCGCAGGAGCGCGGGCTTTTTTCGCCGAGCTATGATCGCCCATGACCGATTCTTCGAGCGTCCAGAGCGAGTTCAACGAGTACGCTCGCATCGCGGCTCTGTTCGCGGCGGAGCCCGAGCACGCCGGCAATGTCGCGGCGCTGGCCGATGTCTGCGCGGGGCGGATCAGGGCGGGCGGGAAGATCCTGGCCATCGGCAACGGGGGCTCGTGCGCCGACGCGGTCCACTTCTGCGAGGAGCTGACGGGGCGCTATCGCGACGACCGACCGTCGATCCCGGCCATCGCCTGCGCCGACGCGGGGCACCTGACCTGCGTGGGCAATGATTATGGGTTCGAGTCCGTGTTCTCGCGCTGGGTCGAGGGGCTGGGGAATCGGGGCGATGTGCTGATCGCGCTCTCGACCAGCGGCAACAGCGCCAACATCGTCAAGGGTGTCGGGGCCGCTCGCGGGCGGGGCATGCATGTCGCGACGCTGCTGGGCAAGGGCGGCGGGAAGCTGGCGGGGATCGGGGACACCGAATGGATCGTGCCCGGCGAGACGAGCGACCGGATCCAGGAGCTGCACATGCTGATCCTGCACGCGCTGGTGGGGGCGATCGAGCGGGAGTTGGGCAATGGGGAAGAGAAGATCGAGGCAATGGGCAATGGGCCATAGGCAACGGGGAAGAGGTTGCTTGCGGGGTGGCACTCCTTGCCGTCTTTGGCGCAGGAGTGCTCTTTGGGGTGGTCAAAAGACACTCCTGCGCGGCTGCGCCGCGAGTAGAGGCGCCCATAGAGTAAGCAGACGCGTTGATGGCCCGACGGCTGATCCCTACTTCGTGGGCTCGCGGTAGAAGCCGCGGCCTTCTTCGGCGAGCATGCCCTTGGCGACCAGGGCTTTCCAGATGCGGGGGTCGAACTCGGAGGGGCCGGGCGGTGCGATGGCGCCGATGTCGGCGGGCTTGCCGGTGGTGACCTCCCGCTGGGAGAGCTTGGATTCCATGTCCAGGCGGAGGTACTTGAGGCGGTGGCGGAAGGCGCGCAGGGCCTCGTTGAGCTGGGTCTGGGTGTATTCGGGGAGTGGTTCTTCCCTGGGCTTGAAGGCGCCGGGGTCTTCAAGCTTGGAGATCATCACATCGAGCCCGATCGCGTCGCGGTCCTTGACGATCCGAGCGAGTTCGGCCTTGTCGACGGGCATGCGTCCGAGCAGGCGTTCGAGCATGGTCCATGATTCGAGCTGGCGGACGGGGTCGGTCTGGGATTGGAGGGTGGTCTCGGTGTCTCGGATTTTTTCGATGATGTTCATGGCCGGGAACTGTAGGGGCGCCACGGGTTGACCGTCCCCGGCAACCCGAGTCTTGCGACGCCATCGCCCGAGCAAAGACATGGCTTGCGAAGACGACAAACCGGGACGCCATCTGGTATCATGAAGGGGGTGGCGGATGGGAAAATGCGGCATACGCACGCATCGGAGCAATGAAATCGCCACGGAATCAAGTACGAAAGGAGATATTGATGCCACGCTACATCATTGAACGCGAGATTCAGGGCGCTGGCGGCATGTCACGCGATGACCTGCGGGGGGCATCGGCCAAGTCCTGCTCGGTGATCTCGGGCATGCCCGCGGGCTTGACCTGGCTGCACAGCTATGTCACCGACGACCGGATCTACTGCGTCTACGACGCGCCAAGCGAAGACACGATCCGCGAACACGCTCGCAAGAGCGGGTTCCCCGCGAATAGGATCTCGGAAGTCAAGAGCATGATCGACCCGATGTGGGGGACATGATGTGCGGGGCCTTGAACCGCCCTACCCGCCAGGAACGAGGGCGGCAAAGACAAAACCGTGGCGGTTCAACCAAGACTCATCGGGCGCACGGGTTGCCCATCCTGGGAACCCATGTCTTGTGACTGCCATTGCAAAGCCAAAGACATGGCTTGCGAAGACGACAAGCCGTGGCGCCCGGCGTAAAAAAACGGTATTGGGTTCTTGATCATGCTTAAGCTGCTCGTAAGCAGGGCACCCGGGTCCCGTCAGGCCGTCGCCGAACCCAAAGACAATGCTTGCGAAGAGGACAAGCCGTGCGCCCGGCCATAGTCGCGATTTGATCTATTATATTCTAACTCCAAACCAAAGTGAGATAGAGCCGAAGATTCTCATCCTTGTAGGTCAAGATTGCACTGCCATCATTGACAAAGATATCGCATTCATCTTCGGGTTCATCGTCCCAGTAGTCTCCTCGTAGAAAATAAGATTTGCCTTGGCGTCGAACTATGAAGTCGTATGATTCGGAAGCGTTCGATGGTTTCAGTGTGAAACATAGGCTATCTGCGTTACCGTTTTTGATTGGCTTTGGACCCAAGCTCCAGCCAATACATTCAATTGGCGCGCCCGCTCGAAGCGCAATGAGGTCCATAACGACACTATGCACCTTGCCTAGTGGGACCAACACTTGTTGAACTCTCACAGATTCCCCCGCCGCTCCTGCTCGAGCTCGAGCGCCTCGAAGAGGGCCTTGAAGTTGCCCTTCCCGAAGCTCTGGCTCCCGCGACGCGAGATGATCTCGAAGAACAGGGTGGGGCGGTCCTGGAGGGGTTTGGTGAAGAGCTGGAGGAGGTAGCCCTCGTCGTCGGCGTCGACGAGGATGCCCAGGTCCTTGATGCGTTCGTGGTCCTCGCGGACGGCCTCGTGGCCGTTGTCGGTGAGCATCTTGTTGACGCGGTCCCAGACGAGGTTGTAGTAGGAATCGGGGAGACTGAGGAAGTCGACGCCGCGTCGGCGCAGCTCGGCAACCGAGTGCAGCTCGTCGTCGGTCCGCAAAGCGAGGTGTTGGACGCCGGGGGTCATGTGGTGCCACTCGAGGTATTCGAGGATCTGGGACTTCTTCTTGCCCTCGGCGGGCTCGTTGATGGGCATCTTGATGAGGTGGTTGCCGCTGGCCATGACCTTGGACATCAGGGCGCTGTACTCGGTGGAGATGTCGGCGTCGTCGAAGTGCTTGAACATTTTGAAGCCGAGGACATCCTCATACCACTTGACCCAGTCGTTCATCTTGCCCTCTTCGACATTGCCCACGCAGTGGTCGAAGTACTTGAGCCCGCAGGGGTGCTTGTCGTTGTAGTCGTTGACGGGGGAATGGATCTTCTTGAAGCCGGGCATGAAGAGCCCGCCGCGGCGCTTGAGTTGTTCCAGGTCGTAGTCGCCGGTGCGGGAGACGAAGGTGTGGACCAGGCGCCCGTAGGCCTTGATCGAGGCGACAGTGACGCTCCCGTGCTTGTCGGAGATCTCACGCGGCTCGCTGGCGGACTCCCCGCCGTTGCGCAAGGCCTGCTCGTAGGCGGCGGCGGCGTCCTCGACGGTCATGGCGACATCCTTGACGCCGTCGCCGAAGAGCTTGATCTCCTCGGCCGCGGGGTGGGAATCGTGGAGGGGGGTGGTGAGCAGGAGGCGGATGTTGCCCTGGGTGAGCAGGTAGTCGGCCTCCTCGCGTGAGCCGGTGGTCAGGTCGGCGACCTGGGAGATGTTGAAGCCGAAGGTGTGGGCGTAGAAATAGGCGGCCTGCTTGGCGTTGCCCACATAGAAACGGACATGGTCCACATCGATGAGCTGCAGGGGATCGGCGCTCAGCGAAGTGCTGGTCTGGGTCGAGACGCTGGTCATGATTGATTACCTCGAAAGCTCTTGGGCGGCCAGTGCCGGCCTGTTTCCCCGGTCGGGGATCATCCGGCGGGAGCCCAGGTCCCGCATACGGATTGTATCCGAACGGGGGCGATCGGGACAAGGGATATCGCGCGCGCCGGGCGACGAAGAAAGCATGTTTGCGTTCAGATATCCGAGGATTCGCGGAAGCCCGAGGCGGGGTCGCCCATGCGCAGGATGCTGACGGTGCTCTGGGCCAGCAGGGCGCCCAGGGGCTTGCCGGCGACGAGCAGGACGGTGTCGCCGTCCTCGGTGACGCCCTCGGCGCGGATGAGCTCCTCGACCATATCGGTCCAGTCGGAGAGGCGGCCCGATTCGGGGGGCGCGGTGTAGATAGGGGTGACCCCGCCGTAGAGCGCCATGCGGCGTGAGGCGATGAGCGAGGAGGTGTAGGCGTAGATGGGGACATGGAAGTTGTGCTGGCTGAGATAGCGGGCCATGCCGCCGGCCTCGGACCAGACGGCGATGGCCCTGGCCTGGAGCTCGTCGGCCATGTACCAGACGCCCTTGGCCAGAGCCGCGGATCGGAAGGGGTACTCCTTGAGGTCGGAGGGCGAATCGTAGTGGAGGTTGATCTCATCCATGCGCGATTCGGTGACCTTGATGATGCGCTGCATGGTCTCGACGACGATGTCCGGGTGGGCCCCCACCGCCGTCTCGCCCGAGAGCATGACGGCGTCGCAGCCGTCGAGCACGGCGTTGGCGACATCGGAGGCCTCGGCGCGGGTGGGGGTGACGGACTCGATCATGGTCTCGAGCATCTGGGTGGCGACGATGCAGGGCTTGCCCAGTGCGTTGCACCGCGCCAGGATGTACTTCTGGATGACGGGGACCTTGGCGACATCCATCTCCACGCCCAGGTCGCCGCGGGCGACCATCACCGCGTCGGTGGCCTCGATGATCGAGTCGAGGTTGGTGATGGCCTGGGGCTTCTCGATCTTGGCGACCACGGGGATGGAGTGGTCGATCCCCTTGTGCTGAGGGAGGTGGCTCTCGGGCTTCCACTGGTCGAGTCTGGCTTTGAGTTCGAGGATCTCGTCGGCGGTGCGGACGAAGGAGAGGGCGAGGTAGTCGAGCTGCTTCTCGGCGGCCCACCGGGCGCAGGCCCAGTCCTTCTCGGTGATGGCGGGCATGTCCAGGTCCGACTCGGGGAGGTTGATGCCCTTGGCGCTGGTGATGCGCCCGCCGATGGTGACGCGGCATCGCAGCCACGCGCCGCGTTCGTGCTCGACGGCGAGCATGCGGATCATGCCGTCGTTGATCAGGACGCGCTGGCCGGGGAGCACATCGTCGAAGAGCTCGTCGAAGCTGGCGTCGAAGGAGGGCGAGCCGTCGATGATGGAGGCCGGGCCCTGGTTCTTGCGGAACCAGATGTCGTCGCCGGGCTTGACGACGATCCCGCCCTCGGGGTCGAGGTCGGGGACCTTGCCCACGCGCATCTTGGGGCCCTGGAGGTCGCCGAGGATGGCGACGCAGCGTCCGGAGTTGTCGATGGCGCGCCGGACCTTGGTCAGGAGTTCGTCCATGAGCTCGAGATTGCCGTGGGAGAAGTTCAGGCGGAAAACCGAGACACCCGCCTCGATCAGGCGTTCGAGCATAGTGTCAGAATCCGAAGCCGGCCCCAGGGTCGCGACCACCTTGGCGTGCGCGGGTCGGGTGGGTTCGGCGGTCAGCCATGAGGAGGAAAGACTCTGAGGGGTCATGCGTTGCTCCGAACGGGAAGGGATGACGCCAAGATCGGCTCGATCGTGAGGATTCCCTCCGATATTTGTCGAGACACGCACTTTCGTGGATGCGTCAGCGAGCGGTTGTCTTGAGGGAAGCCTATCGGGCTCGATGGTAGAATCCCGCATGGAGCATGAGCAGCGACCCGCGGCCATCGTGACGGGGGCCGGATCCGGCATCGGACGGGAGACCGCCGGCGCGTTGCACGAGCGGGGCTGGCGGCTGGTGCTGGTGGGGCGAAGACCCGAGGCGCTGGAGGAGACCGGGCGATCGCTGGGCGGAGAGGGAAGAGCGTGGATCGCCGTGCCTGCGGACATCGGCGTGGGCGGCGAGCGTGAGCGGGTGCTGGAAACGGCCCTGGGCCGCTTTGGCCGGATCGACGCCATCATCAACAACGCGGCGCTGGGGACCTGCAAGGCGCTGGACGAGTTGAGGGAAGAGGAGATCGATCGGCTCTTCGCGGTCAACGCGATCGGCCCGATCGGGCTGGTCCGCGGGGCGCTGCCCGAGCTTATCGAGCGGAGGGGGTGCGTGGTCAATGTGGCGTCGATGTCGATGATCGATCCATTCCCGGGCTTGGGCGTGTACGGCTGCACCAAGGCGGCCATCGACGCGCTGACGCGGTGCGTGCACAACGAGTACGGAGAGCGGGGCGTGCGGGCGTACACGATCGCGCCGGGGGCGGTGGAGACGGGGATGCTGCGGGCGATCGTGTCGAAGGGTGAGCTGCCCAGCGAGCAGACACTCGCGCCCGAGCGGGTCGCGGGGCGGATCGTGGCGTGCGTGATGGGCGAGTGCGAGGAGGCGAGCGGGTCGACGATCGTGATGCGGTCGCCGTGATTGAGATGAGCCTGTAGCTCTCCGTTCATGCCGGGTGCCACTACTCGCGTCGTAGACGCGCAGTAGTGCTTTTGGAAGCTCGAAAGACACTACTGCGCCGAAGACGGCGAGTCGTGGCACCCGGAAGCGATCCTAAAGCTCGGAAACTCGCATCGGGCCACCCGACGCGGGGGGAAGAACAAAGATCTTCACTCGCCGGGGATGTAGGAGATGGCGCCCTCCATGGGCGAGCTGGCGGTGGCGTAACGCTTCTTAGGAATGCGTCCGGCGAGGTAGGACTGGCGACCGGCCTGGCAGCCCTTGCGCAGGGCGTGGGCCATCATCACCGGGTCGGCGGCGTGGGCGATGGCGGTGTTGAGCAGCACGGCGTCGGCGCCCAGTTCCATGGCGAAAGCGACATCGCTGGCGCCGCCCACGCCCGCGTCGACGATGACGGGGTAGGCCGGGTCGTGGTCCTTGAGCAGTTCGAGGCACAGGACGATGTTGTTGGGGTTCAGGACGCCCTGGCCCGAGCCGATGGGCGATCCGGCGGGCATGACCGCCGCGGCGCCGGCGTCTTTGATTCGTTTGGCGCTGATGGGGTCGTCGCTGGTGTAGCAGAGGACATCGAACCCGTCGGCAACGAGGGTTTCGACGGCCTTGAGCGTGCCCACGGGGTCGGGCAGGAGGGTCTTCTTGTCGCCCAGGACCTCGAGCTTGACCCAGTTGGCCCCGGGGTTGCCGAGCTGGTCGAGCAGCTCGCGCCCTAGGCGAGCCACGCGCACCGCGTCATCGGCGTCGAAGCACCCCGCAGTGTTAGGCAGGATGGTGTAGCGGTCGAGGTCGATGTATTCCAGCAGCGACTTGCCCTGCTCGTTGAACAGGCGTTCGCGCCGGACGGCCACGGTGATCACCCGCGAGCCCGAGGCGTCGAGGGCGTCGCGCATCAGGTCCATGGAGGCGTATTTGCCCGTGCCCACGAGGAGGCGGGAGTCGAAGGCGCGGCCGGCGATGGTCAGTGGAGCGAGTCCCGGCTCGGCGGAAAGTGTTGTGGTCATGAGGGATTCTAGCGCTCTGCTCTGGGCGCCACTACTCGCGGCTTGCCGTGCAGTCATGGCTTCAGGTCGTTCAAAGAGCACGACTGCGCCGAAGACGGCGAGTCGTGGCGCCCTCATACGCACGCATCCTAAGACCCCCTCCGCCTCGGGGACTCGGCGCCTCCCCGCGAGGCGGGGAAGGCACAAGCGGGGTTTACGCGTGCGCTTCGGCGGTGCTTCGCACATGCAGCTCCTTGAGCTGCTCGTCGTCGACGGTGTTGGGGGCCTCGCACATCAGGTCCTGGCCGGTCATGGTCTTGGGGAAGGCGATGACCTCGCGGATGTTGTCGGTGCCGATGAGGTGCATGACCAGGCGATCGAGGCCGAAGGCGATGCCGCCGTGGGGCGGGGCGCCGTAAGACAGCGCGTCGAGCAGGAAGCTGAACTTCTGCCTGGCCTGTTCTTGGCTGAGCCCGAGCAGCTCGAAGACCTTGGACTGGACGGCTTGATCATGGATACGGATCGATCCGCCTCCGATCTCCGAGCCGTTGCAGATCATGTCGTAGCCGTCGGAGACGATGGATTCGACGGTGTCGATGTCCTTGATGTCGGCGGCCATCAATCGGCTCGCCTCGGCCTTGGTGGGCGCGGTGAAGGGATGGTGCAGAGCGTAATAGCGATCGGATTCCTCGTCATACTCGAACATGGGGAAGTCGTAGACCCACAGGAAGTTCCACTGGCCCTCGGGGATGAACCCGTGCTCCTTGGCGATCTTGAGGCGCAGCTCGCCCAGGGCCTTGGTGCAGACCGGGTAGGTGTCGGCCCCGAAGACGACGGCGTCACCGTTCTCCAGGGCCAGACGCTCGATGAGCCGGTCCTTGATGTCGGTGAGGAACTTGGCGATCCCGGTGGTGAACTCGCCGTCGGCGAGCTTGACGGTTGGCGCGCCGCCGGCGCCGAACTGAGCGACGAAGGGGTTGAACGCGTCGGTGACCTTGCGGGACATGGACTCCGCCCCGCCCGGGATCCGGATGGCCTTGACCACGCCTCTGGGCTTGGCCAGCGCGTCGGTGAAGACGCCGAAGCCGGTGTCCCCGGCCAGGTCGGAGATGTCGACGAGTTCGAGCCCGAAGCGGGTGTCGGGGCGGTCGATGCCGTAGCGGTCCATGGCCTGGCGGTAGGTCATGCGCGGAAACCGGGGCAGGTCCACGCCCAGGACCTCCTTCCAGATCGTCTTGGCGTAGCCCTCCATAATCTCAAGCACCTCGTCGCGGCCAACGAAGCTCATCTCCAGGTCGATCTGGGTGAACTCGGCCTGGCGGTCGGCTCTCGGGTCCTCGTCGCGGAAGCACTTGACGATCTGCAGGTAGCGGTCGGCCCCCCCCACCATCAGGATCTGCTTGAAGAGCTGGGGCGACTGGGGCAGGGCGTACCACATGCCCTCCTGGTTGCGCGAGGGCACCAGGAAGTCGCGCGCGCCCTCGGGCGTCGAGCGGCACAGGACCGGGGTCTCGACCTCGATGAAGCCGTGGGCGTCGAAATAGTCGCGGGTGAGCTTGGCGACGCGGTGGCGCGTGCGGAGGATCTGCTGCATCCTGGGGCGGCGCAGGTCGATGTAGCGATAGCGCAGGCGGACCTCCTCGTTGGGAAGGTCCTTCTCGGTGCTGGGGACGAAGGGGAGTTTTTTGGTCTTGGAGAGCAGCTCCATGTCGGTGACGAGGACCTCGATCTGGCCGGTGGGGATCTTGTCGTTGACCGAGGCCCGCTTGCGGACGGCGCCGGTGACCTTGATGCAGTCCTCGTTGCGCAGTCGGTCGCCCGCCTCGATCAGCTCGGGCGAGCAGTCTTGAGAATCGAACACGACCTGGGTGACGCCGGCGCGGTCTCGGACATCGATGAAGACCAGCCCCGACCCGTGGCCGCGGAAGGCGTTGACCCAGCCGCAGAGGATGACGGTCTGCCCGATGTTCGATTCGTTGAGCTCGTTGCAGGTGTGCGTGCGCATAGAGGCGGGCCCTTGTGGGTGCTGGGTGCGGGAAAACAGGATGGGATCATACACAAATGGCCTGGGCGGGCCATGAGGAAAGCGTCCCGGTAGACGCCGGGGCGGCCGATCATGGGGGATCGGTCACCAGGGCATCGCGTCGCCCTTGTAGTCGATGAAGCGGCCGGTGTCGCTGGGGGAGAGCTTCTCGATGGTGGTGATGATCGAGTTTGTCGATTCGTCGGGCGTGAGCGGGGCGGCCTGGCCGCCCATGTCGGTCTGGACCCAGCCGGGGTGGATGACCACGCTGGTGATACCCTTGCCCTTGAGCTGGTGGGCCATGGTCGCGTTGGCCATGTTCAGGGCGGCCTTGGAAGTGCGGTAGCCCAGATAGCCCATCTCGCCCTTGCTGGCGTCGGTGATCGAGCCCAGGTTGCTGGTGAGCGACACGATCAGCTTTCGGTCGGACCGAGCGACATGGGGGATCAACGCCTTGGTGAGCATCAGCGGGCCCAGGGTGTTGGTCCGGAGGAGCCGCTCGAAGGCGTCGAAATCCAGCTCGTTGATGTCGTCGCACTCGTGGAGGAAGATGCCAGCGTTGTTGACGAGGATGTCGATGGGCGTGTCGCCCAGCGTCTTGGCCAGGGCGTCGACCGATTGGCGTGAGCTGGTATCGAGCCGCTCCACCCGCGAGGCGACTGCTTTGAGCTCATCGGCCTTGGCTGGGTCGCGGGCGGCGCCGATGACGGTGTAGCCGCGATCGGCGGCGTGCCTGGCCATGCCGAGCCCGAGCCCGCGGTTGGCGCCGGTGATGAGGATGGTGGTCATGGGATGGGTCTCCTGTTGACCGGAGTGTATGGGTCAGGGCGGATCCAAGGAGCCGGACGAGTTCCCCACGCCCCTTCCTGCCGCCGGTCGCTTGAGCCGGTGGATGAGCGTCGCGAGCCCGCTGGCGAGTCGCCGGGCGACCGGAAACTGATCGAAATCCGGATTCCTGCCATCGTAAGCCCCCACTCGGCGGATATTGGTTGGCGGAGACCGGCTTTGCGTGGATAATGCCTGAAACCGCTCCGCGTTCCCTGCGGATCGGATCACGACGCCGATTCCGGCGAGAGAGAACCACATATGACGATCAAGACGCTCCGAGCCGCCGCCCTGGTCGCGGCATCCGCCGCCCCCCTCGCTCACGCCCAGCCGCTCGAATATCCCGAGGGCGCCGAGATCCCCCGCTCGTTGACGCCCGCCGAGGAGGCCTCCATCAAGCTCAATCCGATCCTGGCGGCACAGCCTCGCGGCGCGGCTCCCTCAGGGCTTGTTCGCACGCCGAGCGAGTATGAGCCGGCCGAGGGACTCATCATGGCGTGGGAGGGATCCACCTCATGGCTCTCGATCCTCGCGCAGATGACCCGCGAGATCACCACCACCGGCGATGCCGAGGCGTTCATCTTCGTTGATTCCGCGTCCGAGCAGACGAGCGCCTCCAATCAGCTTGCCGCGGAGGGGGCGGACATGTCCCGGGTTCACTTCGAGATCAAGCGCACCGACACCATCTGGGCGCGCGACTACGGCCCACGCTACATCTACCTCGGGTCCCAGCCCGACGGCACCGGCGGCGTGCGTGCGATCGTCGACCACACCTACAACCGTCCACGCCCCAACGACAACTCGCTCCCATCATACTGGGCGGGCGTGCGGGATGAGCCGTACTTCCTGATCCCGCTCGTGCACGGCGGGGGCAACTACCACCTCGAGACCGGCCACCCCGCGGGCGTCGGTCACGCCACCCGGCTGATCGTCAATGAGAACCCCGGGCTGAGCGAGGCGCAGATCGTGCAGCTGTGGAAAGACTATCAGAACCTTGACACCACGCTATACACGCCGTACCCGACATCCGTGGACAGCACCCAGCACATCGACATGTGGATGATCATGCTCGACGACGACAAGGTGATGATCTCCCAGTGGGTCAACGAGCCGACCGCGTCGTGGGCGATCACCTCGGACAACGCGGCCGCAGGCTTCGCCGCTCGTGGGTTCCAGGTCTTCCGCGTCCCCGCGGTTCGCTCCGGCGGCACGCATTACACCTTCACCAACGCCGTGATCTGCAACGATCTGGTGCTGGTGCCTTCCTACACGAACCCCGCCGCGTCGAAATACAATGACGACGCGCTGGCGGTGTGGCGGGCCGCGTACCCGGGCAAGAGCATCGTCCAGATCAACTGCCAGCCCCTGGTGACCTCGGCGGGCGTGATGCACTGCATCGTCATGCATGTGCCCGCCCCCGCCAACGGCGACGCACCGGGCGTGTACATGACCAGCCAGAATGACGGGCCCGTGATCGATCCGGGCGATCTCGTTGACACGACCTGGCTCTTCGACTCGCCCGACGGCGTGACCACCGCCGACCTGCTGCTCTCCACCGACGGCGGGGCGAGCTATTCGTCCGTCGTCGGCTCGGGTTTCGACGCCTCCACCGGCTCGTACTACTGGACCGCCCCCGACATCGCGACCAGCAACGCCCGCCTGCGATTGGTCATCCGTGACGCCGACGGCAACGAGTCGTTCGACGACTCCGACCTGTCGTTCACGATCACCGGCATCGCGTGCGCGGCGGACCTTACGGGCGACGGGATGCTCAACTTCTTCGATGTCAGCGCCTTCCTCAACGCGTACGGGGCGATGGATCCGCTCGCAGACCTCACCGGTGACGGCGTTTTCGACTTCTTTGATGTGAGCGCGTTCCTCAACGCGTTCAACACCGGGTGTCCTTGAGCGGTGAGAAAAGACCGGTGCTGATCCCACGGCTTCCCCGGCCCGGGGGACGGGGAGAACTCACAAAAAAATGAAAACGCCCCCTTGCGGAGGCGTTCCACTTCCAGTTGATCGTCAATCGCTCAGCACATCTCAACGCACATCGCCACCGAGTTCCCCCCGCCCAGGCACAGGGCCGCCAAGCCCTTCTTGCCCCCGGTGCGCTTGAGTTGGTGGACCAGCGTGACCAGCACGCGAGCACCCGAGGCGCCGATGGGGTGGCCGAGGGCAACGCCGCCGCCGCAGATATTGAGGTTGTCCTCGCTGATCTTGAGCTCCTTGATGTTGCACAGGAGCTGGGCGGCGAAGGCCTCGTTGATCTCGAAGAGATCAACATCATCGCTGGTCCAGCCGGCCTTGTCGAGCACGCCACGGATGCCCGTGATCGGGGCCGCGAAGATGTCCTTGGGATCGACGCCGGAGGTATGGTAGGCGACGATCCTGCACAAGGGCGCCAGTCCCAGTTCTCGGGCCTTGTCCTCGCTCATCACGATCGTGGCCGCGGCCCCATCGCTGATTTGCGAGGCGTTGCCCGCGGTGATGGTCCCCTCCTTGCTGAACGCCGGGCGTAGCTTGCTCAGACCCTCGGCGGTCGTGTCGGCTCGGATGCCCTCGTCGCGGCTGATCCCGCCCTCCGGACCGGGGACCTTGCGGTTGCCCACCTGCTCGCCGGTGAGGGCGACGACCTCACGGTCGAACCAACCGTTTTCCCACGCCTTGGCCGCCCGCTGGTGGCTCTTGGCCCCGAAGCGGTCCTGGTCGGCGCGGGTGATGCCGTACTTCTGGGCGATGTGCTCGGCGGCGTCGCCCATGGGCCAGCACTCGAAAGCGCAGCGGAGCCCGTCGTAGGCCATGTGGTCCTCCATCGCGTTCGGGCCGTACTTGACGCCCTGACGCACATGGGCGAAGTGGGGCGCGCCGGTCATGTTCTCCATGCCGCCTGCGACGACGCACTCGTTATCGCCGGCCTTGATCGACTGGGCGGCCATCATGACGGCTTCGAGGCCCGAGCCGCAGACCTTGTTGATGGTTTTGGCGCTGAGCGTGCTGGGGAGACCCGCCTTGAGCCCGGCCTGACGCGCCGGGTTCTGGCCCAGCCCGGCCTGGAGCACGCAGCCCATGATGCACTCGTCGATATGGTCCCTGGCCGCCGGGGCGTCCTTGATCGCCGCCTCGATGGCGTAGGCCCCGATCTGCGGCGAGGGCGTATTGGCCAGCGATCCGAAGAATCGACCGATGGGGGTTCGTTTGGCGGCGACGATCACGGGCTGAATGGACATGGGCACTCCTTGTGGGGTGTGTTCGTGTGAGTTCTTCGGGGTCGGTATCTTAGGGGGCTCAGAGCTGGATACCCAACCGATCTGGTGGGGCTTGAGGCGCGTTCGTCCCTCGAGCGAAGACCCCACCGCCTTGAGGGGACCCGACTCCTTTACGGGGCGGGAAAGGCAGAAGAGCGGTGGCCCGACGCGAGTGCGGCGAACTCGGGGGAAGCGGACGGAGGGCATTCGATCCCGGAGTTCGCATGGCTCGCATCGGGGCGCTCGGCGCGCCACGGAGCCGTATCATCACCCTTGCCAACAGCTACGCTCTCACGCCCATCACCGCTCAAGCGCGCCTGGCTCTGGACCGAGCTGGCGCTGCTCTACGCGATGCTGCCGGCGCTGCTTGCGGGGCTGATCCAGCCGGGGCTGGGCGACGCCGCGCTGCGCCGGATCGGGGTCAGGGGCTGGAGCTTCGATCTCGGTGTCCCGACGGGGCTGTTCGTGTTTCCGCTGCTGATCGTCACCTTCGCGGTCATGGTGGTGTTCCTGCGTTTCGATCCCGGTTTCGACCACGCGGGCCTGTGGAACCGGCGCGGGCTGAGGGACGAGTTCAGGCGGATCATGCTGCTCTTCGCGGTCATGGGGCCGCTGATGCTGCTGGCGGCCTGGTTGATTTCTCGGCACACCGGCCTGATGCCCGAGCGTGGTTTTCTGCGCCTGCCCCGTGCTCACCCCGGGCTGATGCTGGCCATCACGCTGCTGTACCCGTGGGTCAGCGCGTATCCTCAGGAGATCACGCACCGGGCGTTCTTTTTCCACCGGTACGAGCCGATCCTGGGGTCCGGAACGCTCGCCTTCGTGCTCAATGTGCTCGCCTTCTCCTGGCTGCACATCACGATGTGGAACTGGGTGGCGCTGGTGATGACCGTCCCGGCGGGGGCGCTCTTCGCGTACACCTATCGGCGCAGCGGCTCGGCGCTGGCGTCGGGCTTTGAGCACGCGCTCTACGGCGTGTGGGTCTTCTTCACCGGGCTCGGCTATTTCGTCTTCACCGGCGGCGCCGGCATCGGCTGATCAGGAAAAAATCGCCGCACACGCTCGGGGCCGGTGTCTATGATTCACCCCTTTCAACCAGAAGAATCTCCGCCTCCTCGCAAGGAAAACGCATGCCCACCACCGCCGCCGAGACCCGAGTGAAGCTCCCCGCCGACACCAACCAGGCGCTGGGGATCGCCCGGTACGCCATCGATTTCCTCTCCGACGACCCCGCCACCCGCGGCGAGCCCGACGCGAGCGTGCTGGAGCGGACGAACATGTTCTTCACCGACGCGGTGCTCTGCGGGCTCTCGGCTTTGGCGCTCAGGACCAACGCCCCCACCGTGCTGCGCGACGAGGCGCTGCAGTACCCCGTGACCGACGCGACCCACCGCCTGGGCCGCGCCACCCAGCGGGGGGCGACCGTGTTCGGTTCCGGCGTGAGGGTGCAGCCGGAGAAGGCGATCCTGGCCAACGGGTCGGCGGTGCGCGAGTGGGACTCCAACGGGACCAACTTCGGTTACAACCCCGCGCTGGGGCACACGGCCGGCGAGTTCGGGCACAATGATTTTTATGGCGTGTGCATCGCCGGGGCGCAGATGACCGCGGGCGACGGGGCGTACGCGCTCAAGGCGATGGTGTGCCTCGACGAGATCCGCGGGCGACTGGCCGAGGTGTTCAGTCTCAAGACCTACAAGATCGACCATGTGGTGCACGGGGCGATCGGCTCGGCTGCCGTCTTCGGGGCGATGCTCGGCGCCACGCCCGAGCAGATCGAATCGGCCATCGGCATGGTCGTGGCTCACTACATCCCGTTCCGAGCCATCCGAGCCGGCAAGCAGCTGAGCGACTCCAAGGGCGCCAGCGCCGCCATCAGCACGGAGGTGGCGATCACGGCGGTGCGCCGCTCGATGTCGGGCTTCATGGGGCCGCGGGATATCTTCAGGAACCCCGAGGCGATCTTCCGCATCTTCGAAGGGCCCGGACAGATGTTCAAGGCAGTCAACGAGACCAGCGCCAACACCAAGAAGGAAGACGCATCGCCCTTCGAGCTGGTCCTGAGCCGCGCGGGTTCCGACTTCGCCGTGATGGGCATGCACTTCAAGATGGGGCTCTACGAGCACCAGAGCGCCGGGGCGCTGCAGGCGCTGATCGACCTCTTGAACAAGGCCCCGCATCTGCTCGACGATGAGACCGGTTCGAGGATCAAGTCGATCAAGATCACCGCCTACGAGCCCGCATTCGGGATCATCGGCGACCCCGCCAAGCGCAACCCCACCACGCGTCAGAGCGCCGACCACTCGATGGTCTACATCGTCGCGACCCTGCTTCGCAAGGCCCTGAGCCGGCAGCGGGCCGGCTGGGCCGAACTGATGCTCGGACCCTATGACTACAGCGCCGAGGCCATCAACAACCCGCGCACCCGCTCGCTGATGGAGAAGATCCAGTTCTATCACGGCGGCGAGGAGTACGATAAGCGTTACCCCGACGGGATCCCCACCTCGGTGATCATCGAGGACACCGACGGCACCGAGTTCGATTCTGGGATGGTGATGTACCCCGCGGGGCACGCGAGAAACACGGAGGCGGACCTCAAGGGCATCCTGGAGCACAAGTTCAACCTGCTGGGCAAGCTCGCTTTCGAGGACCCCGCCCCCGTGGTCGCACGCTTCGAGCACCTTGGCGAGAAGTCCGCTGCGGACATCGCCTCGATCAACGACTTCGAGATCCACACCCGCGACGGGTTCGAGTAAACCAACGGCCCCTGGGCGCCACTGCTCGCGGCTTGCCGCGCAGTAATGTCTTCTGGTCGTTCATAGAGCGCTCCTGCGCCGAAGACGGCGGGCACACGAGATCACTGATACACAACCCCGGCGTGTTTGATCCAGCCCGGCTCGTGTAGGCCCAGGGGATCGTGGTGGGTCCAGTGGACCAGCCCGCCGCGGTTGTTGTACTCGTATTCGCCGCGAAACTCGATGTAGTCGTTGATGAGCACGGGGATTCGGGGGACGAGGTCGATGTTGTGCACGATCAGCAGCGTCTGGCCGGTGCGCAGGCGGATGACGAATCGCTGGTGGCGGTAGCCGTCCCGGTCGTCGGCGTAGATCCTCTTCACGAGCCCGTTGTCGGTGATGATCGTGGAATCGTCCTCGATCGAGTAGCGGTGTCTCGATCGCGGCATCACATCTCCCACGCCGCGCCGGGCGTGTACCCGATCAGGTCGTAGAGCGCCTCGCGGGACTGCATGTCGCCCAGCCGCCCTTCGAGCGTCCCGGTCCGCCGGAGCTCGGTCAGGGCGTTGGTGATCGCGCCCATCGCGATCCGCAGCGTGCTCACGGGGTGGATGACGAGGTCGTAGCCCATCGACCCGAACGCTTCAAGCGTGAGCATGGGGGTCTTGCCGAACTCGGTCATGTTGGCCAGCAGGTAGGGGCGCCTGTCGCCCAGAGCGTCCATCGCCCCGGCGAAGTCGGCGAACTCCTGCTCGCTGGTGAGCCCCTCGGGGAAGATCATGCCGGCCCCCGCCTCGACATACGCCTTGGCGCGCTCGACCGCCGCGTCGAAGCCCTCGACGCCCTTGGCGTCGGTGCGGGCGCAGATGATGAAGGAGCCGGCGCTGCAGTCGTGCGACGCCTTCACCGCCCACCGGATCTTCGACACGGCTTGCTCGGTCGGGATGAGCGCTTTGCCGTCGAGATGCCCGCAGCGCTTGGGGAAGACCTGGTCCTCGAGGTGCAATCCCGCGGCCCCGGCGTGCTCGTATTCGAGCACCGTGCGGCGCACCATCTCCTCCTCGCCGAAGCCGGTGTCGGCGTCGGCGATGACCGGGAGCCCGGAGCCCGTGACGACCTCTCGCACGACGCGGGTGAAGTGGTCGAGCGTCAGCAGCCCCACATCGGGGACGCCCGCCGCCACCGAGGTCGCCCCTCCCGAGACATACGCGGCGGAGAACCCCGCGTCGCGTACCGCCATCCCCACCAGGGCGTTGAACGCGCCGGGGGCGGCGACGACCGATTCGTCCATGAGGGCGCGGAGCACGATGCCTGGGTGGGGTTTCTGGCGCATAAGGCGATGATAGTCGCCGTCGAATGCGTGCCGGCCGCACAGACTGTACAATCGGGCATGCGCCACACACACCCCGCCCGCCTCGTCGCCGCCCTGGCGCTGACCTCAACGATGTCCGTCCTCGCGTGCGCCGGGTGCGCCGCGACAGGATCGACCGGGAGCAACCCCATGCACATCAGCCGCCCGATGCTCGCCGACCGCCCCACCGACACGGCCGAGCGGGTGATGAGGCGCGTGGACCCGGCGCGGATCCGGCACACGATCGACACGCTCGTGGGTTTCGGCACGCGCCACACGCTCTCGGACCCCGACTCGTCGACGCGGGGCATCGGCGCGGCGCGGCGCTGGGTGAAATCCCAGTTCGAGAAGAATGTCGCCGGCAGCGGAAAAGCGGGCGACGCCGCCCCCCGCGTCTATTTCGACGAGCACCGCGTGGACCCCGACGGGCGGCGCATCACCGAGGCGGTGAGCGTGGTCAATGTGGTGTGCGAGATCCCCGGCAGTGACCCGGCCTCTCGCGATCGCCTGTACTGTGTGCTGGCGCACCTCGATTCGAGAGCGAGCGATGTCAACGACGCGACGATCGACGCCCCGGGCGCCAACGACGACGGGTCGGGCGTGGCGGCGCTGATCGAGCTGGCGCGGGTGCTGGCCGCCGAGCCGCTGGAATCGACGGTGATGCTCATCGCCACCAGCGGCGAGGAGCAGGGTCTCTACGGCGCCACCCTCTACGCCAGGGCGGCGAAGGAAGCCGGCAGGGACATCCGCGCGGTGGTCAATAACGACATGGTGGGCGATCCCACCGGGGTGATGCCCGACCAGGACGGCAGGCGCGGGATCCGGGTGTTCAGCGAGGGCATCCCCGCGTCGGTGCTGGAGATGGGCGACGACCAGATCCCAAGCGAGATCCGGCGCGTGCGTATGTACGGCACGGAAAGCGACTCCGAATCGCGTCAGCTGGCGCGCTCCATCGCCGAGATCGCGGCGCTGCAGAGGACCACGGTCCAGCCGCGTCTGGTCTTTCGACCCGATCGGTTCCTCCGCGGCGGGGACCACATCCCTTTCAGCACGCTCGGCTACCCCGCCGTGCGGTTCACCGAGGTGTACGAGAACTATGACCGCCAGCACCAGGATGTCCGCACGGAGGGCGGGATCTCCTACGGCGACCTGCCCGGGCATGTCGACGAAGCGTACCTGGCGGATGTCACGCGCCTCAACGCGGCGGTGCTCGTGCACCTGACCAACGCGCCCTCGCCGCCGACGAACACACGGGTGATCGTCGCCGATCTGACCAACGACACCACGCTGCGCTGGGACGCCTCGCCCGAGCCCGATGTCGCCGGGTATGAGATTGTCTGGCGCGACACCGTTTCGCCCGTCTGGGAGCATGTCCAGGATGTCGGGAATATCACGGAGGGCGCCATCCCGCTCTCGAAGGACAACTGGTTCTTCGGGGTCCGGTCGTACGACCGGGAGGGGTATCGTTCGCCGGTGTCGTACCCGCTGGCGGCCCGCCAGTGACGCCCGGAACGGGGTTGTGGCCTAGCATCCGGTGTTTCCCGAGCGTTCCGCCCACCGGGCGCATCCCACCGCCTGCAACACCACGGAAGAGGAAGCCATGACCACCGCACCGACACACGCCAAGGGCCTAGAGGGCGTCATCGCCGGCGAGACCGAGATCTGCAATGTCGAGCAATCGGCACTGATCTACCGCGGCTACGAGATCGCCGACCTGGCCGCCCACGCCTCGTTCGAGGAGGTCGCGTATCTGCTCCTGGTGGGCGAGAAACCCAACGCCTCCGAGCTGGCCGCATTCAAGGCCGAGCTGATCGCCGAGCGGGACATCCCCGAGATCATGCACGCGAACCTGCGCCTGGCGGCCGGGTTCGTCAAGAGCGGCAACGCGGTCCCCATGGACATCCTTCGCACGGGCGTGTCGGTGCTGGCCCATCTCGACCCCCAGTGCCAGGACAACAGCCCCGAGGCGAACCTGAGCAAGTCCAAGCGTCTGCTGGCCAAGATCCCCACGATCATCGGCCACATGCAGAACGCCATCGAGGGGCGCGAGTATGTCGAGCCCACCGAGGATCTCTCGCACGCGGCCAACCTGCTGTACATGATGACGGGTGAGAAGCCCAGCGCGGAGGCCGAGAAGGTGATGGATGTATCTCTGGTCCTCTACGCCGAGCACGACTACAACGCGTCGACCTTCGCCGCCCGCGTCATCGCCGGGACGCTGAGCGATATGCACGGGGCGGTCACCGGCGCCATCGCCGCCCTCAAGGGCAAGCTGCACGGCGGGGCCAACGAGGCCGCCATGGAGATGCTCGCCGATATCCGCAGGGACATCGGCCCCGAGAACGACACGGGGAAGATTACCGACTGGATGCACCGGGCCTTCGAGGACAAGCGCAAGCTCATGGGCTTCGGGCATCGGGTGTATAAAAACGGCGACCACCGCGCCCCGATCCTGCACGCCCTGGGGCGCAAGGCCGCCCAGGCACGCGGCGAGGAGTTCGTCCGGCTCTTCGAGCTGGGCGAAACGGTCCAGAAGATCATGGAGGACGAGAAGCACATCTTCCCCAATGTCGACTTCCCCTGCGGCATGACCTACTACACCATGGGCATCCCCGTGCCCCAGTACACCCCCATCTTCGTCGCCTCGCGGATCACCGGCTGGTGCGCCCACATCATGGAGCAGCACGCCAACAATCGGCTGATCCGGCCTCGGGCGGCGTATGTGGGGCCCGAGACGCGGAGCTGGAACGGCTGAGCCCACGAGAACGCCAAGAACATGCCTGCCGCCTCGGGACACCCGGGGCGGTTTTTCATCGGCCCCGGGCGAAAGAGTCGATCCGGTTTCCCGTAGAATGATTCGGAAGGGGCCTCCCGCATGATCCGGTTCAACTGCGACCGCTGCGACATGGAGATCGAGGTTGATTACGCCCTTGCGGGGACCAGGCATGAGTGCCTCAACTGCGGCGACATCAACCGGGTTCCTTCCCGCGAGGGCGAGATCCCGCTCGAAGCTGAGTCACGAGAACCGGGACGGGTCGACAAGGCCGCCAGGGCGGGCTACCCGCCCGATTTCGGGCCCGAGGTGCGGGTGCTGCGGGTGCGACGGTGCTGGTTCCGGTCGCGCCCGATCCGCTTCTCGCTGGCGGCGCTGGTCGCCCTGACCGGGATCGTGGGGTTGATCTGGGTCCCGGTGTTCGGCAGATCTCCCTGGTGGTACGCCCTGTTCGCGACCATGTGCCTCTGGGGGTTGGGGCTGATCGGCTGGTGGTGGCTCGATCGGCTGAGCGCGTCGCTGGAGATCACCACCAAACGCACCATCATGCACCACGGGTTCTTCGCCAAGTCCTCGTCCGAGGTGGTGCACGACAATATCCGCAACATCCAGATCGACCAGAGCTTCCCGCAGCGGCTGATGCGGGTGGGCCGCATCGGGATCTCGTCCTCGGGCCAGGACGGGATCGAGCTGCAGGTGAATCATCTCAAAGACCCCGCTGAGCTGCACCGGATCATCGATCTCTATCGCCCGCTCTGATCCGATTGGAAATCCCCGGCTTCCCGCGTGGAACGGGAACAAACCAGAGCCCGTGGTCTATCATCACGGTGCGGGGGCGTGCTGGAGTCACGCCTCAAGCGTCGCCCGAGCGACCGATCCCCAGTCCGGCAGGAGGCTCAGACATGCTGTGGATGCAACGACTCAGACTGCGTGTGTTCGCCATGCTCGTCGCGTTGGCCCTGCTGGTCGTCGGCGTCGTGGGGATGCTCTCGGTCCCGGTGCTTCCCGCCCTGGGCGTGGCGCTGACCATCGCCGTCACTATGGTCAACACCATGGCCTCGCGTCTCTCGACCATGACCTGCACCGGGTGCGGCCAGAGCATCGAACGGGCGCCCGCGGGGACACACGGCATCGCTTGCGCCGACTGCGGGACGATCAACCACCCCTTCAACTCGGGCGAGGGGACCTTCGCCTTCGACCTGAGCGAAGAGGGCGACGACGACACGATCGCCTGAGCGTCTGGGATAGAACAGAATCACGCATGAAAACGCCCCGCGGCGTGCCTGGGGGCGTAGCCGGGAGCGCTGCTAAGGATGCGATCTGTTGAGAAGCCGGTTTACTTGGCTTCGCCGCCCATCCGCTTGTTGAACTCGTCGGCGCTGACCTCCTCGATCTCGGCGTCGGCCAGGATCGTGTCGATGGTCTTGTGCTCGCGGACCTGCTGAATCAGCGTCTGGGCCTGGCCGGACTTGATCAGCTCCTGCTGGACCTGCTCGGGGCGTTTGCCCTGCTGGGCCGCCATCTGCACGATGCGGGCGTTGATCTCGGGCTCCTGCACCTGCACCTGGAGCTGCTCGGCGGCCTTGTTGAGGATGAAGAAGTTCTTGAGCTCGCTTGCGGCGCCGGCGGCCGAGGCGCTGCGCAGCTCGGCCATGTGCTGCTCGATCTCGGCGGGGTCGACGCCGCGGTACATCAGCTCCATCCGTCGGCGCTGCAGGTTGCGGGCCGCCTGCTGGGCGGTGAGCCCCTGGGGCAGCTCGAAATCGGTGTTGTCGGCCAGGTGCTTGCTCACCTGCTGACGCATCACCGACTGCTGCTGGACCTCGGCGCGCTGGGTGAGCTGCATGGTCACCATCTCGCGCAGCTGCTCCTCGTCGTTGAACCCGTACTTGGCGACCAGGTCGCTGACAACGGCGGGGACGATGCGGTAGACCTTGGTGACCTCGTAGTCGATGGTCAGGTCCTTGCCGCGGATCGCCTCGACCTCGTGGTTCTCGGGGCCCTTGAGCCTGATGGTGAGCTTGTCGCCCTCCTTGGGCGTCCCGATCTGCTTAGCGAAGTCGGGGACGATCACGCCCAGGATCATGCCCTCGTCGCCCTCCTGGGGGATCTGAACCACGGCGCCCTCGATGTTGTAGTGCTCGGTCCCCTCGCTGTCGGTCATGACGGCGTTGCCCGTGAGGTAGTCGCCCTTGTCGGAATCATCGCGCTCGTCGAGCGAGCCCTCGTTGATGGCGATCTTCCTGATCTCCTCGTCGACCATCCCCTCGGGGAGCGTGGTGTCGGGCTTGAGGATCTTGAGGCCCTTGAGTTCGGGCAGCTCGAACTCGGGCATCACCTCGACCTCGACCTCGAAACGCACGGGCTGGCCGGGCTCGATCTCGACGCCCTCAAGGGCCTCGGCAGGCGGCTGGGAAAGGACCTTGAGCTCGTTGTCGCGGACGGCCTGCTCGTACGCCTGCCCCAGCAGGCGCTGTCGGGTCTCGTCCTTGACATAGGCGCCGAATCGTTTCTCCACGAGGCGCCGTGGGGCGTGCCCCTTGCGAAAACCGGGGATGGAGACCTCACCGGCGACGGCGGCGAAGGAGGTCTCCATCTGGTCGGTGACGATCCCGGAGGGGATCTCGATCGAGATCCGCTTGCGGCAGGGGCCGGCGTCCTCGATCTTGACCGTGTTGGAGACTGGGTTGGAGACCGGGCTGGACATGGTGTCTGACATGATGTGCTTTCCGTGTTCATGCCGCGCACAGGACCGCTGTCGGTCCGCCATCGTGCGCCTGAGTCCCGGACCGACCCCGCCGAACGATTCGGCGAGAAAGGGAGTGTAGGCAGGGGCGCTTACAGGCGCGGAACCGGGATCGGACCGCGCCGGGGCGGTTTGTGCTGGAACAGTCCCCACCCGGCGCTATGATTTCGGCCTTGTTGCAGCACCACTGCCGGGGTGGCGGAATCGGTAGACGCGGCGGATTCAAAATCCGCTTCTAGTGATAGAGTGGGGGTTCGAGTCCCCCCCTCGGCATTGCCTCACACGACCCACAACAGGCTCGGCGAGCCCCACACCGCGAGAAAAGGATGCCCCCACATGGCCGATGATCAGCAGAATCCCCAGCAGCAGCAGGTCCAGCTCCGCATCGATGAATCGAAGATGACCAGCACCTACGCCAACACGATCCGGACCAGCAACACCCAGGAC
The DNA here is from genome assembly GCA_964387925.1 of uncultured Phycisphaeraceae bacterium. Classification (GTDB taxonomy): domain Bacteria; phylum Planctomycetota; class Phycisphaerae; order Phycisphaerales; family UBA1924; genus UBA1924. The sequence continues at coordinate 29,800 of CAYLXF010000014.1, forward strand.
GAGCTGGTCATGGACTTCGGGATGAACATCCCCATGCAGATGCCCGGCCAGCAGCCGATGATCGTCTTCAATGTGGGCTCGCGGGTGATCATGAACTGGGCGGGGGCCAAGCGCCTAGCCATGTCGCTGGGAGGCGCGGTGCGCCAGTACGAGGAGCGCCACGGGGAGATCAACATCAATCCGGGCGGGGCGCCCCCGCAGAATCAGGGCTGATCGACCTTCGGTGAACCCACAAGGCCCCGACGGCGTAGCACCGTGAACGCCGCCCGGGCTCGCGACGGCACGCCACGCGAGCCCGGTCACGCCGGGCTCGCGTTCATTTTGAATGTTGCGGCTAGTCGAAACCTGGCTTTCGCAACCCGGCTTGTCGCAACCTGGCGCGGCGGGAAATCAACAACAGATGACGGTTCCGACCGTCTGGGGCGTCCCCAGAGATGCCATGACCCTGCGACTCGCACGATACGAACCGGCCGACGACTGGAATCCTCAAAGGAACACCCGCATGAGCATCGAGACCGCCCCCGGGACCCGCCCCACCGATGAGATGATCGCCCGGCACGCCGGGCCGATGACCGATCTGATCCACGCCGTAGGTTCGGTGGTGGTCGGGCAGGAGCACATGGTGCGGGCGCTGGTGATCGGGATGCTCACCGGCGGGCATGTGCTGCTCGAGGGCGTGCCTGGGCTGGCCAAGACGCTGACGGTGACCACCCTGGCCCAGGGCTGCCACGCGAAGTTCTCGCGGATCCAGTTCACCCCCGACCTGCTGCCCGCGGATGTGATCGGCACGCTGATCTACAACCCCAAAGAGGGGACCTTCACGCCCCGCAAGGGCCCGATCTTCGCCAACATCGTCCTGGCCGACGAGATCAACCGCGCCCCGGCCAAGGTGCAGTCGGCGCTGCTCGAGGCGATGCAGGAGCGCAGCGCCACGATCGGAGACACCACCTACAAGGTCGGCGACCCGTTCCTGGTGCTGGCGACGCAGAACCCCATCGAGCAGGAGGGAACCTACCCGCTGCCCGAGGCCCAGGTCGACCGCTTCATGCTCAAGCTCAGCGTGGGCTACCCCACGCGTGACGACGAGCGGGTGATCATCGATCGCATGATGAGCACCGCCGACATCGAGCCCATCGCGCCGGTCGTCTCGCCCGAGCAGATCGCCCGTGCCCGGGCGATGGTCAACGAGGTCTATGTCGACGACAAGATCAAGGAGTACATCGTGTCGCTGGTGCACGCGACGCGTGAGCCGGGCGGGGCGCGGGTGAACTGGAAGCTCGACCTGCCCAAGCTCATCGAGTTCGGGGCCTCGCCGCGGGCCTCGCTCTCACTCGCCCGGGCGGCTCGTGCCAACGCGTTCCTCGATGACCGCTCGTTCGTGACCCCGTCGGACATCAAGGCGATCGGGATGGATGTGCTGCGTCACCGCGTGCTGGTCAGCTACGAGGCGGAGGCCGAGGGCGTGAGCAGCGAGGACATCGTTCGCGAGCTCTTCGCCCGCATCGCGGTGCCCTGAGCCCAAGCGTCCACCCCTCAAGGAGGAACCCACTTGCTGACCGAAGAACTCATGCGGGAGGTGCGCCGCCTGGAGATCCGGGCGCGCCGGCGCGTCGATGACCTCTTCGGCGGGCAGTACCACTCGGCGTTCAAGGGGCAGGGGATCGAGTTCGCCGAGGTGCGTGAGTACCAGCCGGGCGACGAGGTGCGGACCATCGACTGGAATGTCACCGCCCGCACCGGCCACCCCTACATCAAACGCTTCACCGAGGAGCGCCAGCTCACGGTGGTCATGAGCCTGGACTGCTCGATCACCACCGCGCTGGGCACCGTGCAGCGCTCCAAGCACCAGCTCGCCCGCGAGGTCGGGGCGATCCTGACGCTGGCGGCGGGGCGCAACAACGACCGCGTGGGGCTGCAGGTCTTCGGGTCCGAGCACCTCGTGAACCGGGACCGGGCCTTCCACCTGCGCCCGTCAAAGGGACGCAAGCACGCGCGTCGCATCATCAGGGAACTCATCGACTCGGCCCCGGGCCAGACGAGCTACACCCTGGCCGACGCGCTGCGCGAGCTGGGGCGCACGCACCGGCGCCGGGCGATCCTGTTCGTGATGTCCGACTTCCTCTCGGGGCTCAATAACCACGGCGAGCCGTCCTGGGCCAAGCCGATGCGCATGCTCATCCGCAAGCACGAGGTCGTGGCGGTGCAGCTCACCGACCCGCTGGAGTTCGACCTCCCCAGAGCGGGGCTGATCAGGATGCACGACCCGATCACGGGGCGGCGCTTCACGGTCGATACCGGCTCGCGGCGCGTGCGCCATCGCTACCACGAGCAGGCGGTGCGCGAGCAGGAGCTGATCATCGGGACCCTCAAGAGGGCGCGGGTCGATCGCATCGAGCTCTCGACGGCCCGCAACGCCGTCGATGACCTGTCTCGGTATTTTCATCAGCGGGAGATGCGTCAACGATGAGGGCCGGGCGTTTCATCCTGTCCCTGCTCATCCTGCCCCTGGCCGCGGCCATTTTGGCGCCGTCCGGCTGCAGGTCCCGCTCGCCCGAAACGGAATCGGCGGGGATCCGCTCGAAGGTCACCGACCCCGACACCCGCGTCGTGCTCACCGCCGCGGTGGACCGCACGAGCATGGGGATCGCCGATCGGCTCCTGGTTCATGTCACCCTCGGCTGGGAGGTCCCCGCGAGCGTGGAGCTCGTCGAACCGGACTGGGCCCAGAGCGACTGGACGCTGATCGAATCGACCCGGACGCCCATCGAGACCCGCGGCGGGCGGTACCATCAGGAGCGCACCTACCTGCTCGAGCCCTTCCTTGCGGGGATGTATCAGGTCCCGTCGTTCTCGGTCTCGGTGCTCCCCGAACCGGGGGCGGATGAGTCCGTGACCATCAGCACCGAGCCGCTGGCGCTGGCGGTCGAAAGCGTGCTCGCGGAGGGCGACTCGGGAACTCTCAATCCGGTCGGCCAGACGCTTGCGCCCCCGCCCGGGCAAAGCGAACAAGCCACCGGACGGGCCCTCATCTTCGCGGCGGTGGCGGCGGTGCTGGTCTGCTGCGTCGCGGTGGTGCTGGCGCTGACCCGTTCCGACAGGGCCCGAGGGAAGGGCCCATCGATCCATGACCGGCTCGTGAAGATCACGCGGCAGGGCGAGGCCGAGCAGGACCAGGCCTACGCGCAGCTCAGGGAGGTCTTCTCGCTGCTCGATCCTCGCCTGCGCCAGACCAGCGAGATCAGCCGCCTGATGTCGATCTGCGAGAGGGCGCAGTACGCGCCGGATCCCGGCGATGCGCCCTCCCCGGCGGTGCTGGCGCGCCACACGCTCGAGCTGCTCGGGAGCACCGGGGAGGACGCGGCATGAACTGGCAGCTGGCCTATCCCTGGGTGCTGGCTTTCATCGCGGTGATCCCGCTGATCTGGATCGCCCGCGCCGTGATGTTTCACCGCCGGCGCGGGGTGATGTCCTCGGTCCCCTCGCGCCTGGCGGCGGCGGGGTCTTCGGCGCGGGCGTTCGGGCTTTGGATCCCCAGCGCGGTCCTCTCGCTGGCGCTGGTGTCACTGCTGATCGCCCTGGCTCGACCCCAGCAGATCATCGGCAACACCAAGACCACCCGCGACGCCATCGCCCTGGAGCTGGTGGTCGACCGCTCGGGTTCGATGGAGGAGGCCGTCGTCTTCGACGGGCAGCGCGTCAACCGGCTGGAGGCGGTCAAGAAGGTGGTGGAGAAGTTCGTCACGGGCGACGGCAAGCAGCTCAAGGGTCGCGAGGGCGACCTGCTGGGGCTGATCGTGTTCGGCTCGTTCGCCGATACCCTGATGCCGCTGACCCAGTCGCACGAAGCCCTGGTCGAAGCGCTGCGGCGTATCGAGCTGCCCCGCATCGAGCGTGAGCGATCCACGGCGATCGGCGACGCGTTGATGCTCGCCATCGCACGCCTCAAGGCCTCGGAAGACTCGATGCGCAAGGAAATGGACGACCCGGGCTTCGAGCTCAAGAGCAAGGCGGTGGTCCTGCTGACCGACGGCGAGAACCGCGCGGGGACCTATTCCCCCCAGCAGGCGGCGTCCCTGGCGCGCGACTGGGGGATCAAGGTCTACATCGTGGGCATCCGGGGCGGCACCAGCGCGGGAGGGATGCTCTTCGGACGCATGCAGGAGGTCAACGACGAACGCATGACGCAGGTCGCCCAGTACACCGGGGGTCAGTACTGGGGCGTCGACCAGGTATCCGATCTGGAGAATGTCTACGCCCGGATTGACGAGCTGGAGCGCTCCACGATCGAGATCGCCGAATCGACCTCGTACAAGGAGCTTTATACCCCCTTCGCCCTGGTCGGTTTCGGCGCGTTCATGCTGGGCGTGCTGCTTCGCACGCTCGTCTTCAGGAGCGTCGTGTGAGCCGAGTCCCCTTCCAGTTCGTGACGCTTGCCCAGTCCTGGTCGATCGAAACCTGGCGCTTCGAGCACCCCCAGTGGCTGCTGGGGCTGTGGGGCGCGCCGGCGCTGGCGCTGGTGATGCTCCTGCTGGCGCGACGCGCCGGGCGAGCCCAACGCCGGCTGGCCGACGAGCGGATGATCGACGCGATGCTGGGCACGCGTCGGCGATGGAACGCCTGGGCGCGGGCGCTGGTCAGCTCGCTCGCCCTGGCCTGCATGGTTGTAGCGCTGGCCAGGCCGCAGTCGGACCCGCGGGAGGTGGAGGTCGAATCCAAGGGCCGTGATGTGGTCTTCCTGGTCGATGTGTCGCGCTCGATGCTGGCTCGCGATGTCGCCCCAAACCGGCTCGGCAAGGCCAAGCTCTGGATCAACGACCTCGTTGACCAGCTCGGCAGCGACCGCGTGGGGCTGGTGGCGTTCGCGGGGTCGTCGGCGGTGCTCTCGCCGCTGACCAACGACCGGATGTTCTTCCGCCTGGCGCTCGAGGAGCTCTCGCCCGAGTCGGTGCTGGTGGGCGGGACCAACATCGGCGACGCGCTGCGCCGGACCATGGACCTGGTCTACCCCGAGGACTCCGACGCGGCGACGCAGAACTACCGGGACATCGTGCTGATCTCCGACGGCGAGGACCAGGACAGCCTTCCCGTGGCGGCCGCGCGGCAGGCCGGGGCGCGCGGCGCCCGCATCATCGCCATCGGGATCGGCTCGGACAAGGGAGCGCCGGTCCCGCGTGACAAGGATTCGGACAGCGCGCCGCCGGTGCGGTCCCGGCTCGAATCGGGAACGCTGCGCTCGATCGCCGCCGCCTCGCCCGGCGGGGTGTACCTGGAGGTCGGCACGGGCACCATCGACCTGGCGCAGGTGTACCACGACCTCATCGCCAGCGCCGACCAGCGCACCATCGAGACCTCGTCGCAGACGCTCTACACCGAGCGTTTCATGATCTTTCTGACGCTTGCGGTCGTACTGCTCGCCGCCGACATGGCGTTGATCCCCCACGGCTCGCGCCGCGATCCCGGCCAGCATCAACCCGACCGATCCAGGAGGGCCCCGGCATGATCTCCATCGCACTCTCCACCCTGCTCCTGCTGGCCGATCCCGCGCCAACCGGCGCGGGAGCCCCCGCCATGCCCGAGACCATGCCCGCATCCGTCGCCGATACGCGGATCAACGCGGCGCTCGACCAGGACGCCGATCCCCAGGCGCGGGAGGAGGCCCTGCGTGAGGTCATGGCGCGCTGTGAGGATCTATCGCTCGTTTCTCTCGCGGCCTATGACCTGGGCACCATCCTGATCGAGCAGAATCCCACCGACACCCAGAAGCTGGGCGAAGCGATCGACGCGCTGCGGGCCGCGGATCGCAGCGGCGCCGCCCCACGCGTTCGCGCCGAGGCCCGGTTCAATGTGGGGCACGCGCACTATCTCATCGCCCATGCCCAGGATGGCGCTGGCGGCGGCGCCCAGCCCGGCTCGCCGGGTCAGGGTCAGGGGCAGGGGCAGGACGAGGATCTGCAGGGCCAGATCGACGCGCTCAAGGCGAAGGCCGATCTGCTCGCCCCCGCCGCCGGGGCGTTCCGATCGGTGATCGAGATCGACCCGCGCGACACGCGGGCGGCGGAGAATGTCGAGCGGGTGCGCCGGGAGATCAAGGACCTGCGCGACCAGATCGAGCAGCTTGAGCGGATGCTCAAGCAGCAGCAGGAACAACAGACGCAGCGGCGGCAGCAGCAACAGGAGACCGCGGACAAGCTCAACCAGCTGGCCCAGCAGCAGCAGCAGCAGGCCCGGCAGTCGGCCCAGACCCCGCCGCAAAGCGAGCGGGAGCGGCAGAAGCAGAAGCAGGACCAGCAGGAGATCTGCAACGAGACGGAATCGACCAAGCAGAACCTCGACAAGCAGCAGTCCTCGCAGAGCGAGCAGATGGAGCAGATCAAGCAGAAACTCCAGGACGCCCGCGACGCCCAGAAGCGGGCGCAGCAGGCGATGGAGCAGAACGACCAGGAGGAGGCCGCCCGGCAGCAGCAGCAGGCCGCCGACTCGCTCAAGGACGCCGCCAAGCGGATGCGGCAGATGGCCGACCAGACCCAGCAGCAAGGCGAGCAGCAGAACGGGCAAGAAGGCGGGGACGGCGATCCCCAGCAGGGGCAGGAGGACGAGAAGGGGGAGGCGCAGGACCCCCAGGGCGAGGCGCAGGATCAGCAGCCTGCCGATGAGGATCAGGGTGACGAGATCAGCGAGATCGCCAGGCAGCTTCTCGACAAGGAACGGCGTGAGCGGGACGCGCGCGAGGCGTACCGGGCCGTGGGACGCCCGACGAAGGTAGACAAGGACTGGTGATGCGAGCACGAATCATGAGAATCACGGATCTGCTGGTGTGCCTGCTGGTGCTGTGTATCTGCGCCAGCAACGCCCCGGCGCAGAACGAACCCATCACGGTGGAGGTCGAACTCTCCCGCACGCGCCTCTATGTGGGGGACGAGCTGAGCTATCAGGTGGTCGTGCGCAACGCCGACAACCCGTCGGCGCCCGAGCTCGACTTTCCCGCTTCGGTGCAGGCCCAGTATCACGGGCGCACCTCCCAGTCGTTCACCTCGGTGCAGTCGATCAACGGGCGGACCCGCACCGTCACCGACCAGCGGTTCAGCTTTCAGTACACGCTCACCGCCCTCGAGGAAGGAACGGTCACGATCCCCGCCCCGACCATCACCATCGACGGGCAGCGGTACACGGGCGAGCCCGCCACCTTCGAGGCGTTGTTCCCCACCCGCTCGGACAGCGACGAGATGGAGATGCGTGTCGAGCGCGACACGATCTACCAGAACGAGACGGTCGAGGTCCAGTGCGTGTGGTGGATCGGCGACCAGACCTCGGACTTCAGCATGTCCTCGACGAGGATCCCCGACTCGTTCGAGGTCCGGGCGATCGACCCTCCCGCCCGCGGCGGCGACCGCGTCACCTTCCCCTTCAATGGCGAGCAGCTCACCGGGATCGTCGATACCGGGATGCACGACGGGCGGCCGATGAAACGATTCTCGTTCGGCTTCAGCATCACCCCCACGCAGACGGGCTCGTTCGACCTGGGCCCCCTGCGCGCCGTGTTCACCCGCCTCTCGGGCACGGGGCGCGGCTTCCGGGCCTACATCGAATCGCCCACGATCCCGCTGACCGTCAGGCCCGTGCCCTCGCAGGGCCGCCCCGAGGGCTACGCCGGGGCGATCGGGGATTTCACCCTCGACGCGGGCGCCTCCAACACCACGGTCAATGTGGGCGACCCGATCACGCTCACGCTCCGCATCAGTGGCGACGAGCCCATGGTCGGTATTGAGGACGCGCCGGATCTGAGCGCCGACCCGCGTTTCAGCGACCGCTTCAAGATCGATTCGAGCGGGTGGCGTGAGCAGCTGCCGCGCGAGCGCGGCCAGCGTGTTTACCAGACCACCATCCGCGCGGTCAACGACCAGGTCGATCAGATCCCGCCAATCAGACTTCCCTCCTTCAGCCCCGAGATCGGCGACTACAAGGTCTTCGAGTCCGCCCCCATCGAGCTGGCGGTCAACCCGGTCCAGGAGGTGACGCTCTCGGACGCGGTCGTGTCCTCGGGGTCCGCGCCCTCCCGCACCCCGCGGCAGAGCGAGGGGATCGAGCGCGTGCCCCTGACCCGCGCCATGCCGGGTCTCTGGGCCCACGGCTCGGCCGAAGACATGCTCGAACAGCACGGCTTCGACCTCGGTCGGACGGTGCGTCAACCTGTATGGATCGCCGCGCTCGCCTCAGGCCCCACCCTCTTCGCCCTGGCGCTGGGGGTCACGCTCGTGCGCCGCTCGGGCGACGCCCGCACGCGGGCGCTCAGAAAGGCCTACAGCCGCGCCCGCTGGCTCGGGCGCCACGGGCAGCACGCCCTGGCGCTGCGTGTCTACCTCGCCGCGGCTCTGGGCATCGACGAGCGGGCGGTGACGGCCAGTGACGCCGGGCAGCTTCCCATCGATGAAGAGACGGCGGACTCACTCAGCGGTGAACTCACCCGCAACGAACGCTCGGGGTATGTCGAGGGACCCGAAACCAACACGCACACGGGAGCGGGGATCATCCAGCTGCTTCACCAGATCCACCGTCAGGTGCTCCACGCCAAGGGGGTGGTCTCGTGAGGGGTTTCATGCCACTGCTCGTGCTCCTCGCTGTGGGCTTCTCGGGCTCCCCGGCCAGCGCGGGGAATGTCAGGACCGACCTGCAGACCGCCCTGGACAGGCTCGACGAGGGGACCGCCCTGCTTGAACAGCACGACCAGCGGAGCGACGAGGTGCTCGGGCAGGCCGCCGCGGAGTTCCAGCAACTGATCGACCATCACGCGCTGCGCACGCCGGGCATCTATCACGCCCTGGGCAACGCGTACATGCTCGCCGGCGACACCGGGCGGGGCGTCCTCGCGTACCGTCGCGGCGAGCAGATCGATCCCAACGACCCCGCCTTGCACGAATCGCTCGGCTTCGCACGCTCGCGGGTTCCCGTGCAGGTTGAGCTGAACACGCCCGGCCGCCTCTGGTCCTGGGTCATGGTCTGGCGCGGACGCGTGCCCCGGCTGCTCATCTGGAACTCCTTCATCGCCCTCTTCACCCTTGGCTGGCTCGCCCTGGCGGCCCGCACCCTGGGCGCCGGCTCGCGGGGCCTGGCCGTCGCCGGGGTGTGGATGCTTTGCGTCTCGCTGCTCCCCCTGACCATGCTGGGGCTCGAATGGGCCCGCTACCAGGGCGGCGACGGGGCCGTGGTCGTCCAGGAAGGAACAACGGCCCGCACGGGACCCGACGATTCGATCTATGAGCCCGTCTTCACGGACCCGCTTGCCCCCGGCGTCGAGGCCCGGGTCCTGGAGACTCGCAACGACTGGGCGCGCCTGGCGCTGGGAGACGGGACCGAATGCTGGGTGCCGCGATCGAGCATCGAGTTGGTGAATCCCTGATCTTGCCTCCCGGCGGGCATCGACATATCATCGCCCACTGCCGCGGGTGTAGTTCAGTGGTAGAACGTCAGCTTCCCAAGCTGAATGTCGTCGGTTCGA
>CAYLXF010000015.1:0-15601 GCA_964387925.1 uncultured Phycisphaeraceae bacterium
GGAACTTACCCGACAAGGAACTTCGCTACCTTAGGACCGTCATAGTTACGGCCGCCATTGACCCGTGCTTAAGTTGCGAGCTTCGCCGAAGCTAACCCACTTCCGTGACATTCGGGCATTGGGCAAGCGTCACACTGTATACATCCTCTTGCGAGTTAGCACAGTGCTGTGTTTTTGATAAACAGTTGCTAGAGCCTTTTCTCTGCGCCCCGAAGGGCCTCCTTCTTGCGAACTTACGGAGTGATTTTGCCTAGTTCCTTCACGACCATTCTCTCGAGCGCCTGAGGCTATTCGCCTCGTCTACCTGTGTCAGTTTTAGTACGGGACCTGCTTCGCCCACACAGCTTTTCTAGGAACTCCCTCCCCCTTCAACGGCCCGAAGGCCTGGACAACTAGCAGTCCAGAAGAGCTTGGAAATCCGCACTGTGCTTCGATCTCAACAGGTGCGCAGGAATATTAACCTGCTATCCATCGACTACGCCTTTCGGCCTCGCCTTAGGACCCGGCTAACCCTGGGCGGATTTACCTTCCCCAGGAAACCTTAGACTTACGGCGACAGGGATTCTCACCCTGTTTATCGTTACTCAAGCCCGCATATTCACTTCCATACGCTCCAGCAACCCTTACGGATAACCTTCAACGCGGTATGGAACGCTCACCTACCACTCGCACAAGGCGAGTCCGCGGCTTCGGTATCATGCTTATTCCCGATCATTATCGGCGCCAAACTCCTCGACCAGTGAGCAGTTACGCACTCTTTAAATGATGGCTGCTTCTAAGCCAACATCCTGGTTGTCACGGCAGTCTGACTTCCTTAAGAACTGAGCATGATTTAGGGACCTTAGCCGGCGATCTGGATTATTCTCCTTTTGACTACGGATATTTTCACTCGCAGTCTATCTCCCAGGACTTGGCTGTTGGTATTCGGAGTTTGGTTGCATGGGGTACCCTAGACAGGCCCACCACGCATCCAGTAGCTCTACCCCCAACAGTTGCTTCCTGAGGCTAACCCTAAAGTTATTTCGGTGAGAACAAGCTATCTCCCGGTTTGATTGGACTTTGACCCCTCCCCACAGCTCATCCCATATCTTTTCAACGATAACGGGTTCGGGCCTCCAGCGGGTTTTACCCCACCTTCACCCTGGCCATGGGTAGATCACACGGGTTTCGTGTCTAGTCCCTGCGACTCAACGCCCTATTCAGACTCGCTTTCGCTCCGCCTCCGGCCCGGTAGGCCTTAAGCTCGCCACAGAGACTAACTCGCGGGCTCATTATGCAAAAAGCACGCCGTCACCCCGTAGGGCTCCGACCGCTTGTAGGCACACGGTTTCAGGTGCTATTTCACCCTCCTCATAGGAGTGCTTTTCAACTTTCAATCACTTTACTTCTTCGCTATCGGTCGTCAAGGAGTACTTAGCCTTGGAAGGTGGACCTCCCATGTTCAACCCGGGTTCCACGAGCCCGAGCCTACTCGAGGGCTATGGTGCTACCTCCTGCTACCGGACTTTCACCGTCTTCGGTCGCGCATTCCAACGCGTTCACAGGCTCACACCTATCCGCTTTCGCTCGCCGCTACTTACGGAGTCGCATATTGCTTTCCTTTCCTCCAGGTACTGAGATGTTTCAGTTCCCTGGGTTTGCCTCGTACACCTATGCATTCAGTGCACGATACCCCGAAGGGTGGGTTTCCCCATTCAGAGATCCACAGATCACAGCTCGGTTACCAGCTCCCTGTGGCTTTTCGCAGGTTCCAACGTCTTTCATCGCCTCTTGACGCCAAGTCATCCGCCGTGTGCCCTTTCCGGTTTGATCACACCGACCTGATGCCGAACGCTCGCTCTCGCTCACGATCAACTCAGCCCGATGGCCAATGACCACCCTGACCTGCCGGCCAGGACCATCAACCCGCTCCATCCGATTCGCAAGGATCAGACTTCACGGGCACCATTTCAGACGCATTTTGAGATTCTCAGTTAGTATATTTGCCGAACCCAGCCTCGCTCGCGCCTCCTTTGAAGCGCGGCAATCTGAGTTCCGCTCGTCGTCATCCACTTGTCAAAGAAGCCGATTCTCGCCGGACCAGCCGGGTCGGATCTGTTTTCGCCTCGGTTGAGAGGCGGGGGGATGATAGGCGGCGCAAATCGCCCGTCAAATTGCCTGAGCAACAATTCGGGGCCTTCCTCCACAATTCTCCATGCCGCTCACGATCACGCCCAGCCCCCGGCGCCCCCACGCGCTCCGCCTCACCGGAAATCCCCGCCAACAGGGGGCGGGGGGCTCTGAACATGCCTTCCACTTCCCGGGCTCAGGGGACCACGGGGGCGAACAGGGCGGCCGAGGGCGAGATCGCCGGCTCCACGCCCGGCGCCCGCAGCGGCGTCTCCGAGGCCGCGGCCGCCGAGGCCGACGCCAGCTGGTACGCCAGCGACGACTCGTCCGCCAGATCCGACCGAACAACCACATGGCCCTGGGCGTCACGCAGCACCACCCGCATCGGGGTGAACTTCTGTCCCAGATCCGTCTCATGCTCGCCCTGGCCGGCGTACACATCGAGCATGTACACCCCCAGGTCGATCGTGACCCGGTTGGCCAGCTCGCTGATCCCCGCGGGCAGGGCGCTGCTCTGATCCTCGGCCCCGAGCGCTTCCACCGCCTTGGCCGCGTCGCCCGCCTTCAGCGTAGCCGTGTCGAAACTCAGCAGCTTGCCCGAGATCCGCACGGTCGTGGCCAGCTCGTCGCCGGGCGACACCGACAGCGTCGATTTGCGATAGTGTCCGTAGTACATCTCGTAGAGCTCGATCGTCGCTTTGGGGCTGTCTGAGCCCTGGTTTGCCGAGCCCTGGTTTGCCCCCAGATCGGCGCCGGTGACGAAGAAGTACTCCCTGGCGCCGGCCACCACCGGCTCGGACCACTCGGACCACGCTCCACGCGCAAACGGGTTCTGGGTCAGCGCCTGCTGGTCGGCGTCGTCCGGGTCGAGCTCCGTGCCCTTGCGGAACAGGGGGTTGTTCACCACCACCCGCGTGCGGTACCGGTAGGTCGCGCCGGGCTCGACGCCCAGATCATGGGCCCAGAGCTGCACCGCCTCCTCTTCGAGCACCGAACGCGGCTCGTCGCTCCGGGCCCGCGCCCCGCGCCCCGATGCCGTGTCGTCCGAGTCGGCGCCGAGCGCTTTGAGCTGGTCCTCAAGCGATTTGATGCGGTCCCGGACCTGGGTCACCCGGTCGGGGTTCGTCCTGGGGGTGGTTCTGGGCTGATTGCGGTCATCGCGGACCGATGTCTTGCCGCCGCCGCCGGGACCCCGGGGATCGGTACGCGGCCCCGGCTGCTGGGTATTGGTCAGGCGTTCCAGCTCGGCACGGGCGCGATCGAGCTGGCGCTGCACGCGCCGCAGTTGCGCGGATTCCGATTCATCCGCCGCCACCACCCGCTCGCTGGGCGGCTCCCACGCCGTCCCCGCGATCGTCGGCGGGAACATGGGACGCGCCACCTCGTCGCTCGCCCGCGACGCGTTGGTCACCAGCGTGGTCAGGTCTTGGAGCCCCGCGTTGGCGCCGATGGCCCTGGCGGGGATCGGGGTTCCCGGGGGGGTCTCGATGGGCGTGGCCTCGCCCCACGAGCCGTCGGGCATCAGGCGCTGGCGCTGGGCCTCGAAGCCCATGATCGCCAGCCCCGTGGCCGACCAGAACCGGCGCGGGATCGCCTTGCCCCCGCCCTCGCCCTCGCCGTTGAGCACCCTCTCCAGGTCCTTGCCGTTGAAGCTCGCCTCCACCGTGATCGAGGGGAAATCGAACGGCTGCTGGGCCGGGACATACTCGGCGTAGGCGGGGACCTCCACCACCGCGTAAGGATCGAGCGTCGCCCACTGCGACGCCGCCACCGGCCTCGTCGTCGCGGGCACCGCCAGCGCCTCCACCGGGCCCTGCGTCCCGCCGGCGGGGATGTCGATCACGCTCCCGCCCACCAGACTCGCGACATTCACGCCCCGGCCCAGCGCCGAGCTCAGCTGCTCGCGTCCCGCGCCCGCGCTGTCGAAGGCCTGGTTGTACCGCGCCACCAGGTCCACCGATTCCACCGCCGGAAGCCCGGGGTTCTGGTCGGTCAGCTGGCTCTGGAGCTGGTTCGCCTGAGGAGCGAGGGCCATGTACACCTGGTCGGGCGTGATCGTGCGCCCGCCGTCCTTGACCGCGTTGGGCTGGGTCACGAACTGCATCGCGATCACCCCCAGCAGGATCACCAGCACCAGGCCCAGCACGATCTTCTCGATGTGCCGCTCGAACGGGTTGACGCCTTTGAGTTTCATATCACTTGCTCGCTTGAATGAAGTGCCGTGAAGTGCCGTGCTCGCGGGATCTCCCGCCCTATTCCTGATCGATGACCGGCTCCTGATCGTCGGCCTGTTCCTGATCGCAGGTCCGTCAGCCCTCGCTGTCGCCCTCGTTGTCGCCCTGGCCCGGCTTGGTGAGCGGGACCCCCAGGCTCGTCTTGATCGAATCGGGCATCAGCGGCGTGAGCCACGAGCGCAGCCACACGCTCTCGATCTCCATGCTCACCCGCACCACATGCTCGTCGCCGTAGTAGTACCCCTGCTGCAGATCGGCCCAGACATCCACCTCGCTCAGATCCAGGTCCGTCACGGTCATGTAGTTGGTCCGTCCCAGCGCGTCGATGAACCGGGGCAAATCCTTGGACGACACCACCGCCACCAGTTTCACCGTGCGGATGTCGTAGGGGCTCGTGGCCTGCCCGCCGGTGCGACCGGTGATCGAGCCCTGCTCGCTGGGCGTGGCGCCCCCGCCCCCGCGGCGCCCGCCGGGATCGGTGCGGACCGTGCGCCCGTAGGAATCATCGTCCGTGCCAGCGGGCGCGGCCGGCTTGAGCGCCGACACGCGGATGAGCTCGATCCGCTTGACCGGGGCGTCGGGAATCGCCATCGCCCCCGACGCCGCGCTGGTGTTGGCCAGCGCCGCCGCGTCGAGCACATCGCCGATCACCCAGTAGTCCCACAGCCAGGTGAAGACCACCGCCTCGTCGATGCGGCTGGGGGGCCACACCGTCGCGGGAACGATCGAGTACCCGTCGCCGCCCACCGTCGTGGCCTCGCCGCCGGGGCCGCCGTTGACGAAGGCCGCAGGCGAGCAGTAGAAAGTCAGCGACTTGGCCCGCCCCACATACTCGGCCAGACGCCGAGCGACCATGTCATCGTGGAGCTGCTTGGTCTGCTCCTCCGTCATTTTCCCGTCGGCGTTGGCGTTCTGGAACTGCTGCTGCAGGTCGCCGCGCTCGCGCTCCAGACGCGTGGCCAGGTCCGCCGGGTCCGGTGGCGAGCCCGCGTTGAGACGCTGGAGCTTGCGCTCATACACCGAGGGCGACGCGGGCGTGCCGGCGATCATCTCGGTCATCGTCCGCCCCAGTCGCGCCAGCGCTCGCTGATCCTCGGCCCTGGGCAGGAGACCCTCGACGATCGGCGCGTGGTCCCCGCGGTTGAACTCGGTCCCCCGCTCGACCACCTCGGCCACCTGCTGCTCGCGCTGCGCCTTGGCCTGCTGGTAGAAACGCGTCACCGCCGTGTTGGGCGCCCGGGTCTCGGACAGGTCCGACTCGCCCTCGAGCACCGCCGGCAGCGCGTAGGTCACCGACCCCGCCGAGGTCAGCGCCCGCTTCTCCTTGGTGTACGCCTCGTTGGCCTCGGCGCGCACTTTGGCGTTCCACTTGCCCGCGAAGACATACCCCACCGGCAGGAACACCAGGATCAGCACCACCGAGATAACGATGACCAGGTTGCCCTTGATGAATCCCATGACCTTGTTCACGGCTCATCTCCATTGCTGTTTTCGTTCGTCGTCGTGCCCATCGGGTCGAGCACCGCGTACCAGGTCAGCGTCACCGTCGTCCGCGGCCCCTGGTCGTCGGTCGCCGGCGGGGTGATGGGCGCGATCGAGCCCAGGTTCCCCGAGCCGCCCGATGTGCTGTAACTCGGCGGGGTGTAGCCCGTGCCCCGCGTGGGGGGCGGGGGCTGGGACATGACCGCGCTCCTTGGATCCCGGCTCGACGCATAAGGATCGGAGCCCGGAGCCGTGGCGCCCTGGGCAGTCGCCCCCACCGTCCACGGCTCGCTCTGGGTCACCACCACCGTGTAGGGCGAGCCCTCGTGGTTCATCTGGTTGCGCAGCACCGGGTCCACATGGTCCAGCAGGAACACGCTCACCTCGGACAGCGGGATCTCGAACTGGGCGTTGACCACCACATGCCGCTTGCCCGCGATCGACGCCAGCACCGGATCGACCGCCGACGCGCGCGGCGTGGGATTGCGACTGCCGCGTCCCGTCGCGTCCGCCGATCCCGCGGCGTAGTCGCCCTGCGCCTTGTACTGGGTCGTCAACGCCACCAGCTCCAGGGCGGGCTTGCCCTCGAGCGCCGTGGCCAGGCGCGTGTCGGTGGCCGTGGCCGTCGAGGCGCTGTCCTCGACCAGCGACATCAGCCGCGCCGTGTCCTCAAGAATGTGGGTGTAGACCTCACGCCCGCCCAGCAGCCCCACGATCTCCGCCCCGCCCAGCCTCGACGCCGCCCCGTCGGTCACGCCCGCCTCCTGGGCGGCCGCGGCCAACTGGCGGGCTTCCTGCGACACATTCTGCAGCACCGGCGGCCTCTGGGCCCCGGTGAACGCGGTCGAATCCAGCAGCGGGCGGATGAACATCGCCCCAGCCGCCGCCGCCGCCAGCCCCGCCGCCGCCGCGAAGTAGGGCACCTTCTTCTTCCACATCGCCGTCTTGATCACCGCCACGGGCATCAGGTTCGCCTGCATGGGCGACTGATCGAACGCCTGGAGCACGCACCCGTACGCCGTCGCCAGGTTGAAGCTCGCCGCCTGGAACTCGCCGGCCTGCGGCCCGTCCATCGACAGCTTCTTGAACTGCTCGAGGCGGTACACATCCAGCTGCAGCTGCTGCTTGAGGTACTTGCGCAGCCCCGGGAGGCGGAAGGTCGAACCCAGCCCCACCAGGCGCTTGAGGTCCGCGTCCGGGTGCACCGACTGGTAGAACCCGATGCTGCGCTGGATCTCCTGCACGATGTCGCCGAACACCGGACGCATCGCCTGGAACACATGGCGCGCGTGCTTGGACTGCTCCGCCTCGCGCTTGAGCTTCTCGGCCTTGGTGTAACTCAGCTTGAAGGCGCTCACCAGCGCCTCGGTGAACTGATGACCGCCCACCGGGAAGGTCCGCACCCACACGCGCCCCGCCTCGGCGATGATCATGTCCGTCGCCACCGTCCCGATGTCCAGGATGATCGTCCCGGGGGTGTCGGAGGTGAACCCCAGATCGACCGCCAGGGCGTTGTAGGCGGCGATGGGCGAGAGCGTCACCAGATCCGGCGTCAGCCCCACATCGCCCAGCATCGAGAGCTGGTCCATGATCCTCTGCCGCGTCACCGCGAAGATGCCCACCTCCACATCGGGCGAATCGGGGCTCACGAAGGTCTGGTAGTCCCACTCCACCTCCTCAAGAGGGAACGGGATCTGCTGCACCGCCTCGAACTTGACGATGTCGGGGACCTTCTTGGGCTCCACCGGGGGCAGCTTGGCGAAGCGCGCGAAGCTCTGGTGTCCCGGCAGCGACACCGCGATCCGCGCGTTGCTCAGGTCGTGCTGGTTGACCAGCGTTCCCAGCGCCACCCGCATCGCGTCCGTCTGGTCCAGCTCGGGGGTCGAGAGCACCTTGGGATGATTGATGACGGCGTAGTCGAGCACCTTATACTCGCCGCCGTCGTTCTCGAGCTTGAGGGCCTTGATGGCGCCGTAGCCCATCTCGATGCCCCAGCAGATGTTGGAAGAAGCCATTGGAATCTCCGATCAGAAATCGCGCCCCCACAAGCGGGGGCCGGCACGCGAGCGCGTCCGGGGTGCGTGGGGCGTCAATGGTACCCGAACCGACCCGCTCACGCCCACTCTACGGGATCGGGCATGCCCAGTTCCCGGGCCCGCCCCGCTTGTGACACGCGTGTGACAGAACACCGCGCCGCGCCCGCAGGGGTCCTTTGCATGAAAAATGATTCAGGCGTAGAACGCCAGGCTCGCCGACGACACGAACGCCGTTCCCTGCGGGTCCATGGTCGCCGCGTAGTTGAGCACATCGATCCGCGTCGGCTCCACCACGCGCATCGTCGCCGAGATGTTCCCGATCGAGCACCAGCGCGTTGGGTTCTGCTGCCACGCCATCGAGCCGATGAGATCATCGACCCGGTTGTCGGCCACCATCTTGAGCATCTCCTGATCGTGCTTCGCCACCCGTGTCCGGAACTGCCGGGCCTCCTCGCTGTCGCCCGCCAGGGGCTGCTGGTCCCCGAAGGCGGGGCCCACATGGCTCAGGTCGGCCGAGCTCACCACCAGCGTGCGTCCACCCACCGTCGCCATCGCCTTGCGCAGCGCCGCCACGAAGGGGTCCAGCCCCAGCCCGTGCTCGTCGTAACCCTCGCCGTTGTTCACGGTGGGATCGTGGACCAGGGCCGCGAAGACCATCGGGTATTGTCCCCCCTCGTCCTTGCCGAACACATGCTGGATCCAGGGGATGTGCAGCTCGATCGAGTGCTCGTTCTCGTGGTCGTAGCGGTTGGCCAGCATTTTGCCCGCGTCCTCCTCGCCCAGCTCCTTCACCAGCGCCTCAAGCAGCCGCGCATCGATCTTGCAGGCCCCCATGGGCGACTCGAACCCCTTGTCACAGCCGCAGATACCCGTCGCCTGCCCGAAATGGTTGGTGCCCAGCACGACGACCCGATCGGGGCGATCGACCACCCGCATCCGCCCGTAGACATGGGCGTAGTTCATCCAGCCGCGCACATAATCCAGGTGCGGGGCCATGATCGCCGCCGGGAGCTGATCGAAGCTGGGGGTCTCGGTATCCTTGAGCGCCTCGTCGATCCACTTGTCGATCTGCTCGCCCAGCTTCTCGCCGCCCAACGCGGCCTTCTGCTCGTCGCTGGCCTCCCCGCCTAGGGCGTGGGCCACGAGCATGTCCGCCATCTGAGCCGTCGACCCGGGGGGCAGCGTGTCCGCCTGGTCGAACTCGTCGCGCATCTTCTGGGCCAGCGATTCGAATGTGGGACCGAACAGAAGCCCGGCGTCGTCGAGCTGGGCCACGAGCTGCTCGAGCATGGGACGCTGGAGCCCCTTGCCCGCCTCGGAAACGATCTGGTCGAGATCGCGTGAGCCGTCCATCATGGGCAGCACCATCTGGAACGCGGGGTGGGTCACCACCATCTTGGTGGAGATCTGCTGGGCGTCGGCGATCCCCAGCATCGTCATCTGCTTGTCCTCGGGGCCCTTGACCGGGACCGGCACGCCTCGCACCTTCCGCAGCCGGGGCGTGTTCTGGTGCGGGGCGCCCGGGTCGAAGCCGGGCGCCGGGGGGGTGTTGGGAGTCTGGGACATACGCTGCTCCGTTCGTCGCTGGGGTCGTCTTGAGGGGTCTCTCCCGGGCCGGATCGGGCCACGGGATCGGTTCTTTCGCCGCCGGGACCAGTAGTGTAGGGGTCGGGCTGGACCAAATGGTTTGAGCGGCTAAACTTGTCGTCCCGCTTGGCGCATCCCGCGTCGGGCGTGAGACAACCGCAAACGCAGCGCGACAAGCAAGATACGGGCGCATCCCGCATCGGGCTTCTCCCGCCGCCGATCGCAGCAGCAGCGTCAGAAGGGTCCGGCCATGATCGACACACTCACCGCAGGCGACACCATCAAGTGCACCATCAGCAGGGCGCCCAACAACAAGGGCTCGCGGGACACCATCACCCGCCTGATGCGCCGCGACCCCGAGATCAAGCGCAACCTCGCCCGCGCCCAGCGCATGCGCCGCCAGCGCATGAACGCCTACATCCGCGGCGGACGCATGTGGTACGCGCGTGAGAAGGCCGCCCAGATTGCCCAGTGCGAGCAGGGCAACGCCTGGTCGATGCGCTTCACCCACGACATCGCCCCCGACCTCCGCTCCGTCGAACGCTACCTCTCGCTCGAGAAGGCCTGAGACGCGCCCGGCGCAACCCACCTGAGCCCCGAATCACCCGAACCCGGCCGGACCGATCCGATCGGGTTTTTTCGTGCCCGTATCCCGATGCCGGGCGCGCGTAGTATCCCGCACCGTTCCCACGCCACGCAACACAAGGAACTCCCATGCCGCGCACACCCCTCTCCCGCCTGATCGTCCCGCTGGCCCTGACCCTGTCCGCGACGCTCCCGCTGGCCGCCTGCGCCGACCGGTCCCAGCCCGCCGGGGCCGCGCCCCAGTCGCAGCCCGACGCCCACGCCAACGCGCCCCACCCCGATCTCTACACCGGGATCAGGGGCCAGATCACCGAGCTGCCCGTCGCCGGCGACCCCTCGCGCGAGCTCAAGATCCATCACGAGCAGATCGAGGAGTTCAAGACCAAGGACGGGACCGTCAATGTCAGCGCCGCGGGCGTGCGGGGCATGGGCTCGATGACCATGCCCTTCCCCACCGCCGCGGACCTCTCGCTCGAGGGGCTGAGCGTGGGCGACAAGATCGAGTTCGACTTCGCCGTCAACTGGGGCGGCACGACGGGCGCCAGCTGGGAAGTCACCCGCATCGAGAAGCTCCCCGCCGACACCGAGATCGACTTCACCAACACCGTCGAGACGATGCCCGACGACGCCGTCCACCAGGGCATGCACCCGGACGACGCAACCGGACACGACGTCGAGACCGGGACCGAAGGCCCATAATCGCGCACTCGATCCCGCGCAGGTCAACGCCCGTTTGCCGGGCGTTTTTTCGTGGCGAGAATGATGACCGCCATCGACGCGCGAAAAAAACCCGGCGCCCAGCTCAATGGCCGAGCGCCGAGTCTCGTGGGGGTCTTGGTTGGGGCCACCGGTCAAACAGCTTCGTCGGCGGGCCGAGAACACGGCCGCGGGGGCGTGTTCGAGAGAAATGAGATGGGATTCAGTCATCACACCCGCAAGACCCGCGGGTGCGGTTTTTCAACACCCATTGATTCGTCCATTCCCGGGCGTCGGTTCCACCCACGCGTGGGAATCTTCGACAATTTCTACCGCCGCCGCCAGCAACCGTTGCACCCACGCCGGAAAAACCGGCGTCCGCGCCGCCTGGGGCTTATTTCCCCAGCAGGTCCATCACCTGCTTGAGATCGGACCACACCTTTCGACGATTGTCCTCGGTATAGGACCGCAGCAGATACGCCGGGTGATAAGTGGGCATCACCCTGGCCCGGGGCAGGTCCGCGCCCCCCGGGCCCGAGAATACGCCCTCACGCGGCGGGAAATCGTGCCAGTTCCCCCGCAGCGAGCGCATCGGGCTGGTCGTGCCCAGCAGCAGGTGCGAGGCGGGGAGCCCGAGCGCCACGATCACCCTGGGGCGCACGATCCGGACCTGCTCCATCAGGTACGGCGCGCACAGCGCCGCCTCGGCGCTGGTGGGCGTCGCGTTGCCCGGCGGGCGCGTCTTGAGCACATTGCAGATATACACCGTCTCGCGCTGGTAGCCCATCGCCTCGATCATCTTCCCCAGCAGCTGCCCCGCGCGCCCCACGAACGGGCGCCCGGTCAGGTCCTCCTGCTCGCCCGGGGCCTCGCCCACGAACATCAGATCCGCCTGGGGGTCGCCCTCGCCGAAGACGATCATGTTGAACTCGGTATTGAAATGCCTGTGGGGCGCGTCCTGCTCGTACCGCGCCCGCAACGCCGCGAGGCGCTCACCCGCGTCGCTCAGATGCTCGTACGCCGCGCGAAGCTCCTCGCAGGACACCGGCGCCGCGCCACCGGCGGCATTCGGCTCGTCGCGGCCATGCCGCACCTCCTGGCGCACATCCGGCTCACCCACCACCGAGACCGCGTTGTCCGGCTTGGCCTCGATATCCCCCCCGCCGCGCTGGAACGAGGCGGGGGACTCGGGGCGCGAGGGGGGAGAGGGGGGCGCGCCCAGCGGCAGGAAATCCACCCCCAGGAGCTGGGTCGTCCTGGCGTGCTGCGCCAGGAGGCGCCGTGCGTCGTCGAGCATGAATGGCATGAAACGATGGTAGCCCGCGCGCGCACAGCCCCGCGGAAATCAGCGCCGGCGAAAAAACAGCGCCGGCGATCAGCCCTCGCCGGGCGGGGGCGAGCCGGATGAAGCGGGATCATCGGATTTCATCATCTTCCCGTCGTCTTCATTGCTCGGGTCGTGCACATCGGGCTCGGGCGGGTTGTTCTCCATCTCCTCGTGGAGCTCGTTGAGCGGCTCCTGCACCCCCGGCTGGTCGTCCTGTCGCACCCGCTCGCCGCGAGGCGATTCTCCGTCGGGCTGCGCGCTGAGCGTCTGATCAGGGAGCCGAGGCCCGCCCAGGAAGTCGGGCAGGAACGCCCCGGCCACCGCCCCCACGATCAGGCCCAGGATCAGCCCCGGCAGGAACGCGTGCGAGAAACTGTTGTTCGAACCCCGGTTCGGAGTGTCATTGCTGCTCATCGGTTAAGACCCCTTCCTGATTCTGCGTCGATCCTCGGGGAAAACAAGCCCATTCCCGCGGACCGCTCCCTTGCACCCGTCAGGATCGGCCAACGGGGCGTCCCCGCTTGACCAAACCCGCGTTTGGCCCGCGTCCGTCCCGAGCCGAACATACCCCCGAATCACGCCCCAGCGACCCGTGTTCGTGGAATTTCATTCCTCATCCGTGGCCGTCTCAGCGTAAACGCCGCATCCGCCACGCCCATCGCGCGTACTCCAGGCCCAGGCGCAGGCGCGTCCACCGCCCGGCGGGGGCGCCGCCCCCGGGCAGGGCGGTGTGCATCCGCCACGACCAGTACCGCCCGCGGAAGCGGAAGCCGGACACCACCGCCAGGCCCGCCAGGACCCACAGCCCGCCCAGCAGCTCCAGCCCCCGCCCGATCACGGCTCGCCGCCCCGGGCGACGGCCTGCTGATGCCGGCGCTCGTACCAGTCGAGCGTGGAGTCGAGCCCGGTTTCCAGGCCGGTCACCGGCTCGTACCCCAGCAGCGACCGGGCCGCCAAGACATCCGCGTATGAATCGCGCACCTCGCCCACCCGCTCGGGGCGGTGCTCGGGGGTGAGATCGCCCGTCCCCAGGCGCTGCGAGATCATCGACGCCAGGTCGTTCACCGTTGTTCGCACGCCCGAGCCGATGTTGACCATCGCCCCGCCCAGATGCTCGTGGCTGCTCGCCGCCAGCAGGTTCGCCAGCACCGCGTTGGACACATGCGTGAAATCGCGTGTCTGGCCCCCGTCGCCGAAGATCGTCGGAGCCGTTCCTTTGAGGAAACCGGTCACGAACGCGGGGATCACCGCCGCGTACGCCGAATCCGCCGCCTGGCGCGCCCCGAAGATGTTGAAATAACGCAGGCTCACCGTGTCGATCCCGTAGCACCCCGCCCACGCGCGGCAGAGCGACTCACCGGCGAGCTTGGCCGCCGCGTAGGGCGATTCGGGCTCGGGGACCATCGTCTCTTTCTTGGGCAGCTCGGGGTTGTTGCCGTACGCGCTCGACGACGCCGAGTAGACCACCCGCGCCGCTCCCGCCGCCGTGGCCGCCTGCAGCACCCGCATGGTCCCGGTCGCATTGACCACCCATGTCCGCGCCGGGTCCTCGACCGACTTGGGCACCGAGCCCAGCGCCGCCAGGTGAAACACGCTGTGCGCCCCTTCGGTGGCGCTGGCCATCGCGTAGGGATCGAGGATACTCCCCATGACGAAACGCACGCGGTCTGGCGCCCGGTCGATCATCGCCGCGAGGTGCTCGGCATCCGAGTTCGACAGGTCGTCGATCACGCTCACCCGCGTCCCCAGCTCAACCAGCGCCTCCACCAGGTGCCCGCCGATGAACCCCGCCCCGCCCGTGACGCACACCGGGCGATCCGAGAGCGCCGCCCGGATCCGCTCAAGCGTCGCCGCGGGCAGCGCGTGCACAAACTGGCTCACTCGGGTGCTCATGGGCCTCAAGTGTACGGCCCCGGGCCCATGCCGGCGCGCCGGGGCCGGGGCCCGCCAATGAGAAACGGGGCGGGCCCTCTCGCCCGCCCCCCCCGGATCCGGATCCGCGGCGGCTTACAGCGAACAGCCCACCGAGAAGTTGTTGAGGAACAGGCTCACATCGAAGAAGTTGAACTGCCCATCGTTATTGAGGTCCGCGGCCGGGTCGTGGGCGCTGAAGTTGGCCAGGAACTTGGATACATCGAAGAAGTTGAGCGTCCCGTCGAGATTCGAATCGCTCGGGCATGTCTGGCCCACGAAGACCTGCGTCCCCGTGTTAACCACCCGTGTCACGAACCCCGCCGTGGGCGCGGGGATCTCGATGCTGTCGAACGCGCCCGTCACGCTGCTTCCCTCGGCGATCTGGCGCGACCAGAACCCGGTCGGGCTGAACCCATCGACGAAGAGCACCCGCAGCGTGCCATCGAGCGCGAGCGTCGAGCTGTTGTCGAGCAGGTCGGCCGTGGACCCGTTGACCTGGGCCTCGAACACCGAGGAGCCGCTGTAGGTGACCGGCTGGGTCGCGGTCATCGTGCCCACCCCGCCGTTGCCCGGCGCGGTCGTGCCCTCGTGCAGCAGCGCCGTGGCGATCTGCCCGACGCCCTCGAGGCGCTGGCCCGAGCCCAGCGTCGCGCCCTCTAACGAGGTCAGTCTCGACCTGGATCCGGTCCTTGGGAGCAGAATCGCACCCGTCCCGCCGAGTTCGCTGGCGTCGGCGAAGTTGAGCGTCGTGGTGGACCCGCTCTGATTCGAGTTGACGGTGACCGTGCCGTTGTTGACCGTGGACCCGCTGACCTTGAGCGTGTGCGAGCCGGGAACGGCGAGCATCCCCGAAAACTCCACGCCGGTGAGTGTGCTTGTTCCCGTGATGTTCACCAGCCCGTCGCCGCTGGAGGACAGCTCCCCGCCGACGATGGTCGCGCTGGTCAGTTGCACCAGTGATCCCGCCTGCGCCTCGATCGTCCCACCCACGCCCTGGGCGATAGTGATCCCGTTGACGGTCAGGGTCCCGCCGGCGCTGGCGGTCATGTCCGCGTTGTTGGTCTTGGCGTTGGTGTTGAGAATCAGTTCATTGCCCGCCGAATCCGCGGACACCGTGCCGTTGTTGACCAGCGCCGCCTCGATCTGACCGTAGCCCCGCAGCGTGTGCGTGCTCGTGTTGGTCAGCGTCGCCTCGATGGTCCGGATCCGCGCCCGCGTGACGGTCCCCGCCATCACGATCTCCCCGCCGCCCGAGAGGCTCGAGTCGTCGAGCACATCGATGGTTGTCGTGAACCCGCTGTTGTTGGAGTTGAGGTTGATCGTCCCGTCGTTGGTGAGCGAGTCCGAGATGTTGAGCGTATAGGAGCCCGGGATGTCCAGGCGCCCGTCGAAGCTCACGCCGGTGAGCGTGCTGGCGCCCTGGACATCCACAAAGCCGTCGGCGCTGGAGAACAGGCCCCCGCCGACGATCGTCGAGTTGGACAGACGCACGCGCGAGCCCGCCCCCGCCTCGACCGCGCCCGAACCGCCCTGGGTGAGCGTGATCCCATTGAGCGTCAGCAGGCCGCCGCCGCTCGCGGTCATGTCCGCGTTGTTGGTCTTGGCGTTGGTGTTGAGAATCAGTTCATTGC
>CAYLXF010000015.1:15701-29957 GCA_964387925.1 uncultured Phycisphaeraceae bacterium
CCGCCGAATCCGCGGACACCGTGCCGTTGTTCACCAGCGTCGCCTCGATCTGCCCGTAGCCGACGATCGAGTGCGACGCGCCCTGGGTGATCGTGCCCGTCCCCTGCACCCCGGCGCGCGTCGCGACGCCCGCGAGCACCAGGCGTCCCGAGCCGGTGACCGACGCGGGCGCGAAGAACCCGAGCGTGGTGGCGAAGCCGCTGGCGTTGGAGTTGACCCGGATCTCGCCATCATTCATCACATCGCCGTGGATTCTCAGGTTCGACGAGCCGATCAGATCGATCGCCGCGTCCGGGTTGGTGATGCTCAACGACGCCGACGACTGGCTCCCGCTGACCGTGACGGTGTACGGCCCAAAGAGCCCCAGCAGCACATGATCGTCTTCGCCCGGCGCGATGCCCGTGCTCCAGTTGCCACCCACGCTGTAGCTCCCGTCCACCGGGCTGACCCAGCTGAACACGGGGGCGCCCGCACCCGCGCTGGCCACCAGCGACGCGACCGACACAATCCCCGCCGCCGCGTACGCGGCCCGCTTCATCTGCAACGACATGATGATCCCTTCTCTCGTTCAAACACCGCGACCCGAGCGCTGAGTTCCTCTCATCGCACCGATCGCCGGATGGAAAATTCCAACCGATCCTATCTCACCGGGGCCTTGGCCCCAAGGGAAATTGACCCGCTTCACAATCAAAATCCCCGCACCCCGCACGATGTCAATATAGGAAAACATGAACAACCCTTGGCGATTCTCCCAAAGCGGCCCAGGGCGCATGAAAACGCCCCACGCTCGCGCGCGGGGCGTCATGCAATGATCCTTCCGTGATGCCCGCGATGGAGGGCACCCGCTCATGCGTGGTTATCGGCGTCGCCTTCCCGCCAGCAGACCTCCTACGCCCAGCAGCGCCAGGCTGGCGGGCGCGGGAACCACTGATCCGTTGACCCGGGTGGCCAGCGAAGTTCCCTGAGGAAACACGAACCCGTCGGTGGCACGCTGCACCAGGGCCTCGGGCCCCGTCGCCCCGTTGTGCCACAGCGCCCAGGTGTCCGCGTTGAGCGGGTCCGCCCCCAGGATGTACGAGCCCTGGCCCAACACCAGGCCACCGAAGTCGAAATCGACCCACTCGCCGGGATCGAAGATGTCCGGCAGGTTGGGCATCGACATCGTGGTCGTCGCCAGCGCCGGGCCGATGTCGTCGAGCGACCCGCCCCACGCGTAGATCGAGAGCACGATGTCCGCGTTGGGCACATCACTGTAGCCCGGGTGCCGCCCGAACAAACTCACCGTGTCGATCGACCATCCCGAGGCATCGGTCACATCGAAGGGTTGATACACGCTGAACCCGTCGAGTTGGTTGGTCCCCGCCACTGACGAGTACACCGCCACCACATCGCCGCCCTCCATCTCGATGCCATAGTCCAGAAGCTGGTCCCCCAGCGCCGGGGTCACCACCGCACACGACGCCAGCAGCGTCAAACAGAGCTTGCTCATCTTTCCATCTCCTTGCACACACAAAAGAACGCGGCCCGCACGCCTCGGTGGGCCGACGAAACCCGAACCTACCCGCTGGGGGCGACAAGTTCAAGCCCGAATCCGGAGATTCTAAAGATGATTTCAAATCAAATGCACAGGTCCGAGAACCATCAGGGCTCCGACTGCTTCGCCCACGAGTCCCGCAGCGTCGCCGTGCGGTTGAACACCATCGCGCCGGGGCGCGAGTCCGGATCGAAGCAGAAGTAGCCCTGGCGCTCGAACTGAAACCTGCGGATCCCGTCGGCCCACTCGGGCTCGTCGGGCCGACGCTCGGTCAGCGCCGGCTCGGCCTTGGCCCCCCGGAGGACCTTGAGCGAATCGGGATTCAGGTCATCGAGATGGTCGCCCGTGCGCTTCCCCGGCTTCTCGGTCATGTAGAGACGATCGAACAGTCTCACCTCCGCGTCCACCGCGTCCCGAGCGTGCACCCAGTGGATCGTGCCCTTCACCTTGCGCACCGTACCGTCCGCGCCCGCCGGCGGGTTCTCTCCTCCCCTGGTCGTCGGGTCGTAGGTGCACAGAAGCTCGGTGATGTTGCCCTCGCCGTCCTTCTTGAAGTCGGTGCAGGTCACCCAGTACCCGCCGCGCAGACGCACCTCGCGCCCGGGCCCGAGACGGAAGAACTTCTTGGGCGGGTCCTCGAGAAAGTCGTCACGCTCGATGAACAGGTCCTTGCCGAAGGGAACTTGCCGAGTCCCGTACGACTCGTCCTGCGGATGATTGGCGAGCGTCATCATCTCGACGCGATCGGCATCGCCCCCGTCCGCCCAGTTGGTGATCGTCATGCGGATGGGATCCAAGACCACCATCCGGCGCGGGGCGCGTTCGTTGAGGTCCTCGCGGATGGCGTTCTCCACGCGTCCCATGTCCACCATCGCGTTGAACTTGGTGATCCCGACATCGGCCGCCAGCATCCGCAATGACCCGGGCGTGTACCCGCGCCGGCGGAAGCCGGCGATGGTGATCATGCGCGGATCGTCCCATCCATCGACACGCCCCTCGTCGACCAGCTGCTTCATGTACCGCTTGGACATGTTGGTGTAGTTGATCGTCAGGCGCGAGAACTCGGTCTGCTGGGGGTGGTGGATCTTGGGCCCCCATTTGCTTCCCTCGCCGCGCCCCTGGTTGATCGCGTCGATGAACCAATCGTAGAGCGGGCGGTGGTCCTCGAACTCGAGCGTGCACAGCGAGTGGGTGATCCCCTCGATGGAGTCCTCGAGCCCGTGGGCCCAGTCGTACATGGGGTAGATGTGCCAGGCGTCGCCCGTGCGGTGATGGGGCGCGTTGACGATGCGGTACATCAGCGGGTCGCGCAGGTTCATGTTGGGGCTGTTCATGTCGATCCTGGCCCGCAGCACCCGGGCCCCGTTCTCGAACTCGCCCTTCTTCATCCGCGCGAACAGGTCCAGGTTCTCCCCGACGGGCCGGTCGCGGAACGGCGAGGGGGTCCCGCCGCTCTTGAGATCGCCCCGCCCGGCGCGGATTTTTTCGACGCCCTGGTCGTCGACATACGCCAGCCCCTTCTCGATCAGCTCGATCGCCCATCCGTACATCCGCTCGAAATAGTCCGAGGCGAACCGCACCGGCCCGTCCCACTTGGCCCCGAGCCACTCGACATCGCGCTTGATCGAATCGACGAAGGTCTGCTCCTCCTTGACCGGGTTCGTATCGTCGAAACGCAGGAAAAACCGGCCGCCGAACTCCCGGGCCAGCCCGGAGCTGAGCAGGATCGCCTTGCTGTGCCCGATGTGCAGGAACCCGTTGGGCTCGGGCGGAAACCGCGTCGTCACGACCGACCGATCGCCGGGATCCCCCCAGCGGCCCGTTTCGATGTCCGAGTCGATCATCTGCTGAATAAAATGACGGCTCTCCACGGCTTCGCTCATGCACATCTCCTTGAGAAGCACAAGTGTACGCCCGCCCCCTTCCCTCGCATCGGCTCTGCACCAGCCGCGAAAGGCAAGGAGCGGCCCCCCTTGGGTTCAAAGTTCTTTCACGCGATGGTCACGCTTGCAACCTTGAAACAAAGTCGGGCGCCCTTCTGAACTCACCTCTGTGTGCTCTGTGTGCTCTGTGATCAACTCTTTCCCACCGGCGCCCCCAGCACCTCATAGTCGCTGTACCCCGCCGCGCCCCCGCCGTAGAAACTCGCCTGGTCCCACTGGCGGTACGGCCCGCCCCGCTGAATCCGAGCCGCCAGGTCCGGGTTGGAGATCCACAGCTTGCCGAACGCGATCGCGTCCGCCCAGCCGTCCTCCACCGCCTTCTCCCCCGTCTCGGGCGAATAATCCCCGTTGGCGACATAGACACCGCCACCGGCGTCCTTGAACGCATGCACGATCTTCGGGATCACCGTCTCCACCCGAGGGTCGATGCTGCTGCGATCCCAGGTCTCCACCGCGTGCAGGTACGCCAGCCCCATCGCTCCCAGCCCGCGCGCCAACGCCGAGAAGGTCGCGCCCGGGTCGCTGTCGCGAACATCCTTGTGCTCACTGAGCGGCGAGATGCGGTATCCCACCCGCCCCGCGTCGCCCCACGCCCCCACCACCGCCTCGGCCACCGCCAGCGGGAAACGGAGCCGGTTCGCCAGCGAGCCGCCATAGATGTCGTCGCGCTTGTTCACCCCGTCACGCACGAACTGATCCAGCAGGTACGAGTTGGCCCCGTGGATCTCCACCCCGTCGAACCCCGCGGCCTTCGCGTTGCGCGCCCCCTGGGCGAACTCCTCCACGACCCTCGCCACCTCCTCCGTGCGCAGCGCCCGCGGCGGCGTGTTGTCCACCCGCACGAATGACTCATCAATATAAGTTTTCGATTGCGACACCACTTCCGTGCTGCTCACCGGCTGATCGTGATCGGGCTGGAGCCTGAAGTGCGACACCCGCCCCACATGCCACAGCTGCAGCACGATCCGTCCGCCCGCCGCGTGCACCGCGTCGGTGACCTTGCGCCACCCATCGACCTGCGCCCCGGTGTGCACTCCCGGCGTCGCGTAATACCCGTGTCCCCGGGGCGAGACCGGCGTCGCCTCGCTGATGATCATTCCCGCCCCCGCCCGCTGGCGGTAATACTCGACCATCATCCCGTTGGGCACATTGCCCGGCACGCTCGCCCGGCTCCGCGTCAGCGGCGCCATGAACACCCGGTTGGGAACCTCGATCGAACCGACCCGCAAGGACTCGAACAACGCCTCGTGCATGGGAAATCCTCCTGAAGACATGGTATTTGCTTCGAGTCAAGATAACCAACCGATCATTCAGAATTATTCCTCCACAGCACGAATGCGACGCCTTTCTCCTCCCTCCTCCTGACGGGGGAGGTATCACGCGTCTTCGCATGTGCCCTGCTTTGACCCGTCAGGGCAAAGCAGGTCTTTCGGACTTCCAGAGATCGTGCTTTGCCCTACGGGCCAAAGCACGGCACACTTCATATGGTTGCCCGCTACGCCCTCGATTCCGCCGCCGACTCGGCGTACGCCACGCACCGGTCGATCCGGCGCTCCACGCCCTGACACCCCACGATCGCCAGCGTCTGCCCCAGCGGCGGGCTCACCGGACCGCCCGTCACCGCCACGCGCAGCGGCTGGGCCAGCTTGCCCATCCCCGCCCCCTGCGACTCGGCATAGGCCGCCACCGCCGCCTCGATCGCCTCGGGGGTGAACGCGTCCATCGACTCGATCTGGGCGCGGAACCCCTTGAGCAGCTCGAGCCCCTTGGCGTCGCCCTTGAGCATCGTCTTGTGCAGCGCCTTGCCGTCGTACTCGACCTCCTCGTCCCCGATCAGCGCGAACCCCACCACCTCGCGCCCATCCGCCAGTGTCTTGCACCGCGTCTTGACGGCCGGCGCCAGCATCAGCATGTCCTTGTTGCTGAACCTGGCCGCCAGCGCCGGGTCGTATTGCCCGGCCCACTCCCGCCAGCGCGTGGCGAAGTCCTCATCGCTCAGCCCCGCGATCGCGTCGCCGTTGAAACTCAGCAGCTTCACCCGGTCGAACCGCGCCTGCCCCTTGCCCATGCCCTCGAAGCCGTAGTGCTGGGCCAGATAGTCCATGTCGAAGTGCTCAAGGTCCGTCCCGTCCGCGTTCTTGGCCTTGGGGTTCCAGCCCAGCAGCGCCAGGTAGTTGTTGAGCGCCTC
Source organism: uncultured Phycisphaeraceae bacterium (assembly GCA_964387925.1). Classification (GTDB taxonomy): domain Bacteria; phylum Planctomycetota; class Phycisphaerae; order Phycisphaerales; family UBA1924; genus UBA1924. The sequence goes on from CAYLXF010000015.1 coordinate 21,367, forward strand.
GGGGATGTACCCCGCCCGGCGGAAGTCCTCCACATCGATCTCCGGCAGGTGCACGCCAAGCTCGATCGCCAGCGCAATCAGCTGATCGCTCGCCAACTGGCGCGTCTTGTCCTTGAGCCACGCCGCGAACTCGTCACCGCTGACCTGCGCGACGGGCGACTCGCTCAGCTTCTTGTCCTTTACCGCCTTCTTGGCCGCCTTGTCCTTGTCCCGCTTGCTCATCTTCGACCCGTCCGCATTAAAAATCAGCGGCATGTGCGCGTACTCCGGCGTCCCCACCCCCAGCGCCCGCTGGATCGCGATGTGCCGCGGCGTATTGATCAGATGCTCCTGCCCGCGTAGCACATGCGTCACCCCCATCAGCGCGTCATCGACCACCACCGCCAGGTGGTAGGTCGGGAACCCGTCGCGCTTGCGGATGATGAAGTCGTCGAACTCGTCAGGCCCCACCGTCACATCGCCCAGGATCTGGTCATGCACCGTGATGGGCTCGTCGGGCATCTTGAGGCGCACCACATGGTCCTCTCCCGACGCCACCCGCCGCATCCGCTCTTCGCGAGGGATCGACAGCGCCGCCCGGTCATACTTGTATCCGGCCTTGGCCTCGATCGCCTCCCTGCGCTTGGCCTCCAGCTCCTCGGGCGTCTCGAACGCCGGGTACGCGTGGCCGCTCTCGATCAGCCGATCGATGTGCTCGTTGTAAATGTCCAGCCGCTGCGCCTGAAAGTACGGCCCAACCCCCCGCGAGTCCCCCCCGATCGTCCTCCCCCCATACCCCAGCTCCGGCCCGTCGTCCCAATCGATCCCCAGCCACGCCAGATCCCGCAGGATCCCCTCCATCGACGACTCGGAAGACCGCGTCTGGTCGGTGTCCTCGATGCGCAAAAGGAACCGCCCCCCGGCCCTCTTGGCGTAGGCCCAGCACAGCAGGGCCGTGCGTGCCCCCCCGATGTGCAGATGCCCCGTGGGCGAGGGGGCGAAGCGGGTGACGACGGACGGATCGGTGTTGGAACTGCTCATGGGAGGGTAGTTTAGGAGCCCCGCGAGTGATCGTCCCAACGGACCGCGAGTACCGCAGGGGAGAGTTTATAAGCGCAGTAGATGCATTGACCTTTATTGACGCGTCGGTGTTGGATGCGACGGGTGCGCAGGAACTCCACGCCGTTGATGATGCGCCACAGGAACCACGGCGTCGAAAGCAGCAGGATCAGCGGCAGCAGCATCACCCCCGCATTGTATTCCGCTCGCGCCGTGCCCCGATTGAGCGAGAGAGCACCATGGTCCACAAGGCGGGTCCACCATGAGCTCCGGGGCACGAGCAGGGGTGTTTCCGGTGAACGGTCCTGAGCGTATGTCACACATGAGTACTGGAAGCAGATCCCCACGCCTGGGAACCGGACATCGGTGCTCCTGGCCTGGAGCACGGAGACCGGTGCGGATGATCGAAGCGCCGACGGATCAAACTCGCGGGTGACCGTGATCGCCAGCGAATCATCCTCCGCGAATCCGTTGATGTCGCCGGCCATCTCGCGGAGCAGGGCCGAGGCGCCGCCCGGATCATCGAGCCGCGCTTCAACGGAGTCCGCCGTGAACCATCGTCCCACGAACACTGGATTGAAACGCCTGGGCGCGGTCTGCACGCTGGTGAAGGCGTTGAGACGGGCGGCGAGCGCCAAGAGCAGAACCAACAACACAACCGACCCGACCCGAAACCAGCCACGCCGGGCGGCCTCGACGCCCACGCACCCGAGCAACAACGCGAGCAATCTCGCTAGAATCAGCGCCATGGCGAGCAGGCCAAGCAGATTGAAATAGTTTACGCTGTACACGACGCCCTGCTCGCCAAACGGCATATCACGCTGCAGATGGATGCGGGGCCACCAACCCGTCTGCGTCCGCGGCGCAGTCATGGGATGCGGCTTCACGGGCGTCCGCTTGGCCGCGGTCTCGTAGACCTGCCACCCGCTGACTCCGACGAGCGGTCCAAACAACCGATCGTTGCGCGTGTGGATGGATTCAACCTCTTTGGTTTGCAGGTCGATGCGGACACGGCGCGGCGCGAGGGTCACGCTGTTGATCTCAACCGGCTCCAGGGCTTCTCGCAGGCGCGTCATGAACCCGTCGAGCAGCCGCCGGTCGCCATCGATCGCTTGGAACACCTGACCGGGCGTAAGCGAGCCCGGACTCACTTCGCCTCGAAACACATTCGGTGGGAAGTTGATACTGCCCCACAGCTGGCGAGCGGGGATCTGTGTCGCCCCGGATTCGCTCGTACTCCACCGCGCCCCCAGCAGCTCGCCGCGGCATAGACCGCCAGCAGCACGCCGAAGACCGCCCAGACCCGCAGGCGGGAGCCCACCACGGCGCAAGGATGCCGGTCGCGTACCCGCGTCGCGTACCCGCCGCACTCCGGGCAGCGGTGGGTCGGCTCTCCGGCTGGGAGCTTCGGATCTCTTCGGGCCATCCCCAGAGCATATCCGAAAGTCCCGCTCCCCCGAAATCGGCTTCCAATTCCACCCATTCCTGATACACTGCCCCATCGCCCCGCGCACAGCGCGCCCGGCCAGACAACTTCAACCGCGGGCGACCATGCCCCGCCACGGCTGACTGCACCCCAGCCGGCCGGATCGGAGCCGCCATCGCCCGCCGAAAGGAGGCGCAAGCCATGGCTCTTCGATCCCCGGCGGATATCAGAAACCTCGCTCTCGTCGGTCAGTCCGGCTCGGGCAAAACCCTCCTCACCGAGCGCCTCCTCCTGGCCACCGGCGCCATCGACCGCATGGGCTCGATCGAAGAGGGCACCACATTCTCCGACTGGTCCGACGAGGAAAAACACCACAAGCACTCGCTGCGCACCTCCATGCTCCACTTCGAGCATGAGGGCCACACGGTCAACCTGATCGACGCGCCCGGCCTGGCCGACTTCGCCGGGATGGCCATCTCCGTCTTCCCGGCCGTCGAGACCGTCTGCGTCGTCATCGACGCCCACAGGGGCGTCGAGCCCATGACCCGGCGCATGATGAAGATCGCCGAGGGGCGCAACCTGCCGCGGATGATCATCATCAACAAGATCGACGACCCCCAGGCCGATCTCGAAGGGCTGGTCGAATCCATCCGGGAAGAGTTCGGGGGAGCGTGCCTCCCCATCAACCTTCCCACGCCGGACCGGTCGAGCGTGGTCTCCGTCTTCGATGATGAGGGCTCGGGAGACACGCTCTTTTCTTCGGAAGAAGACGCCCACCGGGCCATCATCGAGCAGATCGTCGAGATGCAGGACGACCTGATGGACACCTACCTCTCCGACGGCGACGAGACCAACATCTCCAGGGCCCAGCTCCACGAGGTCTTCGAGAAGGCCCTCCGCCAGGCCCACCTCGTCCCGATCACCTTCTGCTCCGCCAAATCCGGCGCCGGCATCGACCAGCTCCTGCACATCATCGCCTCGCTGCTGCCCAGCCCCACCGAGGGCAACCCCCGCCCGTTCCTCAAGCGCGACGAGGCCGGAGGCGAAGAGATCGAGTTCCACGCACAGCCCGACCCCGGCAAGCCCGTGCTCGCCCATGTCTTCAAGTGCGCCACCGACCCGTTCGTCGGCAAGCTGGGCGTCTTCCGCGTCCACCAGGGCACCCTGCGGGCCAAGTCCGAGATCCTCATCGGCGACGCCAAGAAGCCCGTCAAGATCGGCCACCTGCTCAAACGCCAGGGCAAGCACTCCCACGAGGTCGACGAGCTTGGGCCGGGCGACATCGGCGCCATCGGCAAGATCGACGAGGTCCACTTCGACGCCGTCCTCCATGAGGGACACGACCTCGACTCGGTCCACCTCAAGCCCCTGCCCCTGCCCAAACCCATGTACGGCCTGGCGATCGAACTCAAAAATCACGCCGACGAGGCCAAGTTCTCCACCGCCATCCACAAGCTCATGGCCGAGGACCCATCCCTCGTCATCGAGCGCATCGCCGCCACCAAGCAGACCGTCATGCGCGGCCTGGGCGAACTCCACCTCCGAGTCGTCATGGAGAAGCTCAGGGACCAGATGGGCATCGAGCTCACCACCCAGCCACCCAAGGTCGCCTACAAGGAGACCATCACCGCCAAGGGCGAGGGCCACCACCGGCACAAGAAGCAATCCGGCGGCGCCGGCCAGTTCGGCGAGGTCTACCTCCGCGTCGAACCCCTCCCCGCCGACCACGAGAGCGGCTTCGAGTTCATCAACGCCACCGTCGGCGGCTCCATCCCCAAGCAGTTCATGCCCGCCATCGAAAAAGGCGTCCGCCAGGCCCTCGAACACGGCGCCGTCGCCGGCTACCCCATGCACGGCATCAAGGTTGAGGTCTACGACGGGAAGTACCACGATGTCGATTCCAAGGAGATCGCCTTCATCACCGCCGGCAAACGCGCCTTCATCGACGCGGTGAGCAAGGCCCGCCCGGTCCTGCTCGAGCCCATCGTCATCCTGGAGATCACCGTCCCCGCCGACAAGATGGGCGACATCGCCGCCGATCTCTCCACCAAGCGCGGGCGCGTCCAGGACACCCGCGTGCTCCCCGGCGACCTCATCACCGTCGTGGCCCAGGCCCCGGCCAGCGAACTGCAGACCTTCTCGACCCAGCTCAAATCCATGACCGCCGGCGCCGGCGCCTACACCATGGAATACTCCCACGACGAAAACACGCCGCCGCATATCCAGCAGGAAGTCATCGCGGCGTTTGCGGGGCACGGGGAGGAGGAATGAGTAATAGAAGTTGTACCGAAAGGGTGCCCTGCCTACGCGCAGCTTAGGCAGGACCGAAGTCCACTGGACCATCGCGTGCCTAAACCCCTCCTTCGTCGGGGTGTAGGCATGGCACCCATACAACTCCGAACTCCATAACCTTCCCCCGCGCAATCCCTGCCGACCCATAACCCCGATTCTCAAGTCCCACCCCCGTTATCACGCCCCCACCCCGTGAACGCCGATGGGTTCCGTGGTACCATGACTCCCCCGCCCGCACGGAGGCAGGGCGGGAGACCACGCACGCCGGGGATGCTCACCGATGGATCCTATCAACGCCAGCTCATTCCCGATCAACCAGGCGCTCCGCGCCTACAGCCAGACCAACCGGGTCAACAAGCCCGGCGGCTCGCCCTACGCCTCCAACATCTCGCGCGTCCAGCGCGTCGCCCCCGCCCAGCAGACGCAGCAGATCCAATCGACGCAGCCCGCGCGCAACACCGAAACCGTCGGCAAGATCCGGCCCGACCGCTCGACCCAGCGCGCCGCAACGATCAATCAACTCGTGAGCGCCAAGGTCGAGCCCATCAACCTCACCAGCGATGTCGCCCAGGTCCGAGGCCCCAAGCCCATCACCACCAGCGCGGGCACCTACGCGATCCACGCCTCGGCCTCCGAACGCAACCAGGCGGCGACCGGCGTGGCCTTGGGCCGCTCGCTCGATCTCCGCGGCTGATCGCCCCACCCCTTCCTCAATCTCCCGGCTATGCTGGGGCATGAATACCCTCCCTGCCCCGTCGCCGCTGGCGCACCACTTCGCTCTCGATCCCAACATTACCTATCTCAACCACGGCTCCTTCGGCGCCTGTCCGAAAGCGGTCCTCGAGTCCCAGCGCGCCCACCGCGACCGCGTCGAGGCCGACGCGATGCGGTTCTACATCCATGACCTCTGGCCCATGATGGATCGCAGCCGCGAGTCGCTGGGCGGGCTGGTCCGGGCCGAGCCGCGGGACATCGTGTTCCTGCCCAACGCGACCACCGCCGTGGCCACGGTGGCGGGCAACCTCGGTCTCCGCCCCGGCGATGAGGTGCTGGTCACCAGCGCGGGGTATCCCGCCTGCGTAAACAACCTGCGCCGGGGCTGCGATCGCGCCGGGGCCAAGCTTGTTGCCGCCGAGCTGCCCTGGGACCCGATCGACGAGGGGGCGGTGATCGAGGCGGTGATGGGCAGGGTCACGGAGAAGACCCGGCTGGTCATGCTGAGTCTGGTCACCAGCGCCACGGCGGTGCGCTTGCCGGCCGAGCGCCTGATCGCCGAGCTGAGCGCCCGGGGGATCGACACGCTGCTCGACGCGGCCCACGGGCCGGGGTGCGTTCCGATGGACCTGACCGCCTGGGGCGCGGCCTACACGACCGGCAACGCGCACAAATGGCTGTGCAACCCCAAGGGCGCGGCGTTCCTGCATGTGCGAAACGATCTGCAGGATGGTTTCCGCCCGCTGGTGCTGAGCAACGACGCGACGGACCCCGCGGCCGCCGGCGCGAAGACCGGGCGCACCGCATTCAATCATGAGTTCGACTACGCGGGCACCGACGATCGCACGGCGATGCTCGCCATCGCCGACTCGATCGCGTTTCTCGATGGGCTCATGCCCGGGGGGATCGACGCGTTGATGCGCCGCAACCGGGAACTGTGCCTGCTGGCGCGGGACCTGCTGTGCAACGAACTGGGAACCGAGCCGCTGGTCCCCGATTCGATGCTCGGTCCGCTGGCGGTGGTCGGGATCAATGCGCCCGATGTCGATCCGCGGAGGCTGCGCCAGCGCCTGTTCGATAACCACCGGATCCAGACGATGATCGTGGTGGATCCGAAGAGGGGGACGCCGATGGTTCGGGTGAGCCCGCAGGCGTACAACACGATCGAGCAGTACGCGTATCTGGCGGAGGCGATCCGGGCCGAGACGCGGTGAGGGGGACGGCTTCTTTTGCCTCCCCGCGCCCTCGCGGGGAGGTGGAACGCGTCTTCGCGTGACGGAGGGGTCTTGGGGAGAATGGTTGTGCGTGGATCGTGGTGACGGCTCAAGACACCCCTGCGCCTCGGGGAGTGGGCACCTCCCCGCGGGGCGCAGGGAGGGACAGGAGTCGCCGCGGGGCGCGGGGAGAGACGGGCTGGAAGCCCGTCCCACTGGGGGAGAAGAGGCGCGGGGGAGGAGATGGGCGGCGGCTTTTCGTACGGTCTCGGCGTGGGTCGGGGTTTCGGGGCGGTCTTTGAGGAGGTCGTTCAATCTTGCCGCGGCGAGGGTCTTGGCTTCGGATTCGATGATGTGTTTGCGCGCGGCGTTGATGCGGTGAAAGCTGCGCTGGGCGAGTTGGAAATCGTCGGACTCGAGCAGGTCGGCGAGCTTGGGCAGGGAGATGTCGTGGAGGTTGCAGAGGTCGAGGGTGGAGATCGAGGGGTTGAAGAGGTCCTCGAGGAGGGCGTTGGAGAGTTCCGGTTTCGTGCCTGTGTTGTTTGATTCGTGCTGCATGGAGGGATTGTCGCATGCGGCGTTTGCGGCTCAAGCACAAACTCGGGTAGCGCACGGATTTTGCGCACAGACCGTGTCACTGCGGGGTGATTTTTGCGCGCGAAGGGGGAGGGAAGAGATGTATGCGGGGATGGCAGAGGGCGCGGAGAGCAAGGCAGGAATGCTTCGAGTGCGCGGCTACCGAGATCATTGAGCGGTTCTCAACTTGATTCAATTATAAAACCTGCCCGGGCAAAGTCCGGGCAGGTACTCAACGCATTTACAAATTTTCTAATCACAGTCTGTTAATTATTATTTTACGCGTAGCAGATACCCCTTTCCGGCGGGCACTCCGAGCCACTCCGTATCAAGCGTATCGTTCTGATCGAACAATCCGACCGGGTACATATTGACCCCGTGCGGGAACTCTTCGATGAGGCGAGGGAATCCTCGCGCGCCAACGAGCATGTCGTCATGTGTTTGAGACACCCTGTCGTTCCACAACGCCCATCCTGCAAGGTTCAAGTGGTGGATATCGATGTCATTGAAATCATTGGGAGGATTCACAGTGAAGTTGAGAGTCTCGGGCCAGATCTCCGCAAGAACATGGCTCGCTCCAACCGTTGCTGGGACATCTGGGATGTCCGCAACGAGGAGTGCACGATTGTTTGACGCCGTGCACGAGACAAATATCTCACAGTCTCCATCACCGTCATGATCGCCAGCGAGTGAAATACCACCCAATCGCGCGTATGGCGTGCTCGGATTCGCATCACGCAGGTTGAAATGCACGCCGTTCTCACCAGCGAGCGCTCCTCCCGACCTAATTATGATATCCGATTCGATGATGTTGCTCACTCCGTTGTATCGCCACAGCACGCGGGGTGCTGAGAGCGGCGCGGTGAGTCCAATTATATCATTGGCGATACTGGTTTGTAGGTCCAGGAACACAAATGCCTGACCCGATTTGCTGTTGCTCACGACCATGTCAGGATCCAAGTCGCCGTCGAGGTTCACACCCGCTTCCATTGAGCTCGCAAAGCCCGTAGATGTGCTCGTGATCTGCTCACCGATGAGAACATAATCGGCATCGCTGCTTTTGAGTACAACTTGCTGGCCTGATGTGGCGAGACCATTCGACTTGATCCTGTATGCGAAGCGATCCCCGCCACATTCTTCTCGTACCGGAACAATATGCAAAGGTGATCCATCACCATAATCCATATAATATTTGGGGCTCATAATATCTCCCCAGCGAGGATCCTCCGACTCATCCCTGAAGGATGAAGAAAGATAGAGGTATACCTGACCCTCGTAGGCGGTGTCTGACGGCTCGTTTGTTCGGCGCGTGAGCGGGGTTGCGCGATTGT
>CAYLXF010000016.1:0-17432 GCA_964387925.1 uncultured Phycisphaeraceae bacterium
ACAATCGCGCAACCCCGCTCACGCGCCGAACAAACGAGCCGTCAGACACCGCCTAACCTCCAGCATCCTCCCCGAGGGATAACTCCTCCTCAGTAAAGCGCAAGAAAAGGAGTAGGCATCATGAAATATATTTTTGCAGGAACATTTCTAATTCTATTGATGTTCGTAGCTATTGTATTCAATAAAGGATGTGAGCACACACGATGCGATGTCGCTTGTCACCATTCGCTTGAAAATTTCTCCCGGATATCGCATATTTTGCAAGAAGAGTTTGGTACTGTGTTTCCGCCAATCAATGATATTAATCGCATCGTCGTTTATCACGCACAGGGAAGCGATGTTATTGGCGGAGTACTATTTGTTCATGTAATCGTGGACTCTCTCCGGTCACATTATGCTTCCACCAGGGATAATTCATTGGAAAATGAAAGCGATAGGGTACTCGGATCGCCCAGCGAGAGAGATTACTATCCTGAATGGATTTCAGAGATATGTAATTCACAGGATTTAGAATGAAAAGCACTCCAAAATAATACGGAAATAGATTATCGACTGTATGCAGTAGATCACCTTGACGGTAGTATTATTATCTATTTGGAAGACTTCGGCACCTTACCACTCCCTGCGGCTCTGTCAAATGAGTTGAGCAAATTAGAATACTGTCGAGATGACTACACTTGGAATGTGGGCGGAGATTGGGTTGAGTTCGTTACAGTCACTACTCAGCGATAGGTCGGGTACCCCGATGCGAGCAGCGTGCGGGCCAAATACTTTAGGCCGCCGCATGGAACCACTTGGGGGAGAGCGATGGGCCAGCAGATTGTGGTGCTTGCCCGGATGGCGTTTTCACGCCGCAGATCGATGTTTGGGTCGCACCTTGATCACCGGGTACAGCAATCGCGGATCGTCACCTACATGATGTCGTCTGATCGGGATCCTGGGTTCGATTTCACCTCCTGTGTAGCGGACCGGTTCCGGCCGGCGCGATCCGAGTTCGGCCTCACGCGGCGTGAGCACACCAAGAGACGCGTGCGGACAATAGAGATTGTGCCAGATCGCGAAGCTCTCCAGCCGTTTCTGAATCGCAGCAAGATCCGGTGGCACGAGCGAGACTCGCCACCAATGTTTCAAGCTCCAGAAGAGCCGCTCGACCTTGGCGTTGAACTGCCACACACGGACTGGCCCTCGAGCATGGGTGATCCCTCTTGGGGTCATGGCGATATGAAACGCTCTCTGGAACTGAGAGCCACGATCACTGATGATGAATCGGGGATCGAGTGCGTCTTGATTGAATCGTCGATGAGCCGGATGAGATCATCGGTTGTTGGGCGTTTCGCAAACGCCTGAATCCCGACGATCTTCCTGCTGCACCCATCGATGATCGCAGCGACTTCAAGCTTCATCAAGAGCACACGCAACGAAGTGATATCGATGTGCCATACATGGTGTGGCATCGGTGGACGAACGAGGTGGGCCGGCACCATCCTGCGTGTACGAAGTGGAGGGGCGAGACTGTCTGGATTCGGAGTGCGTTCTTCCTCCAGGATCCGGCGCACGGATGCGCGACTGATCTGGATTCCCGATCGCATGATGTACAGGGCAATGGTGCGCGTCCCAAAGTCCCGCTCCGGACACAGCTGTCTCATCTCATGCACGAGCCGTCGCACGCCACCATGGAGTTTGTTCCAAGGAGGTACGCCAACGACTGCTTCTGATTTGTACTTTTCGCGCAGCGACTTCTTCCAGTTGCGGATCGTATTGGGGTGGACCACAAATCGGGCAGCGGTCTCCTTACAACTCCATCCTCGCAGCCGCATGAGTTGAAGAATCTCGGCCCGCTCCTGAGGGGCGTAGTGGGGGCGTTGCTTCGTTGGATTGCGTTGCCGTTGCGAGCGGTAGATGGCCAGCTCAGCACCGCATCCGAATGGGCGTGATCTCGCTGGGCAAGCAATCGCACCATGGGCATCGGGTGCTCGAAAGCCCGCGCTCGGGCAGCGAGATAGCCCCGCATAAAGAGGATGGAGACCGATTCAACCAGATCCCAGATGGATTGTTCACGCTGATTCATTCCAGATCTCCAGATGTCCGGGTTTGCACAGCCGGATTCTGGTAAGATATGTGCAATGGGGCACTTAGGCGTCAGCACGAGGTGGAATCGGTGGACAATAAGGACACCCAAAATTGTCACTGAGACCCACCACAATCTCCTGGCCCACCGCGGTGGGGCTTCAGGAGGGGCGATCCCGCCGAATCTCGACCCAGTTTGACATCCATCGCCGATTCAGGGGGATGAGGCCGCTTTGCTCAGCAGCGGCACGAGAGACTGTTTGACATATCTTGGATCGCCCCCCGTTCATGTCTGATCTGCTCGTACGACCTCGATGGGCTGCAGCCGGAGCCCGACGGCTGCACCGTCTGTCCCGAGTGCGGAGCGGCGTGGCGGATCGAGCGTGATCAGCCGGAATCGCGCGACTGATCCTGCAGCTCGCGCAGCGCGTCGAACGCCTGTATGGGGGTCATTGACTCGAGCTTGAGCTCACGCAGCGAGTCCACCACGGGATGGGGAACGAACTCGGTGAACAGGCTCATCTGGCTGGACGCGCTGGCCGCCGATGCTTTGTTGGACGCCCGGACCTGTTTCGTGTCCACCCGCCCGGCGTGCTCGACGCTCAGCGATTCCAGCACTTCTCTGGCGCGCTGGGTGACCGATCGGGGCACGCCCGCCAGTTGGGCGACATGGATGCCGTAGGACTGGTCCGCGCGCCCGGCGCGGATGGAGTGCAGGAAGGCGATCTCCTGCTGCCCGTCCTCGGTGGTCCATTCGCGCACGGCCACATGCAGGTTCTTGACCCGTCCATCAAGGCGCTGCTCGAGCTCGGTGATCTCGTGGTAGTGGGTCGCGAACAGGGTCCGAGGCTGCTTGGCCGCGAGCCATTCGCTGATGGCCCACGCCAGCGACAGGCCGTCGAGCGTCGAGGTGCCGCGACCGATCTCGTCAAGGATGACCAGCGACGATCGGTCGGCGTGGTTGAGGATGTTGGCCGTCTCGATCATCTCGACCATGAAGGTCGATTGGCCGCGGTGCAGCGCGTCGTCGGCCCCGACGCGGGTGAAGATCCGGCGCGTGATCCCAATGGTGGCCGCGGCGGCGGGCACGAAGCTGCCGGCCTGGGCCAGCATCACCAGCAGCGCGTTCTGGCGGATGTAGGTGCTCTTGCCAGCCATGTTGGGGCCGGTGATCAGCGCCAGCGTCGCGGGCGATTCATCGTTTCCCAGCGTGCAGTCGTTGGGCACGAAGCCATAGCCCAGCGTCTCGTCGAGCACGGGGTGGCGCCCCTGGGTGATGTCCAGGACGGGCTCGTCGACCATCTCGGGTCGCGCCCAGCCGCGCTCGCGGGCCTTGATCGCGAAGCCGAGCAGGCAGTCGAGCGTGGCGACGGCGTCGGCGAAGGCGCCCAGCTCACGCAGGACGCTGCGGGCCTTCTCGCACAGGGCGTCGAACAGGATCCGCTCGCGTTCGATCGCCCGGTCGCTGGCGGTCAGGACCTTCTCTTCGAACGCCTTGAGCTCGGGCGTGATGTAGCGCTCAGCGTTCTTGAGGGTCTGCTTGCGGGTGAAGATGTCGGGGGCGCGCCTGACCTGGGCGGCGGGGAGCTCGATGTAGTAGCCGAAGACCTTGTTGTAGCCCACCTTCATCGATGGCAGCTCGTGGGCGTTGATGAGGCGCTGCTGGTAGTCGGCCAGCCACTGGCCCGCGTCGCGCTGCAGCGTCCGCGCCTCATCGAGCTCGGCATCCACGCCGTCGCGGATCAGCCCGCCCTCGCGCAGGTGCGCCGGGGGCTCGTCGACGCAGCTGGCGATGATCCGGGCCGCGACGGGTCGGACGGCCCCGACGACGGCATTGAGCGCTTCGTGGTGCGCCACAAGGGGGGGCGACTGCTCGATGGTGGTGATGAGGCGGTCGATGAGCGCGGCGCTGTCGCCCAGAGCCGCCAGATCACGCGGCGTGGCGCGCCCCAGCGCCAGACGCCCGCTGACGCGGGCGATGTCGCACATCTCGGTAAGGATCGCGCCCAGCGCCTGGCCCAGCGCGTGGTCCTCGATCAGCGCCCGCACGGCCGCGTGCCGCTGTTCGATGCGCTCGCGGTCGATCAGCGGTGCGGCCAGCCACTGACGGACCAGGCGCTTGCCCATGGGGGTCGCCAGCACGCAGCGCGTGCCCACGGGGCTGGCCAGGAACACGCCCGCCAGCGAGCCGGGCAGCGACTGCTCGCGGATGGTCCGCTCGATCTCCAGCGAGCGCAGGCTCACGCTGTCGATGACGCAGCAGTTCTCGCGGCTGATCATGGTTGGCGCGTGCAGGTGCGCCAGCGTCGCGCCCTGCTGGTGGAGCCCCTTGGTCGCGCCCGAGGCGGCGATCGCCTGGGTCTCGCTGAGGTAGCGGATGATGGCCCCGGCGGCCAGCACGCAGGGCATGTCTTGGGCCAGCCCGAAGCCGTCGATCGTGCCGACATCGAAGAGCGTCTCGATGGCCTCGACCGACTCGGCGCCGCGGAACTGCCAGCCCGGGCGTCCTGTGCCCGAAGCGCTGATGTCCGCGGCCAGGTCCCTGATCCGCGCGGGAGCCTCGCCGCTGGCGGGGGCGGCGTAGAGCAGCTCGCGCACGCCCGCGCGGGCCAGCTCGTCGCCGCAGTCGGCGACCGAGCCGTTGAACACGCTGAAGGCCCCGGTGGAGAGCTCGACGATGGCGATCCCGGCGTGGTCGTCGTCGATGATGGCCACGGCTCCCAGCGGGACGGTCTGTTCTTCTTTGAGCAGGGATTCATCGACCAGCGTGCCGGGAGTGACGACCTGGGTGACGCCGCGATCGACCACGCCCTTGGCGTCCCTAGGGTCTTCGAGCTGGTCGACCACCGCCACGCGGTAGCCGTGGTCGATGGCCCGCTGCAGGTAGACCGGTTTCTGGTGATGGGGGACCCCCGCCAGCGGGATGGCATTGCCACGGGTCGTCAGCGAGAGACTCAGGTCGCGCGCCAGGTTGACGGCGTCGTCGCCGAAGAGCTCGTAGAAGTCGCCCATGCGGAAGAAGAGCACGCAGTCGGGATGCTGCTTCTTGATCGCGGTCCACTGGCGCATGGCCGGGGTGTCCCAGGGGTCTTTTCCGCCTTTGGTTGGCGTTTTGGGCCCGGATTTCGTGCCCGGCTTCGCCTCCGCGACGGTGTCTTGATCTTCGGGATGGACCAGTCTGAGCGTCATCGAGTCATAGCGTAAGCAAACGGCGGTGGAGGGGCGATCGTCACCGCCAAGCAAAGCGCGAAAAAACCCGGCACGGGGCCGGGTTTGAGAGGGGCTTGGGGAATCGGCGGGGATCAGACGCCCAGCGCTCGGGCGTACTCTTCGTACGGGCGGAGCCCGATGAACTTGTGCTTGATCTCGCCCTTGTGGAAGACGATCACGGTGGGGATCGACGCCACGCCGTAGCGAGAGGCCAGTTGTGGGTGATCGTCAATGTTGAGCTTGCCTACGCTCGCCTTGTCGCCCAGGGTGTCGGCGAGCTTGTCGATGGTGGGGGCCAGCGCCCGGCACGGGCCGCACCACGGGGCCCAGAAGTCGACCAAGGTCGGCGTGTCGGAACCGATGAGCTCATCGAAGTTGGTGTCGTTGATCTGGATGACGGTCTGTGTGGCCATGGGTGGTCTCCTCGGATTTCGGGAACTGACGGACACCACGCTCAACCACTAGACCAATCGTTCTATTCCTAACCCATGAGAAAAGTGCTCAGTTGGTCAGGGCGGGCGATGGGTCGGGCAGTTGAAAACCCCCGAGAACATGCCCTTTCGAGCAGGATCTCGGCGATCTGCCGCGCGTGGTCGGCGGGGGCGCGGGTGCGGATCTGCCGGGCCGCACAGTTGGCGCCGCTGGCCAGCAGGGAGAGCATGCTGGCGAGGGTGGGGGCGTCGGGGAGCTCGGCCTGCCGGCACAGGGATTCGAACATCGAGCCCAGGCGCAGCAGGTGGGCGCGGGCGGCCTGGGAGGGCGGAGAGGCCGGGTCGGGGAACTCGGCGTCGGCGGCCTGGAATATGCAGCCGCAGAACTCGGGCTGGCTGTACCACGCCGCCAGGGCGTCGAAGACGCCCAGAATCCGGTCGTACGGGTCTTCGAGGGGTGCGACGGACTGGGTGAGGCGACCGATCATGTCGCGGCTGGCGTCGTCGAGGACGGCGACGATGAGCTGATCCTTGGAGCCGAAGTTGTTGTAGAGGGTCATCTTGGCGACGCCGGCCTCGTCAAGGATCCGGTCGATGCCCGTGGTGTGGAAGCCCTCGGTCTCAAAGAGCCTGCGGGCGCATTGGAGGAGCATTTGTTTTTTCGATGTGGGCATGGAGTGGACTCAGAGAAGAATAGACCGGGCAGTATGGGCAGTTCTGCTCAGAATCGAACAAAGGGGAAAGGAATCTGCAGTTTTCGGGCGGTTCAGCGGCATAAACAGAAGGGTATATTTTTGGTGAACGCGTGAGGGACCCGCGTCGTACCGAGGATAGCAGATGGCACAACCGGTGGCGCGTTTGTTTCCCTCTCTGGGCGCGCCCCGGGCCGGGCAGCCGAGTTCATGCCCGGCCCGATGAACCTTGATTCCGGATCACCCCATTTCCTGCGCCGCGCCGCCCGAGTGTTTCGGGCGGTGCGGTTTTTGCCCGACGCCGGGTTTTGAGCGGATAGAGTCGTCCATGCATGCTGTTCCCGAGGCCCACACGCAGCGCCCCATCGAGGGGCTGATGGTGATCGACAAGCCCATCGGGATGTCGTCGATGCAGGTGTGCGCGGTGATCCGGGGCCGGCTGCGAGCGGGCGGGGCGCCCAAGCGCGTCAAGGTCGGGCACGGGGGCACGCTGGATCCCCTGGCCACGGGCGTGCTGGTGGTGCTGGTCGGCCGGGCGACCAAGCGCTGCGAACAGGTCATGGCGGGGGCGAAGCGGTACGAGACGACGATCGACCTCTCGTGCGTGTCGAGCACGGACGATCTTGAGGGCGAGAAGACCGCCGCCCAGCCGGCCGAGATCCCCACGCGCGAGGCGATCGAACGGGCCTGCGCGAAGTGGACGGGCGGCATGATGCAGAGGCCGCCGATCTACTCGGCGATCAAGGTGGACGGGAGACGCGCCTACGCGATGGCGCGCCGGGGCGAGGCGGTCGAGCTGACGCCACGGCCGGTGCGGATCGACGCCATCGAGATCATCGAGTACGCATGGCCCATGCTCAGGCTCGACATCACATGCGGCAAGGGTACCTACATCCGCTCGCTGGGGCGTGACATCGGAGCCGAGGTGGGGGCTGGGGGGATGCTCACGGCGCTGCGGCGCACCCGGGTGGGGGCTTTCACGATCGAGGAGGCGCTGGCGCTGGACGCGGACCGCGCCCCGATCGATCCTTGGTCGCTGGGGCTGGATGCGTCGCGGCTGGGGGATTGAGCGGGCGCTGCGTCGGGGGATCAGCTGTTGACCGGCTCCCAGATCTCGGTGATGTCCTGGCCGTCGCAGACGCGCCGGACGACGAGGTAGAGCAGGGTGGCGCTGGTGAAGAAGAGCGAGATGATGTAGCCGGCGGTGAGCAGCTCGATGACGGTGCGCCAGATGTTGATGATGGCGTGGGCGACGCTCTTGGTCGCGCCCATCTCACCGTCGCCCGTGAGGGCCCTGTGGGCCGCGTCGTTGGAGAAGAAGTCGGCGGCCCAGTCGGTCATGGAGATCGAGGTATGGGCCACCAGGGCGAAGACGGCCGCCGAGAGGACGCCCAGGAGGATCAGGATCGCGGCGTAGAGCAGGTAGCGCAGGGGGCGGCCCACGACATATGCGTAGGAGCGCTGGATGGCGTCGAAGGCGTCGGTGCTCTCGACGGCCAGCGCCGGGACGATGATCGGCAGGGCCAGCACATGCAGCATGAGCACGATGGCCGCGATGACGCCCAGCACCAGGGCGGCGGCGTAGAGGATCGCCCCGGCGACATCGAGCACGGGGACGCTGAGCAGCAGCCCGCCCACGGCGATGAGCAGGAAGACCAGGGCGCTGAAGATGATGGGCAGGATCACCGCGCCAACGAACTGGCGCGCGCGTCGGAGGGTGAATCCCAGGGTGTCGTCGCGCGAGGCGAAGCGGCCCTGGGCGAACTCGATGGCGGCCGAGCGGGCGATGGCGCCGCCGGCTAGGGCCAGGACCGCGATCAGCGGGATGCCCACCAGCAGGGAGATGATCGGGGATTGCATGACGGTGTCGCGGATGGTGACGGCGGCGTAGCCGACGGCGCGGGCCAGGGCCGTGGCGTCGAGGGCGACGATGGCCTCGTAGATTCGTGAGACGATCAGACTGAGCCGATCGCCCACGAGCATGAGTTCGGCGTAGGGGCCAGCGGGGACATCGGCGAGCCCGGGCACGGGAGCGGCCGTTTCAGCCGCGGGTCGGAAGAGCTCGACGATCTCCAGCAGCAGCGCCAGCAGGAAGGCGCAGACGGTCCCGGTGATCAGTCGCGAGGGCGAGAGCGCCAGCGCCGGGGCGCGCAGGATTCTGGGCCAGAGGAGATCGTCGGTGAGATCGCCCAGCAGGACGGCTGGCTCGCGCATCGCGGGGCGGTGGCTCGTGGTCTTCTCATTGCTCATGGCGGGGCTCCACGGGTGGACAGGACCGCGTGAGACGGGTCCGGAGGCCATGGTACACGAACCCGGTTGCCCCGGCGCGGTTTTGAGCCGATGATAGGGTCATGCTGCATCTCGCCAAACAATGGGTCGCCCGCGCTCTGGCGCTGTGCGTCATCGGTCCGAGCGCCGCGGGAATCTCCCATCGGGTGCTGGCGGTGGACGGGTCGCACCAGACGACCATGCTCACCGGCGCGTCGGTGGGAATGGGGCTGGTGTGCCTTTTGGCGGCGGCGGCGCTGGTGCTGCTCACCGGGGTGGTCTTCGGGCGCGGCGTCGATCGGCGCGAGGGGATCCTGAACATGGCGTTTGTGCTGGGCTGGGTCGCGTGGACCTCGGGGCGGCTGGGCGAGGTGTACCGGTATCACCATACGGGCTCGGTGCTGGTGCTGCAGGCGGCCGAGGGGGCGGCCCTGGGCGTGGCGGTGCTGGCGGCCGGGGCGCTGCTGCGCGGCGCGGGGACGCGCCGCGGGCACGGCGACGAGGTGTCGCGGTTCGGGCCATCGGAGCTGCGCGCGGCGCTGGGGAGCGCGGGCGGTCTCGCGGCGCTGGGGGCCAGCGTGGTCGCGGCGATGGCGGTGGCGATCCTGTTCGGGCAGACCGATCTGGCGGGCCAGTCGGTTGGCGTCGGATTCGGCGCGGGGATCCTGGCGGGGGTGGCGGGGGCGATGGCGGCGGGGTCGATCAAGAACGAAGAGGGCGGGCATGTCCCGGTCCCGTTCGCGCCGATCATGCTGGGGGTGATGCTGTGTGCGGTGCTGGGGCCGCTGATCGGGCTGGTTCGTCCGGGGGCGGGGGGGCTGCATGCGCTGGTGATCGCGGGGGACCTGCCCGGGTACCTGATCGTGTCGCCGGGCGCGTGGGTGATGGGGGCGCTTCTGGGCGTGCCCGTTGGACACTCGTGGGTGGAGCACTCCTCGGCCCAGGCGGTGGGCGCGGGCTCGGCGGCCGGGGCGTGATCGCGGTTCGCCGCTTCTGACGCGTTGCGCGGGGGAAATAGTTGGCGCGGGGGGCCGGTTGTTCGGGTGGCGCGGTCCCTATGATGATTCCTGTTTGCCTGCACGGCGAGCCCCGCTTCGCGGCGCCCGGCAGGCGATCCATCCAGCACCCGCGAGCACCAGCATGACCATCAACGAGATCAGTCCCGACGGATCCAACCCCGGAAAAGCCATGCCCGATGTCCAATCCTCGGCGGACGACCGCAATGTCGCGATCGACAAGGTCGGCGTCAAGGATGTCGTCTACCCCATGCGTCTGGCCACCAGGGAGGGCGGGGAGCAGGCCACGGTCGCCCGGATCAACATGTATGTGGCGCTGCCCAAGGAGAAGAAGGGCACGCACATGTCGCGTTTCCTGGAGGTGCTCAACGAGCACGAGTCCCAGGCGTTCACGCCCGCGGAGATCCCGTCGATCGCGCACAAGATCAAGGAGCGGCTCAACGCCCGCGAGGCCCACTTCGAAGCCAGCTTCACCTATTTCATCGCCAAGCCCGCCCCTGTGACTGGGATGAGCGGGCTGATGAACTACGAGGTGACCTTCGAGTGCACGGCCAACTGCACCGACGATTTCGTGATCAAGGTCGCCGCCCCGGCCACGAGTCTGTGCCCCTGCTCCAAGGAGATCAGCGACTACGGGGCGCACAACCAGCGCTGCCGCATCGAGGCGGCGGTGCGGGTGAACTCGACGATGTGGATCGAGGACCTGGTCGAGCACCTCGAGGCGTCGGCGTCGCACCCGGTGTACGCGGTGCTCAAGCGCCCCGACGAGAAGTTCGTCACCGAGAGGGCCTACGAGAACCCCAAGTTCGTCGAGGACATCATCCGCGACCTGGCGGTGCGGCTCGATGGGGACGAGCGGGTGGTGCAGTACGACATCAGCAGCGAGAACTACGAGTCGATCCACTCGCATAATGCGTACGCGGAGCTTTCGCGGGATAAGAGTGAACGCTGAGCGGGCTTGACGGGCATGGGACGGCGCGCGGGGTTGAGATCGCCTGAATATTATCGCTTCCGTCGCACAGGGCCGATCTAACAGGGGTGCAGACCTCCCGGGCGATCCCCGACCCGATTCTCCATGCCGCAAATCTCACGATACATCCCGAGCATGTTCCACCGGCGGGTGCTGCTGCTGGCGGTGCTGGTGCTCTTCGCCTTCTCGCTGCTGGGGGCGCGCCTGGCGTGGATGACCAGCGTGCTCGGGGAGGAGTACCGGGCGCAGGCGGCCCAGCGACTGGTGACCGAGACCTGGCTGCCCACGGTCCGCGGGACGATCTACGACCGGAAGGGGCGGGTGCTGGCCACCGATCGGGCGTCGTACGACATCGCGGTGGATTATCGCATCCTGGCGGGGCAGTGGGTGTACGCGGACCGTTCGGGGGGGCTCCACGGCATCGACATGCGGACCTACGCCACGCGCCTGGCGCGCCGGACCAACCCCGATGTCTGGGACGAGCTGGGGGAGGATCAGCAGGAATCCATCATTGACGGGTTCGAGGCGGCCATGCGCCGGCGGGTCGACGCGATGTTCGAGTACATTTCGAGCGTCACCGGGACCCCGATGGGCGAGCTGATGGAGCGCCGGGCCGAGATCCTTGGGCGCGTGGGGGGGATGAAGGCGGAGTACTCGCGCCGGACGCGCGAGCGGGAGATCGAGAAGCACGAACGGCGGGGGTATGTGCCCGACGCGTCGGACCTGGAGCGGATCGAGCGGATCGCGGCCCAGCCGATCGCCGAGGAGGTGAGCGCGCACACGCTGGTGGCCGATGTGAGCGACGACCTGGGGTTCAAGGTGCTCCGCGAGACGAGCCGCATGGCGCCGCTGGTGACTCGGGAGGACGGCGGCCAGCTCAGCGCGGCGGAGCTGAGCGCCCTGCAGGCGCCGGTGCTGCCGGGCCTGTCGGTGATCGACGCGACCCGCCGCATCGAGCCGTACGGCACGATCCAGGTCCGGATCGACCGATCGAGCTTCCCGCCGCCCTTGCGGGGCGACGGGTTCGTGGTGCTCGAGGAGCACGATGTGGGGAGCATGATCATTGGGAACATGCGTGAGGGGCTGCAGGCCGAGGATGTGGCGAGGCGGGCGCAGGCGCTGCGCGACGACGCGGAGCTGCGGGCGCGTGCCCAGACCGAGAAGGGCACCGATCGGGGGCGGTACTTCCATGGCGACCGGATCGGGCGGTCGGGGCTGGAGCGATCGTTTGAGGACCACCTGCGCGGCTTGCGGGGGGTGAGCGTCGAGAACCTGCAGACGGGCGAGGTCAGCGAGACCTCCTCCACGCCGGGCCTGGACCTGCGTCTGACGCTGGACATCATGCTCCAGGCGCGGATCCGGGCAATCCTTGACCCCCGCCTGGGGCTGACGCGGGTTCAGCCGTGGCACCACAACGAGGAGCCGCTGTACACGCCCTTGGGGACGGAGCTGGACGCGGGGGCGATCGTGCTGGAGATCGCGACCGGTGACATCCTGGCGATGGTGTCGACGCCGGTGCCCCCCGGCGACGGGGACTGGAGCAAGCTGGGGGTCGAGGGCGACGAGCAGTACCGGAGATACAACGCGATCCACTCGCCGTGGGTGAACAAGGCGATCGCCAAGCCCTACCCGCCGGGCTCGGTGGCCAAGGCGGCGATGCTTACCGAGGCCGCCAAGCGGGGGTTCTATCACCAGGGCGAGCGGATCGAGGCGACGGGGTACCTGCTGCCGGGCCAGCCCAACAAGTTCCGGTCGTGGATCTACAAGCAGAACCCGGGCGTGACGCACAAGGACCAGCTGGGGCATGACCCAGACGATGTCGAGGCGCTGATGGTGTCGAGCAATGTGTTCTTCTTCACGCTGGGGCGGCGCATGGGCCCCGAGCAGATCGCCGCGGCGTACCGCGATTACGGGGTGGGGACACCGTACGAGCTGGGGGTTGGCGACGAGTGGCCGGGGTCGGTGGGGTCGCTGCATGGGCCCAACGACGGGAGCGACCTGAACCTCGACGACGCGACGCTGATGGGGATCGGGCAGGGGCCCATCACCTGGACGCCGCTGCACGCGGCGGACGCGTTCGCGACGATCGCCCGCCAGGGGTATCGGATCGCTCCGCGGCTGGTGGATGACGGGCGGGCGCCCGAGGTCGAGGATATCGGGATCCCGTCGTGGGCCGTGCGCGACGCGCTGGCGGGGCTGCACGAGGTGGTGAGCAATGTGCGCTACGGGACGGGTCGGGCGATCCGTTATGACGAGCTGGGCAGCGAAGCGGTGCCGATCTTCAACGCGCCGGGTGTCCGGGTCTGGGGCAAGACGGGCACGGCGACGGCCCCGGCGCTGGTGTACGACCCCGACAGGACGAGCGAGGGCAACGGGCCGGCGGAGCCCGAGGTCGTGCGCAAGGGCGACCATTCGTGGTTTGTGACGATGGTGGGGCCCGAGGGGGAAAGCCCCCGGTACGCGATCGCGGTGATCGTGGACTACGCGGGATCGGGCGGGCGCGTCTCGGGGCCGATCAACAACCAGATCATCCATGCGCTGATCGAGGAGGGCTATCTGCCCAAGAACGCCGGCGTGCCCGGTGGGGCGTATGTGGGGGCGGACACGGTGGTGGGGGACGGGGAGCCATGAGCAGCGCCGCGGTCACCAACGGGTTGGCGCGCCTGATCAAGGGCGGGGGGCGCTCGCACGAGCCCATGACGCGGGTAGTCAAGCCGATGAACTGGGGGTGGGTGACGGTGATCGCCTCGGGGCTGCTGTCGCTGATCGGGGTGTACGCGATCGATTTGGGGGTGAACACGGCGTTCGACCCGGGCCTCACCGAGCTTTCGACGACGGCGATCAAGCAGTTGATCTTCATGGGCGCGGGGCTGGTGGCGTGCCTGGTGATCGCGCTGCCGCATTACAAGCTGGTGACGGCGCTGGCGTGGCTGATGTTCTTCGTGTGCCTGGGGCTGCTGGTGTTCCTGCTGGTCCCGGGGATTCCCCGCAGCATCGTGACGCCCCGCAACGGGGCGCGATCGTGGATCAACCTGGGGTTCACCGATTTCCAGCCCAGCGAGATCACGAAGATCGCGTTCGTGCTGGCGGTGGCCCAGTACATGCGGTTCCGCACCCAGCACCGCCGGTTTCGGGGGCTGATTGTGCCGGGGATCATCGCGGCGGCGCCGGTGATGCTGGTCACGGTCCAGCCGGACCTGGGGACGGCGTCGCTGTTCGTGCCGGCATTGTTCGCGATGCTGATCGCGGCCGGGGCGCGTCTGCGCCATCTGACGCTGATTGTGGTCCTGGCGGCCATGGCGGCGCCGGCGGTGTACCCCGTGCTCGAGCCCCACCAGAAGGACCGGATCGTGGGGATCATCAAGCAGTTCCAGGGCGACGAGTCGACCAACTTCGACATCAACTTCCAGTCGTCGCGGGCGCAGATGCTCATCGGCGCGGGTCGGCTGACGGGGATGCCCGAAGAGACGGCCCGGGCGATGGTGCGGTACAACGCCTTGCCTGAGCGCGAGAACGACATGATCTTCGCCGTGGTCGTCGCCCGGTTCGGGATGCTGGGGGGCGTGGCGCTGCTGGGGGTCTACGCGATGTGGGTGGTGGGGGCGCTGGTCGTGGCGGCCGGCTGCCGCGAACCGATGGGGCGGTTGATCGCGGTGGGGATCCCGGCGTTTATCGCCACGCAGGTGGTGATCAATGTGGGGATGAATCTGGGCGTGATGCCCATCATCGGGATCACGCTGCCGTTCCTGAGCGCCGGCGGCTCGAGTCTGATCACCTGCTGGCTGATGACGGGATTGGTGGTGAATGTCGCATTTCATCGTCCCAAGCCGCCCTATCGCAGTTCATTTGAATACGCTGATGATGATGACGGACCGGACCTCCTCAAACCCAGCAAGCCCTACGGGCGATCGGTCGGCTTCTCCGGGCGGGCGTTCACCCGCTGAGGGCGCCGAGCCGCTGGCGGATCGCGCCCCGGTCGGGCTGGATCTGGCGTCGTGCTCGCCTCTGCCCCCCCCCGATGGGTGGGTGGAGAAGTGCGGCGAGCTGGGGATCGTGTTTGAGGGCGATGATGTGGAGCGCCTGGGGCGGTTTCTGGCGATGCTGCTGCGCGCCAACACGCGGATGAACCTGACGGCGATCCGAGACGAGGGCGAGGCGTGGGACCGGCATATCTTTGATGCGCTCACCCTGGTCCCGCTGCTGGCCGAGCTGGAGCCCGAATCGACGGTCATTGACATCGGCAGCGGCGGGGGGCTCCCCGGGGCGCCTTTGGCGATCGTGATGCGGGAGTTGAAGTTCACGCTCGTGGACGCCACGGCCAAGAAGTGCGCGTACCTTGATGAGGTGATCCTGGCTTTGGGTCTGGGCAACGCGCGGGTGATCAACGCCCGGGCCGAGCAGCTGGGGCAGGACCGGGGCGAGAAGGCGGCGCAGGGACGCGTCGACGCGCACCGCGAGTCGTACGACATCGCCCTGGCGCGGGGGGTGGGGCCCGTGGCGATGCTGGCGGAGCTCACGGTGCCTTTGGTCAAGGTGGGCGGCCTGGTGCTGATGACCAAGGGTCAGCGGGCCCAGGAGGAGCTGGCCGAGGCCAAGCAGGGGCTGTACATGCTCCACGCGGCCCACGCGGGGACGGTCGACACGAAGACGGGGAAGATCGTGGTGCTGGAGAAGCAGCGCAAGACGCCCCGGGATTATCCGCGCCGCGACGGGGAGCCCAAGCGGGCGCCGCTGGGAATTGTGAGGAAAGAGGGCGGCTCGGGTTGAGCGCTATCCGGCGGGAGAGAAACGCACGGCCAGAAAGCCCGCTCGCCTACCATGGATGGGGTGTGTTCGGAGACGCCCATGAGAGATCCCGCCGATCGGTTATCAGAAGCGATCCGGCTCGTGGTGCGAGAGCACTTGGGGCGTTCGCCGTCGCTGCGCCGCCTGGCGTGTGAGCTGGCCGAGATGGTTCTGCTCGAGGCCGAGCGGATCGAGCAAGGTGAGGGCGCCGACGAGGCGGGCGTCCAAGAGGCGGGGAGCGCCGATCTGATGGGCTCGGACGCGACGGGTTCGCAAGGTCCTCCCGCTCGCGTGCGGAGCGTCCCTCTTGAGATTGGCGGCGCGATGGCGGTCGTCGAGGTGGCCGACACGGGGATGCGCGGCAATTCTCCGGGGCCGCGTGGCGAGCCCGAAGATCCGCTCACATTGTCCAGGCGGGACGGCCCGTTGCGGGAGATCGACCTGGCGCTGATGGCCCGGCGTTGCCGTCTCAAGGCCGAATCGTGCCGGTTGCACATCCTCCGCAGGGGGGCATAGGACGAGCCGGAGCGGGAGGCGGGGCTGATCTCACAGATGGATGAGATGATCGCGCACGCCAGGTCGATGGAGCATTGTTTTCTGTGGGTGTTCTGGCCGCACGCGGAACAGCCGTCGGATGGTCGCCTTGAGGTGATCGCCGCCTGCTATGACGCGTTGGGGGCGAGCGCGGTGTTGTGCGAGCTGGTGCTCGGAGGCGGCGACGGGCTGCCCAAGTCCGAGAAGGATCTGCTCAACGCCTTCTCGTTCATGGCCGGGCGGAGCGGGTGGTCGGGGCCGCCGCAGGAGGTGGCGGGGCGGGGGCTGCGCAGCCCGCCAGCCGCGGGCGGGCGAGCACGCCGCCCGGAGGCGCAGCCGACGGAGCACCAAGAGCGAGAGCGAAGGGCGTGACGGAGGGAGAGGCAGGAGGCCGAACCCGACGGCACGACCTTCGCCGAGCGTCGAGGGCAGGATGCCCGAGCACCTTTGATGTTGGTGGTGTCGATCGCCTCGATTTCGGATCACGCTGCGGTTGTAAGATATCTTGATATCTTGTATCAGGGGTCGTGGGTGGCCCCTCTGATTAGGGGACGCATCATCGGCGCCCTGCACCTGGGCGAGTCGGTAGACGCTGAGTCGGTGGCCGTGGCCTGGTGCGTATCGGACCAGGCGAGCGAGCTCGAGCTCGCGGCACGCGCGTCTGATCGTGTTGCGTTTGATGCTGAGTCGCTCCTCGAGGACGGGGTAGCCGAGTCGTGCTTCCCAGTGTGAACCGTGCGGCCATGCCTCGGCGATGATGGTCGCGAGCAGGGCTTTCGCGGAAGTGCTCGCACCAGTTGGTGTCGATGGTGATCACGCGTTCCTCGGGGCGAGGTCGAGGATTGAAGCGGATCTGCTTCAGGCGTTGGAGCGTGCCAGCATCGAGCAGTTCGTGCTCGACGGCCCATGCGACCATGGCGAGCCATCGGCGGTGGCATCCGCGCTTGTAGCTGGCGCTCAGCTCATCGGTGGCGAGCAGGCGGAGGGCGTGGTACCAGGTCGCTATGTCCAGGTACTTCCCGGCCATGGCCAGGCGAGCGAGGGCGCAGCGATGGTTGGCCGGCTCGCGCGATTCGTAGTGGAGCTCGGACCAGGCGAGGTACTGGGCGATGAGCGAGTCGATGCGACAGCGCGAGCGCTCGCGCTCGCGACGGTTCTTGGCGTACATCATGTCGGGATGTCCGGGGGGCTCCAACGAGCGTCGATGGCTGTGCCCCGGCGGCGATCGACGCGCCGGGTGACTACTCCCGGCGGAGGCACCGTATCAGATCGGGCCTCGATGTGCAGACGCCCGCGGGTAGTCACTCCCGCGGGGCGTTTGTGTGCTCTTCACGCCGTTGGTGCGTCGCCCGAGCGGGGCGTTATCGGCGCCGGACAGCGCCGATGAAGAGCGGGTGATCGGGATCGAACCGACGACATTCAGCTTGGGAAGCTGACGTTCTACCACTGAACTACACCC